>NZ_JACSUE010000013.1:0-166749 GCF_014384845.1 Caballeronia sp. EK
ATTGCCGGCAAGGTAGCCGGCCTGCACCAGCCACGAGAACATCACGTTCAGGATGACAGTCGCCTGGCGGTGGCTGGACGACGAGAGCGGCCCATAAAACGGCCGCCAGCGCGCGTCGCTGCGCGTAAATCAAATTAAGTCTGTCAACCCGGAAAGCCAGGAAACCACCGACTCCTCGGATATTTTGAGGACCGCATTGACATATTTATTCGCAATCCGAACGAAATAAAATCGTCAATTCGCATAAGTCCGCATTAACTTTGTCAATTCGCATTCTAGACTCCGAGTCACTGACCTAAGTACCTGATCCCATGGAACAAACTAGGAAGGCTCTGGAGCCGATCAGCATTGTCCGACCGCGTGGCTCGCATCGGATCGAAACGTTCAGTCCGAAGATGAACCGAAGGCTGACGCTATATCGTCGTAGTGAGTTGGATTTATGGGTTCGCATTGAGACGGACCCGACTGTTCGCTCTTTTTGCGAGCGCCCTGGGTATGTTCAGTACGATGGGCATCGGCAACTAGCGGATTTCTTGGTCGCGTATCGAGACAGCCAGGAGATTTTATTACTCACGGAGCGTGAACTTCCTGACGATCTGAGATACGACGGTAACGTCGAAAATCCGCTCAGCTTCCAGTCTGTTCGCGTGGCCGACCTGGCCGCATCACGGGCTTGGATTGACAACTGGAAGCGCATGCTTCCCTGCATCGTTATTACTCGGGGCCTCTTGTCGAACGCGCTCCTCGATGGGATTGAACATTTTTTAACAAGCCCTCAACCCTTGGCGGCCGTCGAACGCAAATTTTCAGGCGGGGATCCGATTCTTGCGCGCGCGGCAACCTTCGCGCTGCTCTATGCGGGACGGGTGAGTGCGCCGACGTTGCGAACAACGCCATTGTCGTCTTTGACTCCGTTCGTCTGCCATGGGATCTAGCATGAATCGTCGTAAGCCTGAACTGCAGACACTTGATTTAGCGACTTGGCCCGGCGTCGCGTGGACGGAACTCGACGCGGCGGCGCGCACGCTCATCGAAACGCGAATGCAGGCGATTGAGCGCTTCGCCCGTGGAGAGGCAATCACGTCCATCGAACAGGCCACTGGCGTGAACCGGCGTCAGTTATATCGTTGGCTGAAGCGCGGATTGTCGACTCACCCTGATGGACGGATTTTTGGGTTCCGCGGGTTGCATAGGTACCGGAGGGTCACGGAGTACGTACGCGTCAGCAAGATCACCGTGCAGGGTGAGCGAGGGAGTCGTGGTGCGGCAGGTGCGTTCTGCCAACTGCTCGATGCTCATCCCTCACTCCCGGCATGGCTACGATTACAGGTTAAGCGCCGGCGTGTGACACTGAGTCAGGTTCATACCGAAGATCGGCTTCGCACCAGACTGTGCGGGCTTCGAGCGCTTCACGCCGACTTTCTGCAACAGTGTCGTGCAGCAGGTCTGACCGTCGCCGACTATCCGTTCAATACTGACGGGCGAGCGGTCCGTTCACTTGCCGCCTATCTGAAGGGCGAGATGCTGCGTACGTTTGCCACCGGTGCACGGGCGGTCGGCGCTTCGCATCTCAAAGGGTTGCCTACCCACGACGAGGATAACGGCGCCCAACGTGTAACAAGACCGTATCAGGTGGTGGAATTCGACGGGCATCGCCTAGATATCCGTCTTAAAGTCGTGGTGCGAGATCAGTTGGGCTTTGAACATCAGTTTGAAATCGAACGTGTCTGGTTTCTAGCGATCATCGATGTGTGCACCCGAGCGGTGCTGGGTTACCACATCGCGCTGGGTCGCGAATATAGTCGCTATGATGTCGTAAAGACGATCGAGAACGCACTGGAGGGGCATCGAGCACGATGTTTCACGATTCCCGGTCTGAGCTACGAGGCAGGCGGAGGTTTTCCATCACAACGAATGCCAGAACTTGCCTATGCAACGTGGGAGTGGATCAAACTCGACAACGCGAAGGCAAACCTTGCCAACGAGTCGCTCGCTGCTCTGTGTGAGTTCGTGGGCTGTTGTGTTGATGCAGGGCCGACCTTTAGCCCGGACGAAAGGCCGTATATCGAACGATTCTTCGGAACCATCGCCAGTAGGCTGTCTTCTAGACTGCCGGGTTACACAGGCTCGCACCCGCACGATGTGCGTCGTGCATTGTCCGACCCCAAGGGTAACGTGCGATTGTACATATCGCTCGACGAGCTCGACGAACTGGTTGAATATGCAATCGCGACGTATCACGGAACACCGCACGCCGGCCTGAACAATGTTACGCCGCTCGAGGCAATGGAGTATTTCGTGCGCGGGCGTCAGCAGCTGCTCACGTGGCTCCCCGAACGTCATCGACGTACCCTGTGTCTGTTGCAATCCGCAAGACGCTGCCCTGTGCGTGCTTATCTGAACAAAGGCATCCGGCCGCATATCAACCTTTACGGCGTGCGTTATACGAGCGATGTGCTTGCGTGCAGCACGTCCTTGATCGGCCAGAGGTTGCTGATCTATTTAAACGCGGGCGATCTGCGTAGCGTTCGTGCGTTCCTGCTCGACGGTACGGAACTCGGCGTACTCGACGCGCAGGGCGCGTGGCGGGTGATGCCTCACAACCTCAAACTAAGGCAGGAGATTCTTAAGGAGAAGGGTCGTCGGCGATCACGAACGGCCGTCGAGTCCAATCCCATCGAAGAATATGTCCATGAAAAACTTCACAAGGCGAAGGGCGCACGCAGGGCAGCGTCCGACCTGTCTCAATTAGTGCGTCTTCTTGCGTCCGCACCGACAGTGCGAACACCCTTGGGACCGGGGACCGGCTCAGCTAAGGCAAAGCTAACGACGCACGACGGATCAGCTACAACGCGAGATGATGCCGCCAAGCCGTCAGCGCCAACACGCGCACGAAAGCTTGGGATCGGTACTGGTCAAGTCTTCTGAAGCCAGCTATGCGGGAGGAGCAGCATGCCAGTTGAGATAAAACGCCCGGTCGATTCGTCGCTTCACCCGCTCGCGACCGGGAACTACCGAATCGCCACGCCAGCGATCGAAGCGTTCTACGAGTTAGTGGTCCGGTGTCTTCGTTACCGGATCATGGGAGCGCTGATCTATGGGCCTTCTCGTATCGGTAAAACTCGAGCGATTGAGTATATTCGTCTTTTGCTGGCGCGCAACAATCCTCGCGTCACGACCTTTCACGCTCAATGCGAGCACAAGCCGCGACACGCTGAGGGACCATTCTTCGCGAACCTGCTTGAAGCGGTAGGTGATCCTGATCCGAACGGGGGTTCCAACACATCGAAGCGGATGCGTCTGACGCTGCGAATTAGACAAGCTGCTTCCTGCGCCGGGAGCGGTGTCGTATTGCTTTTCTGCGATGAAGCGCAGCGCTACAACGACAATGAATACGAGTGGCTGCGTGATGTTCATGACGCGCTCGACAGGCAGCAGATCAAGCTGTTCACGTTCCTCGTTGGTCAACAAGAGCTGATTGGCCAGAAACACGCGATGCAGGTCGCAGGCAAAACGCAGATCGTTTCGCGTTTGATGGTGGAAGACCTCGCATTTTATGGAATTCGCAATGCACACGACGTTGCGACATGCCTGAACGGCTACGATCAGACAGCTTATCCAGAAGAGAGTGACTGGAGTTTCTCGCGCTTCTATGTTCCGCGAGCGTTCAATTCCGGGTTTCGGCTCGTCAACGACGCTGATACGTTGTGGAGAGCATTCGAGGCAGCCCATCACAAGGCCAATCTTCCCGGCGAACTTGAGATACCGATGGAATCGTTTGCGCGGGCGGTCGAGATCGTACTGAAAGACAGCGAGCTACGCGATGGTCGTGGGTATCGTCCAGATGAAGTCCTCTGGGAGCACGCGGTGCGACAGTGCGGATACGTGCAGTCTCGTCACGCCACGGGACGAGTCCTTGTCGCCGCGGCGTAGAGCGATGCCGCTTCACGAGCTAAAATTCCCAATCCTCACAATTGACGAGAGCAGTCTGTCCCCTGCGCTCGGATATCTTTTCCAGAAAAGGTGGGTCTATCCTCACGAGTCGCTGGTCTCGATCTTGTGGAAGTTTGAGCGAGCCAACGCATTGTCTGGGGCAATGGTTGCGCGATTCATGGGCCCCGACATCGACCCTTACGAGGGCGTGGCACCATACCGTGATCTGATCGACCTACACCACCTATGCGAACATCTGCGATTGCCAGCCGACATCGTGCGAATGGCAGTCATTGACCGAATGGGCAAGCAACGGTACAGCGATGTGTTTCGCTTTTGCCGACGATGTCTTTCGCATGGATATCACAGCGTTCTGCACCAACTCGAGTCCATAACTCGATGCCCGGGTCATCGAACCGTCTTGGAATCGGTCTGTCGTCGTTGCTCACACCAGGCTGCGTATCGGATATGCGCGCAATCGCTTGAGGCCCGCTATCGATGCGCGAATTGCTTTGCACCGTACTGTCAGGCCGGCTGGACTCCGGAAAATCACCGGCAGCTAAAGCCAAGGCTTCGCAGCAAGTTCACACGATGTTTTCTCGAACGCTGTCGAGGCTAGCGTTTCGTAGAGTTCGCAACAGTCTGATCGATCGCTCCTGTTTTAGCTCGCCTATCGTAGAAAGGCTTGAGGCGGCAGCGGCGAGTATCAATCTCGCCCGATTGAAGCTTCGCGACTAGATCGCAGTGACAGATCTATTTCGCGGACGTCGGCTTCCTTATTGTAGAGGGACATAACTCCCTGGTCTCCCGTCATGTCGACGAGTTGACGGATTTATCTCGCAAACGGTGACAGAATTATTTTTATCTACGAATGCGCGGAAGCTTTTTCGAGCAGATCAGCCCGCGCGCTTGCCGCATCGTCGCGCTCCCGCAGACGCGCGGCGGCACCCGCGAACACGTTCTTCAAGATCGCGTGAAGCGCCGCGCACGTCTGGGCGCGTTCGTTTGACGCCGCGGCGCCGATCGGCAGACCCAGGGGCGTGTCCTCGTATGGAGCCAGTCGTAGCACGCCGAGCGACGATCCAGCGCAAAATCAGCATCGCGGCGTGCGACTTGGATTCCGGTTCAATTCGACGTGCGAGGTCCCCCCTACTTACGGGTGGGAGAATAAGCAGCACCATTGGCGTATCGTGCTGCTAGCTCGTATGCAGCGACGGTGGCCGAAATGAGAGCGAGCTTCGCGCGTTGCTTCACCACCAGCCGCGACACAATAGGCTTCGACGATCGCGGTGAGCGGCTACCTTTTTGTACCCGTACGAAACGCGAGACGAATACCCAAAAAGCCCGGACGCGTCAACGCGGGCGAATAAAAGAGTGGAGACATTCATGAGCGGTAAGAATTCGGGAACCCTGGTTCATCGCTTCCTGCATTGGGAGCTCGTCCAACCCGACGCGGTTTATCTGACCGAACCCACGCGGGACGGCCGCGTCGTGAATTACACGTGGAAGGAAGTCGGCGAGGAGGCGCGGCGGATGGCCGGCTGGCTTCGTTCATTGCAGTTGCCGCCTGGCAGTGCCGTATCGATCATCGGAAAGAACAGCGCGCACTGGATCATCGCAGATCTGGCGATCTGGTTTGCCGGACACATTTCCGTGCCGCTCTACCCGACCATCAGCGCAGATACGGCGAAGTTCGTCTTCGAGCATTGCGACGTGCGTGCCGTGTTCGTTGGCAAACTCGACGATAAGGCGGATGCCTTCCGGGCGATCCGCAAGGTCTTGGCCCCGCATGCGCGACTAGTCGGCCTGCCGATGTCGCCGGCAGTTCCGGACGCATCGCAATGGGACGATATCGTCGCCGACGTCGCGCCGCTTCAGAACGTGCATCTGCCGTCACCCGACGATCTCGCCACGATCATCTACACGTCGGGAAGCACCGGCCGTCCAAAGGGCGTCATGCACAGCTTTCGCACGATCTTCGCCTACGCGACGCAGGCGGGTCGATTTTGCGAGTTCTCACCCGCCGACCGGCTGCTGTCATATCTGCCGCTGGCGCACACGGCCGAGCGTTCGTTCGTCGAGGCGAACTCGCTGTGCCACGGCATTCAGGTGTTTTTCAACGATGGCCTCGCCACGTTCGTCCAGGACCTGCTGCGTGCGCGGCCCACGCTGTTCATCTCGATGCCGCGGCTGTGGACGAAGTTCTATCAAGGCATCTGCGCGAAGCTGCCCGAAGAGCAGCAGGCCCTGCTGCAGACGGCCACGCCCGAAGCCGAAGCGCTGAAGCACCGTATTCTGACGATGCTCGGCCTCGACGCGACGCGGATGGCGTTCACGGGCTCCGCGCCGTTGCCGGAGCAAATCACGCAGTGGTATCGCTCGCTTGGGCTCGAACTGCTAGACGTCTACGGGATGACGGAAAATTTCTCGTATTCACATTACAGCCGGCCGGGCCTCTCGCGGCTCGGCTATTCGGGGCAGGCGATGCCGGGCGTCGAATGCAGAATCGCAGAAGACGGCGAGATCCTGCTCAAGTCGCCGACGATGATGCTCGGTTACTATCGCCAGCCCGAGCTTACCGCGCAGAACACGACCGAGGACGGTTTCTTCAGGACCGGCGATCGCGGCGAACTCGATGAAATCGGCCGCCTGAAAATCACGGGCCGGGTGAAGGAGATCTTCAAAACGAGCAAGGGCAAATACGTCGCCCCCGCGCCCATCGAAAACAAGCTGAGCCATCCGAAAGTAGAGGCGGTCTGCGTCACGGGGCCCGCGTTCGCCCAGCCTTTCGCGCTGCTGATGATCTCGGCGGCGGCGAAAAGCGAGCTCGCGGACGACGCGGCGCGCGAAGCGTTGCGCGCGGAACTGCATGCACTGCGGGATGAGGTGAACGCCACGCTCGAAGATCACGAGAAGCTCGATTTCGTGGTGATCGTCGAGAATAACTGGACGACCGACAACGACTTCCTCACGCCGACGATGAAGATCAAACGCGCCAGAATCGAAGATCACTATCTGACGGCGGCGCGCGCGTGGGCGGAACTCGGACAGGCGGTCATCCTCGAAGGCGAAACCGCAAAGGCGCATTAGTAAGGCTACACTGTCTTCTCTCGCTGTGATCGACGCGCGCCTCACGAAGCGCGCGTTTTTGTTATGTGCCGCCAATATTGCTCGTGGGCCGCCGCGCGGCCCACGGCTCGCGGCGCGCGTCGGGATGTTCAGAACTGCGCGTCGGCGAGCGCGAGCACGCCTTCCTTGTCCCGCGCGCTGATCACGGCGACCTCATGCGCCACGGCCTGCGGCAGAATGTGCGTCGCGTAGAAGTGAGCTGTCGCCATCTTGGCGCCATAGAACGCCGGATTGACCGTCTCGCGGTCGTACGCGGCGATGAGCGCGCGGGCCATCATCCAGCCGCATAGCACGATGCCCGAGAGCTTCAGATACGGGACGCTCGCCGCGAACGTCGCATTGGGATCGGTCTTCGCGTTCGCGAGAATGAAGTCGACGGCTCGCGTCATCGACACCCGGCCCGCTTCGAGATGGCGATGCATCGCAGCAAACGCGGGATGGGAGCCGAATGCCCGATGCGTACGAAGCACGGCAAGCGTTTCGTCGATGCGCTTGAGCATGGATGCCGCCACGGCCCCACGATCGCGCACGGTCTTGCGGCCGATCAGGTCGTTGGCCTGAATCGCGGTGGTGCCTTCGTAGATCGGCAAGATGCGCACGTCGCGATAGTATTGGGCCGCTCCAGTTTCCTCGATGAAGCCCGTGCCGCCGTGCACCTGCACGCCGAGGCTCGCGACTTCCACCGCGAGCTCGGTGCTCCAGCCCTTCACGATGGGCACCAGAAATTCGTAAATGGCGCGATGCGCGGCACGCTCCGATTCGTCGAAATGCCGGTGCGCGAGATCGCCGTGCGCCGCCGCTGCATAGGCGAGCGCGCGCGCGCCTTCGGTCAGGCCGCGCATCGTCGAGAGCATACGCTTCACGTCGGGATGGCGGATGATGGGCACCGGCCCGTCCGATGAACCGTCCACGGGCCGGCTCTGCACGCGCTCCTTCGCGTACGCAGCCGCCTTCTGATAGGCACGCTCGGCGACGCCGATGCCCTGCAGGCCGACCGCGAAGCGCGCGGCGTTCATCATCACGAACATGTATTCGACGCCGCGGTTCTGCTCGCCGATCAGGTAGCCGGTCGCGCCGCCGTGGTCTCCGAACTGGAGAACCGCCGTTGGGCTCGCCTTGAGGCCGAGCTTGTGCTCGATCGACACGCAATGCACGTCGTTGCGCGCGCCGAGACAGCCGTCGTCGTCGACGAGAAACTTCGGCACGAGAAAGAGGGAGATGCCCTTGATGCCAGGCGGTGCATCCGGCGTGCGAGCGAGCACGAGATGCACGATGTTCTGCGCCATGTCGTGCTCGCCCCAGGTGATGAAGATCTTCGTGCCGAAGAGCTTGTACGTACCGTCCTCCTGCGGGACGGCGCGTGAGCGCAGCATCGCGAGATCGGACCCGGCCTGCGGCTCGGTCAGGTTCATCGTGCCGGTCCACTGGCCCGACACCAGCTTCGGAAGGTAGCGTTGCTTCTGCTCGTCGGAACCCGCGAGCAGAAGAGCTTCGATCGCGCCGTCGGTGAGTGACGGGCAAGTAGCGAACGACAGGTTGGCCGCCTTGAACATTTCGAGGCAGGGCGCGGCGAGAAGCCTCGGCAAACCCTGGCCGCCGTATTCGACCGGGTGAGCGAGGCCTTGCCATCCGCCTTCGACGAACTGCGCGAAGGCTTCGCTGAAGCCCGGCGACGCGGTGACCTCGCCGCCTTTCCAGACGCTTGGGTGACGATCGCCCGCGACGTTCAGCGGCGCCAGCACTTCGCCGCAGAAACGGGCGCCTTCTGCGAGGATGGCCTGCGCCGTCTCGCGTGTGGCGTCAGCGAAGCCCGGCAGAGCCGAGATGGTGTCGAGGCCGGCCAGTTCAGTCAACACGAACATCATGTCCGTGATGGGCGTGGTGTAGCTCATGATTCTCCCTGAGTGATCTGATCACGTTTGTGCGGGCAAAGCCGCGCGGGCGCGCATGCCCGCTCAGCCTGCATGGTCGCGCAAGCAAGCCGTGCCGCCGCCCCTCGAAATGAGGGGTGAGCGCGGCGCCGCCGAGCAGGTTCGCGGACCTTCCGACACCGCACCGGCGTCCCCCTCGTAACGAGGGGGAGGGACCATCCGCGAAAGGTGATTAACTTGCCGGACCCAGCATGCGGCCGTGCGGGCACTCGGCGCACGGCCGGAGGCGCCGCCCAAAAACATCACAACATCGAGACAGAGGAAACAGCATGACAGTGCAGTATCAGGTCCGTGACGGCGTGGCCGTCATCACGCTCGACAACCCCCCTGTCAACGGCTTGGGCCACCGCACGCGGATCGCGATCGCCGAGGCGATGAGCCGTGCGCAAGACGATGCGGCCGTCGGCGCGATCGTGCTGACCGGCGCGGGGCGGGCATTTTCCGGCGGCGCGGATATTCGCGAATTCGGCACCCCGAAGGCGCTGCAGGAACCGCATCTGCATACGGTCATCGAAGCGGTGGAGGGATCGGCCAAGCCGGTCGTCGCGGCGATCCATTCGGTCGCGCTGGGCGGCGGGCTCGAACTCGCGCTCGGCTGCCACTATCGGGTGGTCGCGAAGGGTACGCAAATCGCGCTGCCCGAAGTCAACCTCGGACTGCTGCCGGGCGCGGGCGGCACGCAGCGTCTGCCGCGTGCGATCGGTCTCGAAGCGGCGCTCAACGTGATCGTGTCGGGCAAGACGACGAAGGCGGAAGCGTTCGCCGGCACCCGCCTCTTCGATGAAGTCGTGGAAGGCGACGTGCTCGAAGCCGCGATCCGCTTCGCGCGGCGCGTCGCGAGCGAGGCCGCCGTGCATCCGCGCTTGCGCGATCTGAAGGTCACGCATGCCAACGCCGAGGCGTACCTCGGCGTCGCGCGGAGCACCGTCGCCGGCAGCGCGGGCCCGCTTCCGGCGCCGGTCGCGTGCGTCGACGCGGTAGCCGCGTCGCTCAAGCCGTTCGACGCGGGCATCGTGGCCGAGCGCGAAGGGTTCATGCATCTTCTCGGCACCGCCGAAGCGCGCGCATTGCGCCACGCGTTCCTGGGCGAGCGCGCCGCCGGCAAGATTCCCGACGTACCCGCCTATACCCCCGTGCGCGCGATCGCGAAAGTCGCCGTGATCGGCGCGGGCACGATGGGCGGCGGCATCGCCATGAACTTCCTGAACGCCGGCATTCCCGTCACGATGCTGGAGACGAAGGCCGAAGCGCTCGAACGCGGCGTGGCCACGATCCGCCGCAACTACGAGGCCACGGCGAAGAAAGGCAAGCTGACGACTGAAGCTGTCGAGCAGCGCATGAGCCTGCTTTCGACCACGCTTTCCTATCCGGACCTCAAGGACGCGGACCTCGTGATCGAAGCCGTGTTCGAGGACATCGGCGTGAAGGAGAGCGTGCTCCGCATGCTCGATGAAGTCATGAAGCGAGGTGCGATCCTCGCATCGAACACTTCGACGCTCGATGTCGATCGCATCGCGTCGTTCACGAGGCGGCCGCAGGACGTGGTGGGCCTGCACTTCTTCAGCCCGGCCAATGTGATGAAGCTGCTCGAAGTGGTGCGTGGCGCGCAAACCGCGCACGACGTGCTCGCCACGGTCATGCAGCTCGCGAAGAAGATCGGCAAGGTGGCCGTGGTGTCGGGCGTATGCGACGGTTTCATCGGCAACCGCATGATCGAGCAATACAGCCGCCAGGCCGGTTTCCTGCTCGACGAAGGCGCGCTGCCCGAGCAAGTGGACCGCGCCGCCGAGCAGTTCGGCTTCGCGATGGGCCCGTTCCGCATGATCGACATGGCCGGCAACGACATCGCCTGGGCGATCCGCAAGCGCCGCGCCGTCGAGCGGCCCGAGTTCAACTATTCGAAAGTGGGCGACCTGCTGTGCGAGCTGGGCCGTTTCGGGCAGAAGACCGGCGCGGGCTGGTACGACTTCAAGCCGGGCGACCGCAAGGCGTATCCGAGCCCGGTCGTGCGCGAGATGATCGAGCGGCATTCGAAGGACCTCGGCATCGCGCGGCGCCGGATCAGCGACCGCGAAATTGTCGAGCGCCTCGTCTTCGCGCTCGTCAACGAGGGCGCGCTGATCCTCGAAGAAAGCATCGCGTCGAAGGCATCGGATATCGACATGGTGTATCTCAACGGCTATGGCTTTCCGAAGTTCCGCGGCGGCCCGATGCTGTACGCGGACCAGGTCGGCCTCTTCAACGTCGCGCAGGCGATGCGGCGCTATGCGAAGGGCTATCAGGGACATGCCTGGACGATCGCCGCTTCGCTGCAAAAGCTTGCCGCCGAAGGCCGCGGCTTCAACGACTGAACACGGTCCGCGAATGCGGACATCTTGGACTAGCCAGGGATACGACATGAATGAGGCAGTAATCGTTTCGACCGCGCGCACCGGTCTCGCGAAGAGCTGGAAAGGCGCCTTCAACATAACGCACGGCGCGTCGCTGGGCGGTCACGCGGTGCAGCACGCGATCGCACGCGCGGGCATCGAGCCGGCCGAGGTGGAGGACGTGCTGATCGGCTGCGCGAATCCGGAAGGCGCGACGGGCGGCAACATCGCGCGGCAGATCGCCTTGCGCGCGGGCTGCCCCGTGAACGTGCCGGGCGCGACCGTAAACCGCTTCTGCTCGTCGGGCCTGCAGGCCATCGCGATGGCCGCGCAGCGCGTGATCGCCGACGAGGGAGATATCTTCGTCGCGGGCGGCGTCGAGAGCATCTCGTGGACGCAGAAGCAGATGAACCAGACGTTCGCCTCCGACCCGTGGCTCGTGCAGCACAAGCCCGAAATCTACTGGAGCATGCTGCAAACCGCGGAGCAGGTCGCGAAACGCTATGCGATCCCGAAGGAGCGTCAGGACGAGTACGGCGTGCGCAGTCAGCAGCGCGCGGCCGCGGCGCAGGCGGAAGGCCGTTTCGACAAGGAAATCGTGCCGATGACCGTGCTCGCCGGCGTGACCGACAAGGCAACCGGCCAGATCGTCACGCGCGAGGTCACGATCGCCGCCGACGAAGGCATTCGCGCCGACACGACGCTCGAAGGCGTCTCGAAGATCCGCACGGCCTTCGCGGGCGGCGTCATCTCGGCGGGCAACGCGTCGCAGTTCTCGGATGGTGCATCGGCCGTCGTCGTGATGAACGGGCGCACTGCGCAGGCGAAGGGCCTGCAGCCGCTCGGCCGGTTCATGGGTTTTGCGGTGGCGGGCTGCGAGCCCGACGAAATGGGCATTGGTCCGGTATTCGCCGTGCCGAAGCTGCTCAAGCGCGCGGGCCTGAAGGTCGAGGACATCGGCCTGTGGGAGCTGAACGAAGCATTCGCCGTCCAGGTGCTCTATTGCGCCGACACGCTCGGCATTCCGATGGAACGGCTCAACGTGAACGGCGGCGCGATCGCGGTCGGGCATCCGTACGGCGTGTCGGGCGCGCGGCTCACCGGTCACGCGCTCATCGAGGGCAAGCGGCGCGGCGCGAAGTACGTCGTGGTCACGATGTGCATCGGCGGCGGCCAAGGCGCCGCGGGACTCTTCGAAGTACTGTGAGCGGGAGTTGCCCATGTCTCTGATCCTTTCCCGGCGCGATCTGGAGTTCCTTCTCTACGAATGGCTCGATGTCGAGACGCTCAACGCGATTCCGCGCTACGCCGACCATTCGCGCGAAACGTTCGACGCCGCGCTCGACACCTGCGAGAAGATCGCCACAGATCTCTTCGCAACGCACAACAAGAAGAATGACCAGCACGAGCCGCATTTCGACGGCGAGACGGTCCACATCATTCCCGAAGTCGGACGGGCGCTCGACGCCTTCTGCTCCGCCGGACTGATGGCCGCGGGTCAGGACTACGCGCTCGGCGGCATGCAGTTGCCGCTCGTCGTCGAGAAGGCAGGGTTCGCGTATTTTCTCGCAGCGAACATCGGCACGGCGGCGTATCCGTTCCTCACCATCGGCAATGCGAACCTTCTGCTTGCGCACGGCAGCGAAAAGCAGATCGATACCTTCGTGCGCCCGGAAATGGAGGGCCGCTTCTTCGGGACGATGTGCCTGTCCGAGCCGCAGGCGGGTTCGTCGCTTGCCGACGTCGCGACGCGAGCGGACTACGAAGGCGAATCGCTGCTCGGCGCGCAATATCGGCTGCGCGGCAACAAGATGTGGATTTCGGGCGGCGAGCACGAGCTTGCGGAAAACATCGTGCATCTCGTGCTCGCAAAGATTCCCGGTCCGGACGGCAAGCCGATTCCGGGCGTGCAGGGCATCTCGCTCTTCATCGTGCCGAAGTATCTCGTGAACGAAGATGGCACGCGCGGCGAGCACAACGACGTCGTGCTTGCGGGCCTCAATCACAAGATGGGTTATCGGGGCACGACGAACTGCCTGCTGAATTTCGGCGAAGGGACCCGGTACACGCCGGGCGGCCGCGCGGGCGCAATCGGCTATCTCGTGGGCGAACCGGGACAAGGGCTCGCGTGCATGTTCCACATGATGAACGAGGCGCGTATCGGCGTGGGGCTGGGCGCCGCGGTGCTCGGCTATACCGGCTATCTGCATGCGCTCGACTATGCGCGCAATCGTCCGCAAGGGCGCACGGTTTCGAACGGCGGAAAGGATGCGGCCAGCCCGCAGGTGAAGCTCGTCGAGCACGCGGACATTCGCCGCATGCTGCTCGCGCAGAAGAGCTACGTGGAAGGCGCGCTCGCGCTCAATCTCTACTGCGCGAAGCTCTGCGATGAAGAACGCGCCGGCCGCGACGACGCACTCCTTCTGCTCGACATCCTCACGCCGATCGCCAAGAGCTGGCCGTCGCAGTGGTGCCTCGCGGCGAACGACCTCGCAATCCAGATCCACGGCGGCTACGGCTACACGCGCGAATACAACGTCGAGCAGTTCTATCGCGACAACCGTCTCAATCCGATCCACGAAGGCACCCACGGCATCCAGGGGCTCGACCTGCTCGGACGCAAGGTGGTGATGAAGGAAGGCGCGGCGCTGCGCTCGCTCGTCGCGACGATATCGGCCACGATCGCTCGCGCGCTGGAATGCGACGACGCGCAGGCGTCGGACTACGCGCGTTCGCTCGATGCGGCGCTTTCGCGTCTCACCGACGTGACGCGCCAACTGTGGAGTGCGGGCGATCCGAAGCTCACGCTGGCCAATGCATCGGTCTATCTGGAAGCCTTCGGGCACGTCGTGATGGCGTGGGTCTGGCTGGAACAGATGCTCGCGGCAAGCGACGCCCTGCGGCGCGACGACGCATCCGGCGACGAAGCGTTCTATCGCGGCAAGCTCGCGGCTACGCGCTATTTCTTTCGCTGGGAGTTGCCGCGTGCGTTCCCGCAACTGGATCTGCTCGCCTCGCTCGACCGGACCACGCTCGACATGCACAACGCGTGGTTCTGATGCGCCGCACCGAATCGACAAGGAAACCCAATGCGTACCGTGCAACAACTTTTCGCCCTGAGCGGCAAGACGGCTCTCGTGACCGGCGGCTCGCGCGGCCTGGGCTTGCAGATCGCGCAGGCGCTCGGCGAGCAGGGCGCGCGCGTCATGCTAGCGGCGCGCAAGCCCGGGGAGTTGAAAGCCGCCCAAGCCGTGTTGAGCGAACGCGGCATCGACGCCGGATGGATTGCCGCCGACGCAGCCCGCGACGAAGACATCGCGCGGCTCGCCGACGAAGCGCTCGCGCAAATGGGTCGCGTGGACGTCCTCGTGAACAACGCGGGGGCGACCTGGGGTGCGCCCGCCGAGGATTACCCGGCCGACGCCTGGGACAAGGTGATGAATCTGAATGTCCGCGGGCTCTTCCTGCTGACACAGCGCATCGGCAGGCTGTCGATGATTCCGCGGCGGTATGGCCGGATCATCAACGTCGCGTCCATCGCGGGCCTCAGCGGCAACGCACCCGGCACGATGCAGACGATCGCCTACAACACGTCGAAAGGCGCAGTCGTGAACTTCACGCGAACGCTCGCGGGCGAGTGGGGCGAGCACGGCATCACGGTGAACGCGCTCGCGCCGGGCTTCTTTCCTTCGAAGATGACGCAAGGATCGCTCGACCGCATGGGCGTTGAAGCCATGTGCGCGCGCGTGCCGCTGCGCCGCCTCGGCGACGACGAAGACCTCATGGGCGCCGCGCTGCTGTTCGCGAGCGATGCGGGCAAGCACATCACGGGGCAGATTCTCGCAGTGGACGGCGGCGTGAGCGCTGTCGTCTGAAGCACACGAACGTGGACTCGAACAAAGAGGAAGAAGCATGAAGCGAGACATCCGGCAAAACGCCAGATCCGCCATCGCCGCCGTGAGCGCGGCCGTGGCCACGGCCGCGCTCGTCAGCGCGTGCGCATCGGGCGGCGGCGCAGGCAGCGCGGCGCCTTCGCCATCCGAACTGGCCGGGCATCGCGCGGCGCTTGCGCAACTGAGCTTTGCGCAGGGCTATCCCACGAAAGACGAAGCCTCGGCGCTGCGCGACGAGCTCCTGTTCCAGCGCGCGACGCAGGTCTATCTTTGGGCGCTTCCGGCAGTGAACCTGTACTCGCTGAAGCAGGCGTCAGAAGGTCGGTTCGGTTCGGGCTACACGGTGTTTCCGGTCTGGAAGAAGCGCCTCGATGCGAAGACCATCATCCCCACGCCGAATTCGGACGTGATCTACGCGCTCGGCTATATCGACGTGGGCCGCGACGGCCCGATGGTGATCGACGTTCCGCCGCGTCAGCAAGGCATCCTGAACGATTTCTGGCAACGTCCGGTCGAAGGGCCGTCGCTCGACGGCAAGAGCTATGCCGGCGATGTCGGCTTCGCGGGCCCCGATCACGGCAAGGGCGGCAAGTTTCTCGTGCTGCCGCCGGGCTACCGGGGCAACGTGCCGGAGGGCTATTACGTCTATCGGTCGCGCACGAACAACGTGCTCGTTTTCTGGCGCGCCTTCTTCGCCGATCCGGCCAACCTCGCGCCGGCAAACGGCCTGATCGAGCAGACGCGCATGTATCCGCTCGGCAAGCCCGCCCAGCCGATGCACTTTCCCGACGCATCCGGCGTTCCGCTCGACATGGACTTTCCCGCCGATGGCCGCTTCTTCGACATGCTCGCGCGCTTCGTCGACAGCGAGACCCTCGACACCGCCGACGCCGACTGGCGCGGCATGATGGCGGCGATCGGCATCGTCAAGGGGCGCCCGTTCGCGCCTGACGCCCATACGCGCGCGATCCTCGACCAAGCCGCGCGAACCGCCTTCCGCATGAGCCACGCGATGATGTATGAAGACATCGAGATGCGGCCCGGCGGCCTGATCTACCCCGACCGTCATTACGTCTCCCCGACGCGCAACTTCGCTACAGACCTGGAGTGGAAGGACAAGAGCGGCCAATTCCTCGATCTCGATTCCCGCACCGCGGCCTACAGCATCATCTACGGTACGAGCCCCGCCATGCTGTCGCAGGTGCCGGGTCAGGGCGCGCGCTTCCTGACCACGTTCAAGGATGCGAACGGCGCCTTCCTCGACGGCAGCTGGTCCTATCGCTTGCATCTGCCGCCCAATGTGCCGGCCGCGATCTTCTGGTCGGCCACGCTCTACGACCCGCAAACCGCTTCCGGCCTCGACAACGGCCAGCCGCTGCCTTCCATCGGCTCACGAGACAAGCCGGTCGCGAACGCCGACGGCTCGTACGACCTCTACTTCGGGCCGCAGGCGCCTGCCGGCAACGCGCAGAACTGGCGGCGCACGGTGCCGGAGAAAGGCTTCTTCCTGATGTTCCGCCTCTACGGCCCGACGGAGCCCTTGTTCAACGGCAGTTGGAAGCCGAGCGACCTGGAAAGACTGGATTGACCGGGACACGCGTCGCGTGCCGGATGCCCTTTAATCAGACGATGGAAAACTCGAAGCAATGAGAAGAACGACGACATCCCGCGCGCTTGCGCTTCCGCTCGTCATGGCCGCGCTGTCCGCTGCCGCGCTTTTGCCGGTTTCCGAAGCCGGCGCGGTCGAAACCGTGCCGGAGTTTTCGCACGCGCAGCCGCCCGGCCCGGACGCGCGTGTGCGCATCACGGAGCCGTACGCACGGCTCGTCGCCCGCGACGCCATGTTCTGGGCATGGCCAATGGTCAACGTCTACAACCGTCGCCTCGCGTTCAAGCGCGCGCCGGAACCGGGTCTCGCCGGCGGCGTGCTGCCGCTCGCGCCGCCGAACCGGATGGCGATGCTGACCGACTACGTCGAGCCCGAGCAGCGTTGGGTGACATGCCCGAATCAGGACGTCGTGTACGGCGCTGGCGTGCTCGCGCTCGACGAGAGCCCAGCGGTGATCCAGGTGCCGGACTTCGGCAAGCGATTCTGGGTCTACCAGCTCGCCAGCACGCGGACCGACGGTTTCGCGAAGCTCGGCGCGATGTACGGCAGCAAGCCGGGCTTCTACATGGTTGTAGGCCCGCACTGGAAGGGCGATGTTCCGCCAGGCATCACGGCTGTGTTCCGCGCGCCGACGAATACGGTCTTCGTCATCCCGCGCGTATTCCAGGAGGATACGCCGGAAGACCGGCAGGCCGTCCAGTTGCTGATCCGCGACATCGACCTGTATCCGCTCGCGGAATACGACGGCCATGTGAAGCGGCACGACTGGAAGACGCTGCGGAATTTCCCCGCGCCCGGCGGCGGCCAGCCCGGCGAGGTACCTTGGGTGCAACCGGAGAAGTTCTTCGACGAGTTGCCGGCCGTGCTGGCCGATACGCCACCGCTGCCCGGCGAGGAAGCGCGCTATGCCGAGGTGCTCGCGGTGATCGCGGCCGCGCGCCAGGATTCCGTGCTGAAGGCCGCCATGATCGACGAGGCCGAAAAGGCGGACAAGGAACTGATCGATCCGCTGCTGCAGTTCCGCAATTGGGGCGTGCCGCTGCCGTACCACTGGACGACGATTCGCAACGGCGCCAAGTTCGGCACGGACTACTTCACGCGCACCGCCGTGGCGAAGTCGAACATCATGGTCAATGCGCCGGCCGAGACGAGCTACTACTATCAGGACCTCGACGCGTCCGGCACGCGCCTCTCCGGCGATGGCAAATACACCCTCACGTTCGACAAGGGACAGTTGCCGCCGACGCACGGTTTCTGGTCCCTGACGGTCTATGACGAGCATCACTTTTTCGTCAAGAACACGCTGAACCGCTACTCGCTCGGGACTCGCAGCAAGTCGCTGCAGTACGGCAAGGACGGCTCGCTCACGATCTACGTGCAGCCGGACTCGCCCGGCCCGAACAAGGAGGCGAACTGGCTGCCTTCGCCGGTAGGTCAGCCGTTCTCGGTTTACCTGCGCAACTACTGGCCTGCCGATGACGCCGTGCAGGGAAGATGGACGCCGCCGGCCGTCGTGCGCGTGCAATGAAGCGGATGCGCACGCGCCGCACACGGCGCGTGCAGCGCGTGCGGCTATTCGATGAGATTCTGCTTGCGCGCCCACACCATCGCGTCGTAACGGCTCGACACGCCCAGCTTGGCGAAGATGTTGCGCAGGTTCCACTTGACCGTTTCGAGCGTGATGTTGAGTGCAATCGCGATGCGCTTGTTCGACATCGCCTGCGCGACGAGGCCGAGAATCTCGACCTCGCGTTGCGTCAGCACCGGTTGCACCTTCGCGCCCGCCGGACGACGGCCCGAGCCCGCCGGGCCATCGGGGACGGTGCCTTCGGGGAATTTGTCGAGCAGTTCGTTCGCGTACTGCAGCGCGGCGCCCTCCAGCTTGCGCTCCCGCGCGAGACGTGCGAGCAGCCTGGCCGCCGGCGCGCCCTCGTCGATGAACGTGCGCACGAGGCCGAGCCGTCGCCCCGCCTCGATGGCGCGCACGAGGCACGCCTGCGCGTCATCGGCGTGCTTTGTTTCCGCGAAGACGATCGCGGAGAGCACGTCCGCGAGCACCGCGAGGCGGCCCCGGCCGAACGCCCGCGCATGGTCGCGCACGATCTCCAGCGCGCGCAAGGCTTCCTCCGGCTGGGCTTCGCACGTGACGCGCGCACGTGCGAGCGCTGCAATCGCGGGAATCTCGGTCATGTAGCCCTGTGGGGCGGCATGCGCTTGCGCGAGGTCGTCGAGCTGGCTCATCGCCTTGAGCGTGTGCGCGTGGTCGCGCTTGAGCAACAGCACCTTCACCTGTTCCGCCAGCATGTGCGCGACCGCGCGTGGCTGACGCACACTGGCGACGTGCGCCGTCTGATGCTGGAGAAACGCGAGCGCGGTATCGGCGCCTTCCTGAAGGAGATCCAGCCGCGCGCGGCATAGCGATGTGCGGATCATCACGTCCGGCCCCGAGGACTGGAGCAGGCCGCGACGGTTCGCGATCGTCTCGCGGGCGTCGTCGATGCGATCGAGCTCGTAGTACGCGTCGGCGACCACGCTCGCGCTCACGTTCGCGCTGATCGAGTAGCGCCCCACGGCGTGCAGCGAACGCGCGAGTAAGGCCGCGCTGTCGCGCTCCGCCTCGCGCACGTTGCCTTCGAAAATCGCCACGGAAGCACGCGACGCCTGGGCGACGAGCGCCATGTCGTTGTCTCGCTCGCCCGGTGCCACGGGATGCCGTTCGAAGAGCCGCTTCGCCTCGGCATAGCGGCCAGCGGCAGCATAGGCGGAGCACAGTTCGGCGACAAGTAGATAGCGGAGGAACGGGTTCTCGATCGACGCGTCGCGAAGCGGTTCGAGCACGTCGATCATCCGTTGGATGTCGTCGTGCTGGAACGCGATGGCGGCATGAATCAGCGGCAGGCTGTCGGCAATCTCGGGATGGGCCGCGAGCGCTTCGGTCCTGAGGTGCGCGAGCCACGCCTTGGCTTTCGAGGGACGTGTCGTGAGCGCGACGGTGAGGCAGGCGATGAAGAGCAGCTTCTGATGCCTGAAGAGCGTGTCTTCCGGCAGCCGTTCCAGCAGATGCAGCGTGGGGCTCAGGTATTCGAGGCTCCACGTCGCGGGCGCGGAGCGTTCGATGACCGCCGCCGCGAACTCCACGTCGCCGCCCGCGCTTGCGTGTCGCACCGCTTCGGCGAGCAGCTCGTGTTCGGCGAACCAGCGGCTCGCGCGGCGGTGCAACTCGCGCACCGCATCGGGCTCGCGCTGGACGAGCCGTGTCGCAAGGAATTCGCCGAAGAGCGGGTGAAAGCGATACCAAGACGCGCGATCTTCGGAGTCCACACGGTTGATCAGTAGGTTCTCGTCCTCCATGCGCTTCACGAGGTCGGCGGCGTGCTCGTTGCCCGTCACGGCGCGCGCGAGCGAGGCGCTGAAGCGGCGCAGGATCGACAGCTCCACGGCGAACCCGGCCAGATCCGCTGGCAGGTGCGCCATGACCTCCTCGCTCAGATAGGTCTGCAGATCGCTCGATCGCCAGACGAGATCGCGCAGCATCGCGCGTGTGTCGGGCCGGTTCTTGAGCATGATGACGGTGAGCTGGATGCACGACGGCCAGCCGCTCGTCAGTTCGTGAATGAACGTGATCTCGTCCGCGTTGACCTTGCCGGCGCCGAGATTTTCGTCGATGAAGGCGCGCGTTTCGGCAAGATCGAACGGCAGGCCGTCGCTGCTGATCTCGACGATCTGATCCATCATGCGCAGGCGGCTCAGGCTCAGCGGCGGCGCGACACGCGAAGCGATCACGAGATGCAGGTTGCCCGGCCCTTGGTCGATCAGCTTCTGCATGAAGCGGTGCGCGAGCGGCGCCTCGACGTGATGGTAGTCGTCGATCAGGAGATACAGCTCCTTCGGCTGATCGATCGCGGCCTCGACGATGGCCGCGACCGACGCATCCATTGCCGCGGCGCTCGCGCTTTCGAGCGGCAAGTCCATTTCCACGGCGAGGCCCGTGCGCTGCATCGCCGAAAAGAGCGCGGTGCAGAAGTCGATATAGCTCTTGTCGTCGGCCGTGAGCGAAAGCCACGCGACGTCCGCGCCCGCTTTCAGGCACGCCTGGCGCCACTGCGCGAGCAGGGTCGTCTTGCCGTAGCCCGCGCTGCCGGTGACGAGCGCGAGGCGGCAGTACTGCATGCGCGTGAGCTGGCCGAGCAGGTCCGCGCGCGCGACGTATTTGGCGCCGATGCGCGGTGGCGAGAACTTGGTGGACACCAGGTGCTTGGAGAAAGGCATATTCAGATCGTCACCCAGTCGAGGCTTCAAGACACGCGGAAATTCGTGCGCGGATAAGGCTTTTACCTTCGCAAACCCCCGACCGCCAAAGCCCCCCTCAAAACGAGGGGTGATAAATGATCTGCCGGAAACTAACTTACCACAACCGCATCGTCAAGGACGTGTGTACAAAGTTCAGGAGGAGAGATGAGTTATTCGCAGGCAGTGGTGGGCTCGGTGGGCTGGTTGACGATGGATCGTCCGGCCGCCATGAACAGTCTCAATCGCGAGATGGCCACCGGCCTGATCGCCCAGTTGAACGCATGGCGCGACGACCCCGCCGTGCGCGTCGTCGTCATGACCGGCAATGGCCGCGCGTTCTGCGCGGGCGCCGACCTGATCGAGGCTGCCGAGCCGCCGCACCCCGACAAGCGCGAGTTCCTCGAGCTGATCGTCGAATTCTTCGACACCCTGCGCGCGTTCCCGAAGCCAGTCATCGCCGCGGTCAACGGGCTCGCGCTGGCGGGCGGGCTCGAAATAGTGCTGGCATGCGACCTCGTGCTCGCCGCCGAGTCCGCGCGCCTCGGCGACGCGCATTCGAACTTCGGCGTGTTTCCGGGTGCGGGCGGCGCCGCGATCCTGCCGCGCAAGGTGCCCGCGAACGTCGCGCGCTATCTGCTGTTCACGGGCGACTCGATGACCGCCGCCGAGCTCAAGGGCTACGGCCTCGTCAACGAGGTGCTCGCCGACGCCGAACTCACGTCGCGCGCGCAGGCGCTCGCCGACAAGTTCGCCAAGAAGAGCCCGCTCGTGCTCGCGCGCATGAAGCGCGTGGCCAGCGAGGCGCCGGATAAATCGGCGGCGGACGCGTTGCGCCACGAACTGCTGGAACTGCGCAATCACCAGCGTTCGTATGACGTAAAGGAAGGGCTACGCGCATTCGCGGAGAAGCGTGAGCCGCAGTTCAAGGGCTGTTGAGATCAACTCGAAGACAACACACATACGACATGGAAAACATCTACATCGTCGGCGTCGGCATGACGCCCTTCGGCCGCCATCTCGACAAGTCGGTCAAGCAACTGACGGCCTGGGCCGTGGAAGATGCGCTCAAGGACTCGGGCTGCGAACGCGGCTGGATCGAGGCGGCGTATTTCGGCAACACCACGCAGGGCCACATGCAGGGCCAGCACATGATCCGCGGTCAGGTCGCACTGATCCCGCTCGGCCTGGGCGGCATTCCGATTCACAACGTCGAGGCCGCGTGCGCGTCGGCGAGCAGCGCCTTTCACCTTGCCGTGACGCAACTGCGCGCGGGCATGGCCGACGTCGTGCTCGCCGTGGGCGCGGAGAAGATGTATTCGCACGACAAGGCCCGCATGTTCTCGGTGTTCGACTCGGCCTGGGACGTGGAAACGGCCGAAGCCAACGCGGCGCAGATGGTCGAACTCGGCCGTGGCGTGAAAGTGCCGGACGGTTCGCAGTCCGACAAACCCTATAGCGTATTCATGGATGTCTATGCCGGCATCGGCCGCCAGCTGATGGACCGCTACGGCATCACGCAGCGCCAGTTCGCAGCGGTGTCGTCGAAGAATCATAATCACTCGGTGCACAACGAACGCTCGCAATATCGCAAGCCGATGTCGATCGAGGAGATTCTCGCTTCGCCCCCGATCACCTATCCGCTCACGCTGCCGATGTGCTCGCCGATCTCGGACGGCGCCGCCGCCGCGATCCTGTGCACGGAGTCCGGCCTCAAGCGCTACGGCTTCGACCGTAACCGCGCTGTGCGCGTGCTCGCGACGATCGTGCGCTCGGCCTCGCAGCGCTCGGGCGACGATCTCGCGAACCACATCACGGTGCACGCCGCGAAGCTCGCCTACGACGAAGCAGGCATCGGGCCAGAGGACATCAACGTGGCCGAACTGCACGACGCGTCGGCGATCGGCGAAATCGCGCTGTGCGAAAACCTCCGTCTGTGCAAGCCGGGCGAGAGCGGCGCGATGGCCGAGCGCGGCGAGAGCACGATCGGCGGCCGTCTGCCGATCAACCCCTCGGGAGGTCTCGAATCGAAGGGCCACCCGATCGGCGCGACGGGCATCGGGCAGATTTTCGAGCTCGTCGAGCAACTGCGCGGCGAGTGCGGCGCGCGTCAGGTGGAAGGCGCACGCTTCGCGATCCAGGGCAACGGCGGCGGTCTGTGGGGCGTCGAGGAAAGCATCGACCACATCGGCATCTTTGGCCGCGCCTGACCCAGCAACGAATCCAGGAATACACACCATGCCGTATCAACTGCCCACCGAAGAGCAGACGCTGGCTGTCGAGAGCTTTCGCAAGTTTCTGCAGTCGGAAGTCAAGCCGGTCGCCCGCGAATACCGCGACCGATTCATCCCGAAGGAGAGAATGCGCGAGCTGACGCAGCGCATCGCCGAATTCGGCTTGCCCGGCTGCACCATCCCCGTCGAGTATGGCGGCATGGGCTGGTCGTTCACCATGCAGGGCATGCTCTTCGAGGAACTCGTGGCCTGCTCGTGCGACATCGCGCTGTGCGTGATGCTCAACATGGGCCTTGCGTCGATGCTCTGCAACGCCCGCCCCGAAGTGCGCGAACGCTATATGCCCGACGCGCTCGCGGGCAAGATCTTCGGCTCGATCGGCATCAGCGAGCCGGACGTGGGCTCGAACGTGGCCGAGCTCAAGACGCGCGCCGTGCGCGACGGCGACCACTTCATCATCAACGGCGAAAAGACCTGGATCACGAACGGCGTCTACTCGGACGTGCTGATCTGCACCGTGCGCGGCGAGAAGGGCCTCTCGCACATTCTCATCGACCGCAAGGAGCACGGCTACGAGTCGCGCAACATCGACAAGATCGGGCTCTGTTCGCAGTCGACGGCGCAGATCTTCATCACGGATGCGCGCGTGCCGGAAACCAACCTGATCGGCGAGGAAGGCGACGGCCTGCGCAACACGATGAAGGTTTTCGAGGTCGCGCGGGCGCACGTGGGCACGCTGTCGGTCGGCATCATGCGCGCGTCGCTGGAGGAGTCCATCGTTTATGCGAAGGAGCGCAAGCAGTTCGGCAAGGTGATCGCGGCGCATCAGTTGATCGCGGCGAAAATCGCGAACATGGCGATCATGCTCGATGCCTCACGCCTGATGTGCCAGCGTGTGTTCGGCCTGATCGACGCGGGCGTGCGCTGCGACCTGCAGGCATCGATGGCGAAGGCATTCGCAACCGAAGCCGCTGTCCAGGTTTGCCGTGACGCGGTGCAGTTGCACGGCGGCAACGGCATCACGAAGGAGTTCAACGTGGAGCGCCTGCTGCGCGAGGCGATCATCATCCCGATTCCGGACGGCACGACCGAGATCCAGCAGCTCATCATCTCGCGCGCGCTGACGGGGGTCGCGGCCTTCTGACGGACCGGCTGCACGGACGGATGCCGCCGCCCGATTGGCGTCCGTCCGACGCGGGTTCTTCGTTTTTGTGAACGAGGAACCCCTTTTTCATGGCGCATGCACGGCGCGAACGGCGCGGGCTTGCGCAAAAAGGACGGAATGCGCATGAGCAGCGATGATTCGATGATCCTTCGCGCGCCCGGCGGCGCGCTGCGCTATCCGTTCGACGCACCACCCATGCAGGGCGCGGCGCTCGAAGTGGCGCCATCGGTGCACTGGTTGCGGCTGCCGCTGCCCGTGGCGCTCGCGCACATCAACGCCTGGGCTATCGAGGACGGCGAGGGCTGGGCGATCGTCGACACGGGGCTGTGCCTGCCCGATTCGGCGAGCGTCTGGGAGACGCTGCTCGCGGGGCCGCTCAAGGGCCGCCCCGTGACGCGCGTCTTCGTCACGCATCTGCACGCGGATCACGTCGGCATGGCGGGATGGCTCACGCAGCGTTTCGATTGCGCGCTGTGGATGACGCGCACCGAGTACTGGACCTGCCGCGCCAACGTGGCCGACGTCGCGCGCGCTGTGCCACGAGACGGCGTGCGCTTTTACCGGCGCGCGGGCTGGGACGAGAAGGCCATCGACGACTATCGCGGGCGGCCCGGCTGGTTCGGCCGCATGATTCACGCAATGCCCGACAGTTTCGTCCGGCTGGAGGATGGCGCGACGATATCGATCGGCGACCACGAATGGCAAGTCGTGGTCGGCCGCGGGCATACGCCGGAGCATGCGTGTCTCTATTGTCCGCGATTGAACGTGCTGATTTCGGGCGATCAGGTGTTGCCGCGCATTTCGTCGAACGTGTCCGTGAATCCGTCCGAGCCGGACGCGGATCCGCTGGGCGACTGGCTTGCGTCCATCGAGAAGATCCGCGCGGACGTGCCCGCCAGCGTGCTGGTGCTGCCCTCGCACAATACGCCGTTTTTGGGTCTGCACGAGCGCCTGGAACGGCTGGCGCAAGGTGTGCATCGCGGCCTCGAACGGCTGCGCGAATGTTTGTCGGAGCGGCGGCGAGCGGTCGACACGTTCGGCGTGCTGTTCGGCGGCGCCATCGACATTCAAGACCCGACCACGCGCACGCTCGCCACCGGCGAGGCGCTTGCCTACCTGAACTACCTGGTGAAGCGGAACGAGGCGCGCTGCGAGATCGACGCGAACGGTGTGGGCTGGTATCTGGCCATATCGTAAGCGCCGCTCGCCGTTTTCAGCCCACCTGCCGCGCTCCGTCGCGCCAGTATTTGTCGCGCACCCGGCGGCGCAACACCTTGCCGACCGCGCTGAGCGGCAACGCGTCGACGAACGCGATCGACTTCGGCGCCTTGAAACGGCCAAGACGCCCTTTCGCGTGCTCGATCAGCGCTTGCGCGTCGATTGCGGCACCGGGCTTAAGGACCACCTCGGCGTGGACCGCCTCACCCCATTCGTCATGCGGTACGCCCACGACGGCGGAAATGGCGACGGCCGGATGAGCGTCGAGCGCCGCTTCCACTTCGATTGCATAGACGTTGAAGCCGCCGGTGATGACCATGTCCTTCTTTCGATCGACGATGTACAGGTAGCCCTCCTCGTCGAGATAGCCGAGATCGCCCGATTTCCAGAAGCCGTTCGTGAACTCGCTCGCGGTGTCTTCGGGATTGTGGAGGTAGCCACGGATCGTGGCGCCCGCGCGCACCCATATTTCGCCGATGACGCCCTGGGCGACCGGTGCGCCGTCGGCTTCGACGACGAGCAGTTCGACGCCGCACGCGATGCGCCCGGCGGAGGCGAGCCGCGCGGGCGTGGCGACGGCATGATCGGACTTGTTGAGCGTCGCGACGGGCTGCAGGCATTCGGTCGAACCGTAGACTTGCACGAAGATATTGCCGAAGCGTTCCTGCAGGGGCGCGAGCTTCGCGGGACTCATCGGCGCGGCGCCGTAATAGATGGTGCGCAACGTCGTCAGGTCATGCTTCAGCGCTTCGGGCATGTCGAGGAGGCGATAGAGCAGCGTCGGGACGAGCATCGCCATCGTGATGCGCTCCGCTTCCAGATTGCGGCACCATTGCACGAGATCCGGCGTGTTCTGCGTCACCGTGCAGCCGCCGCGAAAGAGCGTCGGCAGCAGGCCGAGGCCGGAACCGTGGCTCAACGGCGCCATGTGCAGGAAGCGCGTCTGCGCCTCGAAGGTCTGTTCGCGTTCGAGATAGTACGAGTCGCGGCACGCGAGCCAGTTGGCGATCGTGTACTGGGCGCACTTGCCCTTGCCCGTCGTGCCGCCGGTGAAGCGGTGGATCAGGACGTCGCGATCCGTGTCGCTCTCGATGCCGGGATCGGCGTCGCTCACGCCTTCGAGCAGGTCCCAGAAGCCGTGCAGGCCGTCTCGCGGCACGGGCACGTCGTCCATGCTGACGACCGTCGCGCCAAGTTCGCGCAGCATGTCGTAGTAGGGCTCGACGAGATCGCCTTCGAGGAACACGGCTTTCGGCCGCATGAAACGGGCTTGCCAGCGGTGCTCGTCGGCGCTGTCGCGGCGATTGGTCCAGGCGGCCGCCGCTTCGCCCTTGAGCGCGGTCCACGCGTGCAGCAAAGAGAGATTATCGTTGTCGAGGACGCAGAGATAGACGTCGCCGCGCCGCAGGCCGAGGCGTTCGCGCATCATGTTGACGATCCGGTTCGTCAGGCGGTGCAGCTCGCGAAACGAGTAACGCCGCGAACGTTCGATGTTCACGAGCGCCTCGCGCTCACCGTGGCAGATGGACAGCTGTTCGACGGTTCGGGCAAAGTTGATGATCACTGCATCGGTCTCCGCTGAGTGGGCAGGGCCTGCCGGTTCGCGGAATATAAGTGCCTCATGCGTGCCGTATCGCCCCTCGTTTGGCGGGGGCGGGCAGACCCGGATGCGGCTGCCGGCGCCGGGTCGCGTGTCGCTGCCGCACCCCTTCAAACGAGGGGGGCGGCATGGCGGGCGACATGCCTATGATGGGCCAGTGCCGGTCAGACCGACCGGCGGCGATAACAACAAGGAGATTGTATGACGCGCAAAGTCGTCGTCGCGGGTGTGGGCATGGTCCCGTTCCGGAAGCCAGGCGCCAGCGAAACCTATGACCTGATGGGCGCGCAAGCAGCGCGTCTCGCGCTCGCCGACGCCGGCGTCGCGTATCAGGCGATCCAGCAGGCTTATGCGTGCTTCGTCTACGGCGATTCCACGGCCGGCCAGCGCGCGCTCTACCACGTCGGGATGACCGGCCTGCCGATCATCAACGTCAACAACAACTGCTCGACAGGCTCGACGGGCCTTTTCCTGGCGCGTCAGGCGATCGAGGCGGGCGCGCTCGACGTCGCGCTCGTGGTCGGCTTCGAGCAGATGAATCCGGGCGCGCTCGGCAGCTATTTCAACGACCGGCCACTGCCTTCGGAACTGTTCCTCGCGCAATGCGACCGCCTCGGCGTGCCGACCGAGATTGCCCCGGCGCTGCGCATTTTCGGCGGCGCGGGCATGGAGCACATGAAGCGCTTCGGCACGCCGCTCGCGAGCTTCGCCAAGATCCGCGCGAAGGCGAGCCGCCACGCGGCGAACAATCCGCTCGCGGTGTTCCGCAAGGTCGTGACCGCCGAGGACGTGCTCGCCGATCAGGTGGTATGGCCCGGCGTGATGACGCGGCTCATGGCCTGCCCGCCCACGTGCGGCGCGGCGGCGGCCGTGCTGTGCAGTGAAGACTACGCGCGCCGGCACGGGCTCGACGCGTCCGTGTGGATCGCCGCGCAGGCGCTCACGACCGACGGCCCGGAGTCGCTCCAAGGCGACGATCTGCGCGACGTCGCCGGCTTCAGCATGTCGAGGAACGCGGCGCGCCAGGTGTATGAGGCGGCGGGCATCGACGCCCAAGACGTGGATGTGGTCGAACTGCACGACTGCTTCGCCCACAATGAGCTGATCACGTATGAAGCGCTTGGCCTGTGCCCTGAAGGCGGCGCGGCGAAGTTCATCGACGATGGCGACAACACCTATGGCGGGCGGCATGTGGTCAATCCGTCGGGCGGGCTGCTGTCGAAGGGGCATCCGCTCGGCGCGACGGGCCTCGCGCAATGCACGGAGCTCGTGCAGCAACTGCGCGGCACGGCGGGCGAGCGCCAGGTGGACAACGCGCGCGTCGCATTGCAGCACAACGTCGGCATCGGCGGCGCCTGCGTGGTGACGATGTACCGCAACTGATTGGGAGACACGATGGACTTTCAACCCGACGCCGGTCTCGATGCCTTTCGCGTCACGGTGCGCGCTTTCCTGCGCGAGCATCTGCCGGCCGATCTGGCCAACAAGCCGGTAGGCAGCGTGCGGTCGATGCGCCCGGATCTCGTGCGCTGGCAAAAGATTCTGAACGGCAATGGCTGGGGTGCGCCCTACTGGGCGCAGAAGGACGGCGGCACCGGCTGGACGGTGCTGCAGCGGCTCGTGTTCGACGAAGAATGCGTCGCGGCGGGCGCGCCCACTCAGGACGGTTTCGCGCAGAAGCTGCTCGGCCCGGTCATCAACGCATTTGCGACGCCCGAGCAAAAGGCCGAGCACATTCCGCGCATTCTCGGCGGCGAACGGCTCTGGTGCCAGGGCTTCTCCGAGCCGGGCTCGGGCTCGGACCTCGCCTCGCTGCGCACGCGCGCCGATCGCGAAGGCGACCATTACGTCGTCAACGGCCAGAAGATCTGGACGAGCTATGCGCACGAATCGGACTGGATCTTCCTGCTCGTGCGCACGGATGCCGACGCGAAGAAGCAGGCGGGCATCAGCTTCCTGCTCGTCGACATGAAAACGCCCGGCATCACCGTGCGGCCGATCCGCAGCATCGACGATTGCCATCACCTGAACGAGACGTTCTTCGACAACGTGCGCGTACCGGTCGCGAATCGCATCGGACTGGAGGGCGATGGCTGGACGATCACGAAGTTCCTGCTCAACAACGAGCACGCGACCGCGGCGGATCTGCCGATGCTGCGCCGCTATCTGATGCAACTGCGCACGCTCGCCACGACGCAGCGCGCGGGCAGCAAGCCGCTGATTGCGCGTCCGGAATTCGCGCTGCGTCTTGCGCGCCTCGAGGCCGAAGTGACCGCGATCGCGACGATGGTCAAACGCGTGGCAGCGATGGAACAGGACCATAGCCCCGCTGCGCACGCGATGGGTTCGATGCTCAAGGTGCGCGGCACGGAGCTTCAGCAGCGCATGAGCGAGTTCATGGTCGAAGCCCTCGGCGATTACGGCGCGGTGGCGTATCCCGAGCCGCACGATGCCTGCCTCGAAACGCCGATGCCGCATCAGGACGTGGGCCGTGGCATCGCGAATGACATGTTCTTCCGGCGCGCATCGACCATCTATGGCGGCACGAGTGAGGTCCAGCGCGGGATCGTTGCCAAGATGCTGTTTCAACTCTGATTTCCGGACCGAACATGAACTTCAATCTCGATGCAGAGCAGCAACTGCTGCAGGATAGTGTCCGTCGTTTCGTCGACAGGGACTACAGTTTCGAAGCCCGCACCGCGCTCGTGAAGGCGCGCACGCCTGCGCGCACGGCGCACTGGCAGACCTTCGCCGACAACGGCTGGCTCGCCGCGGCGCTGCCGGAATCGTGCGGAGGCCTCGGCGGTTCGATCGTGGATACGGTGCTCATCGCCCAGCAACTCGGGCGGGGACTGGTCGTCGAGCCGTTTCTCGGCTGCGCGGTGCTGGCGGCGCAGACGCTCTCCGCCGCGGGCACGCCGGCGCAGCGCGAAAAGTGGCTTCCTTCGCTCGCCGACGGCTCGCGCCAGTTCGCGCTCGCCTACAGCGAGGCGCAGTCGCGAGGCTTTCCCGATTCCGTCGAACTGAGCGCGACGGCCACGGCGGACGGCTATGTGCTCACCGGCTGCAAGACGCTCGTGCTGGGCGGCGCAAATGCGGATGGCTTCATCGTCTCGGCGCGCGTGTCGGACGCGGACGGCATCACGGTCATGATCGTTGCTGCCGACGCGCGCGGCCTGACGCGTCGCGTATTGCCGCTGCACGATGGCAGCTTCGCGGCCGAACTGACGTTCGATGGCGTGCGGGTGACGCGCGACGCGGTGCTGGGCGAACCGGGCGGCGGTCTTGCGGCGCTCCGGCATGGTCTCGCGCACGCCACCGCCGCGCTCGGCGCGGAACTGGTGGGCGCGATGGAAAAGGCCATCGAGCTCACGGCCGAGTACCTGAAGATGCGCAAGCAATTCGGTGTGCCGATCGGCAGCTTTCAGACGCTACAACACCGTCTCGCCGACATGGCCGCCGAGCTGGAGCTCGCGCGCTCGATGCTCTACGCGCTGCTCGCATCGCTCGAAAACGACGACGCCCCGACGCGAGCGCGCACCGTCTCGCAGGCCAAATCGCTGATCGGGCGCGCCGCGCGCTTCGTTTGCGGCCAGGCCATCCAGCTGCACGGCGGCATCGGCATGACCGAGGAGTATCAGGTCGGCCATTACTACAAGCGTGCGGTCGTCGCGGACGTGCTGTTCGGCAATAGCGACCGTCATGACGCCGCGTGTGCGGCGCAGTTGGAAAAAGACCTGCTTCAAAAGGACAACCACGCATGAAGAGTTTCGAGAAAATTGCCGACCTGCAGCGGCTCGTCGGCGAATCGCTCGGCATGAGCGAATGGCTGCTGATCGATCAGGAGCGCGTGAACCGGTTCGCGGATGCGACGGGAGACCACCAGTGGATTCATGTCGACGTGGAGCGCGCGAAAGCAGGCCCGTTCGGCGGGACCATTGCGCACGGCTTCCTGACGCTCAGTCTCTTGCCCACCTTTAGCGCGACGGCGTTCGAGATCAAGGAGACGAAAAGCGGCCTGAATTACGGGCTCGACAAGGTCCGCTTCATCACGCCCGTGCCGGTGGGCAAGCGCGTGCGCGCGCATTTCCGGCTCGTGGAATGGACCGCGATCAATCACGGCGGCGCGCAGATGAAGATCGAAATGACGGTCGAATGCGAAGGCGCGGAGAAGCCCGCCTGCATCGCGGAATCGATCCTGCGTCTCTTTCCCTGACGTTTCCACTACTGACAACATTCGAGGAGATTCGAACATGAGCATTCGTTTCGATGGCAAGGTCGCGATCGTGACCGGCGCGGGCGCGGGGCTGGGCCGGGCGCATGCGCTGGCGTTCGCGGCGCGTGGCGCCACGGTCGTGGTCAACGATTTCGGCGGCGCGCGCGACGGCACGGGCGGTTCGTCGCAAGCCGCGCTCGCCGTGGTCGAAGAAATCCGGCAGGCGGGCGGCACGGCGATCGCCGACGGCGCGAACGTCGCGGACTACGAACAGGTTCAGGCGATGGTCAAGCGCGCGGTGACCGAGTTCGGCCGCGTCGATATCCTCGTCAACAATGCGGGCATCCTGCGCGACAAGAGCTTCGCGAAGCTCGAGATGAGCGACATCGAAGCCGTGCTCGACGTGCACCTGATGGGCTCGATCAACTGCTCGAAGGCGGTGTGGGAGATCATGCGCGAGCAGGGCTATGGCCGCATCGTGATGACGACGTCCTCCTCCGGCATGTACGGCAACTTCGGGCAGTCGAACTACGGTGCGGCGAAGATGGGCGTGATCGGCCTGATGAACGCGCTCACCACCGAAGGCCGCAAGAACGACATCCGCGTCAACACGATCGCGCCAGTCGCGGCCACGCGTATGACCGAAGGAATCCTGCCCGAAGCCATGCTCGCGCGCATCCAGCCCGAGCGCGTGACGCCGGCCGTGCTGTTCCTCGCGAGCGAGAACGCGCCGTCGAAGACCATCATCGCGGCGGGTGGCGGGGCGTTCGCGGCGGCCACGGTCGTCGAGACGGCGCCGGTGCTGCTGCCCGACGAAGCGGTCACGCCGGAGGGCGTCGCGGCGCGCTTCAGCGATATCGCGAACTGGGAAACGGCGCGTCCATACGAGGAGTCCGGCCATCAGGTGCAGACCTTCCTCAAGCTCGTCTGCGGGATGTAAGCAGTCTCGATTCGGTATGCAAACCGCCGCTTTTGCGGCGGTTTTTTTATGCCCGCGATTTTGCATGTGGCGCGAGCGCGAATAAAAAGCCCGCACGGATTGCGTCCGTGCGGGCTGAGCAAACGGCTAGTCGAGATTGCGCGAGATGATCAGCTTCTGGATGTGGCTCGTACCTTCATAGATCTTGCAGATGCGTACGTCGCGCAGAAAGCGCTCGACCGGGAAGTCGCTCAGATAGCCGTAGCCGCCGTGAATCTGCAAGGCGTCCGAGCACACCTTCTCGGCGATCTCGCTGGCGAAGAGCTTCGCGATCGACGCCTCCTTGATGCAGTCCACGCCGGCGTCGCGCAGGCGCGCCGCGTGCAGGCAGTATTGCCAGGCCACTTCGACTTGCGCGGCCATGTCGGCGAGATCGAACGAAACGGCCTGCAGCTTGATGAGCGGGCCGCCATAGGCCTCGCGCTCGCGCGCGTAGCGGGTGGCCGCCTCGAGCGCGCCGCGCGCGACGCCGGCCGCGATGAAGGCAATGCCGATACGGCCATCGGAGAGGCCGCCCATCACGGTGCGATAACCGTCGCCTTCGCCGCCGAGCCTTTCGCTCGCGGGGACGCGAAAGTCTTCGAGCGCGATCTGCGCCGTGTGCGCGGTGTGCTGGCCGAGCTTGCTCTCGATGCGCGTGACGGCATAGCCGGGCGCTTTCGGATCGATGATGAACGTGGTCGCGCCGCGCTTGCCCGCCGTTTTGTCGGTGATGGCGAAAGCGACACCGACGCCCGCCTCGCTGCCGTTCGAGATGAACTGCTTGGTGCCGTTGAGCACGTAGTGGTCGCCGTCGCGGCGCGCGCTCGCTCTCAGCGCGGCAGTGTCGGAGCCGGCATGCGGTTCGGTCAGCAGGAACGCGCCGATCGATTCGCCGCTCGCCATCGCCGGCAGATAGCGTCGCTTCTGCGCTTCGGTGCCGTGTTCGGCGATGCACAGCGCCGTGAAGTTGTGCACGTGCAGGATCGTCGCGAGCCCGGCGTCGATCGAAGCGAACTCATGCTGCGCGAGGCAGAAATCGAGCACGCTCGAGCCGCTGCCACCGTACGCTTCGGGCACCAGCATGCCCAGAAAGCCGAGATCGGCGAGCGACTTCAGTTCCGCGTGCGGCCATGCGGATTGGAGATCGCGTTCGGCTGCGGTCGGCGCGATGATCTCGCTCGCCACCCGGCGCGCGCTGTCGCGGATCATGATCTGTTGCTCGTTCAGAAACGAGCGCGTGGTGTCGGTCATCGGTTTTATTCCTTCGCGTGAGATGCGGAATGCAGCTGGACGACGGGGCAACGCGGGACGTCGCGCTCGACCGTCCATTCGTTCAGAACGATGTCGTTGTGTTCGCCCCGTCGCGGAATCGCGCCGGGGCGGCCTGCCGGTGTGACGGAGAAGCGCGGAGCGGGATTGGCCTGCAATGCGTCGTCTTGCAACGAATAGACTTCGCGAGCGCGCATGTGCGGATGCGCGGCGGCTTCTCCGGGGCTCAGCACGGGCGCGAAGCAGGCGTCGCTGCCTTCGAGCAGGCGGCACCATTCGTCGCGAGTGCGCTGTGCGAACAGGGTCGCGAAACGGTCGCGCAATTGTGGCCACTTGCGTGCGTCGTAAGGCTTGTCGAATTGCGGATCGTCGGCGAGACCCAGCTTGTCGCGCAACTCGCAGTAGAACTTCGGCTCGAGCGAGCCGACCGAGATGAAGCCGCCCTCGGCGCAGCGATAGGTGTTGTACCAGTGCGGACCGTCGAGCAGGCTTTGGCCGCGCTCGGTCTGCATATGGCCCGACGCCTGCAGCGCAAGGAGCAGCGTGGTCATGTGCGCGCTGCCGTCGACGATGGCCGCATCGACGACCTGGCCAGTATGGGTCGCGCGCGCGTTCATGATGCCGGCGAGCAGCCCCACCGCGAGATACATCGCGCCGCCGCCCACGTCGCCGACGAGGCTCGGCGGCGTCACTGGCGCTTCGCCGGGTTGTCCGGCATACCAGAGCGCGCCGGACAGTGCGATGTAGTTCAGATCATGGCCTGCGGCGTGGGCCAGCGGACCGCTCTGGCCCCAGCCCGTCATGCGCCCGTAGACGAGACGCGGATTGCGCGCGAGGCACACGTCCGGGCCGAGACCCAGGCGCTCCATGACGCCGGGACGCATGCCCTCGATCAGCGCGTCGCATTGCTCGACGAGCCGCAGCACGGTCTCGACGCCCTCGGGCGTCTTCAGATCCACTGCCACCGAACGCTTGCCGCGATTGGCGATCTGCGCGCTGCCCAGGTCGAGCGAGTCGGTTCCGGCCTCGGTGCGCTCGACCACGACCACGTCCGCGCCGAGGTCGGCAAACAGCATCGCGCAGAACGGACCCGGGCCGATCCCCGCGATTTCCAGCACCTTGAGCCCGGCGAGCGGGCCCTGTCGTTGTGTCGTCATTGACGGTCTCGATACATTGCCGATAGTGCGGCCAATGATAGAGAGCGCCGTGGGCGGGCACGCCCCCTATTCTTGAGGGGGACGGCCGGCTGAGGCCACCGCCTATCCTGTGCGCCACGTCAGGCTGCGTTCCTTCCGCGTTTCGCACGTGTGCACTTACCCGACGTCACCCGACGGTTGAACGGAACCCCCTATTCGCGAGGGGGAGAGTCCGGTTGGTGATCGGCCTATGCTTGGTCACACATCGATCGACAGCACGTCTGTCCAGTCCGTGATCGCATGTTCTGCAAGCGGGCAAAAGAAGAATCGTCCCGGCTTATGTCCCGTCGCACGCGGGACGCGTGCTTTTACAGGAACCGAGATTCCTGCACGCCTTGCAGTCCGGGCCGCATGACACCGCATCGGCCGCGTCCTGCCGGAGAAGGTGGAAATCGAAGGAGACATGCATGCATAACATCAGCAAGGCTTTGGTGGGCGCGTCGCTCTCGGTGGCGGCGGTCGGCGCCCTGGCGCAGTCCAGCGTCACGCTGTATGGCGTGGCGGACGTCTTCGTCCAGTATCTCGGCAATGGTTCAACCCATTCGTGGTCGGAGCGAAGCGGCGGCAACTCGGGTTCGAACTTCGGGCTGCGCGGAAGCGAGGATCTGGGCGGCGGTCTCAAGGCCGCGTTCGTCCTGGAGAACGGCTACACCATCAACAACGGCGGGTTCTTCGTCGACAGTTCGACGATGTTCTACAGGCAGGCATGGGTCGGCCTGAACCACGAGGACTATGGATCGCTGACGTTCGGCCGGCAGTATCAGCCGACCTTCTGGGCGATCTATCCGACCGACCCGTTCCGCGGCGCCGAAGTTCTTTCGCCGTTATCGGCCGCCGCCAATGCGGTCGACAGAAATACGCTCGCCACGCAGAGCGCGAGCGGGCGCAGCAGCAATGCCATCGTCTATCAGTCGCCGGTGACGGCCGGGTTCAAGCTCTACGCGATGTACGGCCTCGCGTCGACCGCGACGCAACCGGTGCCGCAATCCATCGGCAACATTCTGGACCTTGCGCTCACCTATCAGGGCGCCGGTCTCTACGCCGGGCTCGCGTATCAGAACCAGCATGCGGGCACGGAAGCGTTTCCCGGTTTGCCGGCCGCGCTGAACGTGCTTGGCACGGAGCGCTTCACGGGCGCGCTGGGCTATCGGATCGGCGTCGTGAACCTGCAGGCGAACTACACGTACAACCGCTCGAAAGACGCGCCTGCGGGCTCGCTCGCCGCGCGACTCGGTGCGAGCCACTCGTACAGCATCGCGGAGGTCGGCGCGACGATTCAGGCGACGCCCGCCGACGTCATCGAAATCGCCGGCATCGAACGCGACGTGCGCGGCGTGCACGACGAGACGCCGGGCATCGAACTCGGCGTCGAGCATCTGCTGTCCAAGCGCACCACGATCTACGCGCGCGCGGGCTACATGAAGAACAACGGCGTGGCGAAGATGAGCTGGCCGGCCGTGGTCGTCACCGAAGCGAATGCATCGCAAACGCTCGTCGCGCTCGGCGTGGCGCACCGCTTCTGACGTGCCGGCGCGCCTCGCGTCAGGCATGCGCTCACGAATCAGGTTTGAGATCAGTCAAGGAAAACAGAGAACATGAATCTGCAAAGGAAAGTAGCAATCGTCACGGGCGCCGCTTCGGGGCTCGGCCTCGCGACCTACAGGAAGCTTGCGGCCGCGGGCGCGCAGGTGGTGGGCTTCGACCTCGATCAGGCGAAGCTCGACGACGTGCTCGGCCCCGACATGAAGGGCATGGCTGTCGACGTTTCGAGCGAGGAGAGGGTGAAGGCGGCGGTGGATGCCGTGCTCGCACTGCACGGCCGCCTGCACGTCGCGGTCAACTGCGCGGGTGTGCTCGGTCCCTGCAAGACGCTGTCGAAAGGCCAGCTGTTTCCGAGCGAGCTCTGGAATCGCGTGCTGGGCGTGAACCTCACCGGCACGTTCAACGTGATCCGCCACGCGGCGCAGGCGATGGCCGCGAACGAACCGGGCGACGACGGCGAACGCGGCGTGATCATCAACACGGCGTCGGGAGCGGCGCGCGAAGGCCAGATGGGTCAGGCAGCCTATAGCGCGAGCAAGGCGGGCGTGATCGGCCTCACCACGCCGGTTGCGCGCGATCTCGCCGAGCACGGCATCCGCGTGGTGTCGATCGCACCGGGCCTGTTCGAGTCGGGCATGTCGAGCGGCATGCCGGAGAAGGTATCGGGCGCGCTCATCGACAAGATGCTGTTCCCGCGCCGCATGGGCCGCGCCGACGAGTTCGCGGGCCTCGTGCAGCACGTCGTCGAGAACGCCTATCTGAATGCGCTGACCATCGACATCCACTGCGGCATGCGTTGATGCGCCGTGTGTGCTCAAAGAAAAGGAAAGTAACGTGAAGGTACTCGTAGCAGTCAAAAGAGTCGTGGACGCCAACGTGAAGGTTGGCGTCAAGTCGGACGGTTCGGGCGTGGATCTCGCCAACGTGAAGATGGCCGTGAATCCGTTCGATGAAATCGCCGTCGAGGAAGCCGTGCGCCTCAAGGAAGCGGGCGTGGCGACCGAGGTGATCGCCGTCTCGTGCGGCGTTGCGCAGGCGCAGGAAACGCTGCGCACGGCGCTCGCGATCGGTGCGGATCGCGCGATTCTCGTGGAGTCCGCCGCCGAATTGCAGCCGCTCGCGGTCGCGAAGCTGCTGAAAGCGGTCATGGACCGCGAACAGCCGCAACTGGTGATTCTCGGCAAGCAGGCCATCGACGACGATTCGAACCAGACCGGCCAGATGCTCGCCGCGCTTGCAGCGCTTGCGCAGGCGACGTTCGCATCGAAGATCGCGATTGCCGAGGGCCGCGCCACCGTTTCGCGTGAAGTCGATGGCGGCGCGGAAACGCTGTCGCTGGCGCTTCCCGCCGTCGTGACGACCGATCTGCGCCTGAACGAGCCGCGCTACGTGACGCTGCCGAACATCATGAAAGCGAAGAAGAAGCCGCTGGAGACGATCAGGCCGGAAGACCTCGGCGTGGATGTGACGCCGCGCCTCAAGACGCTGAAGATTGCCGAGCCGCCGAAGCGTAGCGCGGGCATCACGGTGCCGGACGTGAAGACGCTGGTCGGGAAGCTGAAGACTGAAGCCAAAGTGCTGTAACGGAGCGATTTCGAAATGACGATTCTGGTAATTGGCGAACACGACGCCTCGCAGTCGGTCAAGGCCGCCACACTGAACACGGTCGCGGCCGCGCGGTGGATTGGCGCCGATGTTCACGTGCTGATCGCGGGTCACGATGTGCGGGGCGTGGCCGCGCAGGCCGCGAAAATCGCGGGCGTATCGAAGGTTCTGCTCGCGGACGCGCCGCAACTCGAAGCGGGTCTGGCGGAGAACATCGAAGCGACGGTGCTTCTCATCGCGAAGCACTACACGCACATCCTCGCGGCATCGACGGCTGCGGGCAAGAACGTCGCGCCGCGCATCGCCGCGAAGCTCGACGTCGCGCAGATCAGCGATATCACCGCCGTGGTCGACGCCGATACGTTCGAGCGTCCGGTCTACGCGGGCAACGCCATCGCGACGGTTCAATCGCAAGACCCGGTCAAGGTCATCACGGTCCGCACCACCGGCTTCGATGCGGTCGCGGCCGAAGGTGGCAGTGCGTCGATCGAGCCGATCGAAGCCGCGGCGGACTCCGGCCTGTCGCGGTTCGTCAGCCGTGAAGTGACGAAGCTCGATCGTCCGGAACTCACGAGCGCGGCGATCATCGTGTCGGGCGGCCGGGGGCTGGGCAGCGGTGAGAACTACACGAAAGTGCTCGAACCGCTCGCCGACACGCTCAATGCGGCGCTGGGCGCCTCGCGCGCCGCCGTGGACGCGGGCTACGTGCCGAATGACTATCAGGTGGGCCAGACCGGCAAGATCGTCGCGCCGCAGTTGTATGTCGCGGTCGGCATCTCGGGCGCGATCCAGCATCTGGCCGGCATGAAGGACTCGAAAGTGATCGTCGCGATCAACAAGGACGAAGAGGCGCCGATCTTCAGCGTGGCCGATTACGGCCTCGTCGGCGACCTCTTCTCGGTCACGCCGGAACTCGTCAGCGAGCTCCGGACGCAGTCGTGAGCCATGCGCCCGTAATCGGCCGACGCGGCCAGCCGGAGGATCCGATGAACAGCCGGGAAAGGTCATTGCGCGCACTGGTCGACAAGTGGCTTGGCTCCGATGACGAGCACGTTGCCTGCATCACGCGGCTGAGCCGTGGCGCACGCGGGCCGTGGCGCCATGTTTGCGTCGAGGCGCAGCGTGCGTCCGGCCCGTTCGCGATCGTGTTCTTCCGGCATGACGACGGATCGTGGTGTGTCTATCCGCCTCCGATCCGGCGCCCGGCCATGGCCATTGCGTGGCCCGTGCCACGAGTCGCGGCAGAACCGGTCGCCGCCTGAACGCCCGGTCATCCCTCAATCAGCAATCTGGAGTAGCAGCAACGTGTCAATCTCGGAGATGCCGGAAAGCGGCGTGGATAACGCACGCGAATCGATGGAATACGACGTGGTGATCGTCGGTGGCGGCCCGGCCGGACTGTCCGCGGCGATCCGCCTGAAGCAACTGGCGCAGCAAAAGGGCGTTGAGATCGGTGTGTGCGTATTGGAAAAAGGCTCGGAAATCGGCGCGCATATTCTTTCGGGCGCGGTCATGGACCCGCGTGCGCTCGATGAACTGATCCCTGACTGGAAGGAGCAGGGCGCGCCGCTCACGGTGCCGGTCACCGAAGACCGCTTCCTCTTCCTGTCGGAAACCGGCGCGAAGGCCGTGCCCAACTGGGCGCTGTCCGACAATTTCAGGAATCACGGCAACTATGTCGTCAGCCTCGCGAATGTCACACGCTGGCTGGGGGCTCAGGCCGAGGCGCTGGGCGTCGAGATTTTCCCCGGATTCCCGGCGGCCGAAATCCTGTACGGCGACGATGGCTCGGTGAAGGGCGTCGCCACCGGCGACATGGGCATCGGAAAGAATGGCGAGCCGACCGAGAACTTTCAGCGCGGCATGGAACTGCACGCGAAATACACGCTGTTCTGCGAAGGCTGCCGCGGGCATCTGGGCCGGCAGCTCAACGAAAGGCTCGGGCTCTCCGAGCATTCGAATCCGCAGGTGTACGGCCTTGGCATCAAGGAACTGTGGGAAATCGATCCGTCGAAACATCGACCGGGTCTCGTCATTCATACGGCAGGCTGGCCGCTCAACCAGAGCACGTACGGCGGGTCGTTTCTCTATCACACGGACAACAATCAGGTGATGGTGGGATTCGTCGTGGGCCTCGGTTACACGAATCCATACCTTTCGCCGTTCGAGGAATTCCAGCGCTACAAGACGCATCCGGCAATCCGCGCGTATCTCGAAGGCGGCAAGCGCGTGTCCTATGGGGCGCGTGCGATCACGGCAGGGGGCCTGGTATCGCTGCCGAAGCTCGTGTTTCCCGGCGGCGCGCTCGTCGGGGACGATGCGGGTTTCCTGAACGCCTCGCGCATCAAGGGCAGTCACGCGGCGATCAAGACCGGCATGCTGGCGGCCGAAGCGGCTTTCGATGCGGTGCGCGCAGGCCGCCAGAACGATGAACTCACGGCTTATCCGGAAGCGTTCAGGCGATCGTGGCTGTATGAAGAACTGCACAAGGCGCGCAATTTCAAACAGTGGATGAGCAAGGGCCTCTATCTGGGGACGCTGATGGTGGGCATCGAGCAGAAGCTGCTGGGCGGCAAGATGCCGTGGACGCTGCGTCATCGGCACCGCGATCACGAGAAGCTGAGAGCGGCGGCGCAGTGCAAGCCGATCGGGTATCCGAAGCCGGACGGCAAGCTCACGTTCGATCGCCCCTCCTCGGTGTTCATGTCGAATACGAACCACGAGGAAAACCAGCCCGCGCACCTGTCGCTCAAGGACGCGAGCGTGCCGGTGACGGTGAACCTGCGCACCTATGCGGGTCCGGAAGAGCGCTTCTGTCCTGCGGGCGTCTACGAGTATGTGAAGAACGAGCGGGACGAAGACCGTTTGCAGATCAACGCGCAGAACTGTGTCCACTGCAAGACCTGCGACATCAAGGATCCGACGCAGAACATCGTATGGGTCACGCCCGAAGGCGGTGGCGGCCCGAATTATCCGAATATGTGAGCCGCTGAGCGTCGGCCGGCCGCGGCGGCGCTCGGTTCTGCATCGCAAGCCCGTGCTGATCCTCGTCCCGACGCGTTGCGCAAGACGCTCGACGAGTCTCGGCAGCGCGGCGCTTTCGCAGCGATCGCGCGCTTCTCGATGAGAGCGCGCGCGTCGCAACGCTCGCATTCGCGTGGCTCCGGATTTCAAAAACCGATCCCCCCCATAACGAGAGGGTGTCATGTCGTCCGGGCGACAGTACCTTTCGATTCATGAGCCGTCCGAGGCGTTTGCCAACAGTGACGGGAATAGCGGGTAATTAGGCATGCAAAGAGAAATGCGCGATCGTCACTGGATTCATCGGGGCGCGTATCGCGGCGACAGGAGCGTCGACAGCAGAAGGAGGAATCAGTGATTCGTCATGCCGCCGGAGGGGACCGGCGCACAACCATCGGCAAGATCATCGACGTCCCGGTATTCAACTTCACGGCGTCGTAAACGAAAAAAAGTCAGGAGACAAAGATGTTGCGGGAGACACAACAAGGCGCCCGGAAGCGGAGACTGCCACGCCTCACCTTACTCGCCGCCCTCGTATCGGCGACGCTGCCCATGCATGCCCACGCGTTCAAGATCAACGCTGGATCGTCGGACTGGGACATCAACTGGGACAACACGGTCAGCTACAACCTTGGCATGCGCACGCAAGGTATTGACCCGATGATCGGCAATAACCCGAACTTCGACGACGGTGATTACAAATTCCGGCATGCCGGCGACATCGTGACCAATCGCGCGTCGATCGTATCGGAGTTTTCGGCTGCTTATCAGGGCTACGTCGGCTTCAAGCTTTCGGGCTCCGCGTGGAAGGACTTCGCGTACGGCAGCGGCAACGCGACGAACCCCGGCGTCTACTCCCCGGGCGTGACCTATCAGTCGATTCGCGCCTATCCCAACGGGCAGTACGGCTCGTTCACGAACCGCTACTACGTGCAGGGCGCGCAACTGCTCGACGGTTTCGCGTTCTACAACACCGAGGTCGCTGGCCACGCGATCTACGCGAAGGCCGGTCAGTTCACCGAATACTGGGGCAACTCGCTGCTGTCGCCGCTGCAAGGCATCTCGTATGGCCAGGGCGCCACCGACGGCATCAAGGGACTCAACTCGCCGGGCACCACGACCAAGGAACTTCTGCTGCCGCGTCCGCAGATCAGCCTGATCGCACAGGTGACGCCTGAGGTTTCGGTCTCGGGACAATACGACCTCGGCTGGCAGGCGAACCGTCTCGGCACGGGCGGCACGTACCTCGAAGCGAACGATGCGGTCGCACAGGGGCCGTCGGGACTGTTCATCGCCTCGTTGCCGGGCGCCGCCCGCCCGCTCTTCGGCATGCCGCCGGGCGGTGCGTTCGGCTATGTGATTCCGCAGGGCGACCCGGACAAACCGCGTCAGGTGAACAACAACTTCGGCGTGAAAGTGGGCTGGACGCCTCACTTCATGGACGGTTCGATGAACCTCTACTACCGTCGCTTCGACGAGTCGCAACCGTGGGTGCTGTCCGACTGGAAGCGGTTTCCCGGCGTCGGCGTACTGCCGACGGACTATCACCTGTCATACAACCAGGGCGTGCAGATGCTGGGCTACAGCATGGACACGACCCTCGGCAACGTGAGCACGGGCCTCGAAATCTCGTATCGCCGCAACACCGCGCTGAACACGGCGCTGAGTTCGGCAATCATGAATCAGACGCAGGGCGCGAAGGGTGACGTGCTCAACGTGGTGACCAATGCGATCGTTCCGCTCTCGCGCTCGCCGGTCTGGGATACCGGGACGCTGACTGCGGAAATCGGTTACACGCATCTGCTTTCCGTGACGCAGAACGCCGCACTATACAACGGCGTCGGCTATCCGGGCTGCCCGAGCAACAACAAGTGGAACGGCTGCTCGACGCGCGACTATGTGAACTTCGGCGTCGTGTTCCAGCCGCAATGGCTGCAGGTATTCCCAGGTGTCGATCTATCGATGCCGACGTCCGTCACGGGCGGCCTCTACGGCACGAACCCGATCAACCCGGGTTCGTCGGGCGGCGCGCAAGGCTTCTTCATCTATTCGATCGGCGTGCAGGCGCTGATTCGCCAGAAGGCCACCGTCACGCTCGCCTACAACGGCTATCACGCGCACGTCAGCGGCGTCACGCAGGCGGGGCAGTCGGGCAATCTCGCTGCATACAACAGCGCGGGCAACGGGCTTTACGACCTGAACGATCGCCCGTGGGTATCACTCACGTTTCAATCGTCGTTCTGACGATCGGACGAGAGATTTTTGGAGACAGGCATGAAAAAAATTGTACAAATCGCGGTCGCCAGTGCGGTGGCGCTGCACGGCGCGGCTTTGTTCGCTGTCACGGCGGAAGAGGCCAAACAGCTTGGCACGTCGCTCACCGCGTTCGGTGCCGAGAAGGGCGCGAGCGCCGACGGCGTGATTCCCCCCTACACCGGCGGTCTGACGCAGGCGCCGGCGGGCTTCTCGGCGAAGAGCGGCGTCTGGATCGACCCATTCAAGAGCGAGAAGCCGCTTTTCAGCATCACGCAGGCCAACATGGCGCAGCACGCCGATTACCTCACGCCGGGTGTGCAGGCGCTACTCAAGCGCTTCCCCGACTATCGCGTGGACGTCTATCCGACCCATCGCACGATGCACTACTCGCAGTGGGTCCTCGAAAACACGCTGAAGAACGCGACGAACGCGAAACTTGTCGGCAAGGTGAAGGGAGACGGCGTGGAGGGTGCGTTCGGCGGGATTCCGTTTCCGATTCCGAAGGACGGGTATGAGGTGATGTGGAACGCGCTGATGAGCTATCAGCGCACGCAGGTCAGGGTGAACAACGCGGGCGCATATCTGATGGACACGGCAGGCGGTCGCACCGACCTGCCGATCCTGAACTTCGCCGAATACCGTCCGTACTACGATCCCGCGAAGCAGTCCGATACCTACACCGGTCCGTACGATCGACTCTGGGCGCAGACCACGACACCGCCGACCACGGCGGGCACCACGGTGCTCGTCGATTATCCGAGTAACTACTCGGTGACGGACCAGTCGAGCTGGGCATATTTCCCGGCGCAGCGCCGCACCCGCATGGCGCCCGACTACAAGTACGACACGCCGATGGCGAGCTATGGCGGCGTGACCTTCTGGGACGAAGCGGCGATCTTCCGCGGCCGCATGGATCGCTTCGAGTTCAAGCTGCTCGGCAAGAAGGAGATGCTGATTCCGTACAACAATTACCGCCTCTCGCAGCTGGGCGGTGATGACGTGTTCGGTCCGAGGCACACGAAGGCGGAAGCGGTGCGCTGGGAACGTCACCGCGTCTGGGTGGTCGAGGCGGCGCTCAAGTCTGACGCACGCCACGCCTACTCGAAGCGCGTGTTCTACGTCGACGAGGATAGCTGGTTCTTCGCCGAGTCGGACGGCTACGGCCAGGACGGCAAGTTGTGGCGCGTGGGCATCGACTATCCGTTCAACTTCTACGACGAAGCCGGCGGCGTGTACCCGACGTCGCTCGGATTCTACGACCTCGACAAGGGCAACTACTTCGTCGCCGCCGTCGCGACGCCGAATGGCCCGATGACCGTGCGTCCGTCCGACAAGCTGGCCGACCCGAACCTCTTCACGCCGGCCGGCATGGCGGGCACCGGGTTGCGTTGATGGTTCGCCCCGCGTTTCGCGGGGCGTCCGGTCGAACGGACAGGGCCGGCGCAATTCGTTCGAGCCGAACAGGGGACAACCGGCAAGACAGGGGAAAGCGATGTTCCAGCAGTTCTGCGTGAGTGCGGTGAAGACCGTTGTTGCGCTCGGCGCGGCGGCGTGCATGGGGACGCATGCGTTCGCCGCGCCGTCCGCCGCCGATCCTTTCGTGGATCCGCTCGACGTGGCGGCGGTCGTGCACAGGGATATCGACGGCAGGCCGCTCATGGCGGTGGCGAATGCCGGTGAGCGCCTGGTGGCCGTGGGTATGCGGGGTCTCGTGGTCGTGTCGGAAGACGCGGGCAAGCACTGGACGCAGGTGCCCGTGCCCGTGCGCAGTGATCTGCTCGCGCTCAGCTTCCCGACCGCATCGGACGGCTGGGCGGTGGGGCACGACGGTGTCGTGCTGCACACGGCGGATGGCGGCCGAAGCTGGGTGAAGCAGTTCGATGGCCGGATGGCGAGCGTCGCGCTCGCCGCCGCCTATCGCAAGCGCATCGATGCGGGAGAGAAGACGCTGCAGCCGTTTCTCGACCAACTCGTGCTCAACTATAGGGCCGGTCCTTCGGTGCCGTTCCTCGGCGTGTGCTTCACCGATCCGCTGCACGGCATGGCCGTCGGTGCCTTCGGCATGGCGATCGCCACAGACGATGGCGGCAAGACCTGGACACCGGCGCTGGAGCGGATCGACAATCCGCAGTTTCTGCACCTCGACGCCGTGCGTGCCATCGCGGGCGTGCGCTACATCGTGGGCGAGCAGGGACATATCTATCGCGAGCAGGCCGACACCGGCCGATTCGCGGCCATCGACACGGGTTATTCGGGCAGCTTCTTCGGCGTCGCGGGCCAGGGCGATATCGTGCTCGCTTATGGCCTCAAGGGCACGCTCTACCGCAGCGACGATCGCGGCGCGAGCTGGCACGCGGTGAACACATCGCTGCGCGGCGCCATGACGAGCGCCGTGTGGATGCCGGACCGCCGGGCCTTCGCGCTCGTGACCGCGGCCGCCGAATCCGTGCTCTACGATCCCGCGGCCCGCACGTTCAAGGCGTTCAAGGCCGATCACCCTTCGGTCTTCACGGCCGTGCAGGTTCTTCCCGGCGGCGGCGTCCTGTTCGCCGCGCTCGACGGCATCGGCCACGCCTCGCTGAAATGAGCGGGCGCTTCCACGCACCACATCACGCGCAGGGATACAACGTATGAAACCAGATGCACAGCGGCTCGATGCGATGCCGGTGATCCGCGATCGGGCGGACTTCGACGCGGCATCGGGCTCCCGCCTCGAGCGGCTCATCTTCAATCATCGGCGGTGGATCGTCGTGGTCTGTGCGATTCTCACCGCATGTCTCGGTCTGATCGCGACGCAATCGAACATCAGCGCGAGCTATGAACGAATGATGCCGCAGTCGAGTCCGTTCATCCGCAACTATCTCGCCAATATCGGCTCGCTGCGCGGCCTTGGCAATTCGGTGCGCATCGTCGTCGAGAACCGGCGCGGCACGGTCTACGACGCGTCGTTCCTGCAGAAGCTGCGTGCCATCAATGACCGGGTCTATCTGATTCGCGGCGTCGACCGTTCGTTCGTGAAGTCGCTGTGGATGCCGGTGGTGCGCTGGACCGAAGTGACGGAAAAGGGTTTTCGGGGCGGCCCGGTCATGCCGGATGACTACGACGGGACCGCGCGCAGCGTCGCCCAACTGCGCATGAATGTGGCCCGCGCGGGCATCGGGGGAGCGCTCGTGTCGAGCGATGAGCGCTCGACGATGATATTCGTGCCGCTTCTCGACCGCTACGCCGATTCCGGCAAGCCGCTCGATGCGCGCGCCGTGCACGACGCGATCGAGAAGATCCGCCATGACTTAGCCGGCCCCGGCGCCGACGTCGATATCCACGTCATCGGCTTCGCGCAGCTCGTGGGTGACCTGATCGTTGGACTCATGCAGGTCGCCGTGTACTTCGGCGTGGCGGCGGCGATTGCAGCCCTCGTGATCTATGCCTACACTCGATGCGTGCGCAGCACGATACTCGTGGTCGCCTGTTCGACGATCGCCGTTCTATGGCAGCTCGGCATCGTGCATCTACTCGGCGTCGATCTCGATCCTTATTCGATCCTGGTTCCGTTCCTGATCTTCGCGATCGGCGTCTCACACGGCGCGCAGAAGATGAACGGCATCATGCAGGACATCGGACGCGGCACGGACCGCTACGTGGCGGCGCGCTACACGTTTCGGCGGCTTTTCCTCGCGGGCCTCACGGCGCTGCTCGCCGACGCCATCGGTTTTGCGGTATTGATGCTGATCGACATCCCCGTGATTCGTGGTCTTGCGTTGGCGGCGAGCGTCGGCGTGGCCGTGCTGATCTTCACGAACCTCGTGTTTCTGCCGGTGCTGCTTTCCTATGCGGGCGTCAGCGCGGCCGCAGCGGCGCGCAGCCTGCGCGCAGACGACCGGCATCCGTTCGTGCGGCTGCTCACGCCATTTACGCGTGCCGTGCCGGCGACCATCGTGGTGCTGGCGGCCGGGGTTCTGACGGTGGGCGGCCTGATCGTGGGCCAGCATCTGAAAATCGGCGATCTCGATCCCGGCGCGCCGGAGCTGCGTGCGAACTCGCGCTATAACCGCGACAACGCGTACATCACGAGTCACTATCGTCTTTCGTCGGATCAGTTCGCGGTGATCGTGAAGACGCCGCCGGGCGGCATCAACGACTTTCGGACGCTCATCGGCATGGACGGTCTCGAACAGGCGCTGCGCGACGTGCCCGGCGTGCAGACCACCACGTCGGTGAGCACGCTGGCTCGACGCAATACGGCAGCGGGCTACGAAGGCGATCCGCGCTGGATGACCATCAGCCGCGATCCGGCCGTCTCGACCGATGCGGTAAACAACGCCTACGTCTCCAATCCCGAACTCGTGGACGGGGCGCATGCCGTCGCGCCTGTGGTCGCGTTCCTCGCCGATCACAAGGCGGCGACGCTCGAACGCGTCGTGCAAACGGTGGAAGCCTTCGCCGCGCGCAACGATGCGCCGCAGCGCCAGTTCCTGCTGGCGGCGGGCAGCGCCGGCATTGAGGCGGCCACCAACATCGCCGTCGAGAAAGCCAACCGCATGATGCTCGCGCTCGTCTACGCGGCTGTCGTGGTGTTGTGTTTCATCACGTTTCGCAGCTGGCGGGCGGTCGTGGTCGCGGTGTTGCCGCTCGTGGTCACGTCGATTCTTTGCGAGGCGCTGATGGTCGTGCTCGGCATCGGCGTGAAGGTGGCGACGCTGCCTGTGACGGCGCTTGGCGTCGGCATTGGCGTGGACTACGCGCTTTATCTCGTGAGCGTGCAACTCGCGCTGCAACGGCAGGGCGTGGCGCTGACCGATGCGTATCGCGAGGCGCTTGGCTTCACGGGTAAGGTGATCGCGCTGATCGGCGTGACATTGGCGGTCGCCGTCGTGACTTGGGTATGTTCGCCCATCAAGTTTCAGGCCGACATGGGCATTCTGCTCACGTTCATGTTCCTTTGGAACATGGTCGGTGCATTAATGCTAATCCCGGCATTGTCGCATTTCATACTTCGGAAAGCGCCTGTTAAAAAGACTGAGTCCGCATCTATCGATTTTTCAGCCAATGGCCGTACTGCAGAATCGGACCGAAGACCCGAAAGCGGAGACGTAACGGCGCCATGGTAATTCGGTTCATCTGTAATTTCCCCGTAATGGACTATAGAAAATCTTAAGAAGCTGCAGGCCGCGTTACGCGTGAAGGCGACAGCGAGTATTTGAACACGTTGCTAACTTTGAGGCGACATCCGCAGCAGATGGACAATTGATTCCGAATACTATCCGTACAGACGTCGAGCAATATTGATCGCCGTTTTGACGGAGCGTATTCAACCGATGCGGCAACATTTCGGTTGGTCCCTCGAAAGTTCATACCCAAAGGCGCGAAGGTATTTACAACGATGAACGCGCGATCAGAGACAGTTGGGCAAAAGGAGAGCTTTCGCTCGGCGTGGAACAAGCTCCAACTTGCCCTGATCCCATGCAACCGGTTCTATGAGCCTAACTATGAGACCGGCAAGGCCGTTCGCTGGCGTATTGGAACGGCAGGTGGTGCGCCGCTGGCGATCGCGGGTCTGTGGCGCGAATGGAAGGATCCGACTGACGGCTTTAAAAGCTTGAGCATGACGATGCTCACGGTGAATGCTGATGATCACCCGCTGATGAAGCGGTTTCACAAGCCTGGCGCGGAGAAACGGTCGGTGGTGATAATCCCCCCGACCGAATATGAGGACTGGCTCTCTTGCAAGAGCACTGACGAAGCCCGGTCGTTTCTGCAACTGTACCCAGCGGACGCGATGCATGCGGAACCGTTTCCTTTGCCGCCTCGCGAGCCGGCGCAGCCGAAACAAGATCTTGCGCAGGCATCGCTTTTGGCCGACAACGGCGGCTGACCTGATGACAATCGCCCGCCTAGGGTCGGCTGGCTAGCGCACGCTCGATCTTGCGGTCGGTTTTGTACTGGCTCAATGCGAAGACCGACCAAATCGCGGCGGGCAGCCAACCGATGATGGTGAGTTGCAAGAGCAAGCAAATGATTCCCGCGATAGGGCGGCCGATCGTGAAAAACTGAAGCCACGGGACGATGATGGCAAGGAAGAGGCGCATTTTTTGATAAATGAGAGTCTGACGAGACTGGAATAACGGCGTATTAATCAGTTTCTTAATAGGGCGGTTCGTGCATCCGCCCCTTGAGCATGTTAGTTGACGAGCAAAGAGCCGCCATTGCCAAGGCCGCCTTTGACGTTCTGCGCACGATATTGCCGAACAGCGCCAATAAGGTTATTGAGCGAGTCGGTGAACGCCGCAACCACCACCTTGCCTTGTGCAGTGCGCGCATAGGCACTGCCGCCGGCGCCAGCTGCGCCGCCGAAGCCGCCAGCGAGCACGCCCGAGAGCATGCCGTAGTCGACGTTGCGCGCCGATCCCTCGGCTGCTGCCAGTTGGACACTCGAGCGGTTGTCGACGAGCGTCAGCATCGTCGAGGCTTCCTGCGCTTTCATCGTGCCCGCGACGCCGGCCAGGGCGCCACCGACGACAGGCACGAAGGCGAGCAGGCCTGCCGCACCGCCGCCCGCGTCACGGTTACTGAAGGTCACGCTCGGGCTGATCGTGTAGTCGGCCGCGACCATCTGGCCTTTGTGCATCTTCGAGGTCTTGCGCAGTTCGCCCGATGCGTTCAGGGCGCGCTCGCCCATAGCGGTGCCGAGCGCGCGGCCGCGATCGACGATCACGAAACAGTTGCTTTGCTGGACGAGCAGCTTGAGCACTGGCACCGTCGAGCCAAGCTGGTATTGACCAGTGAGAAGGCCGTACCACGGTGCTTCCGTATCCTCGACGATAGCGACAGTGCCGAGCGGCGCCGGGCAGTGCTGCAGGCCTGCATTGGCGTTCTGCGATGCTTCGCCGGCAGCGGAACCAGTCGCCGCCGTCTTGGCGGATTGCGCGCCCGGCTGCATCTTTGAGCAAGCGGACAGGGCGAAAACGGACAGGGCGGCGATGCCGATCATTTTGAGCTTCATGGTTCCTCGTTGTAGTCGTGAGTTCTTGATTTGTGGCGCAACGGCCGATTGAGCCAGCAGCGGTTGCGCGGTCACCGCGCAGACGCTTTCATGAGCGAAGACAAGGCTACCGCCCGTGGGCGCGCCTCGGATTTAGAAAGACGCCTGTTTTTGAGCGTCTTTTCGTTATCTGCGCTGTCTAACGCCAGCGGCGCTCGAGCGGGGTCACTCGCCACCACACGCCGTCGAGGCTCGATGCTTGCGCGCGAACGCGACGCATCGCCCCGCGCTTCACCATCAGTCCGCCGTCCTTGACGAACCCCATGCCTATCAATGCCTCAGTGGTGTATCGCTTTCTCAACGCCGCGTAGATGCGAGTCATGACGACTTGCCGACCGCAGCAGTGGCCACCTTCGGAGGGCAGTCGAAGCCAGTCCGCTCCCCGCGGATCACTTCCACATCCGCGCGGTTCGTTCGCACAAGAACGTCTCGCGACCCGTTTGTTTCGTCGAAGAGTCGAACATACGAACTGCCACCCACGCCATGCCACACGGCGCGGGCGTCGCGCGTGCCCCATTTATCCGTGTTGGGCAACTTGCAGAACTGGACCTTCACACCGCTGGCCGCTGCGATCGCGGCTAACTGCGTATGCTCAGCATCGGAGAAGATGACAACCTGGCCGGGCGCCGAGCGCACGCCGAGATTAACCATCGACAGATTCAGAATGGCGGGGCGGGTAGCTACGAGCGTGCCGAAAATGGCCATCGCCAAGAAGACCACGGTGAGACGAATATCGCGCTGCTGCACTTTCGCCGGAACGATCAGCACGATGATCGCCGTGATCGCGCCCACCGCCGCAAAGAACATCAAGGTCGCGTGCATGCGTGCATCAGGAGTCTGATCCCTGCCGAAGACCAGCAGATAGGCCAAGGGGAGCGCCACGAGAAACGACATAAAAACCATCGATCCGTTATCGACTGCGCGATGCAGCGAAGCCGCCGGCGGCTCCCCGCGGCGCTTGAGGCGGAAGTTGTTCGCGACAACGAGAAGCTTGAGCGCCCACAACGTCGAAAAGACACCGAAGCCGACGCCTACCAGCGCGATGCAGGTGAATGAGAACGCGGCGGACGCGAGGAAGAATGCATCGCCGAGCGACAGGCCCTCGGGCACGATGCTCTCGAAGTAGCAGTAGGCGACCAGGATCAGACCGCCGAGGAGGAGTACCGCTTTCCATGCGGCCGTGAATGCAGCTTGAATGACGTCGATGAGCGACTTGATCGCATCGACGGGCTCTTTCTTTTTTGGTTCCATGTAATGCCTCGCTAGGTGACTAAGGGACGCGAAACAGTCGCGTCATGAACAAGGCTAGAGAGCCACACTCAAAGTCAAGGATGACTTCTTAATCCTCAGGGAAGCCGCGGACAGCAACTCCTCCTGATCCAAACCTAAAAGCGGAGGTGGTGCCTCCGCTCCTTTGGGATCAACTCAGTTTGGTTGCTGTTGCGGCCTGCTCTTGCGTGTCATTCAGGCACGACGTGGAACTGCTTCTCGTTGCCCATGACTTTGGCTGATGCAATGGCTTCCGTTGTGAACGACCATGTGACGTCGATAGGATGCGTGTCGCCATGCAGCGCTTTAAGCACGCCGGTCACATGAACCGAATACGCGGTGCTCCCCTTGAGTGCGGTGTACGGGATGCACATGGCACTGTTCGTCACTTCCGTGTTGCTGTCGGGCGTGAGTTGCAAACACGGGACGTCATTGCCGCCGCTATCAGTGATTTTGATGCTTACCGAGGTCAGGTGCCCCGTTAGCTTCGCCTGAATCGTCACCGGATAGCCCACGTAGGTGTTCTGGTACTGCGGCTGACTGGCAAACGGATTCGGGTTTTCGGCCGCGAACCACCTAGCCGGCACACCCGTTTGACCGGAGTACGGATACGCGACGAACTGCGTATCGCCAACGACCGGGGTGAATCCGCCGAAGTCAATGTTGACCGCTTCCCACGTTGCACTGGTCGACGCGCCAACACCGAGCGATGTATAGCCCTCAAGCATCAAAAAACGGTGGAACGGTGCGTCGAATAGCGATGTAACGCCGGTCAACGATGTCGAAAAAGCCCGAATGTCCCCGGCTGTCGTAACTTCACCGAACACGGCATCTGAGCGAGTAAACGGCGACTGCCCCGTGTAGCCTGGAAGTCCTTGCGTTTCGTTATGCCCGGTAGCCTGGTTCAGAACCAAGTAGTTGGCGTGTTTCAGCGACGACGTAACCAGCTGCTGGTCAACGGTGAGTTGACTGAGACCGACGTTGTGGCGTACCGCGCTCATAAATGCGATGCTGTCCGCTGTCGGGTCCCCCGTGGGAGAGACATTCTGCGGCACAGATGCGGGCGGGAGCAGCGTTACCTTCTGCGACGAGGCCAGAGAGCCGGTCTGATCGCCCGCGTTTGTGGAACCAGTGCCGGCTTGGCTACTTGTGCTGTTCGAGTCGGAGGAACTAGAGCCGCCGCCGCACGCAGCGAGTACGGCGATGGTCAGCGCAGTCAACGCAGAGACGCGGGCGGACGGATATACAAAACACAATCTTTTCAAAATCAAGCCTCGTTAATTCGTAGGCGCCTGCGCGGCGTTCTGATTGTTTCGTCACCGATCCGGTCGTAAGCGCAGGATCGTTGACCACCAGTGTTGTCCGAAAAGGCACTTGTCAAGGCGGTGGAGTCCCGCCCACTGCATGGTCGCGCTGCGGACTATTGCGAATTCGGTATGCCAGCCCGGACCAGCATGAGCATGGTGAACAGAACGCCGGTTCCTGAGCGGGCGAAAGCTACGATTTTTCGAGCGCCTTTCGCCCGTAACTGACGATGGCCGGCGATGTATCGTTCGCAAGGGTGAGCGCGGCCGCTGAACGGAGCGGAACCGCTAAGGCCCGGCGTCAAGCGACCGATAGAAGGGTTGGCAGGCATTGGCACGTCATGTCGCGGTTCAGGCCGCGAGTGAAAGCAAAAAACGAGATGAGGCAGATGAAAATGGTTGGAAACAAAGTTGTCGCAATCGCGTTGATGGTGGCTGTCGGCGCGACCGGCTGATGAGAGCGCCGGGACAAGGCTCGGCCTTGAACTGACCGAAAAAAGATCGAACAATGGGAAACCCGGAGGAAAAATGCAGACGGAGGTTTTTATGACGGCACTCGTCGCGCTGCTTATTTGCGGGGTGTCATAGCTCGGATGATGTGGCCCGGCTCTCTGATCGGGCAAATCCTTCTCTTCTCCGCACCCGCCGTGTTTCTGGCATGGCAAGTGACGCATCGGATACGTGAGCGCTTGCGCAGCAATTAGAGCCGGAAAGCCTGAACGAAGATAACAACTCGAGCCGCTGCCAGATAGACGCCGCTGACTGACCCACAAACAACACGAATATGAGCGCCCTAGCCGAATCCGCGTCAATCAAAGCGATGGCCGAGAAGATCGTGCGTCTTGAGAAAGAGCTTGCGACCTGGCAGTCAGCGTCGCACCTCCCTTCACAGTTTGGAGACTTTGCGCGCATTCTGCGCAGTCATGGCATCGCCACCGTTTTTCACGCCGGAAAGATCGATCCCATAGACGGTGGGACCGCGGCCGAAAGCCTGCGGGCGGCAGTCGAACAGTTTGGCCTCCGCGAGCGCCTTACGCCCGAGTGCCAGGCGAGACTGATCGGCGAGATTTCCGGGTCCCTGTTCGACGCTACCGACGGCTTCGACGCAGTTAAGAAAGCCAAGGTGGCTTGAAAGTACAGCGACAAGTTCGGAGACGATCGACCAGTTTCGCGTGGGTAAAATTGGACGCGTCTACCTTTCGCGCGGAGGTCAGCGCATCCGACTCTATGGCTTTCTCGCATCGACGATCGACGGATCTCCGACTTGGCGCAGTGGAAGCCTACGCGCGCCGGAAGCGTCGCGTCATGAAAATCGCGGACAGTCCGGTCCTGTTCACCGTGCAGGCGGCTGACCCGATGATCATCCCCGAGTCGCTGTTCGCGCTGAAAGAGGGCGACTGCCTTTCTCCGAGTGACCTCGAGCCCGTTGTCCCCGGTCTCGCCGACACGCCAAGCTCCTTCGGACCGGCGACGGCGGCGAACCCCCTGCACACGCTCACGGCCCTTACCGACGGCATCCTCGTCGTTCTCGAGCTGGCGCAGGAGGCGCAAAGGGATTCCGCGCGAGCGGAGGCGAAGCTACGCGGAACCCTAGCGCGGTTCATCGTGACGATGCTCTGGCCGCCGGGATCCGAGGTGGACGAAGCGCAGCATGCCTTGGCAAGCCGACCGTTCGGATAGGTGGCGAGCTTCGACGCCGCGAAGATCTTCTTCTCGTTGAGCCGTTCACGCAGCAACGCAAGAGGATGCCGGTCGAACGTGAAGCCCGTCGAGCGATAGTCGCTAAGCGCCTGCGCCACATGGGTCGGCCCGGCTATCCGCGTACACACGCGTATTTACATTTACTCGTCAATCGCTTATAGTACATCCATCGTACATACGCAACGAGGAGCGAGATGCAGACCACGCGAGTTTTCAGGAACGGCAATTCCCAGGCCGTCCGCATTCCTGCTGACCTTGCCTATGAGCGCAGCGACCTTGAACTTGAGATCGAACGCGTGGGCGATGAAATCCGCATCCGACCGGCGCGCCGACCGCTCGCGGGTGTGTTGAAGAAATTCGCCAAATTCAGCCCCGACTTTATGGCCGAGGGACGAGGCGAGCAGGAACAAGCAGAACGCGAGGGCTTGTAATGCCGCGCTTCATGCTCGACACCAATATGTGCATCTACCTGATGAAGAACCAGCCCGAGCAGGTGGCGAAACGCTTCGCGGAGTGCTTTGTCGGTGACGTGGTCATGTCAGCTATCACGTATGCAGAGTTGGAATACGGTGTCGCCGTTTGTGCGAATCCGGCGAAAGAGCGGCGCACCCTCGCCGCGTTGACTGAGGACATTCCGGTGGCTCCGTTCGATGCTGCGGCGGCGGTGGCCTACGGCCCGATTCGTGAGGCTACTCGGGAGCGCAAGAAGGACCACCTAGATAAGCTGATCGCCGCACATGCGATTGCGCTCGACGTTGTCCTTGTCACGAACAACACAAAAGACTTTGTCAGTTATCCGGGCGTCAAGCTCGAGAACTGGCGGAGCGATTGAACACGGAAAACGAACCATGTCCAATTTGACTCCAGCGCTTGCTCTGCGGGCAGCGATCAACGTTTTGCGCGATTCTGCTGAGTCACGCAAGATGCCCAACGGTGAGCCGCTAACCGATGCCTCAGTGCAGCTCCATTTCGACGCGGCGGACTTGCTCGATGAGTCCTTGTCGGACCTTCGCGACCACGAGTAAAAGGAAGCGACGCAGCCCATTAGGGAGATGACACGATGCCGACTATCGAACTCCGAATCAACGATCGTGAACTTGAAGCCGAGCTTACTGCTGGACTTAGGGTAATCATTCGTGAGCGCGATGTGGCCGAGGTTGCTTACTCGCTGAGTGAAGCATTTGCCGCGCTGCTTCCGCACGGTCCGGAGTATGTGCTCCGGTCAACCGTCGACGATGCAATCAGGGCACTGTTACGAAAGCACGCACTGCCCAACTGAAGGGAGAAAGAATGGATGCGCTGTATGCCGCGGATGCGGCTCTAAAAGACGCCGTGCCTGCGGCGGTGCAACGCCATCGGACGGCAGGTACGCTGACCTGGGCGCTGATTCATAGAATTGAGTCGGAGATTCTCAGTGAGGTTGCGTCCAAGGGCGAACATAGCGCGAGGATGCTGGGCATGTTGCGAGCGTCTCCGGCATTGGGCTATCCAAACGACGACCGACCGGTTTCGTTCGAAGGCCACGATGTGGTTCCCTCGGTCTTCGGCGCGATCTACGCCGAGTGGAAGCGCATCAACTGACAACGAGAAACACTCAGCGATACCTTATATGGCATGGACCTAACAAGCTCATTCTCCCTTTGGGGAACGGATTGAGTGTGGCCGGTGTACCGCAGCGTCGGCTGCACGGCGAGGGACCCAGCGACCGAGAGACCACTTCCGTGTTCGGCCATTTTGGGACGTTCATCACCGCCTTCACATCGACGTTCAAGCGTCGGCTTTGTACAAGTAACGGACCTTCGCGTGAATCGGCCCCCCTCCGCCATCCTCACGCCGAACTATGCTTAGCAGTCACAAGCCAGTGGCACGTCGTGCCAAATCGAATAACTTGCTTAGCCACTCTACAGTGGCTGGTTTTGTTATCCAGTTTAAAGCTGACGCCTGCATGTTTCCAATCGAGTAAGCCATGCCGGCGTTCTTCAACTCGTCCTGCAAAATTGCGGAGAATGATGGGAAGGAAAAAGAGACAAATTCTCTCATAAGAGAATCTCGCTCCTCCTTTTGAGAAATAGCACGCGATAGACGCTCTTCCCGAAACCGCGATCTAGTTGTAAATTCGGCCCGAACGCGTTCGTCGAGTTCCTTTTCAATCTCCTGAACAGGGGGAACGGTGTACAAGACGGTGTCGACCTCCAAGCGCAGTTGTTGCTGAAGGCTTAACTTCAGCTGTTGCCATTCATCAGCCGTGTTAGGAGGCTGAAGCGTGTGTTCAGCAGGAAGAAGAGGAGCTATCGACCTGCGAAACACACGTTTTGGCTTAATCTCCAGCTCTGCATCGGTACCGAGAGATGCCGCGCAACGGTCTACATTCCACAGTGCGTCGGATAGTTTCTTTCGGTGGCCATGCGTCCTCGCTATGGAAACTCGCACGCACTCCTTGACTGCGCTCGGCAGTTCTAGAGCAGATAGGCACTGGAGCGTTTCGCCTTTTGCGCTGCCGCCGAGGAGACAGCGGCTTAACGCTGAAAACGATTCAGAGTAGAACTTGATCTTAGCAAGCTCCTCACTCCGAATGCCCTCTATCGTAGGCTCCTGTGGAACGTACGTCTCGTCGATCGCCTGATTTAACTGTCCTATCCTTTGAATTATCTTTATTTGTTCTCGATAGTGCGGCCCCGAAACTTTCCCAACGACATTCCTAAATAGCTTAATCAGGTTGTCAACAGCGAATTGATCAAGCGGAACAATGGTCGGATCTTTATGGGGTATCGCATCGAATACCAAGATGCACGGCAGCTTTGGGGTCGCCCCAAACCATCTTGCAATCTCATTGACAGCATCGGACATTGCGAGCAATTCGCCGCGATCTGATTTGGTGAACGCAGACCCATAGCTGGCAATACCACGGGCCTTTATGTAAGAGAGTCGATCCTTCTCGCACTGGACCGCCAGCGCGCTTTTGCTTGCGTAGTCCTCGTATGCTGCGGGTTCCCATTGAACGTTATCTATTGGAATGGATGCCTCATTGGCTACCAAAACATAGGCAAAAGTATCGCGGCTCAGCGACTCGAATTCTCCAAACTGTCGCGACAACTCTGAGATCAGCTGCTTCTCGTTCCCCGTTAGAAGAAACAGTAAGTAACCAAAAAAGGGTTTGTCGAACACCTCAGCCGGCGACTCACTTAGCAGATCACAAAGCCGTTGAGCGTCTCCGGAGTAGGATATCTTGACCTTATAGCCCACGACGATCTCCTTCTTTCTATGCGGCGGCTACAGCGGCACAGTTTAGTGCGCAGCGCCGTCAAATCCGGCCTACCGATGTTGGTAAAACTCGAAAAGAGCGACCGGCCGGCGCATGAACGGCCAACGTTCCTCGTGCCGGCTGTTTCCATTGCAGTCTTCAGATGCGTACGCGACCAACTGCGCAGTCGTTTTGTCGGCTTTGCCTTTTGCGGCTCTCCAGGCGCATTCCGCGGTGCCGCCGGCGGAATTCTGAATCCGTGCGTTGATCATCACATCGGCGATGGTGCCGTTAGGATCCGCCGCGATACGTTTGTACGACGGCCACCAATAGCGCGACAACCAGTTGGAAATTAGCCATACCTGGGAGTCTTTTTCGCGCAACATCAGTCTGATGTTATGGCGAAATATTTGCCAGTCTTTAGAGTCTGTCCGGCCCTTCGCATATTTCCGACAATATTTGTCTCCCCCGTATCCATATTCCTTGTAGCCGAATGGCTTTCCGTCCAAGTCGGTCGAGATCACGGAAACAGGCTTTGTGCAATGGCCACCGTTTGCATAGAGCACATCGAAATTCACGCCACGCAGCGCATAGAATCGCGCGGCTTCCGGCAGCGACGATCCCTTCCGCTTTTTAATGTATGTGATGAAGTCCGCGAGCAAGCCACTGTCGGCGTGAGCGATGCCAACGCCGCCCTTTGAATAACTCATAAGTCGCTTGCCGTCGCCGACGCCCACGCCACGCCAAGCCATGTGGGCGGGGTCCGCCGGCAACCCGTCGGACGGAACGACGCCCCATTCGGCCACGGACTCGGCCAGTGTGATCAGTCCGAGCGCCGAGACGGTGTTGGGAGCGGACGGATTCGCCGTATATCGATCTACGAGCTGCTTTACAAAGTCGGCCTGAAGCTGCGACGGCGCTGACGTGTCCTCGGCTTGAGGAGACCATCCACCTTGCTGCAGGAACGAATCAAGTGTGACTTGCTCAATCAACTCTTCGGGCACGCGGACATCCGGCAGTTTGGCCTCGGCACGTGAAATGCCGAAACATCCTGCGATGAGGACAATACTTACCAATCTGAGCCGTGCGGGGCTCATGACGACGTTTGGTCCGGATCTTGAGCGCATGCAGTTCTCCCGGCGGTCGAATGCAGTTGAGGCGAGTCGCAAGTGTTGCCATGAAGTTAGTAACTGGAAGCGGACTGCCCGGTGAAAACCTCGATTTTAGGTGATGCCCGAAATCCCCAGCAACGCAACAATTGTTCCGGACAGGTCGATGAGCGTGCCCGTCCTTAACACAAGCGAGAGTACGAGGCTGTTCCTCGTCTCTCGTCAAAACATGTGTTGCACCTTCCGTTGTGCTGTTCACGGTCCTACGGGACATCGCTTAGCACAGTGTCTAACATCGTCCTTCAAGTTGAGAGGCCCTGTCGCGCGTACGTCCGCTGGCGAGCTTGCGCGATGCGACGACCGGGAGCATACGTACTTGCAGTCTCAACTGCATACTACGGAGTATGTGCGTTCTGAACGCTCACGGCGCTGTCGCTGGCTGTCCATAAAGACCGTGAGGACATCCATCGCTTACACCACAGACGCGCTGTAGGTGACGGTCCCGCCATTGAAGTGCGCAGTCAGGATCTGTTGCCTGACCGGTTCGCCTGCGGGTGAAAGTCCGATATGTACCCATGTCCCTTCGAAAATCAACTGATCGAAAATCAGCGCAGAGCTTTTGATCTTGAGGCATATATCGCGTGGCCCGCCAAACGACGGACACGTGAAGTCGGCGGCGAGTCCCAGAAGATGTCTGCTATTCGGTGCGCCACCGACGGCAGCATTCACACCCGGCGATCTGTAACCCGATGAGATCGATATCGGCTGGTTGCCGAGTAGTGTGCGCACGCTTTCCAGCAATTGCGCCACGCGCGTGAGGTTGTCGATTGCCGCAGGCGAGGGCGTGTTATTAATGCCACGCCGTGTCGCTGTCTGACTTTGCGTAAATTCGGCGAGCCCAAAGTGTGTGGACAGTTGCGTCATGTTGACCTCCTTTGATCAGGGTCACGGGCTTACGAAGGCGTCGCGCGTCGGACCCGCAGATTCGCCAGCGGCGTCCTGCGACGCCGCTGTGCATGTTCACGATCATCCCTGGTCAGTCGAGGACGGCGCGCTTTTGCAATAGTCTGCAAACGGCCACGATTCCTTGAGGCCAGCGAGCGAACCGGCAAAGCAGTTGCGATCGGTGTGTCCCAAGCCGTTCACCTCCTGTGGCATCGGACCAGCATTGCCGTCTGTGTACTGCCATAGCGTGAATTTCGGCCAGGTATCTTCGGGCAATCCTATTGGTTGGTCACGATAGCGCGCATACCACAAGGGACAGTTCTTAAGGATCGGGTCCGCGCCATGTGATTGAACGGCGTCGCGAAGCATGTTCCCGCCATAGATCATTGGCCAACGTCCAGTTTTGTTCTTGATGGCCGTCACGAACTCGTGTGCCTGATCGAGTGTCATGTCAGGTCCGCTGGTACTCGGCTCGAAATCGAGGCAAAGCAGGGTGCCGGTGTTATCCACGCCGGCAGCGCCCCATTCGACGGCCTCCAGGAAATTGCGAACCTGGTCGGCGACGGGTCGACCGCTCGAGAAGTGATACCCGCCCCAGAGCAAGCCAGCTTTTCGCGCTGCTTCCCGGCGGGTTTTGTACTGGTCGTCCTTGAACGTCGCACCTTCGCTGGCTTTATGGATGACCGCGGCTATGCCGTCCGCTTTTGCCTTGGCGGCGTCGAACGGCCTGTCGTGATGGAGGTCGACGATCGCATCGATGGTTCCTGCAACGGTAACGGGCATGTCAAGCTCCTTTAACTGATCTTTGAACGGCTCCGTCCAGCTGTGAGCCTGGTCACGGCAGCATTCTCTGCGTGGCGACTTCGTTGCAGAACCTGGCCGCAATCTGCGCATACCCAGCGGAGGTCGGATGAATCTCGTTCAGCCAGTCGGCGCATTTGATCAGCGGGTTGACGTCGGCAGGCTGCAATGTGCCAAGCGTCTTCACGACATGGAAGTTCTTCAATGGCATGCTGCTCACCAGTCCGAACAGGCGATCGAGCAACACCTTGGCTAGCGACTGCCAGTCTGTGGCTGGCACCTGATAGCTGACCAAAGCGGGGAATAGCCACGGTCCGAAATGCAGCCCTGCACCGACGTCGCGCGGCATCGGGTAGTCGTATGTGTGCGTGATGATCGGCACGTCGCGATTGTTCTTGCTGGCCGCGCATCGAATCGAGCGCCACGAACTGTGCCTGCAGATGCGCGGCAAAGATCGCCCATCCGTCTTCGGACAGGTAACTTCCAGCAAGAAGCTGCGCACGCTCTGCCGGGGTCAGCAGCAGGCGGTCGCTTGGGGGATGCGGCGTACCGTGCGGATCGGTCGGTCCGACACCCAGTGCATCGATGAGATCGTTTCCGCCCGCCGAAAGCAGCATGGCGTCCCACGATCGTTCGCGCGGACCGCGCAGGTAGCTGGCGAACCACGGGTCTCGTCGCCAGTCCACCGTGTGTGCGAGCGTATCGCCGGGGTCCGCGCAGTTCACGACGATCGTGGACGCGCCGAAGTCCAGATGCGGCAGCAGGGATGACGCCCGGAACAGGTTCAGGCCATTAATCGAGAACCATGAGTCGCCTTGCGCCAGCATCCTGTATTTCGGCGAGGAGAAGTCAGGTGCCATTCCGCTATCGACTTGCGATGCGGGCACGATCTGGATATTCGACATGGCGCCTTTGCCTAAGAGGGTTTGCTTCATCACCTGACGCCCGGCCCCTGAATGCGGCCTATGCGTGGGCCCCTACCTGGTCAATACAGACGGCTTTGCGCTCCACTTTCAGGCCGCCACACGAGGTGCGACCAACGCAACCCCTGCCACACTGTTGATGGCGTCATAAATCGCCGAGACCACCGCATTAATCAATTTCTCGATTTCGATCTCGATAACCTGAATCACCGTCTGTGCAAGCCCCTTTGCCATTTGCTCGAGACCATCGAGATAGAAGATCTGTTCGGCGGCAGTGAACGCATTGGCCTCGATCATCCCAGCGACTAGCGCAGACTGTTGAGCAAGCGATTGAAGCTGGCTTTGAGCGAAACCGGCCGCGGCGGGCAGATCCTTTCGCGTCACGTTTTTGACGGCCGACAGGATGTCGGTCTTGAAAATAGAAGCGGTGTGGGTCAGATCCAGTGCCATGGCAGCTCCTTAAGTCGCGACGACCTATCTTTGCAACATGTACTCGTAGAAAAGTGCTTCTGAAATGAAGTGCTGTACTTCGCCTTTATTCGCTGCCACCCGGCCGCTATTAAGGCCGTGGGCGCAGTCGGTGTCGCGCAGGAATGCGATTGCGCGCGAAACCTGGGTAAGTGCCATCGCGCTTAGCGGGATGTACTGTTGCGTATCGGCAGGTACGGGGGCTACGGGTGGAATGGCTGGCGCTCGCGGTACATGCAGAGCATCGGCGCATTCGTCGGCTGCCATTTTCGTCGCACTGGTGGCAGCAGCGGACGGTTGCGGGTCGGAAACGAAGCGCGCGTGGAGGGCATTTTCGACTTTGTATCTGACGGCGCTATCGGGAACCGGGCGGCTTTGCGACTGCAACGCCAAGGCGTCAGCAGTTCCGATGATCTTGTTGTATTGGCCGGCCCGCTGCGGGAAACTGTCCTTCGTAGCCGCCATGCCTGCGGTCGCGTATAAGGTCATGATGTCGTTGTTCAGACCTTTGATTCCATCGCTCAGTGCCTTGTCAGGGGCGGGAGCCAACTGGACCGTGCAGGCAGAAAGAATCGTCGCCGCCACAGTGGCAAACGCGATGATCGCGGTCGATGATCGCCAGCGACGTGCCAAGCCGACCATGATCTGCTCCTCGAATCAAAGAGAAAGGGGACGTGCGCGTTCGAAGCACACGATGAGTGTCCTGACGGCAGGCGTGCAGAAATGCTCTGTAATGCCGCATCATCTGAGGCCCTCATGAAAGACGCGTAAAGTTCTCGTTTTTCTGCGCTAATGTTTTTGAAAGTAGCCGAAGGACGAGTGACTTTCTGTCAGGCATTCCCTAACGGTAAGTTGGCGAAATACGCTGGCTAGCGCACAGACGAAGTGCTTTTCGCGCCGATCAATGATCGCGTGTCGATTTGGGTAGCACTTCCTGGCCGGCTTCCAGACAAATGCTATTGTTCAGGGTTGAAACCATGGAACGCACGGAATAACTGAGCTTCATTGAATCGCGTTGTGAAACGGTGGGACGGTCTATAGTCAATGGCAGCTTTACGGCAGATTGGGTGAACGCTTACTTGCGGCCATGAGCCGTCACTCGCTCGCAACCATCGCAATGCTCCGTCGTCACGATGGCACTACATTCGCACCGCACGCGCCGTGTTCAAGACGGGATGCGCTGACGCATACTCTTCGGCAGCCGGCCAATAAGCGGCCTTCGCTGGCTACTCCGTGCGGACGTTCGGGGGACGCTTGCGCCGCAGAAGCGGCCATCGAAGTCGCAGAAAAGGAGGTCGATGAGTTGATGATGCTTCGTCGGTTATTGTAGAAACCGCTCCGCGGTAAGCCCGGTACCTGAATACCTCGTCCAGGTAGATCATTAGCAACTCGCAGCAATCGCTCTCGGACGGAGCAGGCTAATTTGAAGTCGTTCGCGAGTTGCCATGGCGGTTTCAAGGTTGAAGTGCAACAGCGGTTTTAATGTTTAGAGCCATGAGGTTGAGCTGCCGAAGCGAGTGTTGCAGCGAAGACCTCGAGCGGCGAATGGAAGGCGTGAGTGGCGCGAGGCCTGCTGTTCAGACTGTCGGCAATGGCGTCAAGTTCGTCCTGACTGTAGACGGAAAGGTCGGTGCCTTTGGGCAGATACTGGCGCAGCAGGCCGTTGGTGTTTTCACACGTGCCGCGTTGCCATGGGCTGTGCGGGTCGCAGAAGTACACCTTCACACCGGTGGCGGCGGTGAGCTCTGCATGCCGCGACATCTCCTTGCCTTGGTCGTAGGTGAAGCTCTGCCGTAATGGCTCGGCAATCGAATTGAGCTTGGTAGAGAAGCCTGCCAGCGCGGAAGCAGCTGTAGCATCTTCCATCTTCGCCAGCAGCACCAGGCGGCTGGTCCGTTCCACCAGCACTCCGACTGAAGAAGCATTGTTGGCGCCCTTGATGAAGTCGCCCTCCCAATGTCCGGGCAGCAGTCGGCCCTCGATTTCGGGCGGCCGCACACGAATACTGACCATGTCGGGAATCTGTCCGCGTCGGTCTGTACCCCGTGTGCGCGGCATGCGTGTGCTGTGGCCGTGGCGCAGGCAGGCGATAAGCTGACGGCGCAGTTCGCCGCGCGGCTGGGCGTAGATGGCCGTATAGATAGTTTCGTGGGACACGTGCTGGGTCGGGTCGGTCGGATAATGCGCTTGAGTGTGCCCGATATCTGCTGAGGTGACCATTTCCACTCGAGCAGGGTAAGAACGATGCGCCAGCACACACTCTGCGGGCAGAGCTTTGTGGGACGGCGACCCGCACTCCGACGCGCGGCGCTGAGCACTTCTGCAGGTGCGGATGCATAGCCCGCAGGAGAACGATTTCGCCTCAGTTCACGGCTGACGGTGGCTGGCGAGCGGCCGAGTATCCGGGCCATGGCCCGGATACTCGAACGCAAATGCAGGCTGGCAATGGTCAGGCGCTCTTCGGGTTGAAGCTGTTGATACTGGGTCTTTTCGTGCATCGCAACACCTTATACGAAACAGGTGTTGCACTTCAGATTTGAGGCCGCCCATTAAAACAAGAATGACGCAGATACAATCAATAGTAGACGTCTCATTCGAGCGGGGCCGCATCAGGTCGTTTTTCTAGAACACGCTGCAGAAGCGCGACAGCCTCCGTAATCTGCGCGTTAGACATCGGTATGTTTCGCTTTTTTGCCGCGTTCGCTATAAATCGCCGGGCATCTTGTTCGCTCAGTGGGAGCGCTGCGTTGTCCGCGTCGCTCATCGCCTGGATGGCTACGGCACTGACATCGTCATGACGGCGCAGCAAGCCCGCAAAGTACCAGCTCAGCCTTTCTGCGCAAGCACGAATTGTTGACGACGATATCTCTATCTTGTCTGTTGAAGCTCCTTTGGGTAACTCATCGCGAATTGCCTTTCGACGGACTCGCTCGTCTGGCGGCAGCGTAGCATCAAGCAGAGCGGTTTCATCAGCTTCGATTTCTAGCGTGGATTCAAGCATGGGCATGACCTGAAAAACGAGTTCGCGATATTGGCGCTCTGCGTTCTCGGCGGGCTTGCCTCCCGGTGGGAGACCGTCAAGGAGCTTGCCATTCGCATCGACGTCCGTCTTGCGGGCGCGTGCTTCGATGACTCGTTGTGCTGCTGCGCGGAGATCGACCAAGCGCTTATCCAGATCTTCTGTCGCGGGTGGGCGCACCAGGATGCCACCGACAAACACCACTTGTGACAAGCCAAGCACCCCAAGCATGGCATCTGGAATGGAGAAGGTTGCAAGATTGGAGGCGCCATCGACAACCAGGGCGGCGGCGACGGACAAGCTGAAAATTATGGTCTGTAGCTTGTAGACATCGAACTCTCGGTTGGTCATCACTAGGTCTTTCCACTCTGGCCCGCGCACCTTGTCCTCAGCTAGAACGTGGTTCGTTTGCAGCCAGGCCCAGTTATCGAAAGACAGCCGTGTCTTGGTTGTGTAGGTAATCTGCGATACGGTAGCGCCGAAACCGGATATGCCAAGGAGTGCGACGACGGTTGCGGACATATTTGCCAGCGTGCCGGTCCTCAAAACCAGTGAAAGCACGAGGGAGCCAATGACAAACGAAAACATCAGTACTTGCAGCTTCTGCACGCTGCCCTGATTGAAAGCGTTGGCGGCAAGCTGGATCGGATTGAAATAGTCGTAATTTCGGAAAGGTTTCATCGCGAAGACCGATGGATATTTTTCCGCCAAGCTCTTGCCCGTTTCGAGACCTTCCAGAAGTTTCTTTCGCGACCGGGAGACCGCCGTAATGGCCAGCCCGTAGATGAGCAAGGCAGTCGGAATCCACAGTACTCCGACCAGGGGCGAACTGACGCTGGCGTCGACTGGCGCCCAAGAGACGGGAGTATCACCCCGGCATTCGACGACCACGAAAGATCGCCGATGCCAAAAAGGAAAGCCGTCGCCTTCCTTGTCAATGTGAAGATGGATTACAAAGCTTCTGTCGGCGGGAAAGTCCGGCAGAACCTTTTCCGTAGTTTGCTCAACGGAGGTTACACGCGCGCGATCATAGTGGTACCGCTCGTAAGCGACAAAACGCTGCGGCGTATCGGGTTGTTTCTGCGCGCTGTAAGCGATGCGCGCGTCGCCCTGCGCTGGGAGAACCCGGGTCACAGGCGCTGCTGACGCCACTCTCAATGAAGGATCGGTCTCGACCGAGGTGACCATTTCATTCGTGCAGCTTGGAGCCGCGACCGCCGCGTGCAAAGCGGAACACGACAGCGCCCACAGCCACACAACTATCGCCACGCGAAACCTAGCCATTGCGGTCTCCGCAATCCAGTGAGCGCGTCCGTCGAAAGGCTGCCAAGCGGTTGCGATACGCGCATAACTGAAAAGCGTAGTAGACGCATCAATACAAAACACATAGGGTTTTTCCGGGGCAAATGCTGCCAGCGCAACGCGCTCGATCAGGGCCCGCGATCCGACGCTGCCCGACGGCTTGTTCGACAGGTCTCCTGTTGACGCGATTTTCCGCGCGCTCGACACGCGCGGCATGCCGGCCGGCAGTTTCGCAACCGGTCTAAACGGCATCGCGGCGTCCGACTATCTGTTTCCGAGCCGCCTTCGCGCGTCAGCGCACGTCTGGACGCGCTAGTGTGCTCGCATCGTGCATCGTTGGATCGCGTCAATCGGGCTCGATGACGCCGACTACGGTACGCCCACGATGCGCCGCACGAAGGCGTCGTTGATCTATCGATGCACGAACAACTTGCGGACCGGTTCAGCTGTTCCTGCTCCATACGAAGCTTGGGAGCACGGTGCGATACCTCGGCATCGAGCTAGACGACGCGCTCGAGACGGCCGAGCAAACCGAAGTCTGATAGCTGTTGCCCGGTGAGCGGGCGCTTGCCGGCCAGTTCCTGCCGCTCGCCTTTGTCATGGAGCGGCCACTCGAACGGCTGGTCCACTCCGAAACCCGCCCGACGCTCACCACGCGCATAATCGGCCATGAACGGTCGTTGGTCCGCGCGTTCGTGACGAACATTGACTGTCCGGTCCTTTGCTTACGTCTGCTACTATGCTTCGGCTGCAGGCCTAGTGTGGACAGATTCAGAACGAACAGTGTTATGTGCCATAACGCACCAAGGCAGTTGCATCGCTTCCTAACGAAAGTATCGCAACTATGCTGTGTGAGTTGGATGACACGCGTCGAAATCGCGAATATGAGGAGGCAGTATGCACAGCGAAGGCGATACAAGGGATCGGAAGCGAATGGGATGGTGGAGCTCATAAGGAGGCGAGCAAAGGCAGGTAACGACGTTCACACCACTCTCGACTACATGAAACTGGCTTAGCGACCGGAGATTACAAGTGAAGCGTCGTTTGCCCCAAAGGTTTCGCTGGATCCCGAAACGGGCGTCCACACCGCCACAGTTTTGGACCTCCGTTCTTCATGTAATACAGGTTCTCGGAATTGTCGGGTCCGGCGCTTGGACAGTGGTGACCTTCCTGACCTTCCAAAGCAAACAAGAAGAATTTCGCACACGGCAGATGGAGTTGACGAATCAGCAGCTGGAAATTCAAGCGCAAGAGACTCGCGCCCTCGCAGACATCGATGTCCGTGCCAAGCAAGATCAATTGAACTATCAGATTAGAGATTTAGAGTACGGAAAAATCAAAGTTACCCATTCGCTAAAAATAGCTTGTGAAGAACCTGGAAAATACACTGCGGAGTTTATATTCAAAATCGAAAATGTCTCCAAAACTGACGTCGAGGTATCTTGGACTCTCCTCCATAGATATTTGGGCATATTTATAACTCCCAAGGCCACAGACGTGATCATGCAGTTGAATCATCCACCCGTACCGGTGATAGGTCTTGCCCCATCAGGACCTATATCGTGGAGGGACCAGGGCTACTGGGGAGCGTACTACGATTCGCCCCGTGCTAAGTCCAGTGCGAACCATTTGAGAGAATATATCTTTCATCGCTACGGACAAGGCACTAAGTATTTGCATCCTGGCGAAAAGTCTGAGGGAAGTGATGACTTGGTCATATTTTCAAAACCGGGAAATTATATCGGCGTTGTTCTGAGCATGGAGTTGGACGATAAGAGTGCCAACGTCAATAATCGGAATCATGTTTTTGATTGGGAGGTGTTGAAACCTTGCGACAAAAGAAAGCGGGGATTGTCGCAGCCGCCCTCCGAAGCTCCCGAGCCTAACTCCAGCTCTTAATGCTGCAAAATTGCAACGTTCGGTGTCGCTAACAGACGGACTGTCGGACACCTCAAGCAGACATCGAGGTAAGTTTCGCGCGACGATCCTGTTTCGGTCGACTGCATGTCCGACGCGGCCAGTCTATGGCCGACCTCGCGTGCCGGTATGCGTCTGGCCGGGCTCGGCCAAGAAGAGACCTTCGTCCGATTGCGCCGCCAGACATTCGGACGGCTGTTACGTTCAGCAAGCGGTCATTCGCTCGCCGAGAGTCGGCTCCGTGTCGTCGGCCTTTGCGGACGTTGGAGTTGCTTGCGTTCAACGTCGGCAGCTCGGCGTGTGGCTGGCCGCGTCGCGAAGCGGAACTCTGACTGCCTGAATTAATAATAATGAAACGCCAAGAATGAAGTGCATCTGCGCTTCAGACTGCGCCCCCAAGGTATGCCAGCGTTTTATCGATGCGTTTGCATTTTTTCTTTTCACCGGGCTGTATCCCGCGGCGACGGCTTGCGATCGTTTCAAGTTGGCTGTCCTCCTGCGTTTGCACCTTTCCAGGCGTCTCGCACCATTGAAGCAATCCTCAGGAAATCGAGTGCTGCTTCGGAGCCGTCATCATATCTGGCACGATAATTCTGCCACCACTCATCAGATCCATCACCCGATCTTACAGCGTGATGGGCAGCTAATACTTGCGCTAAGGTGTCAATTGTAAATGCGAGGAACGTGCTGCCGAGTTTACGTTCGCTTACGAGGATACCTGACATGATGATGTGATTCAGGAAGACTGAATCTAAAGCACTTCCTCCTTCGACCACCGCCTGTACTGCCCTGTCATACGGAAACGGCTTCGGTGAGAATCCGTTCGCTAACGACAAGACGGCAAGCTGCTCACCTATGGCAATTACAGTGTCATAAGGCGGACTGCCCTTTTCCCCGCTTTGTACCGTCGAATAGAAATATTGAAGGAACGTTTCGATCGCGGTGTCTGGTAATTTAAGATCGCTCACTGACGGCTCGTAGGTGGTTCGCACGAAAATCTCGACAAACATCGCGGCGAGCAGCGGAGTTATTGACAAGCCAACCTCCTTTTCGAGACGGCTCGATAATTCCGTCACAAGCCAAGCACGCATCGAAAGCCGCTCGAAAACTCCGCGTCGATCTGCTCGAATAAGCTCGCGTTCTACGAAGTTTGTGAGGCGAGTAGCGCTGCGTATCGGCTGCGGCCAGATTTCAATCACGTGAGCGTCCGTCTCAATTTTGGTGCGCGTCGTAAACAAGCAAAGATCGAGAGCTGATGTCGCTCGGAACGCGCGCCGACCCGCTTCACGAGTGACGTCATCCTGCTCTGAGAATCGGTCGAATATGGGAACAATTCGTCGGTTCCGCAGAAGGGAAGAAAGGAGCGCTGGGCTAGGTGCATCGGACCCGAGCAAACCGCTCATCGCTTCCGAGAAAGCGCTCGACACATCAGAGAAATGCGTATCGAATGGAACTACCATGCATCGGTGTCCCAGGAAGCTCGAATCCGTCAACCAGCGGGCGACGGCTGCCGCCAAGGTTGTTTTCCCGATTCCGCCTATTCCGACAATCTGTATTGATATCGGCCCTTTCCTCAAGAACATTTGCCGAAGCGTATTCGGGCTGGGTTCAAAAGGATCCGATTCGCTCCCGTTTTCGTCTTTGGAGACGATCTGGAGCGGCGTGTATGTCGTGTTCAATCGTATGAACGTAAGCGCCTGCCACCTCGCCGAGAAATTGCTCCAAACGGAAACCATCCATGCGTCTAACACCCGTGGTCGCTCGCATAGATATTTTAGAAGCAGATATTTCTCGAACAAGACAAACGGGACGTCGAAGGGAAACGGTAAGCGGATCGTGGCAATTGCTTGCTGCAGTGTTAGAACGGATAGGGGGTGCAGAAGGTACAACGCAAACGAAAGAGCAGGAAGAATGACAGACAAGATTACTGCATAAACTGTCCTTAAACCGCCGGGGATGCGATCGTACCACCTTATCTGCGAAAACCCGTCAAACTGGTATTTATAGTTGAAGTTCGAGGTACATGCTGTCGATATGATTAAGCTCAAACCGTCCTTTGGAGTGTCGGGCGGGAGATCGAAAGTCAGCTTCACAGTTTTGCTATCAACGGTCGTTGCTTTAGACTGAACTGAAAGTTCCACTCGACCACCCAGCGCACGCATTGATGTTCCGAACTGCATTGCGTTTGCTCCGGCGCATGCTTTGCCGTCAGATAGTTGCACGGTTATCTCGTTAGCGCTAGTCTGTAGAACTCGATGCGCGCTTATAGATCTAATTACGGGGAAAATAGCTCCATCTGGGGCTCCAGTAACGACTTCACCCTCGTAAGTAGCGAGCCACAGCTTTCCGAACCCTTGTGCGGCACTCCCGCGGATGTATGTTCCGACGGCAGGATCCGGGGACTGGATCGAAAATGTTTTGCCATTGTCGACGGTGTACGACACGCCGTTTTCCTTTACGATCCACAAGAAGGGCTTCGCCCATATAAGATCTACGATCGCCGTGCTGCCAGGAACAACAATCTCTCTCCATGTGGCGCCACGATTGTCGGAATATGCAAGCAAGCCAGCAGCGGCATTCACCCATATTCTTTCTCCTGTCACAGCCACCGCTTTTGTGAAAGAGTCCGGACCTTCATCGGTGATAGTCCGGGTCGGCTGTTGCCATGACCTTCCGCCGTCTGTGCTTGTCATGACGGTCTCCCAATCTCCCACAGCCGCTAGCATTGAGTCATCGTCGTTGCTAGCTATGCGGGTAATTCTGCGACTGTTTTTGGACGTTCCTACTGTTCGCCAACCCACCTCGCCGGCCGCCCGGCGAAAGAATATGCCATTTGTGTTGGCAAGAACGACAACGTCGCCGCTCCCGCTCATCCACACTGCATGGATTGCTTCGCTGCTATCAGGCGGAGAGTCTCGCTGCCACGTCGTCGTTCCAAGAGCCCACCTATATACCGCGCCTCCGCTGCCAACGGCATACGCAACACTTCCTCTGGAATCGGTGGCGACACCGAAGAAAAAGACGTTTGGCGCCTTGAAATAGTCCCAATGTTCGCCAGCGTTCAGCGAGGTGCGAATGTAGCCGTCCGGCCCGACAGCAAAGATGTGCTTACCGTCCTTGGATGCTGCCAGCCCGCGAAGTCCCGAGACGTCAGCCGGCTCAGTCAGCAACGTTAAATTCTCACCGTCGCGACCACCGCGGTAGACGGCTCCATTATTTCCGCTTGCCCAGAGACGTCCTGTCGAATCGATGGTCAATGCTCGGAGATCGGCTTTGATCGATCGCTGGTCGAGAGTGAGCCATTGCCCGGTATGCGTATCCTGCATTTCGATCGCTGAGCCCGCAATAAATAGACGCTCAGTCGGCGGCAGAAAAGCGAGTGCCTCTATGTCCTGTTGGAACTTCCCATTGAAAGCGAATGCGGGTAACCAGGTTTTGCCTTGATCTTCGGACCGGCACAGTAAGCCGGCAGTGCCACCAAGCCAGATCTGCCCGCTATCGGCGTCAGTCGCGAATGCAGAAAACGTGGCGCTGTAGCCGCACGAGCGTCTTTCGAAACCGCTTCCTCCTTCACGCTTGATCGCGATGAGCCCGTTTCGCCCAGCGGCAATGAGAGTTCGACTTGCTTCTAAGAAGCGCAGTACCCAGAACGTTTCTCCACGTCCAGCATTTATTACAACGTCGAAGGGCATTTCCGCTATGCTGGAATGCCACACGTTCCCGTCACTACCCGCTACCCAGACCTCTGAGCCGTCGCTCGTTGTGGCGATTGCGAACGGCATAAAATTAAGCTTGTGGGGGAAAACTTTCCAAGTGATACCCTCATCTTGGCTATAGATCACTTCACCCTTGTTCGGATCTTCGCTCGTTGCCGCAAGCCATAAAATACGGCCGTCTCGCGACGATGCCATGCTTTGAAAATCCCACTTAGCGCTGTGATGCTCTTTCTTCCAATGCCGCCCATCGTCGTCGCTAGAAACAATACTTCCTTCCGATCCGACGCTTATAATTCGGCCGCCACGCGTTACAGCTATCGCATTGAGCTGCGGGTGAAGGGTGTGCAGGACGAACTCTGGGATGCCCTGATCAGCTAATCCCATATCCGTCTTTATAATTTCACCGCTACTTTGAGGCCGACATCCTGCGAGGCAATAAAGTACTACCAGGCATATTCTTAATATCGTACCTCTGCATGGGCATGCTCGCCGCTTGCACTTAGTCACGTCACGATTCCTGATACTGATGAAGGCTCGGACGATGAGCACTCTTCCGCAGTTATAGGTGTCACTAAGGAAGGAAGCAAGGAGTTTGCAAGCGACACTGCGCTGGGAACGCTAGTCAGGCTATCGAAAATTGGGGACCAGTATGGCCTAGTTTCTTCTAACCGACGAAGGCCGGATTGACGCCTTAGACAGCCTTAGCAGCGTCCACCGTCGAACGTCAGGACCCAACTTGAAACGTCATCAACTGCTGAAGCGTGAAGGTCGAATATCCGGCAGGACCCGGGCCATATGGGGTCATTGACTTCCTAGTCTGCGTGGACATTCAGGCGTCGCTTCCGCACCAGGGAGCGGACGTAAATTGCTCCATTGCCAGCAGCGCATAATCGGCCGTCTGCCGTCTGCCGTCTGCCGTCTGCCGTCAGAACGTCGCAAATGCCGAGCGACTTCGGCGGACCGCGATGTTAGTTAACCTGCATCGCTTCTGTAGTACCTGCTTTGCACCCACAACCAATACAAAGCTTTCGTCGGGAGAGAACCCTTTCTCGACCGTGCCGATGTCGTGGGATACATTCCCAGCCGTGAGCATTTGCAATAGCAATCGCGCTTCTTCCGGCATGTTGGCCACATCCCGCACTCCGATATGCACGCCCTGGATGTCGGGGCGAAGCCCCGGTATCGGGAAGCTCAATTCCGAGTGGCAACCTGCGTCCCTTAGGATTCGCACGAATACTGAAGCATAAGCCTGCGCCTCTTGATTACCATTCGCCGCGGTCACCGCAACTCGACCAATGCGCGGGCAGAACTCATTTGCTGCCGCCGCCATTCGGACGGCGTATTCCGGCGGCATGGTTCTAGGGGCGACCTTTGCCTCAAGCTTTAGGCGTTCGGCCCGCTCGTGTTCCGCCTGTTGCCGAAGAATCAGGTTGGACTCGCGTAACTTTTCGGTCTTTTCGTTTTCCACCGCGGCGCTCTCATTGGCGCGGGCTGCTTCCTTTCTAGCGGTCTCCGACATCGCCTCATATTGGACGCGTCTCTGGTCCGCGTAGTAATCTCGAATCTGGCTACTACGAAACGACAAAAACGTGCAGACGGCCGCGAGACAGGCCGCGAATATGGCTACTATGTTCGCATATGTATAAATCTTGTCCGCCCAGTCAGACGAAAAGGAAAATGAAAGCAATGTCGGCATTTTGTTTTTCATATTTGCGTTTTGGACTGGATCGCCCCGGTTGTCAGAAGAGCGGAGCGGCGAATCCGTAATATAGACCTAAGGCTTGCGCGTGATTCGTTCGGTGTGAGGGAGTTGTACGAACGGGCTTTGCGAAAGCTTGGACATTGAGTTCGAATTGCTGTTCTGGATCGTTCCGCCAGGAGGTTCAAAATGTCAGATCCCGTCGCGTCCACAATGTTCAGTGTTGCAGTTTCCGGCATAGCTGTAGTTGCAAGTGCGATCATGCAGTACCTAACTTTGAGGGTTACACGCACCAATACCCTGTCAACGCTCAATGTTGGCGTCGTTCAGGCAACGATTGCTGCTTTGCAGAATGCACTGGCCGAACACCTAACAACTATCTCCGAGCTGGCCAGATGTGAAGATGTGTGCCGACGAAACAATCAGCCGCTTACAGAGGAGCTCCACCAACTGTCTATAAAGGAAGATCAGCTTTATAACCTGATTCTTCTGCATTTGAATCCCAACGAGCCGACCCATGTTGAACTCCGCCACGCTGTAGATGAGATACGCGAATATGCCGCACCAGGCTACGTTTGGTGGAATAAACGCTCTGAAGTCGTTATCAAAGCCAATGCGGCTTTCTCGTATGACCGGACCGGAGCTCTTTTTGGCCGCTAGCGGAAGTGCCGTTTTAGGGGCGTCCTCCGTTCTGAATGGCCGGCTTCGCGATGGACAAAGGCAGCAACGGCCGATGACTGTTCCTCAACGGCAACAGGAGGATGACTGCTGTATTTCACCAAAAGATCACCGGCCTTCCGCGCGGCGAACGGCCGAAAGGGAGCGAACTGGGCCGGACGCCGTCGGACTCAGTACGGCTCATCCGCTGTCGGAGATGGGTTCGGCTAGGCCCGCGGCGGACCACCCGGAGAAGGTATTACTGCAAAGTTTATTTGTGGCTTGGCTTAAGGTTTCGGTTCAACCCAGTTTGGATCGTACTTCTTCACGTCGAGATTCTGTCGAATCCAAAAGAAGAAGGCTTGTACCCAGTCTTCCTTCTTTCCTGCAAGCACAACGTAGTTCGCCATCGCCTTGAGGATGACGGCGAGCGCGGTCTCGTCCAAGTTGCCTACTTCCACAGTCCCGTCTTCGCCCCTATTAAAATGCTTCAAAGCGTTAATGAGGAGCATGTCGTTGACCGCCTTGCCGACTTCCGCTCGCGTTCGCTCAGGCCCGCCCTTCTCGACTTCCATTCGAATGATCGAGTCGGTGAAATTCTCCTGTCCGGTATTGAGAACGAGCTGGGAAAGGATGACGTCTGCTGCGCCCGCGAGCGTGATCACCGAGAAACGGTCGCGACTTGCAACGAAAAGGCCGACGGCCGCACGAAGCTGGTCCGCCGCGATTTGAAGTCGAGTGTAGGTCTTGGTCATGATTCTGTTTTCGGCTTCATCCTCGTAGGTAACTCGGCATACTTCTTCATTAGACCTTGGCCGTCCATAGTCACCCAAGACCGTTGCAGGAACGCCTTAACGAACGGCTCTTCCTGTCCGTTCAACGCAATGTAGTCGCCGATTGCTTTAGTTAGTGCGTTTGCACCCTGCCGTTTGAGGTCTAGTTCAACCGCATCCGTGCCGGTCTTGTGCATGTGCTTGTGCGATGAGATACCGAACATCTTCTCGATGTAGTGGGCAAACTTGATTCGACCCGGCATCTGACCCTGTAGCTCGGCGTGAACCCGCCGCGCATAGTCTATGAACGGCTCCTTGTTCGCCGCTAGTACAAGGCCGTCCAGTATTCCGCTTGCCGCGCCCGCGAGCGTGATGACTGAGTGGTAACTGAGACCTTTCAGGAAGATGTCCACAGCTGTTTCAAGCTGTGCTCGCGCGATGTCGCTCTTGTGGAATGTCGGCATATGACGAGGCCCACCCGGTTTTCGGATTAGTCAAATATACCAGTGCGCCCGCGTTGCCCAGCAAGGAGAAGTGGGAGATGCGAGCGAGTCCCGTCCGCGTCCCGCGCAGCGGGAGTCCGGGCGGGAAGTCCCCGCCCCGTCTCGAGTGCGTACCGCCTAGTAAGGGCGGTAGCGCGGAGGGAAGGCAGGAGGGCCCGCACCGCGTTCAAATCCGGCAGAGCGAATGACAGGGCCGCCGATAACATGCCGGGCGCCAAGAGTGACAGGGGACCGTTGTTCTCCCATACCTGCCGTTACACAGCAATCGGCTTGAGCGTCGGCAACGGGTCGATTTCGCCCCTTGGGGCGCTGTGAGTAAGCAGCGCTGTGTTCGGCCGCGATCGTGGGCGCGTGTTACTGGATGGAGCTCGCAAGTTGTGAGCGGAGCTGGAGAGCGACCTCTTCGAGCGTGTGCGGAATGCTGAGTTGAGCGTCGAGAGGGCCGGCGATGCTGTAGCCACCATTTCCGGCGGCGTCGACGACTATCAGAGCTACGCAGGCGGCGCCCGTTGCCTCTCTGACTTGTGCGGCGAGTTCGCTGAATTGTCCGGGTGAGCCCGGTGCATGCGCGATCACTTTGGGAACCTGGTTGCTCATGTTTTGAATCCCGAAGATATAGGCAATTTGGCCCGCCGCGAAGAATCCGGTTTCGCGACGCGATCGATCCGCGACACGACAGAGGATGTCCGCCCAACGGGGAAGGGCAATGCACACCCACCGAAAAATAAGGCACAGAGCGTCGCTCGGCAATCTCTCAAAGAAACGGCCGCGAGATGGCGGTCGGCGACCGCACAATTTTGCAACTAATCGTCTGCCCCGCGAACGACCTCCACAGCTGCGCCAGCAACACATGCCACTAGCGACTCTCGCTCAGCCGCGGGAGAAGTCGGCCGTCGTTAATTCGAGGCGCGTCGAGGGACGCGCGAGTAGCTTGCGATGCGCAACGGCGTGAATACGGTGGACGCCATCGTGGAAGGTCTTCAACATCTTGGCATCATCCGCATCGGCTGGCAGCCAGAAACAGGCCTCCAGCGCGGCACGCACAATCATGCATTCGACCGCGCCGTTCTTTCCCGCTAGGACGAAGGTCACGCCGCGTCGGTTAGTCGAAATCTGTGCTTCAAAGTCAAGGGCTTCCATGGCGAGTTCATCGTGTTGCGCGGTCAAGCGATTTTGGCATGACCTCGCCCGGTTTGGGAGACGTGCCGCTCGAACGGGCGCAAGACACCGATGATGTCCGGTTCAGTCACCAGTCTACCCGGTGCTTTTCTTCGGTCTCTTGATGGCGCCGATCGTCGTCGACGTGCAAGTAGATGCTGGTCGTCGTCAGCGAAGCGTGGCCGAGGTTGTCGCGCACCATGCGCAGGTCAATCTTTTGGTCGGCCATGTGCGAGCCGGCGCTGTGCCTGAGCCAATGCGCGGAAGCTTTTTCGAGCAGATCGGCCCGCGCGCTTTGCGCATCGTCGCGTTCACGTAGGCGCGATGCAGCGCCCGCAAAGACGTCCTTGACGATGGCGTGAAGCGCCGCGCGCGTGAGCGGCGCGCACGTCTGGGCGCGTTCGTTCGACGCCGTGGCGCCTATCGGCAGGACGAGCGGGGTGTCTTCGCTGGGCGACGGCAGGGCGCTCAAGCCGAGGTGCTGCCGATAGCGGGACAGTTCCATCATCATCTCGCGGGTCGCGGGCACGAGCCGTTGCTTGTCGCCTTTGCCGTGCACGGCCAGCCACCAGCGCAGCGCGCCGTCCGCATCGTGTCGCACGAAGAACTGGCCCATGGTATTTGCGCCGACCTCTGCAATGCGCAGGCCGCCGAGATAGAGCAGAGTGAATAACCATCGGACGCGGTACGCGTGGGCTTTTTCCCGGTCCGTTTGCTTGGGCATCGTCGCAATGAAGTCCTTGACCTCCTGCCACACGCTCGGCTCCAGATAGCGGGTGATACGAGGCGCCGCGTGGCGCGTGCGTTGGCGTGAGAGCGACAGTGGATTGCCGGCAAGGTAGCCGGCCTGCACCAGCCACGAGAACATCACGTTCAGGATGACAGTCGCCTGGCGTTGACTGGACGGCGACAGCGGGCCGTAGAACGGCCGCCAGCGCGCGTCGCTGCGTGGATGCTTGCGGCCGCCCCCGGCCACCCACGTGCCGGCAGGCTGCGGGTCGGCCAGAAACTGCTGATAGCGCAAGCAGTCTTCATGGGTCAAAGAAGAGAGGGGTTTGCCCATCTCGACGACCGACCAGAGCAGGAGCCGTTCGGCTTCCTTGCGGTAATTCTCGAAGGTGGTTTTCGTGTCGACAAAGCGTGACAGCCATGCGCGGATCGCATCGAGGTCTTGATCGGCGGCAATCTGGGCGCGCCCTGTCACGGCCCGATTGAGCCCCGCGGACCCATCGAGCTCGGGGGGAATGACGAGCGTCTCGAGCGGTGTCGGCTGCAGTGCATACGGTGGTGAGGTCGGCGCAGCGGGCATGGAAGTCACGTTCGTTTTGGCGACAGCTCGGCATAGGAATATCAACATTATACGGTTAATGTCAAATCGAAAGCGCCGATGAGTTGGATAAACAGCGAAATACGTTGTATTATCATTGCATCCTCGGCTCTTACCCGTTTATGTCCGAACCACTTTCCGACGAAACCCGTCTCGCGGCGGACATCGAGCGCCTCAAGATCGAATTCCCCAAGACGCGCGAACTCTACCGTGAGGTGTGTGCGCTGCTGTTTTTCCGCTTCGGCGTCGCGCCGACCGCCAATCGTCTCTACAACCTGGTCCGCCGCGGCACCATGAGCACGCCGGCCTCCGTGTTGAGCGAGTTCTGGGCAGAGCTGCGCGAGAAAAGCCGGGTGCGCATCGAGCACCCGGACTTGCCGACGGACTTAAGCGAAGCGGCGGGCGAGCTGATCGGGACGCTCTGGACTCGGGCGGCGACGTCTGCACAGGCCGAACTGACGTCCCTGCGCGACGAAGTCGAAGCGAGTCGCGCCGAGGCAGAGCAAAAGGTCGTCGCCGCACGGGAAGAACTGGGTCGCACGGAAACGGCGCTGGAGCAGCGTACCGCGGCACTGCTAGCGGCCCAGGTCGAGATTCGGGAATTGGAGCGACAGCAAGCAGAAGAGGCCGCCACGCGTAAAGCGCTTGAGGCGCAGATCAAGCGTCTCGGCGAAGAGGCAGTCGCGCGCGAGCGGGAGCTGGAGAAGGTGCGCGACACGTTCTCGCGTGATCTGGAGAAGCTTCGCGAGACCGCGAGCCGTGCCGAGGAGCGCCTGCGCGCGTCGGAAAAGCGGGCGCTCCTGGAGATCGATCGGGAACGCAGCGTCACGGCCAAGGCTCAGAAGGAAGTGGCCGAGGTGGCCAAGCGGGCGGACAAGCGAGAGGCCGAGCATCGTCGCACCGTCGAAGCGCTGCAGGCGCAGCAGGGCGACACGCGCCATCAGAACGGGGTACTTCAGGGCAAGCTCGCCGCGCTCGAAGCGGCGCATCAGTCGCTTCAGGAGCAGCTGAAGGCGCTGCGCACAACGGCGCGGCCGTCCACGCGACGTCTGCCCACTGCCGAAGCCACCCCGCCAGCCAGGCGAGCCGCCCGCAAGGCAGTGGCTGGCAAAACGGCGAGCGTGAAAGGTCGCCCGTAGATAATGATCGGATGGCGCTGCGGGGCGGCGCGGTCCACGGCCAGTTGGCGTTGCAGTCGCGCCGACGGTCAAAAGGAGCGAACAGATGAGAAGATCGGCAGAGAATAAATTGCGGGTTGTAGCAGTGCGCATCGACCCCGTCATCGAACAGCGCTTGCGGGTGCTGGCAGAGGCAACGGGCCGGAAACAATCGTTCTTTCTGCAGCGAATGATCGAGGAAGGCATCGATGCGATGGAAGAAATCTGGCTGTCGCCGGACACGCTGGCAAAGGTTAGAAAGGGTGCTCTGCCCGAACTGCTCGCCGCTCAGAGCACCACCTCGGATCTGTTCGATCTGGATGCGACCGACGCAGCCTCGTAGCAGCGACGGTCACCTATTTTCGTCGCGGTTCGGTAAGATCGCGTTCGTTTTCACAGTGAGGAAGAGACTTCAATGAACAAGCAGGAACTGATCGACGCCGTGGCGTCGGAGTCGGGTACGAGCAAGGTCGCGGCCGAAGAGACCATCAATGCCGTTTTTGAGACGATTTCGAAAGCAGTGGCTGCCGGTGACGCCGTTCAGCTGATCGGCTTCGGATCGTTCGGGGCCGGCGAGCGGGCCGCACGAACGGGTCGAAATCCGCAGACCGGTGAGACGATCGAGATTGCGGCAGCCAAGACCGTCAAATTCACGGCCGGCAAGGGTTTCAAAGACGCCGTCAACCAAGCGTGAACCAGGGCGGCGTCAGTCATGCCGCCGCTTAGAAGAGCTGGTCGTCCAACGGCCGCAGATTGGTCAGCTTGACTGCCGTGAGGCGTTCGGTGCCGTCCGCGTGAATCGACCGGATCATGATCCGTTGGCCACGCGCTTCGCCCAGCACCTCGACGATGCGGTCCTCATAGCGCACAAGCGTGCCGCGAGGCGGTTTGCGTTTTATGCGGCTGCGACCGGTCGAAGAAGGCATAGGGCGTCAAAGCTCGTGCGTCGATCGCATTATGCCAATTCGCAGCGGCGATACCACATCGTTTAGCCGGCTACGGCACAAACAGAGAGGGCAAAGGTTATGCGCCGCATCGTGGTACGTTCTTCGCCGGTCCACGGACGCGGTGTATTTGCACTCACCCAGATCGGGGCTGGTGAGACAGTCCTGGAATACAAGGGCAAGCGCGTGTCTTGGGCACAAGCGCAGCGCCAGTATGCGCGTTCGGCCGCCGAGGACGGCCACACGTTTTACTTCGACCTTGACGACGGGCGCGTGATCGACGGCGCGCAGGGCGGCAACTCGGCGCGATGGGTCAATCACAGTTGCGCGCCGAACTGCGACACCGAGCAAGATGGCAGCCGGGTTTTCTTCCACGCGCTACGCGACATCAAGCCGGGCGAAGAGTTGTTTATCGACTATCGACTTTTTGTGGAAGGGCGAAAAACTGCTGCGCTCAAAACCCTGTATGCGTGCCGCTGCGGTTCCCACGCCTGTCGAGGGACGATGCTGGCCGGGTCCTGAACCGCCGACCGAATGGTGACCACGCACCACCGACTATCGCATCCCGACTACGGACCTGCTCGCGACCGCGACGACTTCGACGCACTGAAATGCTGCCGGAACGTGACTGTCATGCCCTCCTCAAAATGGACCTTCGCTTCGCGCTTTCGACGCAACGCATTCGGATGGAGATCGTCGCTGCCCATCCAACGCCTGAAGGAGGCGGTCTCCGAGATTCGTTCGGTCGCCCGCACCGATCGCGCGCTCGCGGCCGACGGCGCTGTTCTTCTTCTTGAAAAACTGTCGCCTGCACTCGAGCACGTCGATAGTTCATCGGGCGCACTGGGCAGCGCGGTCAATCGTGCAATCGAGGCGCTCGTCCCACTGATTGCCGCCGCCGACGTTGCGCCCGCAGCACGGGAGCGCTGGCTGGAAAGGCTTTTCGAGGCGTTGCAGGACGATCAGATGCCCTACATTGAGAGCCTCGGCGAACACTGGGGAACCTTGTGCGTGACGCCCTCGTTGGCATCTGACTGGGCCGACCGGTTGTTGCCGCTCGTCACCCATGTGCTGGAGGCGGAAGGATTCAACTACTTCGTCGGCGTGGTGCCGTGCTTGAGTGCGCTCTACGCAGCCGGCCGCTTCGAGGAAATCGTTGAGCTTGTGCGGCGCGATCGCCTAAGTTCCTGGTGGTATCGGCGTTGGGCCGTCGACGCGCTGGTCTGCCTCGGACGTCCGGGCGACGCACTTCGCCTTGCTGAAGCGAGCCGAGGGCTGAATGCGCCCGAATCCGCAATCGCGCGCACCTGCGAGACGATCCTCCTCGAGTCCGGCATGACCGAGGAGGCCTACGAGCGCTATGCGTTTGCCGCCAATCGTGCAGGCACGTACCTCGCAACTTTCCGCGCGATCACCAAGAAATATCCCGGGAAAGCCCCGGCAACGATCTTATCGGACCTGGTTCGAAGCGAGCCTGGGTCCGAAGGCAAATGGTTTGCCGCCGCCAAAGACGCCGGGCTGTTCGATCAGGCCATTGCGCTGTCCAGACAGAGCCCCACCGATCCCAAGACGCTCATACGCGCCGCGCGAGATTTCGAGACGAAGCAGTCCCGTTTCGCGATGGACTGTGCGCTGTGCGCACTGCAATGGATGGAGGCCGGCTACGGCTATGAGGTGTCGATGACTGACGTCACCGATGCCTATGATGCCCTCATCGCCGCGGCAAGTGCGAATCAGGTCTCTAAAGGAGCGGTGGACGATTGCGTGCGAAGCCTGATTCGCAATGCGGACTCGCTGGTTGGGCGAGCGTTGCACACGCGCATGGAGGCCGACCGGCGCTAGACAAGAAGAGAACAGGTTTGTGCTGACGTAGCGCGTCGGCGCCGCTTGCGCCTTTGCGTGAGCCCGGCAAGGACCTACCCTCCAGCGACACGGTCCGACACGCCCCCGCATGCTTCCTTGACTTCTCGTGAGCCTCGATACGCTGGTCTCAACGGATCAGGAGACGCACAGCGTATGAAGTCAATCGTAGCAAAGCGAAATCATCAAGTGCCGGATACTTCAGCCGACGTGCCGAAGCGGACGTCCCTGGAAGCGGATCGTGAACTCGCGCATATACAGAAAGTGGTGACGGCAGTACGGGCAACATCCGTTCCGTTGCCGATAAGCGTTCGGTATTGGAAAGTGCGCCTGCATGAGCTTCGCATTGGCTACATGTTGCTTCCCGTCCAACTTGCCCGGCTGTCCGCGCTTGAGATTGACGTCGAGAATATCGCACAAGGACAGGCGGACGTCGGCGCGGGCGACGGACGCCGCGTGGCGTAGTGAGTGAGGCCGGCAAGCGGTCTGTGACCGATGCGGTTCTTACGCGTCGACCCCGACAACTCGGCATTCGCGCACGAAGCCCCGCGCGCAGCGCGAATTCGATTGTCCTGGCGCCCTGTGTTCATAGGTCGTGACGTTGCCGCTAGAGCAGAACCGCCTGTTGTAATAACTCCAACGCCTTCAATTCGTCCAAGCGACCGGTGCGTGCCTTGCCGGCGAGCGTCTTCAGGAGCGCCTCTGCGATAGGTGAGATCCCATCGAGACCGTCCAAGTTGGTCGCGGAAGTGGGGGAGGACGGCGTGTCAGCGGGCGGTGACATTGCAACCGCAGGCTGCGACGCCACCGGTGCGGAAACGGCTGCTGGCGTGTGGCTTTCGATGCGTTCCACGGGACCGTCGGCGCGCATCGCAACTGCGCTGCTGACGTTCTTGTGCTGAGCGCTCGCAACGCTGCCGCCGTCGCCCGCCGCATCAGTTGGCAATGGCTCGGTGTGCGGATCGCTCGTGATGCTAGGTACAGCTCGATCGTTTTCGCTCGTCGGAGTGGCTGCGACCGGTGTGTCCTCATACGCCGCCGCGGCGGTGGGCGCCTGTGCTTGACCCGGCGCGCGCGCGCGTGATGCGGGCGCGAGCAGCTGCGCGACTGACTCGGGAATATCGGCTTCGGCGCGGGGTGTGTCCAGCCACCCCGCAGGCAGACCCAGCCCCGCGGTGAAGCGCTCGGCTTCAGCATCATCCATGCGCTTTTTACCGTGGAGTCGGTGCGCCATATTCGATCCGCTCAAACCCAAGACTGCGCCGAGCTTGACCTTCGAACCGTTGCGTGTGGTGAGAACGTGAAGGTTGGCCTGCCTGATGCGCTCTACGGTCACACCGCCGTTTCGTTGCGCTGCTTGTTTCCGCCCGGCCACTTGATGCGACTGATGCGGTGTGGGCGAACCTCCTGCTCTTGCAGCGTGACCGCTTGTCGGCGCAGAAGCCTTTTGGACACGGGTCTTGGGCGCACCCGACGCTTCTTTAGAACTCTTAGACGGCATGGTCATATCCTTGGGCGAACTGCTGACAAGCAGCGATGGCTTCTGCGCACTTGAAAGAATGGGTGTTGCCTCGATGTCACCTTCATCGGTCATCTCGTCCGTATGGACGAACTCGAGCGGCGCCTTCAGGCGCGCAATCGTCTCCGGGGAAAGGACCGGATGAAGTTGGTCGAAAAAGCCGGAAGGCAGCCCAAGCGTCGTTTCCATGTGGAAGGCGGTCTCGGGCGTGAATCGCTCTCCGCGCATCAGTTCGGCGATCCGGGTCATGCTTGAGTCGAGCCCCAGCGCGATATTCTCCGCGCCGACCGCATCGACGAGGAATCTCAAGGAACGAGTCTTAATAATCGACGCCGGCGTGGCTCCGCCATTAGTCTCTCTTGGAGGAGGTTGGCGTCGCGCTGGGTGCTTCTGATTCGTCAGGTGATGAGGTTGGCGGCGACTGTTTGGCTTGCCTCGATATCCCGCATTCGGTCCGCGGGTTTGACTCATAGGAGAACTCCGGTGCGATGCGTGAAATTTCCGCGGTCCATTATATCGGCCGTCGTTCGGGCTGAGCGACTATCGCCACGCACGCGTAGAGTGTGGTGCTAATGGGCACTTTCGCGCTGCGTGGCCGATTGCGATTAGTGGCGTGCCGCCGTGGACGGGAGCGGCGAGGCGCGCCCGCTAGTGGCGAACCGTTTGAGCCTGTCCCGTGCAGCAACATGAACATATCTTGGCGCGCTCGCTAGTTGACGGTCCGCCTGCTGCAACAACGCTTCGAACAACGGCAGATCCGCCGCCTCAAGGTTCCACCGTCGCTCTAGCTCGGCGCGTTCCAAGCCGCGCTCGAGAGCCGCTTCAGCGCGTGCATAAATAATTACATCCGTGTCGCCATAACCCGCATCTTGCACAAAGAACGTGCCGTAGACGAGTTGGATAAGCTCGTTGAAAAGATAGGCCGATCCAGCGCCGACCCGACAGGCGGCGAACGTCAAGTGATTCGATAACGCGACGGTCTGCGCCGCCGACGGAGGCAGGGGCAGCAGCATCTCTTTGCTGAGCGGTTTGCGAGACAACGACCGAGCAGCTTGCGAGGAAGGGCGACGAGATGACATCGGGAACGAAGGAACTGGAGGTGCCTGGAAAACGGATGCCGCAAAATCATAACAGGCTGGAAGGGAGCGTTATTGTGGCGCGTGCCTCGTTGGCGCACGGACAGCCCGACCATTTGTGCGTCGGCGAACTTGGGGGCATCTGAATAATGCGTCGCTCTTCTTTTGGCAGTCGATAATCAGCGCAGCGTTTCGTCGAACGATCCATGGCAGCTTCTTCGACGCGGCGAAATCGATTAGCCTGTATCGTCTTCATGGACCTTCTTGAGCGCGACGACAATGCAGCAACTCGACATATTTGCCGACAGCCGGGACGTAGCGCTGCGCAATGATGTGGTGGAGCAGTTGCAGCTTCGCGACGCCGCCGCGGCGCGAACGGCACTCACAGTGCTCGCCGGCGAATACCCGAGCGACAGTGCCCTGCCTTCCATGACGGTGCTTGTCCAGCAACTTGAGAACGCATCAACGCTCGCCGTGACCGACCACGCTGAGTTGGCCGTGATCTGCCGTCACTTTGAGAATGAGGTGGCGCACGCTGCCCGACAAGTTTTGCCCGAGCGGTACGCCCAGTTGTGGATGACACAATGCTGGCGTGAACTCGCTCAGCGCGCCGCAGCGTTGAGGTACCGTGCCGGTGACCCGGACAGTCACGCCGCACCTCTGTGGCTTCGGGCAGGTGACTGGGCCGCTGCAAGCGATGCTATCGAATCGATTGAGTCCTGGTGGCGCATTCCATCGCCGCTCGCGTGGATGACCGAGGCGCGCTATCGTTCCGCCGGAGTCGATGCTGCGTGGCCGCTAATTGCGGAGTTGGCGTGGTTGGCGCCGGCCCGGTTCACCCCGCTCATCGTCACCCTGCAGGACGCTTCGCTCAACGTGCTGCGTCGACGCTTTGATGCAGATTTCCGAGGCACAGGCGAAAGCGAAGATTACGCGTGGTTTCCAGCGTGGCTGCTGATCATCAAACCGGCAGTCACAGGCAGGCTCGGCGAGGCGCGCGTACAGCGCGATCTGCCGGCATCGCGTGCGACTGCCTTACTCGGAGAGATTCTGCGTCGGGAACGTGAAGGCGAACAGCACGAACTGATTGCCCTGCGTCAAGAGATCCGCCGCCTGCATTCGGGCCTTTTTGACATATACATGGCAACGCGGAACGTGCAGCACCGATGAGACCACGCCGCGTACGTTGCCGGGCCTTGGACCACCGCGTCCCGAACGAAAACCGACTCACTGACTCGGAAATCTTCGCTGCAGACTTTCGGCTGCGCGTGGAAAGGCGATGCGGACTGTGACGTTTGCACTTCCGGTAGACATTGGATCACCGATCGTGCAGGACGTCGCGCGCCTCCCGAGCGTGTCAATGGTTCCGGTGTCGCGCATGCCCGACGGATGCGACAACGTCGCATCGGAAATCAGCGAAATTGTCACCGCTCAGTAGCGGTGACATAGGGTTATCCCGAATATAACAAGTATTTGTTGTTCAAAAGCTCATTAATTTTAAGCGGCTGCTTACCTATACTGAAGTCACTGAAGCGCAAACAGGGCTGTTTGCGAAAAACAAGACTCGGAGGTAAGTATCATGAAACTCGCAACTCTCGTCGTCGCCGCTGCACTCGCTATTCCGGCAGTTTCTTCGTTCGCTCAAAGCCAACCGCTGACCCGCGCGCAAGTTAAGGCAGAACTGGTCCAACTCGAACGCGCTGGATATAACCCGAGCATGGATCGCGTGACCTATCCGGCCGAGATTCAAGCAGCCGAAGCGAAGGTCGCGGCGCAGACCGGGCAAACGAGCTACGGCGGCGTGGCTGACACTGCGTCGGCTTCGGGCGGCCCAGCTCACACCGGCAATAGCATCGCTCCTGTCTATTTCGGTCACTAATCGACCGGCAGAGCAAGAGGCTCTTGCTCACTACAAGAGGACTGGCCGCTGTGGTGGTACTGCAGACGGCCAGTTTGCCTAATAGCACCTCCGCCACCGGCGTAGCCGATGGGTTGCCCAGCACCTAACTCGTCCTGGGCCTTTTTTCGTGGGTGTGTCTAGGGGAAAAGGATAGCGGCGATGTCTCTGGCGCTATGTAGGACGTGAATTACGTCAATGCGCTCGGGTTGCCCAGTGACGCGATAGAAAATCTGGTAGCTGCCGTGAACACGATGTCGCACGCCGCGATCTTCGTATCGAGGCACGAGCGGGTAGGCGAGCGGCATATCTGCAAGGCTCATGCACCTGTCACGCATCTCAAGAACGAAGCTCAAGGCGCGGCGTGGATTGTCGCGGGCGATGTAGTCGCCGATGGCCTCAAGCTCGGCTTCCGCAGCCGGTAAGATGCGAACAATCATGCCTTGCTGTCGATCATCGCCTGATACTTAGCCTCAAGCCGGTCGAACACTTGTCGGGCGGATTTTCCTCGGCCAGCATCTGAATCAACGGTGCCGCGCTCGATCACGGCATCTAACGCGGCAAGCTGCGTCTCGCGATCCTGGATCAATCGCACGCCTTCGCGCAACACTTCGCTCTTTGAGCCGTACCGTCCCGTTTCGACCAGCTTCGTGATGAATCCCTCAAGCTGTTGTCCAAGGTCTGCACTAATCATGGTTGTGCTCTCCAGGCTAGTCATCCCACAGTATAACACTTATTAACTATTATCAAGCCTAGTCAGCGCCGTCTGCTGAAAGGACAGCTGGCAGACATCGGTGCACGAGGAGGCCGGTGTCAATGGTTTTCAAAAAAAGACCGCTGACGAGAAGTGGGACGATACGGTTGTAGAAGTCCATCGGCTCCGCGATCGCCCGCGAACCTGCACCTTGCAGGGCCTAGCGGAAAGCGTTCGCGCACTCCGTGCACGATGTTGGCATTGACGAGGCACGCAGCCGGATCGGTAAAGGCGGCGACAAGCTGCTGTCGGCGTTTGTCTCCACATGCCAGATCCGCGATCACGGGCAGCCCTGAAGCGCGGCGGGGCAACCATCACAAGGCACATTGCTTGCCGCTTTTGCGGCGATTCCCGGCCCGTCAACGAAGTCGGCGAAAAGAGGAGGGCCGCACTGCTCGCTAATCGGCCTTTGCCGACGTTCGCCGCTCATCCGCCGTGCGGCTGCAGCGCGCCGCTTTACGGTCATTCGCGATTCGAGGCAGCTGATCGCCGGCGTCGGGGGGCTCGAACGAGTCTTGACGGTCAACTACGGACTCTGTCTCGCGGTTTCACAGGGACGTTCGGAAGTCGGCTCCGCACTAAGCAACCGACATCCGTGTGCGAATAGCGCCGGTGGCAGCGTCAACCATTTCAACAATCCGCCGTGCGCGAAAGGATCACTCATCCGGAGGATGTCAGGCAATGAGCGACCGCGGTGGCTGCGTTCAAGCTCTTGTCGCATTGCCGATCCTGAAGGTTTGTGCGCTACCGTTCGAGCATCATTTGAGGCTGCGATATTTCTCGAGCCGAAGAGTATGGCGATGAGCGACCGATCGCAGTAGCGCTCGCAATTTGCTGCGCGCTTTGTTGTGCGCCGAAAAAAGCGAGGCAGACCGGGTCCAGTGTGGACGGAGTACCGCTACACCCCCACCTGATATCTGCGCTAGACTTCCGCGACCGGGTAATGGTGATCCCTGCGGCGGTCAAGCGTGCACCTTGCGGCCACGTAACGTCGCGTTCTTTCGCGTTCAATGCGTTGCATGACGTACGATGAACACATTTGGAAGCTGAATTAGACGTATGGTTTCTGCGAATCGCCGCCGTTTCCTCGGCCGGTTGTTGGTCTCTGCGGGTGCCGCAGCCTCTATGGGCGCGGTGCCCGAGTCGATCCGAAAAGCCTTGGCAATTCCCGCGTCATCCCCCACTCGCACGATCGCGGATGTCGAGCACATCGTCGTACTGATGCAGGAGAACCGCTCATTCGACCACTACTTCGGTCACTTGCGCGGGGTGCGTGGCTATAACGACCGATTTCCTGTACCGCTCGTGAACGGTCAGCCTGTGTGGTGCCAGCCGTCGAAGGCGGACCCTGGGAAGCCCGTTTTGCCGTTCCATCTCGACACTGCTACGACGAGCGCCCAGTGCTTCGGCGATCTCGATCACGCCTGGTATCCGACGCATCGCGCAATCAACAATGGACGCAACGATCGCTGGCCGGCCAACAAGACCGACATGTCGATGGGCTATCACCTGCGCGGCGATATCCCGTTCCACTACGCGCTCGCCGATGCGTTCACCGTCTGCGACGCCTACTTCTGCTCGATGCCCGGCCCGACATTCCCTAACCGCGCGTATCTGATGTCCGGCACCGTCGATCCCAGCGGCGCGAAGGGCGGCCCGCTGCTCGACAATAACGTCTACGTCAGCAATCACAAGCCGCCGGAGTATCAACTGCTTTCGTGGACGACCTATCCGGAGCGGTTGCAGGAAGCGGGTGTGACGTGGCGGATCTATCAGCAGGGAACGACGGGTCGCGACCTTTATCAGGGAAACTTCGGCACCAACATCCTGCAGAACTTCGAGAACTACATCCAGGCGAAGCGCGGAAACCCGCTCTACGACCGCGCGCTGACGGCGCGTACGATCGCCGATCTGCGCGCGGACGTCATGGCGAACCAGCTCCCGCAAGTCTCGTGGCTCTTGCCTTCGGCGATCTACTCGGAACATCCCAACTTCATGCCGGCGTTCGGCGCCGCGTATATCGAACAAGTGATCGACGCGCTCACGGCCAATCCGGAGGTCTGGAGCAAGACCGTGCTCTTCCTGATGTACGACGAGAACGACGGCTTCTTCGACCACGTTCCGCCGCCTCAACCTCCCGCCAACGATGCGCAGGGACGCTCGACCGTCCGGATCGACGAGGAGTTGCATACGGCCGTGAATCCCCGGCGGGGCAAAGCCTATACCGCCGACGGTCTGCCTTATGGACTCGGTCCGCGCGTGCCGATGACGATCATATCGCCATGGACCAAGGGCGGATTCGTCTGTTCCCAGGTGTTCGACCACACGTCGATCATTCGCTTCATCGAGACGCGATTCGGCGTGCATGAACCGAACATCACGCCGTGGCGACGCGCCGTTTCCGGCGACCTGACTTCGGCGTTCGATTTCAGCGCGCGCGATGCGCGCATGCCCTCGCTGCCGAATGCGAGCGCGCAGGTCTCCGAAGCCACGCGGCAGTGCATGGTCAATCCCAGGCCTGTCGTTCCCGCGGTTTCAATGACGATCGACGCGCAGGAACCCGGCGTGCGCCCGGCGCGCGCGTTGCCTTACGAATTGCACGCGAACGGCGCCGTGGCCCGCGACGGCCGCTCATTCGAGTTCGTTTTCGATAACACCGGCCGGCAAGGCGCGCACTTCTACGTATATGCGATCGCCAGCAACGACGGGCCGTGGCGCTTTACAGTCGAAGCGGGCAAGTCGCTTACGGCCGATGTACCGTTGCCTCCGGAGGGCAAGTACGAATACGAGATCCACGGGCCGAATGGTTTCGTGCGGCGCTTGCGCGGCACAAGCGAGGGAGGACGTGTCGGGGTGTCCGTCGATTACGACATCAAGGCCACGGGCTTGCGCATCAGGCTCGCCAATGCGAGCGGTGCGAGCGCGCATGTCACGATCGCGGACAACGCCTATGGCGCACAGGCGCGCAAGCTGAGCCTCGCGGCGCAAGCCGAGCGCGTCGAAACGTGGCCGCTGGAGCGCAGTTCGCGCTGGTACGACCTGAGTGTGACGATCGCTGAAGATGAAGCGTTCCTGCGTCGCTTCGCGGGGCATCTCGAGAACGGCGAGGCCGGCATCACCGACCCCGCCGCGACCGTCCCCGTCACCGCGCTGGATTGATCAGAAACCGTGCAGCGCGTAGGTCAGCCACGCCAGCGATTTCTCGACGAAAGAGGGCGCTTCGCCGGAACCGAACAGGAGCATCGCGGCACCCGCGCCGGCGAAGCGCATCAAGACCCCGCGGGCGAATTCGCGCCTCGGCGCGCGCAGGCTCGAGACCACATAGAACGACGCGTTGACCTGCGTCGTATGCATCATGTAGCGATAAAAGCGCGTGAAGTGCGCGCGATTCGGTTCGACGGGCTCTTGCCAGAAGTCGTCCATCACGACGGACTCGACGATTCCCGGCCGTGCGTAGAATGCCGAGCCCGTCACGCACACCGGCACGCCGTGATAGAGCGCCTGCAGTCCGACCGTCGAATTGATCGTCACCACGCCCTTGCTGCGCTTCAGTAGCGAGGGAACATGGCCGTCGTGGATGTAGCGCACGCGCTCGCCGACTCCATACCGCCGCGCATGCGTGCCGATCGCGCGTTCGTAGTCGGCATGTCCCCGTTCGAGCGGATGATGCTTGAAAACAAGTAGATCGGAATCGAATGCGTGCTCGGCGAAAGAACGGATCGTGGCTTCGATAAAAGCGTCGTTATCCTGCCAGTCACTCGCATGCACGATCTGACTGTCGGTGCTGATCTGCAGCGGAACCAGAAAGAAATCGGGCCCATAAGCGTCGAGCAGGAGCCCGATGGTCTGCCGCTCTCTCGACCGGTACACATGCTTGCGATAGGCGGAGCGCAGCCAGCGAAACATTTCCGCTAATCGAAACGGCTTATGGTGCTCGTAATGCGGATATAGACGATGCGCCGACATGCCCGCCGCGAAATAAAGAAACGAATACCAGGCCATTCGCGTGAACGCCAGGCGGAACTGACGCGGCCGCTGAATCTGCGGATAGGTCGGCAACGCGGCGGGCACGACCGTGCAGAGCTGCGAAGCATGATTGACGCCGCCTTCTTCCATGGTGATCCACCATGGCCTCATATAGCCTTCCTCGAAGACCACGACCGTCACGCCGATTTCACGCGCGAGCAGGAGTGCCGCCTGATGCATCGGCCGATATTGCCCGAATAGCAAGATCGCGCGAATGCTCCGCTGCTCGATCAGAAGCCGAAGAAAGCCGGGCCATGCATTGGCGCGGTCCCGATATCTAATCGCTGAGGAATCCCGATAAAAAAACGAATCGCCGCCGTTGAAGTTGACCTTCGTGACGGATGCGCCGAGTTCACGCATGCGACCGGCGAGCTGCTCGAAAAATGGTCCGTTAGGACCTTGGAGAAGCAACAGATTTTGATGGCGACTGAGTTCATCAAGCCTTGAACCGGCAAAGGCATGAGCGGACATATGAAAATTTTTTGAGTAATTGTTACCGGGATTGCAGTGGTTCTTGGCGACTAGCTGACATCTGCCCCGTCGGCATTTTTTGGTTCGAATCTGTTCGTTTTGCCTTACTGGAATGGAAAAGCGGTAACGTCAAGGGGCAGCATGCGCATTTCTTACTTTGCAATGTCAAAGAATGTAACGCATAATCCACATTTCTAACAGGGTTTGTAATAACAGCGTAATGAGTTCGTCGAGGAAAATGCGCATTGGATGCGAGGGCAGGCGGCGCGTCGGTAATTCTGACGGGTCGTCTTTCATCGGAAACTTCGATGCCCGGACCGTTCCTCAAAGCCGAATTCCGTCGACGCATGCGTTTCGCCGTGCCTGTCACGAGCACCGGCGCACGCGATGAATGGAAATCTGACTTCCGTCGGCCCTCGTTCGTCGTGGGCCGTGATGCGCTCGGTCATCTACGCGCTCTTTTTGCGCGAAGCGGTGACGCGTCTTTCGCTGGGGCGCGGCGGCTGGGTCTGGATCATCGTCGAGCAGGCCGAGCATCTGGTACTGCTTATCATCTGGCACGGCATCGTCCAGCATCATCTGATTCCCGGCATGAATGCGCCGCTTTTCATCGGTCTCGGCCTTCTGCCGTACTTCATGATGAAGAGCATTGCGCTGCGGGGTATCGACGCCATTCCGGCGAACCGTGCATTGTTCGTCTATCGGCAAATCAAGCCGCTCGACGCGGTCATCGCGCGCGCGATTCTCGAAGGGCTCATCTTTCTTTCGGTCGGCGTCGTGCTGATCGTCGCGTTCGCGCTGTTCGGCGTCGATGTCTCAATAGGCAATCCGTTGCTGGTGGCGGGCGTGTTCGCGCTGTTCTGGCTCTTCGGGCTGGGTCTCGGGCTCGCGCTCTCGGTGCTGACCGAGATGGTCCACGAGATCGGCACGGTGACGCGGATGGTGTTCGGCATCATCTATTTCGGGTCCAGCGTGCTGTACCCGACTTCATGGATTCCCGCAGCCTGGCAGCACGTGTACTTTTTCAACCCGATCGTGCACGCCGTCGAACTGATGCGCGCCGGATATTTCGCGCACTACCGTCCGAGTGACCTCGTCAGTCCCGCCTATTTGATGGCGTGGGTTTTCGGCTGGATTCTCGCTGGCCTCTTTCTTCACGTTCGATTCGCAAAGCGGCTGGTGGAGCGATGATCGTAGTCAGCAACATGAGCAAGCGTTATCGAGGCAGCAACGACGAGCAGTACGTGCTCAGAGACGTCAGCTTGAATATTCCCCGCACGGCCAAGCTTGCCGTGATCGGCCGCAACGGCGCGGGCAAGTCGACCCTGCTCAATCTGCTTGGCGGCATGGACCGTCCCACGAGAGGCACGGTGACGCGGCAATGCCGTGTGTCGTGGCCGCTCGGGCTGTCGGGCGGTTTCCAGGGATCGCTTTCCGGCACTCAGAACGCGAAGTTCATCGCGCGGATTCACGGCGTCGATGAAGACGCGCTGCGTCAGCGCATCGCGTTTATCCGCGAGTTCTCGGAACTGGGCGATGCACTGGAGCGCCCCGTGAAGAGCTACTCCTCGGGCATGCGTTCGCGGCTTGCATTCGCCATCTCGCTCGCCTTCGATTTCGACGTCTATCTCGTCGATGAACTGACTGCGGTGGGCGACGCGGCGTTCCGCAAGAAATCGCGCGACGCGTTTCGCGACATCGCCGTGCGCGCCGGGCTGATCATGGTCTCGCACGACGAAGGGACCCTGAAGGCGTTCTGCGACACGGCGCTCTGGCTGCACGAAGGACGGGCGCTCTGGTTCGATGATCTGGCCGAAGGCCTTGCCCGTTATAAAGAGAGTCTTGCAGCATGAATCGGGATTTACCTCTGGATGTGATCGCGCCGCGCAAACCTACGCTGCGCGAGCGTGTCAAGGCGGTGCGCTGGCGCCGTCACTGGCTGCGCACGCTGCTGGTCGCGGCGATCGGTCTCGCATCGCTCTACTGGGGGGCGATCGAGTCGGATCAATACGTTTCGGAGGCGCACATCGTCGTCACACGGACGAACGTGGAGGCGACCGAAACGGCGAGTGGTCTTCTGTCGCTGATCTCGGGCTCGGGCAATTCGCGCGACATGATGCTGTTTCGCGACAGGCTTCTGTCGATGGACATGATGCGCAAGCTCGATCACCGTCTCGACATGCGCACGCACTACAGCGATCGCAAGCACGACTGGTTGTCGATTCTCTGGGATCGCAAGGCGCCGGACGAAGAGTTCCAGCGTTACCTGCTCGGCCGCCTGTCGGTGACTTACGACGACTACAGCCAGAATCTCGTGGTGACGGCGCAGGCCTACACGCCGCAGATGGCGCAGTCGATCGTGCGCATGCTGGTGGAAGAGGGCGAGGTGGACTTGAACCGCATGGACAACGCGGTGGCGGAGCAGCAGGTCTCGTTCATCGAGAACGAACTGGTAGCGATTCGCGACCGCATGTTCGCCGCGCAAAAGCGTCTCATCGCATTCCAGAACGAAAACGGGCTGGCCTCGCCGCTTGCCACGGCAAAAGGCGTCTCGGAGGTCGTGGATCGTCTCGAAGCCGAGCGCAGCCAGCTCGAAGCGCAGAAGCTCGCGATGCTCGGCTATCTGACGCCGCAAGCGCCGGACATCGTGCAGATCGAAGGGCAAATCTCGGCGCTTCAGCAGCAGATCAAATTCGAGCGCGGCCGGGTTGCATCCAAGAACGGCACGGCGCTCAATCACCTGGCCGAAAAGCAGCATCGTCTTCAGGTCGAGGCGACTTTCGCCGAAGACGTCTATAAGACGGGACTCGCCGCGCTCGAAAAGTCGCGCGTCGATGCGACGCGCAAGATCAAGAGCGTTCAGGTACTCCAGTCGCCGAGCTTGCCGCAGGCCTCGATGGAGCCGCGCCGTCTCTACAACATCGTTGTCTTCATCATCGTTTCCTTGCTCGTAGCCGGTGTCATTCACCTGATCGGCGCGATCATCCGCGATCACCGGGACTGACCGATTCATGCTTCGTTCTTTTGCTCTGACTTGCTTTCTCTTTTGCGCGCTCGGCTTCGGCCACGCGCAAGCGGCTTCCTCTGCGAGCCGTGAGCTCGGGGGCGATGCGTCCAGCATCAGCCGCCTGAGAACCAGCGATTTCACGAATATGCCATCGATGGCGCGCGGCAATGCGATGAATGTCGCGGCCCTCGGCGCGGGCATGTCGGAGCCCGCCGAGCAGCACAAGGACGCCGCGTCGGCGGTCGGCACGCAGTCGCATCTAGCGGCGCTCACGCCCGCGCAGCGCGCCGACTATCAGGCCAACGGCGCGAGCCAAGTGTTCGGCGCGAATCTCTTCACGGGCGCGTTCGCGTACGGTTCGTCGGTGGACTTCAATCCCGGCTATGTGATCTCCGTCGGCGATCAGTTGCGCGTGCGCATGTGGGGCGGCTACGAGTTCGATTCGGTGCTCACGGTGGACCAGCAGGGCAATATCTTTTTGCCGCACGTCGGGCCGCTGCATGTGGCCGGCGTGACGAACTCGGAACTCCAGCCCACGGTGACGGGCGCGCTGCGCAAGGTGTTCAGCAGCCGTGTGTCGGTGTATTGCAACCTGCAGATGGCGCAGCCCGTGCGTGTGTACGTCGCAGGCTTCGTACGTCATCCGGGCATGTATAACGGCACCTCGAACGACAGCGTGCTGCGCTATCTGGATCAGGCGGGCGGCATCGACCCCAATCGCGGATCGTTTCTCGACGTGCAGATCAAACGCGGCGAGCAGGTGCGCGGCACGATCGATCTGTACGACTTTCTCCTGCGCGGCACGCTGCCCTCGGTGCCCCTCGCGGACGGCGATGTCATCTTCGTGGGCCCGCGCCATAGCACGGTGTCAGTCACCGGGCTCGCGGAGAACGCGAAGCAGATCGAGTTCCTCGGCGACACGACGCCGCTCGGCGACATCATCGCGGCGGCGCATCCACAGCCTTCCGCGACGCACGTACGCATCACGCGCAACACGGGGCCCACGCTGAACGTCGAGTATGTCGCGCTCGCGGATGCGGCCAATGTCAGGCTGCAGAACGGCGATGTCATTGCCTTCACGGCCGACAAGCAACCAGGAACGATCACGGTGCGCGTCGAGGGCGAGCATCTGGGTCCGCAGGAATACGTGCTTCCTTACGGTAGCCGCCTCGGCAGTCTGTTGCAGCGCGTGTCGATGACCGAGCGCTCGGACGTGGCCGACATTCAACTGTTCCGTCCGAGCGTGAAGCTGCGCCAGAAGCAGATGCTCGATTCCGAACTCAACCATCTTGCCGAAGCGGTTCTGACGGCGCGCTCGGGCACGCAGGAAGAAGCGGCGCTCCGAAAGGACGAGGCGAGCCTCGTGTTGCAATGGGTCGAACGCGCGAAGCATATTCAGCCGCTCGGTCAGACCGTGGTCGGCAAGCCCGAGATTCGCGACCAGTTGCTGCTGGAAAACGGCGACGTGCTTTTCGTGCCCGTGAAAGACGGTCTCGTGCTGGTGGGCGGCGAAGTGCTGTTCCCGACGGCGATCGCGGCGGATTCGAGCTACTCCGTCGAGGACTACATCGCGAAGGCGGGCGGCTTCTCGCAGGACGCGGATACGTCGCGGGTGGTGGTGGCGCACCTCGACGGCACGTTCAGCGACGGCAAGCGCGACAAAAATGTGGTCGCGGGAGATCAGATCATGGTGCTGCCGAAGGTCGACTTCAAGACGCGCCAGTTCGCGAAGGACGTCTTCCAGATTCTGTATCAGATCGCGATCAGCGCGAAGGTGGCGCTCGGACTTTAAGCGCACGGCAGGTTAGCGGGGAACACACAAGGAAAGCGGCCATCCGGCGTCGCAGCCGGCAATCAATCTCGGGGATAGGGATGAGAACTGTCATTACGTATGGAACGTTCGACCTGCTGCATGTGGGTCATCTGAACCTGCTGCGGCGCGCGAGGGCGCTCGGAGACCGGCTGGTGGTCGCGCTCTCGACCGATGAGTTCAATCTGAACATGAAGAACAAGCGCACCGTGATTCCGTTCGATGACCGGCGGCACATGCTGGAAGCGTTGCGTTGTGTGGACCTCGTGATCCCGGAAGAAAACTGGGAGCAGAAGGCGCTCGACGTGAGCCGCTATGAAATCGACACCTTCGTGATGGGCGACGATTGGGTCGGCAAGTTCGACTTCCTCGGCGAGTACTGCGACGTCGTCTATTTGCCGCGCACGGAAGCGATCTCGTCGAGCGAACTGAAACGCCACATTCGCGACGGCGCGTCCGGCCCGCTCGCGGCCGGGAGCTTCGGAATGGAGCAGGCCAAAAGCGGCGACGCCCGCTGGCTCGCGGCCTGAATGCGTTACGTCGAAAAAATGATCGCAAGGCGCCGCACCCGGCTCTGGCTGGCGCGGCTTCTCGATCGTTTCCTCCCGATCCGCGCGCACCGCGTGGTGTTCGTCACCCGCCCGAACGTGGCGGTGACGGGCAATCTGCGCGCCGTGCTCGACGCGCTGACCGACGCGGCCGGCGGCCCGGCGCGCCGGGAGATCGCGGTGTTCAAGGACGGCCCCATCGCGCCTGAAACCGCGGCCGCGCTTGCGGAAAAAGGCGTGAAGGTGTTCGAGCGCTTCAGCATCGAGGCGTTGTGTTTCGTATTGTCGAGCGCGACGGTGGTCCTGAGCCACTCGGCGCGCGACGCGTTTTTGCCCGGCCGCCGACGCGGGCGCCGCGTGATCAATCTCTGGCATGGCGTCGCGTTGAAGCGCATCGAACTGCTGATGGAACCGCGTGACGATGCGCGATCGCGCGCGCGGCGCACGCTGATGCTGCGCAACGCGCGTCTCTACGATGCGCTGATCGCGAGCAGCCCCGTGGACCGCGTGGTGAATGCGCAGGCGTTCGGCATCCCGTTCGAGAAAGTGCATGTGACCGGCTTGCCGCGCTTCGACTACTTGCGCACGGACTGGCCGCTCCCGCCCGATCTCCGGCGTCAGGCCGATACGCTCGATGCGCTCGTCGCCGGCCGACGGCTCGTGCTCTATGCGCCGACGTTTCGGGAGACCGCGAGTTCGGCGCTCGACTGGATGGACGACGCCAGCGTCGCGGCCATCCGCGCGCTTTGCCGGCGCATGGGCCTGGTGTTCGGCTTGCGTCCGCATCCATACGAGAAGCGCCCGCTCGATACGCTCTGCGACGGTGTCGATATCGTCGATGCATCTCCCGCACGGTTTCCCGAAGCCGCGATCCTGTTGCGCCGCACCGATGCGCTCATCGTCGACTATTCGAGCATCTGGGTCGACTTCCTCGCGCTGCGCAAGCCGATTCTCGGGCTCGTGCCGGATTACGACCGCTACTGCAGCGAGGAGCGCGGTTTCATCTACACGCAGGACTCGGTGTTTCCCGGCGCCCTGCATCGCGACTGGCAAGGCGTGCTCGCCGAGCTCGGGCGTCTCGCGCGCGCGAACTTCGAGCCTGCCGATGCCCACCGTATCGACGCGGCCGCGGGTCTCTTCCTGCCTCCCGACCGTCTCGCGGGCTCATGCACGCAGCGTTGCCTCGACATGTTCTTCGACGAAACCAAACCTGGCGCTCGCACGTCCGCGCTACTCGGAGGCGCCGCACGATGACGAGCACGGTAGGCATTCTGTCGCGGGGCATCTGGCGGATTCCGCATCTGGACAACCTGCTCTCGGGCAAGCCGGTCCGTGTGCGTGGATGCGCCCGCGCACGACAGTCCGAGATTTCCGCCATCGCGGGCTGGGGCGCGAAGCCGAGCGCCGAACGGGCGCGGCGGCTCGCGCGCGCGCAGGGTCTGCCGTATCTCGCGCTCGAGGACGGCTTTCTGCGTTCGCTCGGCCTCGGCGTGAACGGCGCGCCGCCGCTTTCGATCGTCGAGGACGATCTCGGCATCTATTACGACGCGCGCGAGCCTTCGCGGCTCGAACGGTTGATCGCCGAATGTGGCGACGACGCGGACCTGTTGCAGGAAGCGCGACGCGGCATCGATGCGATCGTGCGGCATCGGCTCTCGAAGTACAACGACGCGCCGGTGTTGCACCTGCCGCCCGTTCAGATCGCGTCGCGCGTGCTGGTCGTCGATCAGACCGCGGGCGATGTGTCGGTGTCGCTTGGCGGCGCGGATGCCGGTACGTTCGCGCGGATGCTGGCGGCGGCCAGGGCCGAACACCCCGACGCCGAAATCTGGGTGAAGACGCATCCCGACGTATCGAGCGGACGCAAGCGCGGCTACTTCGGCGGTGTGACGGAGGAAGGGCGCGTGCGCGTGCTCGCGAAGGCGTGCTGCCCGCTGACGCTCATCGAACAGTTCGACCACGTCTACGTGGTGACCTCGCAGCTCGGCTTCGAGGCGCTGATGCTCGGCAAGCGCGTGACGTGCTTCGGCGTGCCCTGGTACGCGGGATGGGGCTTGACCGACGACCGGCATTCCGGCATCGATGACGTGCGCCGACGGCGCGCCGTGCCGCGAACCGTCGAGCAACTTTTCGCCGCGGCGTATCTGCGGTACGCGCGCTATCTGCATCCGGCCAGCGGCCGGCCCGGCACGCTCTTCGACGTGATCGAATGGCTGGCGCGCAATCGCGAGATCAACGAGTCGAGCCGGGGCACGCTCTATTGCATCGGCATGAGCCTGTGGAAGCGCGCCGTGATCCGGCCATTCCTCAGCACGCCGTCGAATCGGCTGCGCTTCGTGCCGCACTTCGACGCGGACCGGCTCGACGCGCTCGAAGACGACGCGAGGCTCGTCGTGTGGGGCGGGCGGCACGCCGACTTGTGTCGCGCGGCGAAGGCGCGGGGGATCGGCGTCGCGCGCGTCGAGGACGGCTTCGTGCGTTCGGTCGGGCTCGGGTCCGATCTGCGCGGGCCGCTCTCGCTGGCGGTCGATGACGACGGCATGTACTTCGATCCGGCGTCGGGCAGCCGGCTGGAGCGTCTCGCGCAAACGGTCGAGCTCGATCCGCACGAGCGTCTGCGCGCCGTGCGGCTTCGCGAGGCGCTCGTGCGCATGAAGATCAGCAAGTACAACGTGGGCGCGGCGTATCGCTGTGCGCCGGAGGCGGCCGGACGGCGGCGCATTCTCGTGCCCGGCCAGGTGGAGGACGATCAGTCGATCCTGGCCGGTTCGCCGCATGTCAGACGCAATGTCGATCTGCTTGCGGCGGTGCGCGAAAGAAACCGCGATGCATGGATCGTCTACAAGCCGCATCCCGATGTCGTGGCGCGCAATCGCAGCGGTGGCGTCGATGCGGCGCTATGGGCGTCGCTGGCGGACGAATGCGTCGTCGACGCCAATATTTCCGATTGCATCGCCGAAGTCGACGAGGTGCATACGATGACCTCGCTCGCCGGCTTCGAAGCGCTCTTGCGCGGCAAAGTGGTGCATTGCTACGGCGGCCCGTTCTACGCGGGCTGGGGGCTGACCGTCGATCACATGATGCTGCCGCATCGCACGCGCAGGCTCTCGCTCGACGAGCTGGTGCACGTCGCGCTCTGTGCGTACCCGCGCTACCGCCTGCCGGGCGTGCAGGGCTTTTGCGCGGTCGAGGACGCAATCCGGTCCCTGGCCGAACAGGGTGCGGGCCGCCGCGTGCCAACGGGAAGCCATCGGCTGAGCCGGCAGTGGCGCAAGGGATTACAGGTGCTTCGCGCCTTCGTTGCTTCCAGATCGGCCTAGCTTCGATGCCGTAAAAGCCAGCGTTGAACAATCACGCGGCGTCCCGTTGAGCCGGAGCCAATTTTCACACGTCCGAAGACGTCAATCCGCTTAAAACATGAATCTCGTCGCGACATATCAAAAAGCCAAAAAGCGATACGGCGTGTATCTGCTCAATCAATCGGTCGCCAACCTGCAGCGCGTGTCGGAGTGGGCTCCTCAATGGGACTATCCGCGATATCTGCGTGGATTGTGCCTGCTCACGCTTGGCCGTGCGGTGGCCGCCGACCAGGCGCTGCGCGAGGCGATCGCGCTGAAGCCGGGCCGCGCGCACGCACAGTATCTGCTGGGCCTCGCGCTCAGCAAGAAGAGCAAATGGTGGCAGGCAGTCGCGGCGTTCGAGGCAGCGGTGGAAGGCGACGGGAAGCAGGCTCGCTGGCACTATGAACTGGGCAAGGCGCGCGAGCGCATGAAGCGTTTCGACGAGGCGGCCGAAGCATTTGGCGATGCGGTGGCGCTCAAGCCGAAGCGATCGGTCTGGCATTACCGGCTCGGGCGCGCGCTGGAGCGTGCGGGAGATCTGGAAGGCGCGGAGAGGGCGTATGCGATCGCCGCCAAACTCGATGCGACCGGCCAGTTGAACAAGCTCGGCCCCGGCGCCTGGCATCAGAAGGAAGGTCTCTGGACGCTCGCGCTGGCGTCGTATCAGGGGCGCACGCGGCGTGCGCCCGGAAGCGCGGAATTGCGCTACCGAACGGGATTCGCGCAGGAGCGCGCCTATCGCTGGGACGCCGCGGCAGCCTCGTATCAACACGCGTTGGCTCTTCTGCTCAAGCCCAAGGCCGACTGGAGCTATCGCCTCGGGTTCGTGCTGGAGCGCCAGGAGAAGTGGCGCGAAGCGGCGCTCGCGTACAACACGGCGATCGTCGCGGACGCCGTGCATCGTCCCTATCGCAATTACCGGCTCGGCTATGTGCTCGCGAAGGCCGGCGATCATCGCGCGGCGTGTGCGGCGTATCTGAACGTGCGCAAGAACGTGCCTTACGCCGCGCAGAATCCGCTCGATCTCGCGCTGCGCGATCGCGACAACTGGCTGCTGCGAATCGAGCAGCTGAAGCTGCGCATCGAAGCGAACACGACCGACGAAAATCTGCACCTCCAGCTTGCCCGCGCGCACGAGGCGCTCGGCGACTGGGAAGCGTGCGCGCGCGCCTATCGCGATGCGATCCTGCGCTGTAGCAGCTACAAGGCGGACTGGCACTACCGTCTCGGGCGCGCCCTCATGCACACGGGCTCCTACGAGGAAGCGGCCGCGGCGTTTGCCGACACGATCGTCTTCAGGTTGCCTCACGGCGTGGACGCCAGCAAGCACAAGACGCTCGATGTGACCCGCGCGCTCGCGTACACGGAGTACTACGAGACACTTCCCGTCGAGCAGAACGTGATCCTCTACGAGTCGTTCCACGGCGCGAACATGAGCTGCAATCCCTATGCGATGTTCAAAGAGATCGTGGACGATGCGCGCTACCAGTCGTGGCTGCACGTCTGGGTGCTGAACGATCGCAGGCTGATCCCGCCGGAATATCGCACGCGTGCGAACGTCGTGTTCGTGGCGCGGGAGTCCGATCGTTATCGCCGCTATCTGGCGAGCGCGAAATACCTCCTCAACAACAACACGTTCCCGCCGTATTTCATCCGGAAGGACGCGCAGCGGTATCTGTTCACCTGGCACGGCACGCCTCTGAAGACGCTCGGCAAGGACATGCGCACCGTGCAGCCGAACGCCGCGCGCAACATGCTGCAAGCGAGCCACCTGCTCAGCCCGAACGCGCATACGTCGCGCGTCCTGCTGGAATCGCACGACGTCGCCGCGTGCTTCCCGGGCAAGCTGCTGGAGGCCGGCTATCCGCGCGTCGATTCGACGCTCAATCTGTCTCAGTCGGCGCGGCGTCTGTTGCGCGAGCGGCTCGGCCTGTCGGCGGACAAGCCGGTCGTGCTCTATGCGCCGACCTGGCGCGGTGAACTCGGCAAGGAACAGACCGAAGTCGCGCGCGTGGCGGGCGATCTGGCCCGCCTTCGGACGCTGCCCTGCCAGTTGCTCTTCAAGGGGCATCATCTGGTCGAAAAGAAGCTCGCGGAGAAGCGCATCGCGACCGTTCCGGGCGATGTCGAGACGAACGAGCTGTTGTCCATCGTCGATATCCTGATCACGGACTATTCGAGCATCTTCTTCGACTTCATCCCGACCCGCCGGCCGATCGTCTACTACACGTATGACTACGAGGAATATTCGACCCAGCGTGGCCTGTACTTCGGCTTCGATGAGATGCCGGGGACGCAGTGCTTCGACATCGATACGCTGTCGTCGACGCTCACCGGCATAATCGGCTGCTGGCCCGAATACGACGAGGCGTCCGCGTCCGCCGCCGCGACGTTCTGCCCGCACGACGACGGCAAGGCGACGCGCCGCGCCATGTCCTTCTTCTTCGACGACGAGGCAACGGGCAAGATCGTCACCGCGCGAGCCGAACGTCCGCGCCTGCTCTTTTATAACTTCTTCGACGTGAACGGCATCACGTCGTCGTTCGTCAGCCTCATACTCAAGCTCGCACAGGTCGGGCGCTATGACATCGCGGTCGCGCTCGATCACCAGACGATCGATGCGAACCCCGCGTGCCGCGCCGCGCTCGACGCTTTCGACGGCAGCGTTCGCATTCTCGGCCGCACGGGGGCGATGGTGGCCACGCTCGAAGAAAGGGCGATCGTCGAGCGATTCTACGATCCGCTCGAAACGGCGATGCAAGGCGAGCGCAAGGAGATCCATGCGCGTGCGTTCCGGCGCGAGTACAGGCGGCTGTTCGGTGAGTCGCAGTTCGACGTGTTCGTGGCTTTCGAAGGCTACAACCTCTTCTGGGCGTCGCTGTTCGCTGAAGCGGGCACGTCCGATATCGGACGGATCATCTATTTGCACAACAATATGCTGGAAGAGGCCAAGGTTCGGTTTCCGAAGCTCGAGTCGCTGTTCAGTCTCTATCGCCAGTACACCGATCTGGTGTCCGTTTCGAACAGCGTCCATGAAGCGAATTCGACGACGCTCGGACCGCGCCTCGGAATCGATGCGTCGCGCTTCTCGTGGCTGAATAACCTCATCGACACGGATCGCATCGTCGCGCTCTCCGAAGAGGCCGTCGATCCCGAGATCGAGGCGTGGTTCGGCGACTCACGCGTCGTCGCCACCGCCGCGCGTTTGTCGCCCGAGAAGGGACAGGAAAAGCTCATTCGAGCCTTCGCCACGGTTCGCAAGGAGGTGCCGGACGCCAAGCTGATGCTCATCGGTGACGGCCCGCTTCGCGCGAAGCTCGAAGGTCTGGTCAGGGAGATGGGAGCGGGCGAGTATGTCAGGCTGGTGGGACGCCATACGAATCCTTTCCCGCTGATGCGCCGCGCGGAATCGTTCATCCTCTCCTCCGATCACGAAGGCCAGGGCATCGTTTTGCTGGAAGCGCTCGCGCTCGGCAAGCAGGTCGTCTCGACCGACATTCCCGGGCCGCACAGCGTTCTGGAAGGCGGCTATGGCCTGCTGGTCGACAACACGGAGGACGGCGTCGTTCACGGCCTGAAGGAACTGCTCGGTGGCTGGACCGCGCCGAAGCGTTTCGACGCGCAGCAGTATCAGAACGATGCGCTGAACGCTTTCATGGCGCTCATCGATCGTCATACCGCGGTGCGCCGCGATACGCCGATGCAAGCCGAAGAGCATGTCGAGCTCGTCTGATCCATACGACAGGAACCGCCGATGCTCGACACCCTGAAAGAACGCATAGCCGGCGTCATGCTGATGACCGTCATCGTGCCGCTCGCCGTGCTCGGCTATCTCATGATCGTCTACGTGGGCTTCTTCGGCAAAACGGAGCGCGGCCGCGCCGGCGTGCGCGCGCTCGACCATTTCGTCAACGCGACCGTGTTCAACGGCTATGCGTGGGAGTCGATTTCTTCGCACGCATGGCGTGAGCGAGATCGCCGCTGGGCGAAGTTCATCATCGCGGTGACCGACAGTTTCCAGACCGACCATTGCCGCCGCGCGAACAAGCGCGAGCAGGCGGTCGTCGATCTGGTGCTGCGCAAGCGCCTGCACGACCGGACCTTGTAATGGAAAGGCCGCCGACCACGGACGCCGACGCCCGCGTAAGGACGCGCCGTGTCTATTACATCAGCGGGTTCGATCCTCGCGGACCCGGCTTTTATCACCGGCTCTATCGCGAAGAGGCGGCCAAGCAGGCCGCGCTACATGGCGTCCGCATCGCCACCGGCCCGCGCACCCGCGCGGGCGAACACGCGAGCATGTGGCGCATCGACGCCGACTGGAAGGGGCACGCCGTATCGACCGACTATCAGTTCCTGCACTGGGACGATATCGTGCGCGGCAACTGGGAGCGCAATCTGGCGAAGCTCGCATGGGCCGGTCTTGCGAGCCTCGTGCATTACATGCGCTGCGGCGCGTGGGCGCAATTGCGTCGCGAATTCCGCGGTCCTTTTTTGAGCTCGCTCTATCCGTACGCCTGTCTGCTGCTCATTCTCGTAGTCGCGCTTCTCGGCGGACTCGGTGTGTCGTGCGTCGTCGCGCGCGCGAGCGGTTGGGTCGAGGCCGGCGCGGCGATCGGCATGGCGAGCGCGGCGGCGATGTGTGTCGCCGGCGTGCGCCTCGCGAACCGATCGGCGGTGTTCTGGCTGATGCGGATCTACGAGTTCGTCGGTGCATGGACCGACGAGAAGCAGCACGAGGTGCAGGCACGCGCGGATCGGCTCGCCACGCACATCCTCGATGAGGCGCGCCGCGCGCCGTGTGACGAGGTGCTGCTCATCGGTCATAGCGTGGGCTCGATCGTCGCGGTAATGGTGGGCGCGCGTCTCGCGACGGCCGCGCGCGCTAGCGAGCGTGCCAATTTCGCGCTCGTCACTCTCGGGCAGTGCATTCCGCTGCTCGGCATGCAGCCTTCGGCGAAAGCTTTTCGCGCCGCGCTGCGCACGCTCGCGGGGCATCGCGAGTTGCCGTGGCTCGACATGAACGCGCGCGCGGATGCGCTCGCTTTCTCGCAGATCAATCCGCTGCAAGCGTCGGGCGTCGCGGGCGCGGCGGCGCGTCCGGTCGAACAGATCGTGCGACCGTTCCGCATGTTCGACGCCGCCACTTACGCCAGGATGCGCCGCGACAAGATGCGTCTGCATTTCCAGTACCTGATGGCGAGCGATCGTCCCGACCAGTACGACTACTTCCGCATGACGGCGGGACCGAATCGTCTTGCGCCTTACTGACACCGATGAACTTCACTCCTCCTTATCCGAAGCCGCACAGCAACAAGAGCTCCTTGCTGCTGCGATTCTTGCGCGGCTGGCATTCGTGGATCGACGTGCTTTTCGAGCGCAGCTATTCCATGAAAATGGGCAGCATCTCGCAGTTCGGCATGAAAATCTTCATGCTCAACGACACGAAATGGGTACCTAGCATTCTCGCGGATGCGAAGCGCTATCCGAAGCATGCGCTGATGCACCGGATGCTGGAACCGCTGCTGGGCGAGAGCATATTCACGACGAACGGCGAGGTCTGGGAACGTCAGCGCCGCCTCATGGAACCGGCGTTTTCGGCGGCCCGTCTGAAGCTCGTGTTCTCGTTGATGCGGCAATCGACGGCCAACATGCTCGAGCGTCTTGATAGCGTAGCCGATGGAAGGTCTTACGAAGTCGACGAAGAGATGACCTATGTCACCGCCGACATCATCTTCCGTACGATTCTGTCTCAGGATCTGAGCGAGAGCGAAGCGAAGGAAATTTATACGGCGTTCACGGAGTTCCAGGGTCACGCGCAGCGCGCGGCCATCCTGATGATCTATCGTTTGCCGCCATTTTTTTGCACGCGCGCGAGCCGTCATTCGGCGAAGCGCATTCGGGCCATTCTGTCGCGGATCATCGAGCGGCGCTGCGCCGAGCGAGACGCCGGAAAGTCCGGCGCATACGCCGACATTCTTGGCGGCATGATGGACGCGAGCGACCCGGAAAGCGGCGACCGGTTCAGCTTTCCCGAACTCGTCGATCAGGTATGCATGCTGTTCCTCGCAGGTCACGAGACGTCGGCGAGCGCGCTTACATGGGCGCTCTATTTGCTGTCGAATTGTCCGCATCTGCAAGAGCGGATTTATCAAGAGATGCGTGAGGCGGTCGGCGAGCGCGAATTCGAGATGGGCCACATGAAAGCGCTCGCGACGATCGGCAATGTGTTTCGCGAGACGCTTCGGCTCTATCCGCCGGTGGGTTTTCTCGTGCGCGAAGCCATGCAATCGCAGTGCATTCGCGACAAGAACGTCGCCGCCGGCTCGCCCATACTGATCTCTCCGTGGCTGCTGCATCGTCACAGGCAGATCTGGGAGCGGCCCGACGAATTCGACCCTGGGCGCTTCGACACCGAAGCGGGCAAGGAATCGGCGCGCTGCGCCTATATTCCCTTCAGTAAGGGGCCTCGCGTCTGCATCGGCGCGGCGTTCGCCACGCAGGAAGCCGTGTTGATCCTGGCGAGCATCGTGCGGCGCTATCACATCGAGCCCGACACGAGCCACATTCCGCGTGTCGTGGGCCGCGTGACGATCCGCTCGGGTAACGGTGTGCGCGTGAAGCTGCGCAGACGCGAGGCCGTGTGACATGCACCGCGACGCAAACGGGCCCGGAGCCAGTCACATTAATGCATCGTCGCCTGGCGTCGGATGCGCACAATTCGAGACCACGAATGTTCGATAACAAGATCGCTACGGTAGACAGCCAGCGGCTGCTCGATGCCGATCTGGCAGGAGACACAGGTTGCCTCAGAATCCTCAACGTCGACATGACGTCATACGGGGACCCCGAAAAAAACATCATCGCTCTTGCATACAGGAACCCTCCGCTCAGGAAGAAACTCGTCGAGCTGACGAACAAGGGGTTCTACGTATACAAGCACGTCGGTTCCGTGTCGTCGCTGTTGCATCACAGCGAAATTCCGAAGGTCTGGCAGAAAATCACCGAAGGGACACTGAAGACATTCCGTTCTCTGACCTACGGTCTCGCTGCGCCCGAGATCACATCGGGGCCGGCTCGCCTCGTCGTGGTCTTTTCCTCGATGAATGAGGATCTGTTCAATGCGAGTTTTTCGACGCGCTATTTCTGCGGAAATTTTCCGAGCATCCAGAAGTACCTGCCGGCTAATACCTATGTCCTGCGGATTGCCGATATCGGGAGCGTCGTCGGAAGCTTCTATCTGAACACGCACTATTCCAGCGAAACGGAGCGCGATGTGCAGGACCTCATCCGCGACATCTGTCAGACGCATGGCATGAGTGTCGATCGAGACGTGGTGCTGTATGGCGCGTCCAAGGGCGGCACAGCAGCGCTTTATCACGGCTTGATAGGCGGCATGAAAGCGGTCTCGATCGACCCGATCGTATCGGACGATTACTACCTGACCAGGTGGAAAGACACTCACTTCACCGAAGGGACCTTTCCGGTGACGAAACAGGAGAAGTTCACGTCCACGCTTGCTTCGACGAAATTCGTCAATCACATCAACGTCATCTGTTCCGAGCGTTCGCCGCAGTTTCGCTATATCAACGAGATTCTGCGGGCGTCGTCTCTTGCGAACGAGATCAATTTCTTCAATTCGCTGCATCCCGAGATTACCGATCATCCGCACGTCGCGCCGAATACGATCAACATCGCAGTCGCGCTGATGAACGGGCTGTTTTACGGGTTCGTCACGCCGCGCGGCATCGGCGGTGCTGTCATCTAGTCGGCCCGTAGGCGCTTTGTGCGCCGTTGGGAGGTTGCGATCGTCCAGCCAACGCCGCTTCACATGCCGCATACAATCTGGCGCATTGTCTTTTGTGTGGTGGAACGAGTAGCCGCTTTCTTCCAGTCTATCGCAGCACGCCAGCCGGCTCATCAGTCATGGCGACGACGGTGCTGGTAACGAGCGCGTACGGCGAACACCGTAACATCATTGGCCGCCGCTTGGTGGCGGCTCCATACTGCTCGGCTCTGAAACTCGCGTCCTGGTGAAAGCGAAAGCGTACTGTCCAAAGAAAGAGCCGGCCAACATCGACCCGTCGTTCGGAAGGAGAAAAATTCGGCTGATATGACTCCGCCTGTCAATAGCGATCGGTTTTGGGTTTGTTGATGTGCGCATCTTGCCGAATTTCCTGAGGGCGACGTAGCAGTAAGTCTCGACGGTGGATCATGCTGATATTCGCGGGTTGGGTACCGCATTACAGAAATCCGCCCAATGAGCCTGCCGCTATCTAATGTCGCAAGTCGGATAGAAATCGTTGCGTAGCCGAATCGCGGGTTACTCGAAAAGCGCCAGTTGACGACGGCATCGCGCAACGCGGCCTCCAGCCGGTCGCATTGCGCCAGGCGATCCTCAATGGTGCGTCGATACTCCTCGAACGCCAGTTGCTGCCACGAGCTCTCGAATGCATACGTGCTCACCCAGCGCCGGTGCGCCGGCCCCCAGTCGGCTCGGCCCGTATAGCGCACCCCATGCGAGAGCAGAAAGCCCTTCAACCGTTGTCTGGCGCGCTTCAGATCGTCCTTGGCGCTGACCCACGCGCGAGCCAGATCGCGGAATGCTTCGTCCTCCACGCTGGGGACGTACACCGCTGACAGATCCCCGGCGCGCAGCGACCTCACGAGCTTGACGGCGTCGCGCCGATCGGTCTTGACTCGCTCACCAGGCTTTTTGGGAATCAATGACGGCGCGCACACCATGCAGTCAAACCCCTTCTGAACGAGCTGACGGTAGAGTCCATAGCCGCACGGACCCGCCTCGTAGACGATGACGATGTGCCGAGCCTTCGACTGAAGGCGCTTGCACAGGCGATCGATATCCGTCTTCGTCGTACCGATCTTGCCGAGAAGTTCGACCTCGCCTGTGCCCAGCGCATAGGCAACTGTAATCGAGTCCTTATGGACGTCGAGCCCTACGTACAGTGTGCTATCGTTTTCCACGCTGGCCTCCGTGATGGATATCGCCGGGTGTGGCCCTGTCCACACCGTGCGGCTCTGGCAGCGATGCTAACCCGCGTCTGAGTCCGCGCGCCAGGCCAGCCCCTGCCTCGCGGAGTCATACTGACTAATGGAACATCCGCGCGACCTGATAGCAGTCCTTCGATGTCCGGCCACGCGACCGGCTGCAGTGGGTCGGGTACGGCCTTTTGGTCGGGAGGCGAACCGCTGTTCGCGATGACCGTAGTTGTGAGCGACCGGTGTCGAGGGGTGAAGAGCCGTCCCGCCGGCAAACGACGAACGTCGGCAAAGGCCGATTCGCGGAACAGTCGACGACGCGCTGCCTGCCGACTTCCTTCCGTCGCTCAGAGAGGCAGGTCGCTTGCGCGTTCCAGGAAGAAGCTAGGGGATGCGGCGACTCAATGAGCGAGAAGGGCGCTTCGCGATTCTTAAAAGCGAGTTGTGGTTAGAAATCGGCGTATCAAAATAAAGCAGAGGATTTTTAGCGAAGCGCAGACGGCGCAATGATGCTGCTATCGATATGTCGTATCGGCCGTCTGCGCTTCGCTAAAAATTCGTTGAGCTAAGCCGCTCCGCTGAGCGTCGTGGCTATGGGAATTGAATTGATGTGCTTACTTGGGATGTTGCTGGCAAGCCGGTTTGCAGCCTTAAATGCAGAGCATGTGCCCATGTTTGCATGCGGGGCATTCGTGTAGTGAGCGGCCGGTGAGCTGCGCGTACCGATCGCGATAATCGGGTTTGGGCGTGCAGGACGTTACTTCCGCGGGTGCGACGCCCAGCAATTGACGGCAGGTGCTCAAGCGCGACTCACGCAGTCGGTTGCTCAGCAAGCCGTAGTGACGGATGCGTTGAAGACCACGGGGCAGTACATGCAGCAGGAAACGCCGGATGAACTCGTGAGCGTCCAGCCGCAATAGGCGTGGTTTTCCCGGATGTCGGTAGTCTTTCCAGCGAAAAGTGACATGACCGTCGGTCAGACTACAGAGACGGTTGTTGGAGATCGCCACGCGGTGCGTGTAGCGGCCAAGATAGTCGAGGACCTGCTGTGGACCGCCAAGCGGTTCCTTCGCATAGACAACCCATTCAATATGCTTCAGGTCTCTAAGGTAGCGGCTGAATTCGGTCGGTTCTGATAGGCGCATCAACGACGAGAAGAACCGCAACTCCCCTGCGTCGAAGGCATGTTGTAGCCTCTCGAGAAACAATCGCCGGAACAGCCGCGAGAGGACCCGAACGGGCAGGAAGAAGCCGGGTCTGCAAGGTACCCAGCGGTTGCAGTCGGGGGCCAAGCCGCCGCCGGGGACAACGCAGTGCAGATGGGGATGGTGCACAAGATTCTGTCCCCACGTGTGCAGAATCGCAATGAAACCGATCGTCGCACCAAGATGGCGTGGATCGGCGGCGATCGTTTGCAGCGTCTCGGCAGTGGCTTGGAACAGAATGTCGTAGACCACTCGCTTGTTCTGGAAAGCGATAGACGCGACCGGCTCGGGAACGGTGAATACTACGTGGAAATATGGTACCGGCAGTAGGTCGGCCTGGCGGGCGTCAAGCCATTGCGCGCGGACTAATGACTGGCACTTTGGACAGTGTCGATTTCCGCAAGAGTTGTAGGCGATGCGTTGATGTCCGCAAGCGTCACATTGTTCGACGTGGCCGCCCATCGCTGCCGTGCGACATTGTTCAATCGCAGCCATGACGCGCCGTTGCGCGTGGCTGACAGAGTGAGCATGCAGCTCCCGATAAGTCGGACCGTGACGACGCAGGACGTCCGCCAATTCCAGCGCGGCGCACATGATTGCACTCAGCTGCCCGTAGGTGTGAGCGTGGAGCCGATTGGCGTAGAAGATTGTGGAGGCAGTCGGTCGAACGGGCTGGCCGTCGCGCAGACTGTGCTGGTGGCCACCTTCAGATAGCGTGACGTCGTAGCTAGGCTACGATGGCCAAGCAATAACTGGATCGTCCGTACATCGGTACCGGATTCGAGCAAATGTGTCGCGAATGCGTGACGCAGGGTATGGGGCGTCACAGGTTTGGTGATACCGGCGCGACGACGAGCGGCGTGGCATGCTTGCCGCACGGTGTTGGGATCGATGGGTTTATCGGGTGGGGATCCGGGAAACAGCCAGTGCTGAGGCCGGCCAATGCGCCAGTAGGTGCGAAGAAACTCTAGCAGTCGCGGCGAGAGCATGACGTAGCGGTCGGTGTTGCCCTTGCCTTGTTCGACGCGCAGTACCATCCGCTGGCTGTCGATGTCACGGACCCTAAGGTGGGTGGCCTCCGAAATGCGCAGTCCAGCCGCATACGCCACCATCAGGACAGTTCGATGTTTGATACTTCTGATTGATTCAAGAAGCCGAATAATTTCGTCTGCGCTGAGAACCTGTGGCAACTTAAGCGGCACCTTCGACATGGGGATCTCATCGATCGACCAGTCTCGCTTGAGCGTGACGATGTACAGAAACCGCAGGGCCGCAGTGGCCACCACCAACGTGCTCCGAGATCGCTGCTCGATCTCGATCAGATGAATCTGATAAGAGCGAATTTCCTCAGGGCCTAGCAGCGTAGGCGAGCGTCCAAAGTATTTGGCGAAGCGAGCAACGTGCTGAAGATATACCCGCTGAGTATTGGCTGCGAGGTTGCGCACGCGCATATCCTCGACCATGCGTTCACGTAGTGCGGTCATGGCAAACTCCATCGAAATGAAGAGGCAGGAACTGCACTGCCATCGTCTCATTCGAGGGAGAGCGCTTCACGTGACGATGCCGAAGCCGATATCGCCGGCCAAACGACCTCTCCCGCGTCAGCGGGTTAGTTCAATGGTAGTTATCTGAATAGCTGTGTTTTTCACGCGTGAGCGAGCTGAGCCGACGATTGCTTGATACGCTTTCTGCGCCGACCCGGACACCAGCGAGGCATTAAAACCATGCCTGATACTACGAATTATCACGCATGGCCGGCGCACGGGCCGCCCGCGACGGGGCATCTAACTTGCGCTGACCGCAGTACACCTGCATGCCGCAGGCAAACCGGAAGTGACCATGAATGAAGACCCAGGTGAAGGGCGTCCGCGAGAAGGTCAAAGGCAAGATCAATGAGGGCGTTGGCAAAGTGACGAACGATCCTGTGCGGGAAGCAAAAGGCGACGCGCAGCAAGTCGAGGGCGAAGCGCGTAAGGACGTTGGTGACGTCAAGGAGGACTTGAAGGACGCCACGGACGATACGGCGAAGCCGTAATTACGATCGCGCGCAGGGTTGCCAAGCTCGCTCGACGCTCTAGTCCGCAATGCATTCGATCGCCACGTCGCGCGGTCACATTGAAGACGCGGATGTCGAAGCTGTGCGGGCCGCAGCGTCGCGTCGATGTCGGTCTTGAACGTGTTGTTGAAGAGGTTGGTATAGAGCTGAAGGCTGTCTCGGCGACGATGTCCACGACCATGCGCGTCGCTTTGCGCACTGGTCGGCCGGCCCCGCGCGGCGAACCGCACGGGGCTCTGTCGCGCAACGAAGTGGAAACGCTTTCGTCCCAACCCTCACAGAAGATCGCGCTGTTTTACCGGGGAGCAAAACGCCCGCTCAAGGCGGGCGGTGACGATGGCCCGCATGGAGGCGGGAACGTGGGATCGTTCTTTCATCGATGCGATCGAGGCGCGTTGCAACAACTGAAGCGGAACTTTCGACGGCGCCGTGGTTGATGACAGGAGACCTTCCTGTGAGATGCTTCAGTCGGAAATGGTTCGGGCTCGGGCTCGCGTGTAGTCGCGGTAAGCGGCCCTCGACTCCGCGCAAGCGGGGTGTTTGAATGACATGAACGCCCCTATCTGGTCGCAGATTTGCCGCGGCCGCCACGTTTGGACGTCGAAGCATTCGTTTGGATCGGAAGAGCCGTGCGGCATGTTGAGTTTCGGACGTCAAAACACGATGACTTGCTAGGACGTGCTCAATGCCGACATCCCGAAACCGGGCCCTATTAGTGAGCCGCGAATGGAGCACGCAGCTCAAACATGACCGCGCGTTTCTCGGCGTCGCTGCGGTTTCCCATTGTGGGGCAAAGCGGCGATCCGTCCATGGATTGCACGAACTGCCGCTTCACGCTCTGACTAAACTAAACCACGACTACGATCTTCCCGATCTGTTGTCCTCGCTCCATGTAACGATGCGCCTCTGTAATATCTGAGAGGGGGAATATACGATCAATTCTTGGCTTGATCTGCCCACTGACGAGCTTCTCATATACGTAGCGCTTTGCATGCGCAAGCGCTTCGGCGTTGCCGGTGATTGAAAACATCGTGTAGCCCATCATCCGGAAGGGTCTACCCTGCGCTCCTTGGGCCCAGGCCTCGAACACCGGAAATGGTGTCAGTTCAGGTGCCAGTGTTCCGTACACCATGATTAGGGCGTCTTGGGCCGTGGCCTTTGCGAGCTCAAGGATGCCCGTTCCCGCAACGGCGTCAAAGATGATCTTCGCACCGACTCCGTTGGAGATCTGCAGGATCCTTGCCGCGATTTCATTCTCTTCGCTGGTCACGATGACATGGTCGGCGCCGGCCGCGAGCAACTCATCTCGCTTATCGGCACTGCGAGAAGTCGCAATAACGATCCCGCCTTCGGCCTTGACGACCTGGATGGCCGCAATGCCAACTGAGCTCGTTGCCGCGGTAAGGACTACATAGTCTCCCTTCGCGACGCGTCCATTATGGACGATAGCGCCGTAGGCGGTAATGTACTGCATCCAAATGCTCGCGCCCTCCTCAAAGGATAGGTGGTCCGGGTAGGCAGCGAGGACATCAGCGGGAACGATTGCGACCTCTCCATAGACCCCGTACTTATTCAGCGGGAACGCTGGCACAGTGGACTGCACGGTGCTCACGAGCTGAGGGTCTACGCCAGGACCTACCGCTTCGACAATACCAGATGCTTCATAGCCGATGTTTGAGGGAAGCTTTGGCTCGAGGAAATATTGACCCTCACGAAACATGACTTCTGCCCGATTGAGGCCAATGGCTTTGACGCGAAGCCGTACCTCGCCCGGTCCCGGGTCGGGCAGCGGTAGTTCGTCGATACGCAGTACGTCCGCGCCACCGGTTTCATGAAAGCGTACGATTTTAACCAGGTCCGACATTTTTCTCTCCCAGATTCGTGGGCTTACGGTTGTTAGGACGCCTAAAGTGCGTTCGCTCAGTGTTTGGCCTTATACATTGGCACGGAGTAACTGCTGACGACCACTTCTCCCGGCGAACGGTTCGCCTGAGATCCACGCGCCCAATCTGTTTGAGTCCGATCGTCGGATCCAACACGAACGTTGGAGATCTTGCTCGCGCGGCTTTGTTGGTAACCGTCGCTGTCAATGTCGCGTTGTCCAATGGTGGTAGTATCTGCTGCTCGACCGTTTTGCGTCTGCGCATAAGCAAGATGGACTAAGCAGAAGGAGAGGGCTGCTGCACCAATCCCCAGCTTGAGAGTTTTCAAGTTCGGTAACGGGTTATTCATTCGGGTGACTCATGATCTTGTGCTCTAAGGAATCGGGCCACTTCGATGCGCTCCATGACCAGATTGTCCGCACGACCCGGCACAAGCTGCTCATCCAAACGCTATCGCTGATGAGAAAAGTCGGGCAGACAAGCGCGATTCAGTAGAACTGTCACACGCCATTTCCACGCTGTTACTGGCCGACCATTCGAATCAGAACCTTTTCATGGCCCGCGAAACGCCGGCACCTAGCGGGAGGTCAGCCTCGACTAGGATCGATTAGGAACTTCTCCCCGGTCGCTTTCCGATTGAAGGCGCGCAGTACCTCAGGATTCAACGCTTCGGCCAGGCCGACGGTGCGCGTGTAGTGACTAGCGAAGGTCGTAGTCAATTCCTCCACAACACGCTGACGAAGGCGTTGCATAGTTGCAGGATCGATTCTGCGCAAATAATGAAATAACAGCCACGCCGAGACGCTCCATGCGTACCCGAGCGCGGAGCGGTCGAGAACGGTCGGCGCCGGGTCGAGGCTGCCATAGATATAGAGCTGCTTGAGGACGTCCGAGCCGTATCGGCTGTAGGTGCCCGAATTTCGGGAAGACGCGCTTTCCATGGCTAGCAAAATGTCGCTGCCTAACTTGCCGCCGCCAACAGCATCAAACGCGATCGTCGCGCCGGTCTCAGCGACGGCGTCAAGCAGAGACGTACCGAACCGCTCGTCCTTCATGTTGAGTACGTGACTGGCGCCGAGATCTCGAAGAATGCGCATCTGCGGGTCGGAGCGCACAATGTTCACCAACGGGATGCCGTCGGCGAGGCATATACGCTGCAGCATCTGGCCAAGGTTGGACGCGGCAGGATTGTGAATGATCGCTCGATGACCGTTTCGGTTGGCGGTTTCAACGAAGCCCAGCGCGGTGAGCGGGTTGATAAACATTGACGCACCATCGGCTGCGCAGGCACCCTCGGGTAGTGCGATTGCATCAGCCACCTTGATCTTGCGGTAGTCGGCGTACATGGCGCCGCCGAACATGCCGACGCGCCTGCCTTGGAGCAACGTCGCATTTCTTCCAGCCGCTATCACTGTGCCAGCCCCTTCGTTGCCGACTGGAAGCGACTTACCGATCCGACCGGCGATTGAAGCCAGGTGCGCCCGGGGCACCGTGAGCTTCACTTGCGACAGGCTCCCAGATTCATTTGTCTCGATCGATGAGAGATCCGCAGGGCCCAGGAGCAATCCAATATCACTTGGATTGACCGGCGTGGCTTCAACGCGCACCACGACTTCATCATCGCCCGGTTCTGTCACTTCGACTGTGTCGAGCGAAACGGTAAGCGTGCCGCACCTGTCTACGGTCGATCGCAATTCTCGTCCCATCCAACCCATTGCTTGCCTCCGTCTCATGCGTTCAATTGGGCATCTTTCATACAATGAACCGTTCGAAATCGATTTCGATTTTGACGAAGCATAACATGAACGAGTTCCGCGCGCGCAAGCGGGAGGCAAGAGGGTATTAGCTCAATGGAGATGAAAAGGGACAGCTACTGAATCGCAGTCGCCGCGCCCCCCAAAGGCAGAGCAGATGGGAAGTAATGCGCAGGCAACTGCTCAATAGTTCAGGAAATCATCGCATTAAAGGATCTTCGCGGCGGGGATAGACGCTTGAGCAGGTCATCTACTTGAGTTCACCACGCCGTGCTTTTCGGTGAGGCTGGTCGTTGCTTTTGCGACACGCGCGTTCATCATCGCGAACGAGTAGACGAATGGAAAAGCTGCGCACCGCAGACTGCGCGGAAGTCGATATACCGTAAGGTGGACTGCAACGACGGCTCAGCATTACGACGGCGTACCGATTCAACTCGGACGAGCGCGCAGGTCGGGGAGCAGTGTTCCACCTTTTTAAGCCCGCAACGCGCGTGGCCGCCTGGGCGTGCTTGTATCGCCGCGCGCGGGAATTCGGCGCGGGCCATCGGAAGCTCGGATCATCAACTCAGGCTCCCAGATTTCCTGGAGCGAATGCGGTGACGCCCCTTCGAGCCGTTGAAGCAACATTTCCGCCATCCGCTTTCCGGCTCGATGCGTCTCGGCTGAGAAGGTGGTCAGTGCGGGTTGGACATAGCGCCCGATCGGATGATTATCGCCGCCGATCACGCCTACGTCGTGCCCGGGGGCCCTCCCGGTCTCCGCGATCCCCCGAAGCACCCCGAGTGCGATTAGATCGTGACCGCACACGATCGCGGTGGGCGGGTCGGCCAATTGCAGCAGACGGCGTGCGGCGTGGGCGCCGCCTTCTTCCGATATATCCGCCTCGATACAAAGCGATTGGTCAAACTCAATTCCAGCTGCCCGCAAGGCCTCTGAATAGCCCAATCTCTCGAGGTGGCTAAACATAAGGTACTCCGGAGCATGGACTAATGCGATTCGGCGATGCCCCAGCGCGATGAATCTCCCGCAGCCGGTGCGCCCAACGACCTGATGATCTATGTCGACAAACGGAAACGCATCCGATGTCTCACTTCGGCCAAAAGCGACGAATGGAATGTCGCGCTCGAGCAGATACGCGATGCGTTCGTCCTGCCGACGGGTGCGTCCGAAGAGTATTGCGTCCACACGCTGCCGTTCGATAAGCCGCTTGAACAGGTCGAGTTCCGTCTCCACGCTACGCCCGGATGCAACGATCACCTGAAGACCGCTGTTTTCCATCGCGTCGTTCACACCCATCAGCATGTCCAAGAAGAAAGGGTGAGCAAAGGATGTCTGCGGCGGCGAGACCACGAACGCGACCGTGTCGGCCGTTTGGCGGCGTAAGCGACGCGCGGCCGGGTCGGGGCAGAAGCTATAGCGCTCGGCGGCCTCCAGAACCCGCTTGCGCGTTGCCGCACTCACGTCTTCGCGGCCATTTAGCGCCTTCGAGACGGTGCTAACGGACAGCTTTAGCTTCGCTGCGAACTCTTGGATGTTCATATGGGCTGCGCTCTTCCATGTCTGCTTCGTCGAGGCGTCGAAAACGATTTTTGGCATTTTACCCTTTCTGAGACCACAGCGTGCGAGTTAACGTTCTGTTTTCAGAAATCGATTTCGGCCAGTGTTTTCGTCGACAGCGGGTCGGTGTTTACCCGCCTCGAACGTCGTCTAACTAGTCGTTGAACCTCGGCGTGACCGGGCCGGAAAGCCTGTCTGCCTTACCTCTGCAAGACGCAAGAGCCTAGGTCATAGACTAAAACGATTTCGGGACGAAACAGTCGATGCTTGAACTTTTCGTGACCGGGTGCTAACTTGTATTCGAAATCGTTTTCGACAAACGATAGCGGCGCGGCAAATCCATGCCGAACATGTTTATTCCATGGTGAACACCTTGATCGAATATATCGTCACACCCAACGCACCTCTGCCGCGCGGACACTACGCTCAGGCTACCAAGGCCAATGGTCTTGTCTTCGTGTCCGGACAGTTGCCACTCAAGAATCAGGACGGCGTTGCTTTACCTGAAGGACTCGACGCACAGGTTCATCAGGCGTTGTCCAACATGCGCGAGGTTCTGCTTGCGGCAGGAAGCGATGTGGACAAACTGCTGAGCGTACAGATCTATGTGTCCGATATCGAAAACTGGCCGAGGGTGAACGAACTCTATCGCGCCTTCATCGGCGAAAACGCACCCGCTCGCACAGTCGTGCCGTGCGGCTATTTGCACTATGGCGCGCAAATCGAAATTAGCGCCATCGCCCTTTCTGGCGCGCCGATTCAATAAGAAAAACGCTGGCGCGACAAGAGCGCATGGAACACACATCCACGGAGTTCAGTGAGGAGAGAATCATGCAGGCGCTTAACTGGTACAAGGAAGCGGCTCCGGCCGAGCGGCGTACGTTTTGGGGATGCTTTTGCGGCTGGACACTGGACAGCTTTGACAATCAGGTGCTGTCGTTTTTGTTGCCCGCGCTTATGGCAGCGTGGCACTTCTCGAAAACCGAAGCGGGGCTTATCGCCACCTCATCTTTGCTCGCAGCCGCCGTTGGTGGATGGATCTCGGGCATCCTGAGCGATCGTCACGGTCGCGTGCGGGTGTTGACGGGCTCGATTATCTGGTTCACAGCGTTCAGCGTCGCTGCAGGATTCACAACTTCATATCACCAGTTACTCATCGTGCGTGCACTGCAGGGGCTGGGGTTCGGTGCGGAATGGGCCGTCGGTGCCGCCTTGATGGCGGAGGTCATTAACCCGATCCACCGAGGTAAGGCACTTGGGCTCGTGCAGAGCGGCTTCTCTGTCGGCTGGGCACTCGCTGCTGTCATCACGGGGTTGCTGCTCGCATATCTTCCTGCTTCGATCGCATGGCGTTCGGCGTTTTGGGTCGGTGTTGTGCCGGCGCTCGTTGTGCTGCTGATCCGCCGATACATACCCGAGCCCGAAGTGTTCCGCGAGATGAAGAAGGCTACGGGCGGTGCCGTTGTGGCAACGTGGCGTTCGTCTTTTCGCCGAGATGTGCGACGGTGGAGTCTGCTCGCAGCGCTGCTCGTCACTGGACTCCAGGCCAGCAGTTACGCGATCATGATCTGGCTTCCGACGATGCTCATTCAGGTCCGGCACTTGCCGGTGTCGAGTGTTGCAATGATGGCGACGATGATGAGCGTCGGCTCGTTCATCGGCCAGGTCGGTTTCGCTTACCTCAACGACTCATTCGGCCGCCGCTTCACCGCAATCGCCTTTTGCATCTTTTCCGCGTCGATCACAGCCTGCTACCTCTTCGTCCCGATGGATCCGTGGATGCTCGCGCTGCTGGGCTTTCCGGTGGGCATGGGCATCAACGGTGCCTTTGCCGGAATCGGGCCGATGCTCTCGGAACTGTTCCCCACGGAGATCCGCACCACCTGCATGGGATTTTCTTACAACGTCGGCAAGTCGGTCGGCGCCATGAGCGTCGCTTTGGTCGGAGCCGTTGCCGAGCGCATGGGCATGGTTGGATCGATCGCGCTTTTTAGCTTCGTTGGCTACTTCTGCGCGCTGCTTGCGTTGACGTTCCTGCCCGAAACACGCGGGCGGGACCTTTCCAACGTCGTCGCTGACAACGAATCCTTGGAACAAGCAGACTTGCTCGAGCAGGTCAGCGCCACGCGCAGATGAACGTCTGACCCAATAGACGTCGGAAACATGGAGACACGTATGAGCAGTGAATCGGGGGTCGAATTTTACGATCCCGCCGAGGGGCATGGCCTGCCGCATGACCCCTTCAAGGCGATTGTCGCGCCTCGCCTGATCGGCTGGGTGTCGACGCGTTCGCCGCAGGGACAGCCGAACCTTGCGCCGTACAGTTTCTTCGGTGCATTTGCGAGTTCGCCGCCCATCATCGGCTTCGCGAGCGAAGGGCGGAAAGACAGTTTGCGCAATATCGAGGCAACGCGTGAATTCGTGTGGAACCTCGCGACCCGGCCACTTGCGGAGCAGATGAACCTGACCTCCGCCACCGTTGGGCCGGAAATCGATGAATTCCAGCTGACGGGGCTCACGCCTGCGGAGGGTCGGAATGTGTCGGTGCCGCGGGTAGGTGAATCGCCAGCGGCGCTTGAGTGCCGATTGTTGCAGGTTATACACCTTCTTGATCTGCACGGGAGCCCGACCGACAGCTGGCTTGTACTTGGTCAGGTCGTGGGCGTGCACATTCAGAAGGCTTATCTGAAAGACGGTTTGTTCGATACGCGTGCCGCGCAGCCGATTATGCGGGCTGGCTATCGAGCGGACTACGCGCAGATCGGCGAGATGTTCGAGATGTATCGGCCGGTAATCTGAGCGATTCCTACAAGTTCGAGAACATGCGCCTTGGAACGAAAACGATTTCGACAGTGAGATTGAGATGACTCAAATCGACAACGAAGTATCGATGATCCGCGAAACTGCCCGCCGCTTCGTGCGCAACCGGCTTGTTCCGCTTGAACAGCAAATTGAGACGGACGATGACGTAAGTCACGAGTTGCTTGCCCAACTGCGATCCGAAGTCGCGGCCCTCGGCCTGTACGGGTTTAACCTTCCAGAGAGTATCGGTGGCCCCGGGCTATCGGCTGCAGCAAAAGTGGCCATTCTCGAGGAGCTCACATACACGTCTGTCCCGTTGAGCGAGGTGTTCGGCCATCTGCCGCTTCAACTGTCTCAGGCGAACGACCGTCAACGCGCCGAGCTGTTGCCCGACATCCTCGCCGGCCGAAAGATTGTCACGTATGCGCTGACGGAGCCTAACGCCGGCTCAGATCTCGGTGGCCTGCGCACGCGTGCAGAAAGGGCGTCGGGCGGATGGGTACTCAACGGAAGCAAACATTTCATTTCTCACGCGGAGACGGCCGACTACATCATCGTGCTTGCCGTAACCGATGCAGGCGCATCCCTCAAGGGTAAGCTCAGTACTTTCATCGTCCGCAAGGGAAATCCGGGTGTAGTCGGCATGACGCGCTACCGCAAGATGGGATGGCGAGGCTACCACCTCAATGGTTTCACGCTCGAAAACTGCTTCGTTCCCGAGGAGGACTTGCTGGGCGAGGTCAATGCGGGCTTCCTCGGCATGATGCAGTCGATCAACCAGGATCGCTTATTGTCGGCGAGCCGTTCGCTTGGTCTTTCGGCACGGGCCCAGACGATGGCCTGTGAGTATGCGCAAGAGCGCAAGGCATTCGGCGCGCAGCTTTCCCAACATCAGGCAATCCAGTTCATGGTTGCTGATAACGATGTGGAAATCGAAGCGGCGCGCATGCTGATTGGCGCGGCGGCGCAGATGATCGAAGACGCCGATCCGCGCGCACATGTCGCTGCATGCCGCGCGAAGCTTTATGCGAGCGAGATGGGTTGCCGCGTGACCGATCGCGTGCTCCAGATCTTTGGCGGCATGGGTTACATGACAGAACTGCCTATTGAACGTTTTTACCGCGACGCGCGTGCATTCCGCATTGGTGAAGGTACGTCAGAGATGCAACGCATCCAGATTGCGCGTGCTGCCTTCGCATCGGGAGGTCATCATGGCCTTTGACCTGCTCGACGCGGGAAACCTCGAACTGCCCGCTCTGCATCACGGAGTGCATAGTTATACGCGCGGCGATCTGGGACTTGCGGGGCGGCGTGCCGCGTCATTTCTTCATGAACTCGGTGTAAGACGAGGCCACACCTTCGCGGTGTGGCTTCCCGATGGCGCTGTATGGATGCAACTCTTCTTCGGCGCAGCTCAACTTGGCGCTCTGATGGTGCCAGTGAGCACCCGCTTCCGAAAGCAGGAAGCGCTGCATGTCGTGAAAACATCGAAGGCGCGTGTTCTCTTCGTGCCAAAGCGTTTTCTCGATTTTGACTACGCCGGCTCGGCGCGCGAGATCGACGCTTCGTGCGAGGCGTTGAGCCATGTCGTCGAAATCGAACGATTCGACGGTCTCGCATGGAGCGAGCGCGAACCTTACCCACATTGGGACGGGCGTGATACCGATCTTCTCTGCACTTTTATGACCTCGGGCACGACGGGGCAACCGAAGCTCGCGGCACACACGGCGGGCGGAATTGCTCGTCATGCGCGCAATGTCGGTTCTTACAACGATATGCGAACGAACGACGTAGTGCTCTGCGCGCTGCCTCTTTATGGCGTGCTTGGTTTCGTGCAGACTATCGCGGCCCTCGCATCGGGCGCTGCGTGCGTGTTACTGCCCGTGTTTAAAGCGGACGCTGCAGCGGCGGCTATCGAACGGCATCGCGTCACGCATTTCTTCGGTTCGGACGCCATGTTCGACATGGTGCTCAACGCTGGAGACTACTCCCTTGCTACCTGGCGCCGCGGCGCATTCCCGGAATATGCAGGCCTTGGTCGCAGTGTCATCGCCAAGGCGTGGGACGCTTGGGGGGTTCGACTGACAGGTTTGTACGGCATGTCCGAATGTTTCGCGATGGCGGCGATGCGCGACCCGCAAGGCGACGCGGAGCAGCGGGGGACGCCCGGAGGCAGACCGATCTCGCCCGAGATCGCCTTCCGAATTGCCGACCCGGAGAGCGGAGAGACGCTTGCAGACCGTCAACAGGGCGAACTGCAACTGCGCGGCTACAACATTATGGCAGGTTACCTCAACAATCCCGCTGCAACGGCGGCAACCTTCACCGCGGACGGCTGGTTCAAGACGGGCGATTTAGCCTACGCCGATGGTGGCTCTTTCCGCTATGTCGGCCGCATTAGGGACAGTCTGCGCCTGCGAGGCTACCTGGTTGATCCCGTCGAAATCGAGTCCTTCCTCACGCAGCATTCCGGCGTAGAGGCGGCCCAGGTCGTCGGCGTACACGTCGAAGGAGAAGGGGACGTCGCGGTCGCATTCATTCGCGCGTCCACGACACCGGAAACTGAGGAGGCGTTGCTTGCCTGGTGCAAGCAAGGCATCGCCGGTTTCAAGGTGCCTCGCCGCATCATCGCAGTTGAGGCGTTTCCGCAAAAGGAAGGTCCTAACGGCGTCAAAATCCTGAGAAACGAGTTGCGTGAAATGGCCGGACGTTGTCTCGGTATTGCGCAGCCGGCATCGGTATGACATGGGAGATTCGACAAATGAAGCAAGCTGACATTCGCTCCGACATTGCGTGGGCGACACCAAAGAAGGTAGTTATTCACGGTCTCGATTTGTGCGACGACATTGTTGGGAAGATTGACTTTGGCCAAATGGCGTTCTTGCAATTATTCGCGCGCCTGCCGCAGGAGCGTGAGCTACGCATGTTCAACGCGATGATGGTCATTCTTGTCGAGCATGGCATCACGCCTTCGTCACTCGCCACTCGCATGACGTATGCGGGCGCGCCGGAAGCCGTTCAGGCGGCCGTGGCTGCAGGTTTGCTTGGTCTCGGCTCGGTTTTCGTGGGTTCGCTTGATAACGCTGCCCGACTATTGCAAGAGTCGATTCCCAACCCGGAGAATGCGCCCGACATCGATGCACTCGCCCGCCTGATTGTCGAGAGCTACCGTGAACGCAAGGAGATTTTGCCGGGAATCGGGCATCCGTTTCACAAGCCGATTGACCCGCGCGCGCCGGCGCTCTTCAAAGTCGCTAAAGAGACCGGCTACGATGGCCCCTACATCCGCCTCATGACTGCGATCGGCACAGAGGCGGAACACAAGCTTGCTCGCGCGCTGCCGGTGAATGTCACGGGCGCGATGGCGGCGGTGGCGTCTGAAATGGGCATTCCGTGGCGCATCTGCCGTGGGTTGGCCGTTGCAGCTCGCGCGGTTGGCTTGGTCGGTCACGTACTTGAAGAGATGCGGCAGCCATTCGCGACCGCCCTATACCTTCGTACGGAGCACGAAGCGAGCGCACATCTGATCCCAACGCAAGACCGAGAACAATCGTGAGTGCGCCGCTGCCAAACGCCTTTCGCTTCTGGACCGAAGAGAAGCTAAGGAATGCGGATACCGACCAATTCCGGCATGTCAACAATGCGGTGATCGCAACGTTCTTCGAAGCGGCGCGGATGGAGATCTTCTCACCGCCGCAGATTCGTTCACTGATGGATGGCGCGAATCTCGCAGTTGTCAGACTACTAATCGAATTTCGCACGGAGTTGCATTTTCCCGGCCACGTTGGCGTCGGAAGCGCGGTCATCGAAGTGGGAAATACATCGTTCAGAGTGCGGCAGAGCATGTTCGATGACCATGACGAGACGCTTTGCGCAACGGCGGAAGCGGTTTGTGTCCTTGTACACGGTGAGACCGGACGTCCGCATCCGATTGCACCCGAACTTCGGGCATATCTTTCCAAGGACGCCGAGAAGGAGACTTACTCATGACGACAGGCACGGTTATGTATGAGCGGCTCGGAGATATCGCGCTCGTGACGCTGAATGATCCGAGCCGCCGCAATGCGCTGTCCCGCGAGATCGTCCGTGGCGTGTCAGCCGCTTTGGACCGGGCGCTGGAGGACGGCGCTCGCGCGGTCGCTATCGCCGCAAACGGGCCCGCGTTTTGTGCCGGCGCAAACATCGACGATCTCCGTTCTGGATGGATGGAAAGTCCGCCGCCCGACGAAGATCCCGCACTGATGTTTAAGCGCATTGCAGAGTTCGAGCGACCGGTCATTGCGGCGGTTCACGGCCCGGCAATAGGGGGTGGCATGGAACTCACCCTCGCCTGCGATCTGGTTGTCGCAAGCACCACCGCATGGCTGTCGATGCCTGAATTGGGGCACGGTGTCATTCCGAACACTGGCGTCGCGCTGTTGTCGCGGATCGTCGGATTGCGCCGCGCATTTGATCTCATCCTGACGCGCAGACGTGTTCCGATCGAGGAAGCGCTGGAACTCGGCCTGGTGAACTGCGTGGTTTCTTCCGAGGAACTGAGCGACAGCGTTCTGTCTTTGGCGCATCAGGTGGTTGACACTGTGCCGCCCGGCGCGTTGAGAGCGGCCAAGCTCAACCTTTGCGCACACGCGGGGATAGATTGGGAGCGCGTCGTGAGCTCGCCACGAGATGTGCCGAAAGAAGAGTGGCAGGAAGGGCTCGATGCCTTCACTCAGAAGCGGAACCCCAACTACGCACGCTTTTGGAGCTGAGGTGCAACGCTGTGCTATGCATTGAAGGGAGATCAAAGTGAAAGTACTCGTATCGGTCAAGCGTTCGGTGGATCCCAACGTGAAGGTGAGCGTCAAACGTGACAACACCGGCGTCGATATTTCGAACGTCAAAATGTCGATGAATCCGTTCGACGAAATAGCAGTGGAAGAAGCGGTACGCTTGAAGGAAGCGGGCGTCGCGACGGAAGTGGTCGCGGTGTCAGCAGGCAACGCGCAATCTCAGGAAACGCTGCGCACTGCTCTGGCCATTGGCGCGGATCGCGCGATCCTAATCGAATCAACCGGGGAGTTGCAGCCTCTCGCTGTGGCAAAGCTCCTCAAGGCGATCATCGACAAAGAGCAGCCTTCTCTCGTCTTGCTAGGCAAGCAGGCGATCGACGACGACTCGAATCAAACGGGTCAGATGCTTGCTGCGCTGGCGCGCTTTCCCCAGGCGACTTTCGCATCGAAGGTCACCATTGCGGACGGGAAGGCCACAGTTGAACGCGAACTGGACGGTGGCGCAGAAACGCTGTCGCTCAGGCTTCCCGCAGTGGTGACGACCGATTTGCGTCTGAACGAGCCGCGCTACGTCACGCTACCGAACATCATGAAGGCCAAAAAGAAGCCACTCGAAATCATCTCATCCGGATCGCTCGGGGTCGATGTTTCCCCGCGTCTGGAGACACTGAAGGTCACCGAGCCACCGAAGCGCGCCGCTGGCGTGAAGGTCGCTAACGCGAAGGAACTGGTCGCAAAACTGACATCCGAAGCTAAAGTGCTTTGACGCTCGAATGGGCGGAGAACGAACATGACGATTCTTGTTATCGCTGAACACGACAACCAAACGCTTAATGCGTCGACGTTAAACACCATCGGCGCCGCGGCCGTGATCGCGACTTTTACCAATCATCCGATTCATGTGCTCGTCGCAGGACACGGTGCAAAAGCGGTCGCAGAAGAGGCCGCGAAAGTGGCGGGGGTCGAAAAGGTGCTTCTCGCCGATGCTCCTCGGCTTGCTGAAGGCCTTGCGGAGCCTGTCGAAGCCACGCTCGTGGATCTTGGCAAAGACTATTCGCACATCTTGGCGCCTGCGACTGCCTATGGGAAAAACATTGCGCCGCGCGTTGCAGCCCGGCTGGATGTCGCTCAAATCAGTGAGGTCATATCTGTTACTGATGTCGACACGTTTGAGCGGCCAATCTATGCGGGAAATGCCATCGCGTTGGTTCGGTCTCGCGATCCGATCAAGGTGCTGACGGTTCGTGCAACCGCTTTTGATCCCGCGGCATGTGAGGGAGGTGGTGCTTCGATTGAAGGGATTCGCGCAGCCGATGATGAGGGCCTGTCGCAATTCGTGAGCCGGGAGGTGACAAAGCTGGACCGGCCTGAACTGACATCGGCGAACGTGATCGTGTCCGGTGGACGCGGCCTGGGCAGCGGCGAGAGCTACCGGGCCGTGCTGGAGCCTCTGGCTGATCGGCTTGGCGCGGCGATGGGCGCGTCACGAGCGGCAGTCGACGCTGGGTTCGTACCCAACGACTATCAGGTCGGCCAGACGGGAAAGATCGTTGCGCCGCAGTTGTATATTGCGGTCGGCATATCCGGTGCGATCCAACATCTCGCAGGCATGAAGGACTCGAAAGTGATCGTGGCGATCAACCGAGACGAAGAGGCGCCCATCTTTAGCGTTGCGGACTATGGCCTTGTCGGTGACCTCTTTGAGTGCGTTCCTGCGCTGCTCGACGAGTTGGATGCGCCGCGATGAACGCGCAACTTCCGATCCGCGCAGAATCCGGCCTGAGGCCTATCCACAACTCTCGCTTACAGGGCAGGGCGATCGCTAATGCGGAAGATGCGGAGTTGTGGCGATGGTTTTCCCTGTTGGTGCATGACTCACGCATTCGATGGATACACGCGCACGAAGGCTGGCTTGTATCCATCGACCATCGGCACGTAGCTACTGAGTCGTCCTTCGACGAAGCAATGCGCTCGGCGATGTTGCGCTTTAAGGAGCGGTCCGGACACCAACAAACAAAGTTTTAATTTCGGCTCTTTCGAGTCGATGCTTTCCGTTCAAAGAACGAACAACTTATAGCTAACGATGACTTTTCAAACGATCAACCCGGCAACCGGGAAACTTGTGAAGGAATTCCCTCTTCAATCTGATGATCAGGTCTTTGCGGCCTTGGATGCTGCCCACAGGCGCTATCATGAAGACTGGAAGCAGCGTCCTGTGGCGGAACGTGCTCGCATCGTCGCTCGCGCTGCGAAGATTCTCCGTGAGAAGCGAGATGAGTACGCTACGCTGCCTACCCTCGAAATGGGGAAGGTTACCCGTTTCAGTTATCTCGAAGTCGATCTCGTAGCTGACATCCTCGACTATTACGCGCAAAACGGCGAAGCGTTCCTGAAGGCACAGCCGGTCCCTGGGGAGCCCGACGCGACAATCCTGGCCGAACCCATTGGTGTTGTTCTCGCCATTGAGCCATGGAACTTTCCGTACTATCAACTGGCTCGTGTCGCGGCGCCCCAACTGATCGCAGGCAATGTCGTCCTGATGAAGCACGCCGAGAACGTCCCGCAATGCGCGCTCGCTTTTGCGCGCTTATTCGAGGAGGCCGGCGCGCCAGAAGGCGTGTACACCAATCTATTCTGCAGCATCGATCAAGTCGCGAAGCTAGTAGACGACTTCCGCGTGCGCGGCGTCGCGCTGACGGGAAGCGAGCGAGCGGGCGCGTCCGTGGGCGAGCGTGCGGGGCGAAGTCTCAAGAAGGTGATACTTGAACTGGGTGGAAGTGATCCTGCGCTTATCCTCGAAGGCGCCCCGCTGGATCATGCCGTCGAGCAAGTTGTGATGGGGCGCACGTTCAACTCGGGGCAAGGATGCGTGAACATCAAGCGCGTCATCGTGGTCGGGAAGGACCGTGGGGCTTCTATGCTCGCGATGTTGAAAGAGAAATTTGCGGCGATCAAAGTCGGCGATCCGACGGACGAGTCTACGGTGCTCGGGCCGCTCGTCAGTGAACGCGCGCTTCAAGGCCTGCTGACACAGATCGATGAGGCCAGAGCCGCGGGCGCCCGCATCGTGCACGGAGGTAAGCGGGTGGAGCGTGATGGCTTTTATCTTGAGCCTACGATCATCACGGATATCGCAGAGGCCAACCCGCTGTTTCAACAGGAAGCGTTCGGTCCGGTATTGTCCTTTTATATCGTCGATAGCGAGCAGGAAGCTATCCGGTTGGCCAATGCGACAAAGTACGGACTGGGCGGGTATGTCTTCGATGCAGACGTCGGCCACGCGAAGGATGTTGCAAGGCAGATCGAATCTGGCATGGTCTACATCAATTCCTGCTTCGCCGATTCGCCGAAACTGCCCTTCGGCGGCATCAAGAACTCCGGGTTCGGGCGTGAACTGTCCGAGCTAGGTATGGGTGAATTTCTTAATAGAAAACTTATTCGCGTGTCAGGCGCCGCATAAGGCACCAGGGGAGAACTCTCATGCATACGAGAAAAGGGGGCTGTCTGTGCGGGGCGGTGCGCTACGTCTTGAAGGGGGAGCCGCAGGCGACCGCAATCTGTCACTGCACTCACTGCCAGAAGCAGAGCGGGAGCTTGTTTTCGTACAACTTGTTCGTTCAGGAAAGCGATTACGAGCAGCAAGGCGACACGGTGTTCTTTGAAGATCAAGGCGACAGCGGACAGCCTTCGTATCGGCACTTCTGCGGACAATGCGGGTCGCCAATTCTCACCAAGGTCGCGCTGATGCCAGGGGTCGTGTTAGTGAAGGCTGGTACGTTAGATAGCCTTGAAGGAATTCTGCCTCCAGGGACGGAAATATACACTGATCGTGCGGCAGAATGGCTTTCGTCTTTTAAGGGCGCGAAACGATTCCCGCGAAGTCCGTAGCTCGTGCCGCAGTCGGGGATAGGTTGGATTTTCCTGCAAATTTCGGGTTAGAGCCATCCAAGCCTGGCGGGCCTCTCCCTTGCGGCCCTATATACAAATTCAACAAAAGCAGACACTTGCTGTCTACCCTTAGGCTCCGCATACGCAAGGGCGGGTACGAGGATTGTCTCCGAAAACAGGCGGAGCGAGCCTGCGTCGCGTCGGGTATTCGAGCGGTAAGCGAGACGTGATCCGCCCGCGATTGAGAAATCCGCGACAGACCAGCAGCGTGAAGCTGACCATTCCTGTCGGGTGGCGCCCCGCAGGCGTGCCGCCAGTTCGTCATGCTCATGCTGCCGTCCAGCCGCCGTTTGAGATTGGCGGCGTGCTGCTGCCGCCAGGAGTCGTATTGTTGCGACGCTTAGTGGAATGCCGGCGACTTTGCCTTCGAAGCAGTCTGATAAAACTCAGCGAGATCGACGGAGCCTTGATCCGATGCTGCGTTCAACGCCTGCTCCCAAATGTTTCGGACGGAGTTTACAATCAGTAGTGGGGCGCCGAGCCGGATTGCAAGCGAGCAGACCTGGTTTAGATCCTGAATGCTCTGTTGAACATCGATAATCGATGCGTCTTTCCCGTCAGCAAGCAAGGGGAGCAGGGTCCGTGAGCTTGCGCTCCATCCTGAACTCTTATTCACAACATCCGAAATGTCCTTCATCGCGAGTCCATACTTGACACCAACCATCGCGCATTCGTAAGTGATGTGAAGACAGAGCGAAGCAATGGCTTGTTCCAACAGTTCCTTGGTGCGCTGTTGCTCCTGCGTTGCCGGAGAGTGACGGGCGCCCGCTTCTTTCCGCGGGAATTCTCCTTCGGAAGAGGCCAGCCGAGTACCCGCAAGTTTTTCGATCACGCCGACCATGTCCTCAAGCTTGGCTCTCTCGCCAAGGGTATTCGCGCCGATTTGAAGGAGCGCCCGGACGATGCTGGTCACGGGCATCGGCGTCCCAACTGCCATGCCGAGGGACATAGCCTGATTTACATCCTTAAGCATCAGGGCTAGAGCGAAGTTCGTCGAGGACTTACCCTCGACGAGCGCCGGGAGCATCTTGTCTGTTGTTTGATTGCGCGCGGAACCTTCATTGAGAAATGCGGCCATGTCTGCCAGCGACATTCCGGATTTGCGACCTAACACTGCAACCTCTAGCGTGCCAAGCCGGGTCGTCGCGTTCATCGCGTTATTGACGATTTTCATGGCTTGACCATCACCGACCCGAGTCCCGCATCGGTAGATCGTTTCCGTGATCACACGAAGAATCGGTGTTGCCCTCTCAAGAATCTGATCGGGTGCGCCAACCATCAACGTAGCGCCTCCCAATGGCACGATATGAGGGCTTGCCGAGACGGCAGCGTCGATCAGGGCGACTCCGCACTTTGCGAGTTCGTTGGCGATCTGCCGCGTTTCTTCGGGAACACCGCTCGTCTGATCGATGATTAATGAGCCGCGAGTCAGGCCAGCCGCCAACCCGTCTTCCGCAAAAACCATGTTTCTGACATCGGAGCTACGCGGCAGGCATACGAAGATCGTCTCGCAATTGCGCGCGACGTCCGCCGCGGAGTTCGCGACGTGCACACCCGACTCCCTCGCGAACGCTGCACGTGTTTCAGCATTCACGTCCCAGACCCACAGGTCCGCGGAGCCGATGAAGCGACGCGCAAGCTGACTGCCAAGCGCTCCCAGTCCCACATAACCTACTTTCATCTTTGACACCTCGAATATTTCAGGGTAACGCACGAGCGAGTCGAGGCAGGATGGTTCACTTGCGTCGCACGGGACAATTCATCTAATGAGGATAACGTATTGATACATAAAGCTAACAAGGCGGCTTATACCCAGCCCTCAGTCGCCGCACAGCTCCTTTCCAACTGACTCAAGATGACCGATGAAGCTGCGATGCACATCGGTGAGCGGTGCAGCTTCACGGAAAATCACCGCGATATTCCGTCGCAATGCCGGAAACGTGATTGGTAACGCTTTGATGAGGCCTTCTTTTACGTCGGCAATTGCAGAGTGAGCGGGCAGAAGGGCAAGGTGATTGCTCTCGGCGAGCAACGTTTTAGTGAACTCGATCGAGCCACTCTCGATGAACTGTCGTGGTGGCGGCACACCTTCCGCCTCGACCAGCTTTTCGAGGACTGCACGTTGTTGCCATCCAACCATCGGACTGATCCAAGGAAATTGGGCCAGGTCTGCCCAGGTCAGCTCAGAGAGTCCGAAGAGGTAGTGATCGGAGCGCGCAAAGACGCAAAGCTGGTCGCGGAATATGACGCGCTGTTTGAGCCCTTCAGGAAAGATATCGAAAAACTCTGTCTGCGCGATGATGAAGTCAAACTCACGGCGGAACAGTCCCAGCAGAAGATCGACCTGACGTCTCTCGATGACCCGCAACATGACGTCGGAAACCTGCTCCCTCCATCGAGCAACCGCCAGAGGGAGGACTCGGCTCGCAAGGCTGGGCAGGGTGCCGAGCGTGACGATGTTGGTCGTCGCGGAATCGCCCCGAAGCCGAGATTCTGCGAGGCCAATTTCGTCGCGGATCAGCTTCGCATGGGAATAGACGCGTTCACCGAGGGGCGTTGGGACAATTCCCGTCGGCGTTCGCATCAGCAATTGCATTCCGAGCTCGCTTTCCAGACGATCCATCGACTTCGTCAAGGCGGGTTGCGAGATCGACAACTTCTTTGCCGCCTTGGAAAGACTGCCTTCCTCGATGGCTGTGACCATGTACAAAAGCTTGCGCGGGTCCATGCCCACGTTGGGAATCGTGGCGGAGTCGTTCGTCTCTGCTTCGCCTTGCGGCATGTCTTTCGCTCGATCCGGCATGGCTGCAATCGTCATGGCATGTCTCTGTCGTTATCTTACGGGGTTTCGAACGCGATGATTGCCCCATAGTCGGACCGACAGGTCGAGCGGCTCCGAAGAGAACGCCGGCCGTCACTTCTCCGTCAACACTTCTCTTTCGGATGACGCGGTGCGATGGTCCTGTCGTGTTCCCTTACACGAAACGATTGGTCAGGGTTCCCAGACCCGAGATCGATATTTTCACTTCGTCGCCCTTCTGCAGGAATCGCGCTGGCGTGAAGCCGATGCCGACGCCAGCCGGCGTACCGGTCGCAATGACGTCGCCAGGCTCGAGGGCGAGTCCGGCTGAGATCGTCGCGATGAGTGTCGGAATGGAGAAGATCAGATCCCGCGTGTTGGCGTTCTGTCGGAGCTCGTCATTGACCCAACATTGGACTTTCAGCTGGTCCGACTGCACCTCGTCGGCGGTCGTGATCCACGGCCCCATCGGGCAGAACGTATCGAGGGACTTGCCGAGGAACCACTGCTTGTGATGACGTTGACGGTCACGAGCGGTCACGTCATTGACGATCGTGTAACCGAAAACATGGTCGAGGGCGTTCTCAGCCTTGATGTCGCGACCGCCCTTACCGATGATGACTGCGAGTTCGGCTTCGTAGTCGACGGACTGGGTAACGTGCGCATGCAACTGCACATCATCTCCGGAGGCAACGATCGTGGACGGGGGCTTGCTGAAGACCGCGGGGTATTCATCGATCTCCGCGCCCTTGACCGCACCAGACTCGTAGCCGCTGCCCGCAAACTCCTTCGCATGCTCGCGGTAGTTCTTCCCGACGCAGAAGACGTTACGGCGAGGAACGATCGGCGCCAGCAGCCTTACCTCGTCAAGCGGAATTGCTTCGCTGTCGGCCGCCGCGGAAGCCAACTCTGCCGTCTGCGCGATGACCTGAACCATGTTCTGAGCTTCGGCGCCCAGCGGCCGAATAACGGACTTCTCCAGATCGACAAGACCAATTTGTTCGGTCGAACCCAACGAAAAGCGTGCGAACCTCATGCAGTTTCTCCTGAAATGCAAATCAATAATCAGAAACTAGAATTTAGGCAGAACGATCCGAAGAAATTCGGTCTGTTCCAATGCGGAAATCTTGATCGGACCTTCATTCGCTTTGAATTCGAATGCAGATTGCGGCCCGTACTCTTTTTCGTTCACAGAGACGCGGCCTTTGACTAGGTACATCAATTCGGTTGATTCCTGCAAGCCCGCTGAAAAAACGGAATTGGCTTCGATCCTTGCAAATCCGATCCGAGTACTTCGCTCGGTGAAAGTGCCGACCCATTTCGAGAAAACACCTGGTTCGGAATCCGGGAGCCAGTCGTAGCTTTCCGGGTTCATCAAGACCAGATCATGATAGCGAGGTTTCGCGTATTCCAGTTTCTTTCCGGTCACTTCTTCATAGCACGCCTCGAAACCATCCTGATTATGCTTTTTATTATTTTCGTCGAAGTACGTGAATACGCCGTCTTTAAACTGACCTTTGGCCTTCAATACTTCGTTTGCCGCTTCCCGACGCTCCACGCTGATATATCCGTTGCCGCTGGCGCCGCCGAACTGGCACACGACCATCTCGAGCCCTTCCGGCCGGTCCTGGGGACCGTAGTACACGCTCTCGGGAAAATATCCGATCCATCCTTCCGGAAGCGTCTTGTCCTTGGCGTAAGGAAAAGCTCCTTTGATGACATAGCGGATCTGATCGAAATTATGGCGATGGCGAGGCGCTTGCCACCCGCCAGCGCCTGTCCGTCCAACGTTGAGCACATAGTTGTTGGGCATATCGTCGTCGCCCGTCAACAGGAACTTCTGCGTCAGCACACCCTCACGCATATTCCCCACATTTCCCGATCCGACCTTAGCCGCTTCAGTTACTTTCACTGTTCCGCTCCTCTGTCAGTACACGAGTGCGAGAGACATTTCCTCGCCGCTTGCCATCAGTCTAGGTTTGCAGAGCGCCATAAACCAGATTAGGGCGGAATCGGATATAACCGGGGGTTATTACCTTCAACCCAGTGCTTGACTCTGCGCTTCCTGGTGCAGATCATGGTATCGAAACAAGGCGGCTCAACTGAATTACCGCGAACTACGTTATATGAAGTTGTTTCAAAAGGAGCTTAATCGATGAGCGACATGGCGACGGAATTAATTGGTAATTCCGTAAAAGACAAGCTGGCGGCTAATGAAGTCGTGCTTTCCATGACGGTGCGGCTGGTGCGCACCGCGGAAATCGCCCTGATTGCAAAAACGGCTGGCTTCGACTCGCTTTACGTCGATCTCGAACACAGCACTTTTTCGATCGAAACGACTTCGCAGATCTGTCTTGCAGCATTGGGGCAGGGCATTGCGCCATTCGTGCGAGTGCCGAGCGTTTCGCCAGACTACATTACGCGGGTTCTGGATGGAGGCGCGCTCGGCGTCATCGCGCCGCACATTCAGTCGGCCAAAGAAGCAGCGGCCGTTGTGGATGCGGCGAAATATCCGCCACTCGGAACGCGCTCTTTTACCGGCGGACTGCCGCACATTGGATTTCGAAGCGTGCCGACCGAGCGACTGTTCTCCGCCATGAACGCCGCGACGATGGTCACGGTCATGATCGAAACGGCCGAGGCGCTCGAGAACGTCGACGCGATCGCTGGTGTCGAGGGCGTGGACATGTTGTTTGTCGGGACCAACGATTTGTGCGCGTCGCTTGGAATTGCCGGCCAGTTGCAGCACGACCGTATCAAGGACGCCTTCGCGCGTTGCCAGGCGGCTTGCGACAAGCACGGGAAGCGGCTGGGCATCGGTGGTCTGAGTGGCAGCCCCGAATTCCTCAAGGAACTCGTGCAACGCGGGGCGCGCTATATCTCAACCGGGACGGATCTCTCGTTCCTGGCGAGCGCCGCCACAGAGAAGGCGAAGCGCATGCGGGCGCTTTGAAGGTTTCAGGTCAGGTTGGTCAAACACGGCGCGCATCTGCAAGCAGCCGAATTTTTACTTCAGTGTGAGCCCACACTGTGCAATTGGAGGTGTTATGTCGAAGGCCTATTGGATCGCTGCGTACCGAGCTGTCAAGAATGCCGACGCGCTCGCGGCGTACGGCAAACTCGCGGGCCCGGCCATCCAGGGGGGCGGCGGCCGCTTTCTTGCCCGTGGCGTCCCGGCGCAAGTGTATGAGCAAGGGCTGCAGGAGCGCACGATCGTGATCGAGTTTGACAGTCTCGAGCAGGCAGTTGCCACGCACGACGGGGCGGCCTATCAGGCTGCGCTCGAAGCACTGGGCGATGCAGCGGATCGCGACATCCGGATCATCGAGGCAAGCTGAATTTTCCGGATGCGATTGGCGCTCGCTTCTCGAGCGACGAGTATGAGCAGGGCGTGATGGCGTCGAGTCGAGCAATAGAAGGACCTGACGGCGATCCGAGCGTCGATTGCCTGCCATGCGGCTCGCGGAAAAGGTCGTCAGACAGGCATCGGGATGCGGCGGAAAGCCAACCCGTCTTTGACGCGCACGCGGTACCTAAAATTCCAGGAGGAGCGAAGTGAGGTCCTACGACGACATCTATATCGACGGCGAATGGGTTCGGCCCGCAGTCGATGAAAAGTGGACGTTGATCAATCCCGCCACTGAAAAACCTTTTGCGACCGTCGCCTTGGGCGGGGCCGAAGATGTGGATCGGGCGGTCAAGGCGGCTCGTGCAGCGTTTGCGCTGTTCAGCGCTACGTCGAAGGAAGAGCGGATCGCGCTTCTCGAGAGGATCATCGAGCGATTCGGCGCGCGGGAAGACGAATTGTCCGCAGCGGTCACCGAGGAACTCGGCACTCCCGTTAGCCAGAAAATTCACACGACGGCTTCGCTGGCGTCATTCAAACAGGCAGTCGCCACGCTGCGCCGTTACGACTTCGAGACGCGAATCGACGGCAACATCGTTCGCCGCGAGGCGATCGGCGTATGTGCACTGATCACCGCGTGGAACTGGCCGATCCAGTTGATCGCGACGAAGCTGGCGTACGCGCTTGCCGCCGGGTGCACGACGATTCTGAAGCCGAGTGAGTTCACGCCGGTCACGGCGCTTCTTCTCGCGGAAGTCCTCGACGAAGCCGGGGTCCCGAAAGGCGTGTTCAACCTCGTCAACGGTGATGGCCCTACTGTCGGCAACGCGTTGAGCAAGCATATGGACGTCGACCTCGTGTCCTTCACGGGATCGACGCGTGCCGGTGTCCTCGTCGCCGAGGCAGCGGCTCCGTCGATCAAGAGAGTCTGCCAGGAGCTAGGCGGCAAATCCGCCAACATCATTTTGGACGATGCGGATCTTCGCGCTGCCGCGCAATGGAATGTGGCGCGTGCATTCGCGAATTCCGGTCAGTCGTGCCATGCGCCTACACGCATTCTGGTTCATGAACGCCAGCGGGAAGAGCTTCTCGAGATGCTCCAGGCCGAGGCGCGCAAGATGCGAGTCGGCGATCCACTTGACCCTTCGTCGTCGATGGGGCCGGTTGTGAATGCGGCGCAGTTCGAGCGCATCCAAATGTATATCCAATTGGGTATCGACGAAGGTGCTCGTCTGATTACAGGTGGTCGAGGACGCCCCGACGGGCTTGAACGCGGATATTTTGTTAAGCCGACGATCTTCGCCAACGTGAAGCCAACGATGCGGATCGCCCAGGACGAGATTTTCGGTCCCGTACTCGCGGTCATCTCGTATTCCACAGATGAAGAGGCGCTGGAGATTGCCAACGGGACCGCGTACGGACTGGGTGGCTATGTCTTTAGCTCGAGCCGCGAGCGCGGACGCGCGGTCGGCTCACGGATCCGCGCGGGGCGCGTCTTCCTGAACGGCGTTCCGAGCAACCCTGCGGCGCCGATGGGCGGATACAAGCGGTCAGGGAACGGCCGTGAGATGGGCGTGTTCGGTCTGGAAGAGTATCTCGAAGTGAAAGCCATGATCGGTTTCGAGGACTAGCGCGACAGAGACTCAAGGAGGCAGGTGGTAAGGACAAGCGGGCGATATACGGATAATGATTCGCCATACTAATAAACCTATACTTATAAAAATCTTGGAGGATGACGGTGGGAAGATCTACGTGTCTCAAACTCGCGTTCACAGGTAGCGCGGCCATGTTTGCGAGCATGCCGGCCCTCGCGCAAAGCAGCGTAACGCTTTACGGCATTCTGGACAACGGTTTCGCATACGCCTCGAACCAATCGACGCTTGGCTCCAACAGCGGCGGCAAGCATGTCGTGAAGATGATCACCGGGGTCTGGTACGGAAGCCGCTTCGGGCTCAAGGGCGCCGAGGATCTCGGCGGCGGCAACAAGGCAATTTTCACAATCGAAGCAGGCTTCAACAGCCTGAATGGTGCGGCGACCACCGACGGGCTCATCTTCAACAGGCAGGCCTTCGTGGGATTGACCAATCCGGCATACGGTAGCCTGACGGCCGGTCGACAGTACATGTCTTACTACCACATCATGTATCCGTTCGGCCCGACCGTTCAACTCACCGGTTTTGGCGCTCACCCAGGCGACGTCGACGGACTTGACACTGTCTATCGAACCAACAATACGCTGCTCTATACCTCGCCAGCCTTTGCAGGGTTCACTGCGAGTGGCTCATACTCGTTCGGCGGCGTTGCCGGAAGCTTCAATCAAGGATCGTCGTGGAGCGTTGCGGCTCGATACGATCTTGGTCCTTTTGGGGCAGGTGTGGGGATATCGAGGATCAACAACTCGACGCTCGGCGGTGGACCGTTCGGCGCGGCGTCGACCACCTCGAACAACGGGGCGCAGGCGGGCGTGTCGGCGTTGACGAATGGATATCAGACCGCTCAGGGTCAACAGCGCTTCGCCGTGGGGGCGATGTATGCGTTCACTTCGTCGCTCGACATCCGCGGTACTTATACGAACACGCAGTACATTCCCGGCGTCGGTTCCGCATTTCGCGACCTGGCGATCTTCAACACCGGCGGTGTCGCGCTTCATTGGAAGCCCGCGGTTGCGTTGGATCTGGCGGCCGGATACAGCTACACGCGCGCCACCGAAGCCAATGGGATCACGGACAGTGCCCGGTATCAGCAATTCACCCTCGGCGAATATTACTCGCTCTCAAAGAGAACGGCGTTTTACGCATTGGAGGGATATACCCGAGCGGCCGGACAAACATTGGGTACGCGTGGTGCTGGCAATATCATTAATGCGACTGCTACGATCGGCGACACGTTCAACGCGACGCCGTCATCCTCACGCAGCATGGCAGCGGTTGCCGTAGGCCTGGTTCACAAGTTCTAGTCCGGGCAGCCGAACGGCAGCGACCCCGAGAGTCGCGAGCGGTATCGAAGGAGACACTTCATGATCATAGGCAACATCTTCCACATTGCAATCCGTGCCAGCGATCTGGATACGACCGTTGGCTTCTACCGGGACGCGCTGGGTTTGGTCGAGGTATCCAGGCCCGGCGGACTGGCTTTCTCCGGAGCATGGATGGGCCTTCCGCCAGGCGGAAGCGCCGTGTTGCATGTGTATTCCGAACGTGCGGCCGCGGGCGTAACCGGAACCATCGCCACGGACAACGACCGCGGAGCGGTTGACCATGTCGCGTTTCACGCCCGTGGCTATTCAGGCTATAGAGACCGATTGGTTCGACTCGGCCTCTCCTTTCGTGAACAACATCTGAGCGGTAGCGCCGTCTGGCAACTATTCGTTCACGACCCGAACGGCATAAAGCTCGAACTCAGCTTTAACGAGGCCGAAGAAGCTGAACTTCTGCCAGCAATCGAACCAGGCCTGACGTATTCCGCGAGCGAGAGGTTTTTCAGCCCGAGCGAATATTCGCAGTTCACGCATAAGCCAGCGGATCTGGCGATTCATCATGGATCAAGCGCCGATGGGATTTCTCAAATCCATTGAGACCGACCGAACCACGAACATCGTTTCTTTCAGGTAATTCAGGAGTTGTCCATCATGATGACCAATGTGAACGCAGGCGCCAGATTGGACCGCCTCTCGATCGGCCCATTCCATCGTCGAGTGTTATGGCTCGTTGGCATGGGTATGTTTTTTGACTCGTTTGATAACACGCTGTCGGGTTCCGTTCTCGCGGCGATGCTGCACGATGGTTGGTCGACGTTGCAGCTTAACTCGTATTTCATGTCCGCGACGTTTCTCGGACTCACCATCGGCGCGGCGTTGTCAGGCTGGTTGAGCGATCGTTTCGGCCGCCTGTTCGCCTACCAGTTCAATCTGGCTATCTTTGGCGTGATGGCCCTCGTATCGGCGTTCGCGCCTTCCATGTACTGGCTCATCGGCATTCGCTTCGTGATGGGTATCGGCATGGGCGCCGAGTATGTGATGGGCTACGGGATGGTCATCGAGTTCGTGCCGCCAGAGAAGCGTGGGCGCTATCTGGGGCTGCTCGGGGTCATCACCGGCGCAGGGGTTTTTGTGACTTCGGTCGTTGGGCTGGTCGCGATTCCGCACCTCGGCTGGAGATCGATGTTCGTTATCGGCGGTGTCGGTACGCTTTGGCTGTGGTATCTGCGTCGTCATCTTCCTGAATCACCGAGATGGCTCGAGAGCGTTGGTCGAGGCGAAGAGGCAGATGCGATTCTCCGTCGCATCGAAGAGGAAGCGTGTGTAACAGCGCCGATCGCGCCGGTGACGCCGGTAGCGGCGACGCCAGCGAAGCCCCGCGTCAACGTTTCGGTGCTGTTTACCCGACCGGTGATCCGTCGGACCTTGGTTGCGCTCGTTGTGAACGTGATCGTGTTGTTCGGCTCCTACACGATCACCGGATGGATGCCGACCTTCTTTGTGAGTCAGGGCATGAGCGTGACCCATTCGCTCGGTTTCAATGCGGCAATGATGGGCGGCTATGTCGCCGGTCCATTCCTATGCGCGTTCATCGCAGATCGACTCGGCCGTCGCTGGGGCGTGGCGCTCGCGGCTGTGTACTGCGCGGCCTTGTGCGCTGTGTACCCGTTCCTGACGTCGCCCGTTTCGATCACTCTGTGCGGCTTTTTCCTCGTGGGTGGCGTTGCTGTGGCGCTGATTCTCGGTCTGGGCGGCACGCCTGAACTGTTCCCCACCGAGTACCGTTTTCGCGGTGCCGGCTTTGCGCAGACCGCCGGCCGCATCGGCCTGATCGGCGGACCCTTCGTGATTCTCGATGTGTTCAAGCACTACGGGATCGGTGGGGTAATCGGTGCTGTATCGGGCTTGTACATTCTTGTTGCCTTGGTCCTCGCCGTAGCCGGCATCGAAACCAACAAGAAGTCGCTCGAAGCTGTCGAGCCCGACGCATCTCCTGAGAACGATTTGATAGACGCGGCCAAAGTCCAGAGCAACATCTGACTGTCTACACCTTGAACTGAATATGGGCGTCGACATCGCGATGAGTTCGCGCGAATTCAATATCGACGCTTCTTAGCGGGAAAAATATCATGCGCGGAATTGCGTTTCGTGGCGACTGCAAGGTCGAACTGATTGAAGTTCCGGATCCGACACCGGGCCCGGGCGAGGTTGTCATCGAGGTCAAGGCGTCGGGCATGTGCGGCAGCGACCTCCATTTCTATCGGCGCGCCAGCAACCCGGCGTCTCCCATCATCATTGGCGGACATGAACCGTGCGGAATCGTCGCTGCCATAGGTCCGGGCGTTCAAAGTCCGCACGCTCGCATCGGCGCTCGCGTGATGGTACATCACTATCGAGGATGTGCGGGTTGGAAGATTGTCGTTCGGGCTGGCCCCAAATGTGCCGAACAGTGCCTGTGACGGTGTACGGAACGGATGCTCACGGTGGCCATGCGCCCTACATGAAAGTGCCGGCCGATACGCTCGTTCCACTTCATGAGCGGCTCAGCTTCGCAGCGGGTGCCGCAATCTCGTGCGGCACAGGCACCGCATGGGGCGCATTTGAACGCATGGGCATAACCGGACGCGACGTGGTCGCTGTTTTCGGACAAGGCCCGGTCGGTCTTTCCGCAACGCTCCTTGCAAAGGCACAGGGCGCCGAAGTGATCGCTCTCGACATCGATGAAAGTCGTCGAAGTAAGGCGAAGGAGTTCGGTGCCGATCATGTCATCAACCCACTCGAGGGCACTGTAGCTGAGCGTATTCGCGACCTCACCGGCGGCCGGGGAGCGAGTATGGCGCTCGAGACCGCTGGCGCGGCGTCAGCCGGGATCGATGCCCTCAACTGTGTGCGTCCCTGGGGAACTGTTTGTCTCGTAGGTATCGGTGCCGAGGTTAGCCTCTCCGTGGCCTCGATGCTGCGCCGGCAACTCAAGATCATGACGTCGTGGACCATGTCGATTCAGGCACAGCACGCGTGCGCCAATTTCATCGTCGAGCGAAACCTGAACGTTGACGCGCTGTTCACGAGCGAGTGGAAGCTCGACCAGGCGGAACTCGCGTACGAGACATTCAATCGTCAATCCGGAGGCAAGGGCGTGTTCACGTTCTGAAGCCGAGGCGCTAGCGGATCCGGCATGCGGAGGGTAGGGATGCCTCGCGATGCTAGGTCCACTTTTTCCCAGATTGATGGGACATGACTGGTTAATGAAGGACGACGGTATGAGTACCCAAAATTCTCTTTCTCAACTCGGCGCCGCGGCCACTCGATTTCTGTCGAGGAGCCAGCATGGATTGCTGATCGACGGGCAAACCGCGCCATGCGTCTCCGAGGAGCAGCTCGAGATCAGAAATCCGTCTTCCGGTGTGGTGATCGGCCAACTGGCAGCCGGCGGCGAGGAAGACATCGATCGAGCGGTTCGCGCGGCGCGCGCAGCATTCGAGGGACCTTGGAGCAGCTGGACTCCGTACGAGCGGCAGGCACTGCTCTATCGCGTTCACGAGTTGATGGATCGCAACTTCGACGAGCTTGCGGAAATCGAGTCAGTGGACATGGGCGCACCCATATCGAAAACGCGTGCGACGAAGGCGTCGGTTCTCAAGATGATTCTGTTCCTTGCTTCGCAGAGCAGCAACATCGCCGGTGAAACGTTGCAAAACGGGCTTCCGGGAGAGGTTGTTACGATGTCGCTCAAAGCGCCGGTGGGCGTAGTGGGCGGGATAATCCCCTGGAATGGGCCGTTGGGCAGCCAGTGGTGGCTGCTGGGTGCAGTGCTGGCGACCGGTTGCACCACCGTCCTCAAGCCAGCCGAGGACGCGTCGCTTAGCGTGTTGCGTGTCGCCGAACTGCTGCAAGAGGCGGGGCTTCCCCCTGGCGTCGTCAACGTGGTCACTGGACGCGGTGATGTGGCGGGCGCGGCGCTCGCGCGGCATTCTGGCGTCGATCGCATTGCCTTCACCGGCTCGACTGAAACCGGAAGAAAGATCATCGACGCATCGAAGGTGAACATCAAGAAGCTTCAATTGGAACTGGGAGGGAAATCACCTGACATCATCTTTGCCGACGCCGATCTGGACAAGGCGGTGCAGGGCGCGGCGATGGGTGTGTTCGCGAACTCCGGACAGATCTGCTTCGCGGGAACCCGGGTTTTCGTTCAGCGCGAGATCGTCAAGGAATTCTGCGAGCGCGCGGCTTTCTTCGCAAGATCAATCAAGGTTGGTCACAGTCTCGATCCTGAGGCACAGCTTGGGCCCTTGATTTCGAACGACCAGCTTGAGAAGGTCATGTCCTATGTGCAGATCGGAGCAAATGAGGGCGCCCAGCTGGTTTGCGGCGGCGAACGGCTCCAGGGATCGCTTGCCGACGGCTACTTTGTGAGCCCCACTGTCTTCGCGGACGTCCACAATGACATGAGGATCGCACAGGAAGAGATTTTTGGTCCGGTCATGTCGGTCATCCCTTTCGACACTGTCGAGGACGCAATCACTCAGGGCAATGCCACGGAATTCGGACTCGGTGGGGCAGTCTGGACGCGTGACATCTCAAAGGCTCTCAGAGTCGTGAAGGGGATTCACACGGGCGTGATGTGGGTGAACTGCTATGGCTTGATCGATCCGCTCGTAGGTTTCGGTGGGACAAAGATGAGTGGCTACGGCGCGAAGGGAGGCCGTGCACATCTGGATACTTACCTGTACAGCAAGTGCGTGTATATCAATACCTAGACTTGCTGGCGATCCTCAGTCCGGGCCCGAAACGCGTCGACGATTGGATGGGAAGAGGCTGGCGGCGACGAGGGAGAAGTGGCAATTTTTCGGGTGTCAGTCAGTCACGCGCTCGACGGTGGCCTTGAAGGTGCGGGCCTTCGCGAGGGCGTCCAGGCCCGAAACGATCCTTCCCAGATTGACCAGCGATTTCGAGTAGCCGAAGTCCTTGTAAAACAATGCGATGTTGCCCCACGGTGCGTAGTAGGCAATGGTTCCCACAGAGGGATCGTATCCGTCTGGAGCCTCCGACGTGGCCAGCTTTCGCGGTGGGTAAGCGATTTTTTCCGTGGCGTGATAGTCCTCGAAGCTCAAGGTCAGGGGCAACTGCGCAAGGAGATCGCGGCTGGTCGCGTTGTCTTCCAGTTCGGCTATGATCGTTTGATCATCGAACTTCACGGCTATCTGCATCGTGTGCTCCTGGGTCCCGGGCTTCGATTGATCGTTGGCTGATGCGTGAGCCGACAGCATCAGGGTTACGACACCAAGCAGATATGCACGTGCGAGATGTCGTCGCAAGAGTGTGTGCCGTGCGATCACGCCATCCCCGCCAGCAGCTTGTCGAGCGTAAGCGGATAGTCGCGCATGCGCACGCCGGTCGCGTTATACACCGCATTCGCGATAGCCGCGCCTACTCCGCATAGTCCAAGTTCACCGACGCCTTTCGCCTTCATCGGTGATGAGGTCGGATCGGGTTCATCGAGAAAGACGACCTCCTGATGGGGAATGTCGGCGTGGACGGGCACTTCGTAGCTGGCCAGATCGTGGTTGATGAACATACCGTGCCGCCTGTCGACCACGAGGTCTTCCATGAGTGCCGCGCCCACTCCCATCGTCATCGCGCCGATCACCTGGCTGCGCGCGGCCTTTGGATTGAGAATGCGCCCGGCCGCGCAGACCGCCAGCATGCGGCGCACGCGAATCTCGGCGGTCACCGCATCGACTCCGACTTCGACGAAGTGCGCGCCGAACGTCGATTGCTGATAACGCTTCGACAGGTCGCCGTATTCCATCGTATCTTCGGCGACGAGCTCACCCGACGCCGCGGCGTCAGCAAGCCTCGCGGTGCGCTTTCCCGAGCGAACCTGCTCGCGCATGAAGACCACGTTCGGGCCCTGCATGTCGAGCCGCGCCGCTACCGCTTCCCGCAGCTTCATGCAGGCCGCGTAGACGCCGGCGGTCGAACTGTTGGCGCCCCATTGGCCGCCCGATCCCGACGACACCGGAAACGTCGAGTCGCCCAGGCGCACGGAGACTTTCTCGAGCGGTACGCCCATCATCTCGGCCGCCGTCTGGGCGATGATCGTGTAGGTGCCGGTGCCGATATCGGTCATGTCCGTCTCGACCGTCACCATGCCGCGACGGTCGAGACGCACGCGCGCGGCCGACTTCATCACAATGTTGTTTCTGAAGGCCGCGGCCGTGCCCACGCCGATTAGCCAGCGACCGTCACGCACCTGGCCCGGACGCGCGTCGCGCTTCTGCCAGCCGAAACGCTCGGCGCCGACGCGAAAGCATTCTACGAGCTGACGCTGCGAGAACGGACGTTCCGGTTTCTCCGGGTCCACCTGCGTGTCGTTGATGACGCGAAATTCGATCGGATCGATGTCGAGCTTTTCGGCCATCTCGTCCATGGCGACTTCAAGCGCCATCAAGCCCGGTGCTTCTCCCGGTGCGCGCATTGCATTGCCCTCGGGCAGATCGAGCGTCGCGAGGCGCATCGCAGTCATGCGGTTCGCGCCTGCGTAGATGAGGCGCGTCTGCGCTACTGCGGTTTCCGGTTGGCCGTGCGGTTGGTCGCCGGACCAGCTTTCGTGCGCGATCGCCGTAATCTTGCCGCCTGCATCGGCGCCGATACGGATGCGCTGGATCGTCGCCGGCCGATGCGTCGTGTTGTTGAACATCAGCGGGCGCGTGAGTGCGACCTTCACGGGGCAGCGCGCAGCTCTTGCGCCGAGCGCCGCGAGAAGCGCATCGCTGCGCACGAAAAGCTTGCCGCCGAAGCCGCCGCCGATGAACGGCGAGATCATCCGCACGTTTTCTCGCGGGATACCGAGCGTCTTTGCGACGTCGCCCGCACCCCAGGCGATCATCTGGTTCGATGTCCATAGAGTAAGCCGCTCCCCGGTCCACGCAGCGATCGATGCATGCGGCTCCATCATCGCGTGGCTCTGGTCGGGCGTGGTGTAAGTGGCGTCGAGGCGCACGGTCGCAGCAGTGAATGCGCCGTCGAAATCTCCAGTGCGCGTCGCCGGCTCGCCCCAGTATCCGCTGCCTGCCATCGGCGCCGAGTCCTTGGCTGCGGCAAGGTCGTAGCGTCCGTCTTCGCGTATGTAGTCGATCCGAATCTTCTGGGCGGCGTCGCGCGCCTGCTCGAAAGTGTCGGCGACAACCACCGCCACGGCCTGATGATAATGATCGATGTGCGGACCGCCGAGCAGCCTGACGGTGTTGAAATCACCCGTCTGCAGGACACCGGCATTGTCGGCGGTAACGATCGCCAGCACGCCGGGCGATGCCTTTGCGGCTGCGAGATCCATCGACGCAATACGTCCGCGCGCGATCGCCGCGCCCACGACGAAACCATACGCCGGATCGCGCGAGGGATCATGCCACTCATAGGCGTAAGTCGCCGTGCCCGTCACCTTGTGACGTCCGTCGATACGATCCGTCGCGCGGCCGATGTGCGTCAATCGGTCGATCGGGTTATCGGTGGCAGGGGTGTCGAATTTCATCGCTCAGCTCCTGGCTTGGGTCAACACCGCGTCGAGCGTGCGCCCGGCCAGCGTGATCTTGTAGGCATTGTCATGCGTCGGCTTCGCGTCGGCCAGAAGGCGCGACATCACCGCACGCGCGCCGTTCGGCAACGCGGCTTCGGCTTCTTGGATGCGCCATGGCATTGGCGCGACGCCGCCGAGCGCCACGCGCCCCGTACCGTCCTTGTGCACGATCGCGGCGACCGAGACCAGCGCGAAGGCGTAGGAGGCGCGATCCCGCACCTTGTGATAAACGTGCGTGCCACCGACAGGCTTCGGCAATGTCACGCTCGTGATCAGCTCGCCGGGTTCCAGCGCGTTCTCGACATGCGGCGTGTTGCCCGGCAATCTGTAAAAGTCGGCGATGGGGATGCTCCTCACCATGCCATCGGCGCGCACAGTCTCGATGGTCGCGTCCAGCGCGCGCATCGCGACCGCCATGTCGCCCGGATACGTCGCGATGCAGGCTTCGCTGCCGCCGATCACGGCTAGCGACCGGCTGCTGCCGTGAATTGCCGCACAGCCGCTGCCGGGTGCGCGCTTGTTGCACGGCAGATTGGTGTCGTAGAAGTAAGGGCAGCGCGTGCGTTGCAGCAGGTTACCCGCTGTCGTCGCTTTGTTGCGCAATTGGCCCGATGCACCCGCAAGCAACGCGCGAGAGAGCAGGGGATAGTCACGCCGCACGCTCTGATGCGCCGCGAGCCCCGTATTGCGCACCAGCGCGCCGATCCTGAGTCCACCCTCGGACGTCGCCTCGATCCGGTCGAGGCCGAGACCGTTGATATCGACGAGGTGCAACGGCGTCTCGATCTGCAGCTTCATCAAATCAAGAAGATTGGTGCCCCCTGCGATGTAACTCGCGCCGGGTGTATGTTGCACGGCAGCCGCCGCCGCGGCCGGGCTCGATGCGCGCTCGTAAGTGAAGGGTTTCATGCCAGCCTCCCCGCCACTTCGGCCATCGCTTCCGCGATATTAGAATACGCGCCACAGCGACAGATGTTGCCGCTCATGCGCTCGCGCAACTCCAGATTGGTGGGACGCGGCCTGGCGAGCAAATCCGCGCTGACGTGGCTCGGTATGTCTGCCTTGATTTCGTCGAGCACGGCAACCGCGGAGCAGATTTGTCCGGGCGTGCAGTAGCCGCACTGGAAACCGTCATGCTTCACGAACGCGGCCTGCATCGGATGCAGTTTTGCCGGCTTGCCGAGTCCTTCGATGGTCGTGACGTAGGCACCCTCGTGCATCACGGCAAGCGTGAGGCACGAGTTGATGCGCCGTCCGTCGACGATCACCGTGCACGCGCCGCACTGTCCGTGATCGCAACCCTTTTTCGTGCCGGTCAGATGCAGGTGTTCTCGCAACGTGTCGAGCAGGGTGGTGCGGGTGTCGAGGGACAGTTCATGCTGCGTGCCGTTCACATGCAGCGTGACCTTCGCGGTCGACACGCCTTCGGCTGCCGGACGAACTTGTTCAGCCGACAACGCGCGCATTGGCATCGACACGACACTCAACGATGCGGCGCCCGATCCGGCCAGTTTCAGCAGACTGCGCCGGCTGATTTTCGGGCTGTGGTCGGTTAGCTCGACGTCTTCGACGACCTTATCGGCCTGCGGGGGACTGGGATTCATGAACCGTTCTCCTCGGATGCGCGTGCAGTGGAAGTCTGATTGATCGTCAGATCTTAAAGCCGAAATGAAGTGCGATTCATGAGCCAGGTGCATAGGCTCGATCGTTTTTTATGGCTTAATCAGATAGTCAGGTGCGTGTAAATTTGCTCGTTGTCTACCGGGCTCGCGGTTTTTGTCCTTGTCGCCCGGCGCATCGAACGCACTAAAACTCTTTGATGACTCCATCCACCCTCTCGAACAGACAGGTGTGGAGCGCCGTGCTTGCCATGTCGCTCTGCGCATTCGCCCTCGTCGCATCGGAGTTTCTGCCGGTCAGTCTGCTGACACCGATCGCTCACGAACTCTTCCTGAGCGACGGACAGGCAGGTCAGGCCATTTCCGTGTCCGGCTTCCTTGCCGTTGTGACGAGCCTTAGCGTTTCGAACTTGACCAGGCGTCTGGACCGCAAAAAGGTCCTGCTGACGCTGACTGCGCTGATGGTCGCCTCGGGCGTGCTCGTTTCCATCGCACCGAGCTACGCCGTGCTGATGCTCGGGCGTGCATTGCTGGGCGTGTCGATCGGCGGCTGCTGGTCCATGAACACCGCCGTGATTATGCGGATCGCGCCGCAGTCTTTCGTGCCGCGCGCGATCGCGATCGTGCAGGGCGGTACGGCGCTGGCCACGGCGGTTGCTGCGCCTGCGGGAAGTTTTCTCGGCTCGATCGTCGGATGGCGCGGCGCGTTCTTCTGCGTGGTGCCGCTGGCCGCGCTGGCTCTGGTCTGGCAAGCGTGGACCCTGCCGAAGCTGCCTCCAGCGCTCGAAACCGGCGCGAAAGGCGGTGTCCTCCGTCTCCTCGGCGACCCGCGAGTGCGGTGCGGAGTCAGCGCGGTGGCGCTCCTGTTCATGGGACAGTTTTCGTTGTTCACCTATCTGCGTCCGTACCTCGAAAACGTGACGAGGGCGAATGTGTCTGTGCTTTCATTGATTCTGCTCGTCATAGGCGTTGCCGGTCTCGCAGGCACCATCCTGGTCGGGAAGCTGTTGAGTAAGGGCGTGCATCGGGTATTGGTTGGCATACCGCTGTTGATGAGCGGCATCGCGCTCGCGCTGATCGTGTCGGGCAGTTCCGTTGCGACGACCGCGGTGCTGCTTGGCGCGTGGGGGTTGATCGCGACGTCGGCGCCGGTAGGCTGGTTTACGTGGCTTTCCGAAACGCTTCCGGGCGATGCCGAAGCCGGTGGCGGACTTATGGTCGCCGTGATTCAGCTCGCCATTACGCTTGGCGCGACGCTCGGCGGTGTGCTGTTCGACGGCAGTGGCTATCGTGCGACCTTCGGGCTGTCCGCTGCGCTGCTCGTGTGCGGCGCGATGATGGCGGCGGTTACCTCGCGTACGAACCGTGCCGCGGTCGATCGTGAATCGTCGCGTGCCGCACGCGCGTCGAACGTATGAGACTCACCGCGCATGCCTCAGCGCGTCCAGCACGATCGTGAACGCCCTCGAGCTCTGACGCCGGCTCGGGTAGTAGACGTGCATGCCTGGAAAGCTGGGGCACCAATCTTTCATCACAGCCTGCAGTTTCCCGCTCCGGATGTGAGGCTGGACCGCCTCCTCCGGAACAAACGCCAGGCCGTAGCCGTCAAGTGCGGCGCGGATCATCTGCGGTTGAGAGTTGAAGATCATCTGTCCGCTCACGCGTGCCTGAACGGCGCGCTTGCCCTTTTGCAGCTCCCACGCATAGATTCCTTTCGTCGTCGTGAGCCTCAATGTGATGCAGTCATGCTTCAACAGATCCTCCGGTGAGCGCGGAAGCGGTCTGCGCTTGAAATACGCCGGCGCGCCGACGATCGCCATCGGCACGTCGGCACTGATGCGCACGGCAATCATGTCCTTGGCAACCTGGTCGCCGAAGCGAACGCCCATGTCGTAGCGGTCTTCCACGATGTCGACGAGTCCATAGTCCACGGTCAACTCCACCTGAATCTCCGGATAGTCTCGCAGCACCGCACGAAGCTTCGGCCAGACGATGGCGTCGATGGTGTGATCGGTGGCCGTGATGCGGATGAGGCCTGCAGGCTTCTCGCTAAATTCTGAAAGGGCGGCGAGCTTGGCATCGATCTCCTCGATTCTCGGAGCGGCGGTCTGAAAGAGCGCTTCGCCCGCCGCCGTCATCGACACGCTACGGGTCGTGCGGGTGAGCAGGCGCACGCCGAGCCGAGCTTCGAGTTCGCGAATGGTGTGGCTGAGCGCCGATTGCGAGACACCGAGTTTCGCTGCCGCGCGCGTGAAGCTTTGCTCGCGGGCGACCGCGAGAAAAACGATTATATCGCTGAGATTATCGCGGGCCATGACATCTGAGGTAGCCGTTTCGTCGAAATGAATGCGCCACGTTTCGCGCACTGCGAGTCAAAGCAGGAGGAAATGCATTCATGAGTGGTATTCATAACCGCAAGCATACGCTGCTACTTAATCAGATAGAAACGAAGATGTAAAGTGGATTTAGACGTCGCACATGTTCGCGGCGCTCGGAAAGGCGACCCCGCCTCGCACGAATGCATCACGGAGTGTTATCTCAATCTCTTTGATATTAGGAATACGTGTGACCCGTAGAAGTAAATCTATGCAGGCCGCCACTGCACTTCTGTTTGCCATGTCTGCCTATTCGACATTCGCAACATCGCAACCACTCTCACGCGAGGACGTTCAACGAGAGATGATTTCGTATAAGGCCGCTGGCTATAACCCGGCCCGTCAGAATCCTCGCACCTGGGTTGACGACGCGCAGGCAGCATCGGCCAGGGTAGAAGGCTCGCGCATGATCGCCGAGCGATCGATTCCTTCCGTTACCAACGAAGTTGCAGTGACGAGTGAATAGTACCGCTCTCACGGGCGCACATATAAAGACTGGCATCACGTTGCGATGTCAGTGATGGAGTTTGGTTTTCACGCGCTTTAGCGCGCTCTGAATGAGTGACGCAGTGCGCACGCGTCTGGCTCAAGCTTGAGTAGGAAGATCATGGCGCGGCGCCGGGTGTGGATGCGCCGCGCTGGAACAGCTATCTTCGGCAATAGACCATCAACAGGCATTCGCCCAAGCAGGACGTGCGACTTTCAGACGTCGGTTTCGACGATGAGCGCACGTGAACGTTGCTTTGTCGACCTCAAGGGGTAACGCTCAAAGAGCCTGCGGGACGCTAACAAGCTGCATTGTGAGTTCACACAGCTACGCGATTCTGACGTAGCAGTTGGATAGCCACCCCAGCAGTGCAGGCGACAATGACCGCGGCGACCAGGAAAACTGCGTGCAGGCCGGCCCGCGCGCCGATCCATCCAAGCGCCGGGCCGCCTGCAGCCATGGCGACATCGAGGAAGGCAGTGTAGAGGCCCATCGCCATTCCGCGATTCTTGGGCGTTATGCTCCTGACTGCCTCGACGCCGAGCCCTGGATACACGAGTGAATAACCGAATCCGGCAAGGGCGGCCCCTACGGACGCTAGCAACGTCGTCTTCGCCATCCACATGAGCAGCAGGCCGATCGCCTGAATGACGACGAATACAGCCGCTACCTTCGCCCCTCCGAACCGGTCAGGAAGATGGCCCGCAACCGTGCGGGCCGCGATCAGTGCGACGCCAAAGGCAGTGAAGCCGATCCACACTGGCTGCCAGTGCATCGCCGTAAAGAACAACGAACTAAACGCCAGTATTGCGCAGTATCCAACGCTGGCTAGCGCCGCGCCTAGACCGGGCAGCCAGACGACCGTCAGGATCGAATTGAACGAGGCCTGCTCCCCGTGCGGTTGCGACTCAACTGCGGGCATCCTGGTAAGCCAGCACGATCAAGGGAAGCAGCGTCGTTAAAAGTGCGATCGCAGAAAAACCGAATGACTCGTAAAGCAGGATCCCAATGGGACCGCCCAGCGCCATGGCTGCAAACATCGCCGTTCCCACCCAGGCGATCACTTTCCCGGCATGATGTCTGTCGACGAGCCCAAGCCCCCAGGCGACGCCACCGGTGATGATGAAGCTCTCCGCCCCGCCCAGAACGGCGCGGCCGACAAGCAAAATTGAAACGGAGAGCGTTGGTGCCTTCACGAAAGCGAGGGACAGCAAGTACAGCAGCCCGGCCGCTGCCGCAGCGACAAGACCGACGAGCACGCCGCGCTTGGCACCGCGCCTATCAGAATATGACCCCGCCCACACTCGCGAGAAGAGCGAGGCGGCAAGCTGTGCTCCGGCCACGAGGCCGACGACAAATGGACCGAAGCCCAAATCATCGTTCACGTGTAAGGGCAGTACAGGAAGCGCTACGCCGATGATAGTGAAGCCGGCGAGAACTGCGGTCATCACCGGCGTCAGCGTCGCAAGCACGGACTGCCCGTCATCTTCTGTCGAACGTGACTCGACCATAAAACAGCTCCTATCGTGCGACCTTCGGCGTCGGCTGATGGCGCAGGTAATGACGATTACTTTGCCGTTAATGTTCTAGTCATGGTCGTTCCTTTGGTGAAGCTTTCCTTAAGGCTCCGGAGTGTCGGCCGCGATCGCTGTAAGCCGGCATGATGGTCATGTTGCGCGCTTCGCGAACACGTCTTTGAACACTGGCATCGCTGAGAAGACGTTCGGCCATCCCGCGTAGAATGCCAACTGCGTCAGTGCTTCGGACGCTTCGTCCTTCGTGAGCCCGTTGTCCATGGCGCGGTTCAGGTGATAGGGGATCTGCGCAACCTGACCGTTTGCGACGAGCGCGCTCACGGTGATCAGACTGCGATCACGAGGCGCCAACCCCGGACGCAGCCAGAGATCGCGAAAGAGCACATCGGTCGTGTACTGGACAACGCCGGCAGCAACCGCGCCGAAGCTCTCTTCGACCATCTGCGCGCGCTGCCGTTCTGCGGCTTCGTTTAGTGGCAGCGGGGCTACGTCGGCGGGAGCGACTCGATCCGATCCGATACCGCGCTCATCGAAGATGGGTTTTGCGATAGCTGATGCGGCGGTTGCATTGGCCCACCCGGCATAGAAGGCCAGATGTGCGATCATCTCCGAGATTTCCGCTGGCTTTACGCCGTTATCGAGCGCGAGTCTGATATAAAAAGGCATCTCGACGCTCTGGCTGCGGGCGATCAGCACGGAAAGCGTAACCATGCTGCGGTCGCGCGGCGAGAGTTGTGGTCGCTTCCAGAGACCATTGAGCACGGTCTGCGTGGTATAGCGCTCGAAGGCGGGAGATACCGCCTTGAGATCGGCGAGGGAAGGGGACTCTTGCATGGTTGTCGTCCTTTGCGGTTGTACGCAGGCAGACAAGAGTACGGTCGCTCCTGCCGTCGCAAGCATCCATGTCAAGCGGCTGACTTTCTCGTTACGGATAACGGTATTGCTCATCCGTGACCTGTTCCAGCCAATCGACGTTTTTTCCATCGAGCGCCTCCTGTAGTGCGATATGCGTCATGCCCGCGGTGGATGTGGCACCGTGCCAATGCTTGACGCCCGCCGGAATCGAGACGATATCGCCGGCGACGATCTCACGCCGCTCCTGGCTCCACTGCCGGATCCAGCCTGTTCCGGACATGACGATCAATGTTTGCCCCAGCGGATGCGTATGCCACGCCGTACGAGCACCGGGTTCGAACGTGACCATGCCACCCGACAGGCGCGAAGGCGATGTCGATTGGAAGAGCGGATCGATGCGCACCGAGCCGACGAAGCGCTGACTTCCGCCCGGCAGAGACGGCTGTGATCCCGCGTGCGCGATCGTTATGACGGGAGACTCACCGGCAACCGCCGATGCTGCCGGCGAGACGCAGAACGCCGCCGAGACGATGATGGCTGCGGAAAGCCTGATCATTTGTGCTCGCCGGTGCCGAGATACTGCTCGTCACTCACCTTCTCCAGCCAATCGACGTTCTTGCCGTCGAGCGCTTCCTGAATGGCGATATGCGTCATCGCGGTCGTCGATGTCGCGCCGTGCCAGTGCTTGTGGCCGGCCGGACACCAGATGACGTCGCCTGCGCGTATCTCGACGCGCGGCTCGCCTTCGCATTGCGTCCAGCCGCATCCGGCCGTGACGAGCAGCGTCTGCCCGAGCGGGTGCGTGTGCCACGCGGTGCGCGCGCCCGGCTCGAACGTGACGCTTGCACACGATACGCGCGCCGGTGGCGGCGGAGCGTTCAGCGGATCGATCCGCACCGTCCCGGTGAACCATTCGTCGGGGCCTTTGATTGAGGGCTGCGAGCCCGCGCGCTTCAATTCCATGATCTTCCTTCCTCAGCCGATGTCTTGCTGGCGTGATGCCACACGACACTAATTTACTGCCTCGCCATTCATGCGACTAGATGGCAAACTCGGCATGGTCTTATGCTGTGGCGCATGAATCGATGGAAGATTTCAATGATCTAGTGGCGTTCATGGCGGTCGCGCGCGAGCGAAACTTCACGCGGGCTGCCGCGCAGCTAGGCGTGTCGCAATCGGCGTTGAGCCGCACGGTGCGGGCCCTGGAGGAGCGCATGGGGCTGCCGCTGCTCACGCGTACGACTCGCAGCGTTTCACCGACCGGAGCCGGCGAACGCCTGATCGCGTCGGTCGGGCCGCGGTTCGAGGAGATCGAGGCGGAGCTCGAATCCTTGCGGGCAATGACTGACCGGCCGGCAGGAACGGTGCGGATCACGACCACGGACTACGCCGCGAATACCTATGTCTGGCCGCGGGTGCAGGCCGTTCTTCGCGAGTATCCCGAGTTGAGAATCGAACTGGTGAACGACTATGGCTTGTCGGATATCGTGGCCGACCGGTATGACATCGGGGTACGACTCGGCGACCAGGTGGCCAAAGACATGATCGCGGTGCGCATCGCACCCGATATGACCATGGCGATCGTGGGCTCGCCAGACTATCTGTCAACGAGGCCGCGGGCCAAAGCACCAACAGATCTGACGCTTCACAATTGCATCAATCTTCGCCTGCCGACGCGAGATTCACTGCTGCCGTGGGAATTGAGCAAGGGGCGACGGGAACTGCAGGTGCGCGTCGAGGGACAACTCACCTTCAATAACGTCTATCAGATGCTCGATGCGGCGCTCTGTGACTTCGGACTCGCCTACGTGCCTAAGGATCTCGCCGAGCCACATGTCCAGGCAGGTCGACTCGCCTGGGTGCTGGACGACTGGTATCCCACTTTCGCTGGCCATCACGTTTATTACCCGAGTCGCCGAAAATCGTCGCGTGCGGTCGAACTCGTCGTACATGCGCTGAAGCTGGGCTATCGCCGCCGGCCGCAGTAACGTCGGGAAAGAGTGCCCAGTACAGCCGGCGCACGCAGCGGTGTCCTGCGTGGAGGAAAAAACCGGGATCCCGGCGCTCGACCGAAAGGACCAGATGCTGTCGCTGGGGCAGGCCGAACGTCACGCCTTCGAGTACAAGCGCAACGGGACGCTCGGCGTGTTCGCGGCGTTCAAGACGGTTACCAGCGAATTGCTGGGAAGACGGTAGCGAGCCACGTCAGTGAGCAGTTCGTGCCTTTCTTATTGACGTCGTCGCACGCCACCGCGCGATGGCAAAAATTCGCGTGATCTGCGACAGCGCGTTCCGAAAGATCAAGGGCCAGGCATCTAGCGTAGTCACTTCGGATTACTACATAGTTGACATAAAAGGAATAATGGTAAGGAATGCTGTAGGTCCCAAGTTCAAATGTCGTGTTTCTGCCAAATAGAGATGTCGCATTTTGACGTAGCTTCGTTGCCAGACAAGCGTTTGAGGAGCGCTGGCGATGAACACGACCGGGACCATCACCATGTCGATGCGCGAACTGGACCGACTCAGAGTGATTCAGGCAGTCGCCGAACGCCAACTCAAGCCAGGCCGTGCCGCCGATCGGCTGCGCGTGAGCGTGCGGCAAATCGAGAGGCTTGTCTTGCGTTATCGTGCGGGCGGTGCACGCGCTCTGGTGTCCGGCAAGCGCGGACGCGCGAGTAACCACCGGCTGCCGGACGGCGTGGCGCAACGTGCGCTCGCGCTGATCCGTGAGCGCTATGCCGATTTTGGTCCGACGCTGGCGTGCGAGAAGTTACGGGAATGCCACGGCATTGAACTGGCCGTCGAGACGATTCGTTCCCTGATGACGGCTGCGGGCCTTTGGGTGCCTCGCAAACAGCGCCCGCCGCGGATTCACCAGCCCCGCAACCGCCGCTCGTGTCTGGGCGAGCTAATCCAGATCGATGGCAGCGATCACCGCTGGTTCGAGGATCGCGCGCCGGCCTGCACGCTGCTGGTATTTATCGACGATGCCACGGGTCGGCTGATGACGTTGCATTTCACCGCGACCGAATCGACCTTTAGTTACTTTGAAGCGCTGTCGAAGTATCTGCACGCGCACGGTAAGCCCGTCGCGTTCTACAGCGACAAGGCCAGCGTCTTTTACGTCAAGAACCGCTCGCAGACCGCTGGCAAAGGCGTGACGCAGTTCGGGCGAGCCTTGTACGAACTGAACATCGATGCGTTCTGCGCGAATACGAGTCAGGCCAAGGGGCGTGTCGAGCGCGCCAACCTGACCCTGCAGGACCGGCTGGTCAAGGAGTTGCGCTTGCGCGGGATCAGCACCTGGGAGACGGCTAATGCCTATGCGCCCTCCTTCATCGCTGATTTCAATCAACGTTTCGGCAAGCCGCCACGCAGCGACCACGATGCCCATCGGCCCCTGCGCGCCGACGACGATCTGACGCAACTGCTGGCATATCGCGTCTGGCGTAAGGTCACGCACGCGCTGACGGTGCAATACGACCGCGTGATGTATCTGCTGGAAGACACGCCTGCCAATCGCCTACTGATTCACCAGCAAGTTGAGGTGGTCGAGTATCCGAGTGGCTGCGTCGAAGTTCAGGCTGGTGGCGAGGTGCTTTCCTGCGGCACGTACGACCGTATTGCCCGGATTGATCAAGGCACGGAAGTCGAGAACAAGCGCTTGGCGCATGCACTCGAAGCCGCACGATTGCTGCAAGCCAAACGAGATGATCGTCGTGCGTGTGATGCACCGTCACGCACGCATCGCGGTGAACAGGTTCGAGCCAAGAAGGCGCTTGAAGGACTGAAGAAGCAACGCGCACTGAGCATCGCCGACATGAACGAAGCGATTCTCGAAGTCAGCGCAAAAGCAATGCGGGAACGGGGGGCGGCTGCGCCGCCCCAACCCCGAAATCCGAACGTAAGCAAGCAAAGCATTCGTTCGAAACCCGACATCTCTACTTAGCGGCAACCCCGACATTTGAACTTAGCGGCAACAAATGCTGTTGAAATGCGACACGACTGAATTCAGAGCCAGATTTGACGATTTGACGGACAATGAGCCTCTATCGCGCGGTTAGAGCGCTAAATTCGGCGCGATATCGGCAGATTTTTTGGCGTTCGTCTCTGTAGCAGGCGCTGAGAGTTTCCAGATTTAGAAAGCGTCTTCCGCCTGCCAATCAGCACCGCCTGGATCGGCAACGCCGATATTGAAACGGTCAAGGAATGCCGGAAGAGATGGATGATCGATAAGAGGAACTGAGGTGCCGCATCTAACGAGACTTACACGGTCGCTGAATAGGGCTACTGATGCCGCATTTGCGAAGCGTGAGTGAAAATAGATGCCGTCCAAGATTGCGTCATTGTCGTGAAGGGCTGCGCTCCATCTATTCGGAGCGAAATAGTTTGGCGTTGAGAGAACCTGCGTGTCGAATCCCAACTGCCAAAGGGGTTCAGTGAGATCCGCAAGACGCAGCGGGCGGGAGTTCTCCATTTCCAGTACAGCTACACAGCGATCCGTAATGAGCTTCTCATCAATCACGTGCGGCGTTCCTGCGTCAACATCTCGGAAGCGGCCACGCATCAAAGTTTCGGCCATACACGCCTCGAAGGACGAGGCCGCATACAGAACGCCGTACTCATCATTGGGCGCATCGAACCGGAAAACTGTAGATGAACTGGACCGGCGATTGTAATAGACCGGATCACGGTGTCGCCAATGAATACGCAGCAGCGGCGTTACTGAAAGATCGATTTCTCGAACAGGGATGCGAGCAGTGTGAAAGCCAGGTGGGGGCAGGGGACACGAATCAGGGGACTCGTCGTGAACCTCGTTGATCACGCCGCCCCCTGTTCACCACCAACCTCTTCAACCGCTAAATCGATGACTCGAGCCACGGACGCGTTGGAGTCAAGTATGACGTCCGCGGGCGAGCGCCCGCCGAGTTCCTCACGCTTCGTGCGCATAAAAGAATGGACAGACCACGAATTGACCTTAGCGGACACAAACGGTTCAAGTACCGCTTTCAAGCGTGAACCATCAGCGTCGAACTGCCACTTGGGGTAACGAAAACCACGCTCCTTGCCCGCAGGTAGCAGCGCGTACAACGCTCCCTTTTGACGGTCCTCATTAATGGCGCGCTCATTGCGCCCTGCATAGTCGCGCGCGTCGAGGAGTGTCAAATTGGCGGGATTTCGATATTCCTCAATGGCGAATCGGCGGCCGCGAGATCGGGCCGCTGCAAGTGGATCGGCGTTTCCCGCCGAAAACAGCTGATTCGCGTAATGCGGATCATTGCCGACGCCGCCACTAACCACTTTATCGAAAGCGTCTTTGAGGTAATTGATCACCTCGGGCCGGCCATCAGCGCCGAGTGCTCGGGCCGTGGTCGCCGCCAGTTCTCGGGTCGAAATTCCGTCCAGCGCGCTCATATGGGCTCCTCAGTCATGAACTCCATGACATTCATGACCGATTATGCACGGTTTGACGTATCGGTGCAATGAGTCGGGTTGGCGGCCAAGAGCACCCGATTCGGAGCAACCCGCCATTGCTGCCCAATCGCTGAGTGTCTTGTCGACAACACGACGCTGTATGGAGGACGACGCGCGAGAAGTAGCGGCCCTGTGCCTCGCCGTCGAACTGCGCCATCTCGGTGATGTAGCAGTTGCGGTCAGCCAGATAGTTGCCAATGGCCGCGACGATGCCGCGCGTGCCGGGACAGGTGACCTTCAGCAAGAAGGATCTGGTGGCGGGAACAGCTGGAGATGCGGAATTCGGTGACATGCGATATATCCCGGGTGTTGGAACGCTCACCGGTGTTTACCCGCTAACCCCCTTATAACGATTGCAACGCGTCGAATCGCCGCGCAGTATGTAAGCGCTAACACGTGACTTTGGAAGGCAATATCTAAAAAATATGAACCTGTCGATCATTTCTAAATGTCGAAATGTAAGCGCTAACGAAGGCAAATGAGGTAGCCAATTGAGCAACGCCACCCGAGAAAATATCGTTGTCGCCGGAAGCACAAACATGGATCTCGTCGTGCGCGCCGCCCGCTTGCCGGCCTCGGGCGAGACCCTGATTGGCGACGGCTTCGAAACTTGCCCCGGCGGCAAGGGCGCCAATCAGGCAATCGCGGCGGCACGCCTCGGTGCATCGGTGGCGATGATCGGATGCGTCGGCGACGATGCCGTCGGCACGACCCTGTCGGACAGCCTGGCGAACGATCGCATCGACATTGCACATGTGCACCGGTTGCCCGCCATACCGAGCGGCATCGCGATGATTACGGTCGCCGCCGATGGCGCGAACACGATCGTCGTCGCGCCTGGCGCGAACGGGCAGCTCACGCCCGAGCTCATCGACGCGGCGGCCCATTTGATCGCCGATGCCGGCATGCTGATCTGCCAGCTCGAAATCCCGCTCGACGCGGTCCGTCGCGCAATTGACACCGCCGTGCGCCACGGCACGACGGTTCTGCTCAACCCGGCGCCTGCGCAGCCGCTGCCGGGCGACCTGTACGCGCAAATCGATTTCCTGATCGTCAACGAGACCGAGGCGCACGTGCTGACCGGCATCGCCGTGAGCGACGCCGCCACCGCCTGCCGCGCCGCCGACGCTTTGCGCACCGAAGGCGCGCGCACCGTCATCGTGACGCTCGGCGCAGGCGGCGTCTGGTACGCAGGCACTGACGGCGAGGCGCACATGGTGGCACCCCGCGTCGATGCGGTGGACACCACAGCCGCCGGCGACACCTTTGCGAGCACGATCGCCTTCGCGCAGCAGGCCGCCGCGCTCAGCGTGATGCGCCGCAGCGCGCAGACCTCGATTCCCACGCGCGCCGAAGTCGACGCGCAGCCTCTGGCCGTGTGACACACGCATCAGTGCAGCCGTTCACCCAAGACATGAAACGGAGACAACGATCATGAGCGCAACCCCCAGCCACGAGCAGGCCCCGCCGCGAATTCGCCGCGCCCAGATCGTGGCGCTCACGTTGCTGATGGTGAGCGGCATCGTCAACTATCTGGACCGCGGGACGCTCGCTGTCGCCAATCCGCTGATCCGCTCCGACCTCGGCCTCTCGCTCGGACAGATGGGGCTGCTGCTCTCCGCGTTCTCATGGAGCTACGCGCTCTTCCAGTTGCCGGTGGGCGGGCTCGTCGATCGCGTCGGACCGCGCAAATTGCTCGGCATCGGCCTGATCGTCTGGTCGCTCGCGCAGGCGTCAGGCGGCTTCGTCTCGACCTTCGGCTGGTTCATCCTCGCGCGGATCGTGCTCGGCATCGGCGAGGCGCCGCAGTTTCCGTCGGCGGCGCGCGTCGTCAGCAACTGGTTCCCGCTGCGCGCACGCGGCAAGCCGACCGGCATCTTCAACTCGGCGTCGCCGCTCGGCACGGCACTCGCGCCGCTCTGCCTCTCGATCCTGGTCGTCAATTTCCACTGGCGCTGGGCCTTCATCGTGACGGGCATCGCCGGCCTCGTTGTCGCGGTCGTGTGGCTCGCCGTGTACCGCGATCCCGTGAAAGCCACGATGACCGAGGCAGAGCGCCACTATCTCGAAGGCGACGAACTCGACCGCAAGCCCGCGCCTTCGCTCACTTTCGCCGAATGGCGGTCGCTGTTTTCGCACGGCACGACGTGGGGCATGCTGATCGGCTTCTTCGGCTCGGTCTACCTGAACTGGGTTTATCTCACCTGGCTGCCCGGCTACCTGACGATGGAACGCCACATGAGCCTGATGCATACGGGCGTCGCGGCATCGATTCCGTTCTTTTGCGGCTTCCTCGGCTCGCTCACGGCCGGCTGGTTCTCCGATCTGATTACGAGCCGCAGCGCGAATCCGGTCGGGAGCCGCCGCAACTCGGTGGTGATCGCGATGCTCGGCATGGTCGCGTTCACGATTCCGGCAGCACTCGTCGAGAGCAATACGATCGCGATCGTGTGCATCTCGGTGGTGATTTTCCTGGCCAATGCCGCGTCCGCCAGTTCGTGGGCGCTCGCGACGGCCGCCGCGCCGCCGAACCGCGTCGGCTCGCTCGGCGCGATTCAGAACTTCGGCGGCTTCCTCGGCGGCGCGCTCGCGCCGATCCTGACCGGCTACATCGCGCAGACCTGGTCGTTCGTCCCGGCGCTGCTGACGGCGGCGGGCATCGCGTTCGTCGGGGCGATGAGCTACCTGCTGTTCGTGAGGAAGCCGATCGAGGACAAGCCGACCCACACCGATACCGTCCGGGCCCCGGCCTGATACCCCCCTTATTCGAGACAAAACCATGATGACCGCTACCCAAATCGAAGGCATCGTGCCCGTGATGCTGACCCCGTTCGACGGGTCCGGCGCGATCGACTACGCCGGACTTGAACGCCTGATCGAGTGGTACATCGCGCACGGCTCGGACGCGCTTTTCGCCGTCGCGCAGTCGAGCGAGATGCAGTTCCTGAGCCTCGCCGAGCGCGGTGAACTCGGACGCTTCGTCGTCGAGAAGGTGGCGGGGCGCATTCCCGTCGTGGTTTCCGGCCACATCAGCGACGATCCGGACGCGCAAGCGGAAGAACTCGGCGTCGCGGCATCGACGGGCGCACAAGGCATCGTGCTTGTAACGAACCGGCTCGATCCGAAGCGCGAAGGGACGGAGGTTTTCTCGGCGAACCTGAAACGCCTGCTGGCGCGCCTTCCGTCGGACATTCCGCTCGGTCTTTACGAATGCCCGGCGCCCTACCGCCGCCTGCTTTCCGACGACGAACTGAAGATGTGCATCGATACCGGCCGCTTCATCATGCTAAAGGACGTGAGCTGCGATCTCGATACCGTCAAGCGGCGCGTCGCGATGGCGCAGGGTTCGCCGCTGAAGGTCCTGAACGCCAACGCGGCGATCGCGTGGGACGCGATGAAAGCCGGCTCGGCGGGCTTCAACGGCGTATTCACGAACTTTCACCCGGATCTCTACAAGTGGCTGCGCAACGATTCGGCGCAGGACCCGGCGCTCGCTGAGGAACTGTCGACGTTTCTCGTGCTCGCGGCCGTGTCGGAATCGCTCGGCTATCCGGCGCTCGCCAAGATCTACCATCAGCGCATCTGCACGTTCGACTCGATTCGCTGCCGCGTGATCGACTACGACGTGCGTGAGCGCTTCTGGGCGCTCGACGCGGTGCTCGACAAGATCGTCGCCGGCACCGAGCATTTTCGCGCGCGCATCGCGGCGCTCGGCGGCGGTGGAAAATCCGCGACGGTATGATGGCGTGCCCGCCCACTTCTGATTCCGATGTCTCGCTCCATTGACCCCTCGACGCCTGCCGTGCCACGCGCCCGCCGCAATACGGGCCGCACCGTGCTTTCCGACGTGGCGAAGCTCGCGGGGGTATCGACGGCGACCGTCTCGCGCGTCTACAACGAGCCCGACAAGGTGTCCGAGAGCGTGCGCGAGCGCGTCGAACATGCAGCGCTGACGCTCAACTGGTTCCCGAACGCGGCGGGACGCGCGCTCGCTTCGACGCGCAGCCACATCGCGGGCATCATCATTCCGACGCTCGACGACCAGGTGTTCGCCTCGCAGGTCAGCGGCATGCAGGCGGCGTTCGCGGCGCGCGGCATCACGCTCGTGCTCGGCTGCTCAAACTACGATCCGGCGCAGGCACTCATGCAGGTTCGTGCGATGCTCGCGCGCGGAGTCGAAGCGATGGCGATCGTCGGCGAGGCGCATCCGGCCGAACTGTTCGACGCCTTGCGGCTCTATCGCGTGCCGTATGCGGTCACGTATGCGTATCGCGAGGGCAGCCCACACGACTGCATCGGCTTCGACAATCACAAGGCGTATGTCGAACTCACGGAACATCTGATCGGGCTCGGACACCGCTCGTTCGCCGTCTGCATCCAGCAGACGCGCGACAACGACCGCGTGCAGGCGCGCGTCGCGGGCATCCGCGCGGCGCTCGAACGCAACGGCCTCGCGGTGCGGCCGGAACACATGCTCGAAGGCGAATCGACGATCGGATTCGGGCGGCGCAGCCTGCGCGCGATCTGGGAAGCGCCCGGCGAGCGGCCGACTGCGATCGTCTGCGGTAACGACCACATCGCGCTCGGCGTGCTGCGCGAGGCGGAAGATTTGGGAATCGCGATTCCGGGCGAATTGTCGATAACAGGTTTCGACGACCTCGCGATCGCGCGGGAAATGCGTCCCGCGCTGACGACCATGCGCGTCGATACCGCCGAGATCGGCAGGCTCGCGGCGCAACATCTGCTCGACGCGCTCGACGGCAAGCAGGCAGCGTGTGGACATGAAGTGCGCGCGTTGCTTCAGGTGCGCGAATCGACCGGGCCGCGTCCTGCCTAGAGGCGGGACTTCACTGAGAGTCCCGCATTTGCGCCGGCATCATCTGCAGCATCTTGTTCGATGCCAGCGAGAGCTTGCGCCCAACCCGCTTGATCGGATGCGCCTCGGCTTTTCCAACAGCGGATAGCTGATTTCGATTGCGAACAATTCCCCGGCGGCGATCTCCGTCGTCACGGCGAACGTCCGGTCGACACGTAATTCCGAGGTCCGACTTCACAAACTCATTGAGAATCGCGATGGAATTCGTCGTGACGACTAGCGCGTGCCATAGGGCGGGTGTGTCGACCGGCAAGATGATGCTTACCTCGCAAGCGAATGGCTGACCTCTTATAATCGAATGCTTCGACGCAGAATTTGACATAAATAGTATTGCCCCTTTTTTTGGCAGAGCCGTAGGAGGGTGGGCGAGCAGGTTTCTGCTGGGCAGGGATCGTTGCAGGCGAGGGCGGAAACGAGTAGGATTAAATCCTACTGACCGGAGGCTGCCATGAGAACAACGCAGCAGATGAGCATCACTTTACCCAACGAGATGGCCGAATTCGTCCGCACAAAGGTCGCAAGCGGCGACTACGCGTCTGACAGCGAGGTGCTGCGAGACGCGCTTCGCGTGCTCCGCGAGCGTGACCGTGCCGTTGAAGCATGGTTACGAAACGAAGTCGTTCCTGCAGCGCAAGCACTTCGGGACGATCCAAGCCGTGCACTATCAGCAGACCAGGTACGTGCCGAACTGAAAAAATCTCGCACGCGCCACGAATGAATTGGCGCGTTCAGTTTGCGCCCGAAGCGCTCGATCAGCTGCAGAGCATTGAAGAGCGCATCGCAAACGCGGGCGCTCCGATGACGGCCGAACGATACGTTGATTCGATCGTCGATTTCTGCGTGAAGCTCCAGACATTCCCAGCGCGCGGTGTCGCACGTGACGATTTGCTGCCCGGACTTCGAGTCACTCATTTCCGCAAGCGGACCATCATCGCCTATACGGTGGAGAAAGAGGTCGTTTCGATCGTTGGTGTCTTCTACGGAGGCCAAGATTACGAGGCGGCGCTTACCCTTGATGAAGACCAGTAAAGCACGCTCTCATGCCCGTCATCCTTCAAAAGTCCGTGAACTCACGTATCTCGGTAAGCGAAAACGGTCGTGATTTTACATAAGTAACATGATCATTCGTACGTCGAAATACATGGAGCGGAATTGAAAACGGCAAACCAGATCCATTGATTCTCGAACGTACTCGACGCAGCGATTTGATACAGCTGAATCCATCTGAGGCTAGGGCACACGACAAGCGATGATTGATCGCAACTTTACGCGACGCGGTTTGAAGTCTGCGGCCGCGGAGGGCAAAGTTTGATCCGATATTTGAAGGCAAGCGGCCCAGAAATTCTTGGCTATCGACCTCGCGGAGTTGGACGAGTCGGCCAAGTTCGCGTCGGTCGAACGGCATTTGGTGCGCGTGGCGTTGGCATACGGCAATCGATCGCCCAGCGATCCACACAAATCGTCCAACTTGAGGAAACACGCGTCTGGATATACAATTGTCCCTACGTGTATCCAAGGAGCTGATCATGCAGGTCGCAAAATGGGGTAACAGTCTTGCGGTGCGACTGCCTGCGAGCGTCGTCGACGCCCTCGATTTGAAGGAGGGAGACGATATCGAGATTTACGCTCACAACTCCGGCGCATTTTCGGTGATGAGAAAGCCGACCGTTGCACAACGTATCGAGCGCCTGCGGCAATATCGGGGACGACTCCCTGCGGACTTCAAGTTCGATCGGGAATCGCTCAGTGAACGGGATAGCTCCGAATGACAGTCGCGGCGCCAAACCGATTTGCCGTCGATAGCAATGTCATCGTCTATTTGTTTTCTAACGATGCTGCGAAGGCTGACAAGGCTGAGGAGTTAGTGGCTGGCGAGAAGTCGAAACCAGTCATCAGCACTCAGGTGATGAATGAGGTCACGCTCGTGATGAGCCGGAAAATGGGCCTTCCGTGGCCGGAAATCGAGAGCATTCTGGAAGATGTCGAGGTGCTTTGCGAAGTCGTGCCGCTGACTCTCGAAGTTCACAAAGAAGCACGCCGCGTCGCAGCGCACTACAGATTTAGGTTCTGTGACTCTTGCATTATCGCGTTCGCGCTGCTCAACGATTGTGAAGTTCTCTACAGCGAGGACATGCACCACGGTCAAGTCATTTTCGACCGATTGACCGTGATTAATCCCTTTCTTTGAACACACCAAAGAAGGTTCGATCGGTATCGAGGAAAACATTCCCGACGGGCCACCGATCGCTCGCGCGGCGGGCCACTCGGTGCCTAGGCGCGCAATCCACGGCTGTCTGTGCCGGTCAGCGCAGTGACTAAGATGGGGCGTCTTAGGATCCGGATTCCTGAAGGCTACGGCCTGGCATGGCGAGCTCCCGCGAGCGGGCTTCCGGCGAAAGGGTCGTTTGCCCAGTCCGCCTCAGCTTGACTTGCTGTCCAGACGTGCGTCCCGATCGGAAGTTCGAAGTGCCTGATGGATTGTCCCGCGCTAGTGGCCTGTTTGAGCCATTGCGGCATCTCGCCGTCGCCGCTCCAGGTATCACCGCCCGCGCTACCGTAGCGACCCATATCGGGTCCGGCAGGCTTGGTCCCCAGGAAGGAAGCGAGGTCATTAGGGCTAATGCCGAAGTCATCCATGCGGTGGCGGAGATACACAATCATGCTGTCTCGCTTTCTTTCGTCCATAAGAAATTCCTGTAAGGGTTTTGCCAGGGTTGCGATGTAAATCGTGAACCCGCAGTTGCTCGCTTGCTCTGTGCGCGCCCGCCGGCCACCTTAATATTTTCATTGCCGCCCCGCATAACGCCTTACAGACGCTGGACAGCACTCACGTAGGATTTTGCCGCTTCGCTCAGTTGCCCGGCGGCGGCCTGTACGCGGGTCGGCAGTTCGCTTAGCGCGAGCAGGGCGTCCACGCCGTCCAGCCGCCTGCGAAGCTCGATCACGAGATCCATGACGCTGGCCTCACCCACCCGCCGGCGATTGCTCTGTCTGGAGCTGACCGTGGAGCGTAAGCGGCTCGCCTAGGCCGTGTGTAGAGGCGTGCGCGCCTGGGCGCAGGATTGCCTCAGGTGGAGCGGCTAGATATCTTGATGTGGTGAACTTGCCGCTGCGTGCAGCTTCTCGGCCACAC
>NZ_JACSUE010000014.1:0-155577 GCF_014384845.1 Caballeronia sp. EK
CCCGTGCGGCGCATCCTTTGGATTCGCATCAAGCCCCATCACCTCGCCGACTTCGAGCGAGAACGGATTGCCCCGGCCGCGATAGCTGATCTGCGTGGCCAGATGCTCCTCGTGACGCCGACGGGCGATCTCGCGCCCCTCTTCCAGCGTCTCGTAATGCTCGCCCCAGTGGTTATCGACGCCATCCGTCGTTTTGTCGCCCGGCGCGGCGTTCTGCTCGATCAGCAGCGACACATCCGCCTGACGATGGTTGTAGTCGTTCAACTGAATCGCTTCGGGCACGCGCTGCGTGATGGTCCTCAAAGACCGAACGGACTCCACACCCGCGCTCTCCAGACTGGAGTGCGATCGTAGAGGCAAAACACGCTGCTTGCGCGCGTACGCATCCAGATCATCGCCAAAGATGATGATGGTGCGATCGCTCTTCTGCTCGAAACGGAACCAGATTCCCGCTTCGGCGCAGAGCCTTTGAATAAAGGAAAACGTGGTCTCGTGAAATTGAGTAACGTACTCGAACCGCTTGTATTTTCCGCGCAGACTCTTGAAATCGAAATCGACGCCCAGGCGATAACCGTAGTGGCGCAACGTATCAGTGATGATCTCGACAACGGATTGCTTTTGGAATAGCCGGCTCTTCCTTACCCTGGCGAGGTCCGCAATTTTCGGAACAAGCGTGACGCGATAGTGCGTCTCATCGGCCGATGATCCAAGGTTCTCGAAGCGCTGAATAATCCCGTGCGTCGAATACTTCAACGGCATCTTGCTGAAGTCTTTCCAGCGCGACCCGAACATTTGTTCCAGATAACCTTGCGCCGGATCAACAGGCTCAATGGAAAACGTCGCCGCCCTGCCTACGACCTGGTCCATCGAAATGTCGGCAAGCGCACTTGTGAATTCGATGCGATATTCATACAGCGCGCTAATGTCTGCGCGGCCATTGAATCGAAGAACCGAGATCGGCGCCGGTTGCGGCTTGAGAGTCAGGCTGTAGGCCTGATTGGGTATCACCATCGACATGCGAAAGAAGCTCCCTGAAGTGGCGCCGTCCGACTGACGGGCACGCTGAGGCGATATGATTCGAACCCCAGCGCACTCCGTTTCGATTGCTTGTCATCTGCAATTCGAATGGGCGCAGGCAATTATTACCCAAAAACCGCCTTCATGGATGTACCTATAACTCGCAGTCCGAAGGTTTTGTGAAGGATTACATAGGATTCAAAAGCTTAGAAAAAACGGAACACACACTTTTCGGATTATTCCGAATACAGAGCACTTCGCTAACAACCAAGCCCTCAACCTCGAAACAACACCGCCGCCCCAGCAAACCCCATCGCCCCACCCTCCTCGATCCGAATGCCTTCATTCCACTTCGCCATCCGCTCGGACCGCGAGAACGACCCGACCTTCAACTGCCCTGCATTCCACCCCGTCGCAAGATGAACGATCGACACATCCTCGGTTTCCCCCGATCTCGCCGACACAATCGACGCATAACCATGCTTCCTGGCCGCCCGAAGCGCCGCGAGCGTCTCCGTCACGGTACCTGCCTGATTGAGCTTGATGAGCGCCGCATTGCAAGCCCCTTTCGCCGCACGATCCTCGATAAGCCCAGCGCGCGTAACGAAAAAGTCATCGCCCACGATCTGCACCTTGCTTCCCGCCGCTCGCGTGAACGCGATCATCCCCGCCTCATCGTCTTCCGATAGCGGGTCTTCGATCGACACAATCGGGTATCGCTCAATCCACCCCAGCAACTTCTCGATCATCGCGTCGGTATCGAGCCGCACATTGTCCAGCCCGAGCGTGTACTGTCCGCCCTTGCCGAATTCCGACGCGGCGATGTCCAGCGCAATGCCCATATCCGTGCCCGGAACGAAACCCGCCGCTTCGATCGATGCGACCAGCACGTCCATCGCCTCCTCGTTGCTGGAGAACGCGGGCCACCATCCGCCTTCGTCCGCCACGCCCTGCGCTGCGCCGCGTTTGCGCATCAGCACGCCGGCGTGCCGATAGACCTCGGCGGTCATTTCGAGCGCCTGCGCGAAACTCGTGGCCGATGTCGCGATCACCATGAAATCCTGCACATCGACGCGCCGTTCCGCATGCGCGCCGCCGCCGAAAATCTGGATTTGCGGAAGCGGCAACGTCACCTCCTCGTCGCCCGCGACGTAACGCCAGAGCGGCAAGCCTCGCTCGTTCGCGGCAGCGTGCAAGGCGGCAAGCGATGTCGCGATCAGCGCGTTGCCGCCGAGCCGCGACTTGTCCGGCGTGCCATCGAGCGCGATGAGCATCGCATCGATCGCCGCCTGTTCCGCGACCTCGTGGCCTCGCAACGCGGGCGCAATCTCGCGCGCGATGCCGGCGATGGCCGTTTTGACGTCCTTGCCATCGAACGCCGTGCCGCCATCGCGGAGTTCCATCGCTTCTCGCGAACCGCGAGACGCACCGGCCGGCGCGATGCCGCGTCCCCGCGCCCCGGTTTCAGTGACGATTTCCACTTCGACAGTCGGCCGTCCGCGCGAATCCCAGATACGCCGCGCTCGCACTTCTTCGATTCGACTCATACGGAAAACTCCCTTTGCCAGAGCGTTGTGATGTCGGAGAGCGTGCTGTCCGGCCGCCCGATCAGTTCGATCGCGGCGGCGCGCACGCGGGCGCGGCGGTCTTCGTCGAGATACTCCACCGGCGATTTGCCGTCCACGCGCGCCAGCAGCAGCGCCGGGAGCAGCGACGCGACGCGGTCGAGCAACGCGTCCGGTTTCGTCCACGCGATATGCGGCACGTAACGCGCGACCAGCTTCGCAAACGACAGCAATAACGCGGCAAGCGCACCCGGCGAGCGCGCCGACTTGAGCAGGAAATGATTGAGGCAGAAGGCCACATCGAAGGCAGGATCGCCGTACCACGCGCATTCCGCATCCAGGATCACCGGCCCCGCCCGTCCCAACAGGATGTTCTTCGGGCTGACATCGCCATGAACGAGCGCTTCTCGCGTGCCCGACGTCCGCTCGATCAGCGAGCGCAGCGCCGCCGCCACTCGCGGATTCTGTCGAGCGGCTTCTTCCAGATACGGTTCGAGACGGATCGCGTGAAAGGTATCGTCATTCGCGAAACGGGCGGCGATGTCCGCGTCGCCTGCCGTCGCCGCATGAATCCGGCCCAGCACGTCGCCCAGTTGCGCCCCGATCTCCGGATCGACGCGGCCATCCATCAACTCGCGTTTCCAGTTCGCGTATGTCGGCGGGAGAAACGCCATGACGAAGCTCTTGGTTTCGTGATCGACGCCGAGCACATCAGGCACATGACCCGGCACGATCCGGCCAGCCGTCCGAAGCCAGCCGATCTCCGCATAGACGCGCTCGACCGGCACGATCCAGTCTTTCGCGACCTTGAGCTTGGGCAGAGCCTGCTTCAGGCAGTAGGTCTCATCGCCGATATCGAGCCGGAAAATATTCGAGGACACGCCGCCGGTTAGCGGCGTGAGCGTCGCGGAGGCGACGTCATCAGCAAGGTGCAGTCGTCGCAGCAGATGCGCGAGTGCGGAAGGATCGCCTGCAAGATCGATGTAGTGGTCCACCCCTGGCGTCCTCGCAGCAGTGATTCGAACGAGCCGTCGTCGGCCAATGGTAGCCGATTCGCCACGGGAAACACGCGAGGCGCATCTTTCTTGCTTACCGATGTTCCAGACAGCCACTCACGCGCGGCCGACGACCAACCGCCATCGCGGGCAATCCCGCCCCGGCCGGGGCTGGCACGGAGGAATGATGCGTCATACCCGAATCACCCCCGGCATTCGCCACGCAATTTCTGCCATCCTGATTGCACTGCTTACCTCATGCGGCGGCAGCAGCGGCGACTCGGGCGGAAGCAGTTCTTCGGCGCCCGCGGGCGGCGTCAAGTTGCAGGTCGTGGCGTTCGGAGACAGTCTGTCGGACGTCGGGACGTATCAGCCGATCGCGGGCGTGGTCGGCGGCGGACGATTCACGACGAATCCCGGACAGGTATGGTCCCAGGACGTCGCGCAGTATTACGGCGACACGCTCACCGCGGCTTTCACGATCGACCTCGGGCACGAACTGAAGGCCCAAAGCGGATTGGGCTACGCACAAGGCGGCGCTACGGTCGCCACGCCGGCCGATCAGAATCAGTTCCTGACGGACGTGATCGGCAATGTCGAGATGCCGGTCACGCAGCAGATTTCGAGCTATCTGGCGTCGCACGGCAGTTTCAATTCGAGCCAGCTCGTGCTCGTCTGGGCCGGTGCCAACGACGTGCTGCGCGCCGGCAGTCCGCCCGCCGCGAACACGACCGTGCAGACCGCGGCAACCACGCTCGCGCAACAAGTCGCGCAGATCGTGCAGAGCGGGGGCGTGCATGTCGTGGTGGTCAACGTACCGAACATCGGACTTTCGCCCGATGGCATCAAGTCGTCGGATGGCGGCGGCAACTTCACCCAACTGTCGCAGCTCTTCAACGCGACGCTGAACTCCGCCCTGCAATCGAACGGTCTGCAGGGCAAGGTCATCGTCGTCGACTCCTACGCCTGGACGACGCAGACCATCGCGAACTTTCAGGCCAATGGCTTCACCGTGTCCAACACGGGTCAGGCATGCGATCCGTCGAAAACACCGCACGACACGTCGCTGCTCTGCTCACGAGCGACTTACGTCTCGTCGAACGCGGACCAGACTTACATGTTCGCCGACGATCTCCATCCGACGACGCGCATGCACGCTCTCTTCGCGCAATACGTCGAGCAGCAGATCGCGGCGAGCGGGCTGGGGCACTGATCGCGACGGCGCCCGTTCGCCTACGCGCCGAAACCGAAAATCCGGCGCGGCGTCTCCCATTGAATCTGTCGACGCACTTGCGCATCGGGCACGATCTGCCCGAAGAGCGTCAGCAGCGGCCCATAATCGAGCCGCTCAGGCGCCCGAAGGAACGGCCAGTCCGAACCCCAGACGCAGTTTTGCGGCCCGAACGCGCGTAGCAGCGCCTGCGCATACGGCCACGCGTCTTCGTACGGATGCGCGCGCGCCGAGTACTTCTGCCAGCCCGACAGCTTGACGCTCGCGCGGCCGCTGTCCGCGAGCCGCAGCAGCGCCTGAAAGCCGGCCTGCGCGATGCCCGCGCCGATGTCGGGCCGCCCGCCGTGGTCGATCACGATCGGCGCCGCCTGCCGCGACAGCCAGGATTCGAGCGCGACCATCTGGTCACCGGTTACCTGAATCTGCGCGACCATCCCGAGGTCCGCAAGCGACGCGAAGAGCGCGCCCGCGCCGAGCACGGCATCGACGCCTTCCATCGCCGGGTTGAACGCGACACCGGCGACGCCCGCGCGATGCAGCGCCGCAAGCTCGTTGCGCGATATGTCGTCATCGACCACGGCGATGCCGCGCAGGCGTCCTTCGTATGTCTCCAGTGCATCGAGCAGGCAGCGGTTGTCGGTCCGGTAGCCGCTCGTCGGACCGACGAGCAGTGCATGCCGCACGCCATACGCATCCATCACCCGGACGAACTGCGCAGCCGTGCCGATTTCCTGCTGCGCCGGCCGATACGGCGTGTCCTCCCGATACGGAAAGCGCGCGGGATCGAACACGTGGCAGTGGCAGTCGATCTTGTCTTCTTCGAATACGCTCATCTCTGTTCCCCATTCAGACCGACACGACGCCGAGCCCGTCGAACACTCGCCGCGCCGCGCCGTACGCAAGCTCAAGCCGCGCGTCGGCGGGCAGCGACGGATACGGCATCTCGACGCTCAGCGCCACATCCGCAGGCAACGCGCGCAGCAGCGCGTCGAGCGGCAGCGCGCCGTCGCCCGGCGGCAGGCGATCGGTGCGCGCTTCACGGATCGCATCGTCGTCGCTGGCGGGAAGCGCGGCGCGCGCATCGCACAGTTGCGCGGAACCGATCCAGCCGGGCGGCATCCTCGCGATATCGTCCGGTGTGCCGCCCGAGCGCGACAGATGCAGCGCGTCGACGAGCACCGCGAGATTCGGATGACCGACCCGCGCGATCATCTCACGAGCTTGCGCGAGCGAGCCGACATGCCGCCAGCGCATGAATTCCAGATCGATGCGCAAGCCGAACGGACGGCCGAGTTCGGCCAGCGCGGCGAGATTGGCGGCAAGCCGGCCCTCGTCCGGATCATCGCCCGATACGTTCACGCAACGCGCGCCGAGCGACGCCGCCGCTTCGAAGAGCGGCGCAAACGAAGCGGGATCGAGCGCCGGCACGACGGGAATGAATTCGACGTCATGTACCGCGATGCCTTCGCCCGCGAGCGCGTCCCGCAATTCATGAAGCGCCGCGGAGCCGGACGCCAGCGGATACGCGACGCCGCCCGGCACCGCCGGATGCATGCGCAGACCGACCGCGTCGAAACCCGCACGCGCGGCGAGACGGACCCACGGCACGGGCGCGATGTCCAGCGCGGTCAGATGCGCGACCGCGAGAGGCCGCGCCGGGAGCGGAGCGGCCTTCAATACGTGGCCCTCCCGCCCGTCAGATCGAAGGTGAAGCCCGTCGTGAAGCTGCACGCGGGACTCGCGATCCAGCTCACCATCGAGCCGACTTCGTCGATCTGCAGGAAGCGGCCCATCGGAATCTTCGCCTTGCTCGCCTCGATGTGCTGTTCCGACATCTCGTTGAACAGCTCCGTCTCGACCATCGCGGGCGCGACGCAGTTGATCAGCACGTTGTCGCGCGCCAGTTCCTTCGCGGCCGACTTCGTGAACGCGATCACGCCCGCTTTCGCAGCGGAGTACGCGGAGATGTACTGCACGCCCTCCTTCCCGGCGATCGACGCGATATTGACGATACGCCCGCCGCCCCTCGCGCGCATATGCGGGATGGCGGCGCGGCAGCAGTAGAACACGCTGTTCAGATCGACGTTGAGCACACGCTGCCACGCATCGACCGGATATTCCCAGCTCGGCGCGACCGGCCCGTTGATGCCCGCGTTGTTGACGAGAATGTCGATATGTCCGAGCGCCGCGACGGTCGCCTCGAACGCGCGTCCGACCGATTCGTGCGATGCGACATCGACCTGCTGCAGATGATCGGCTTCGAAGCCAAGACGCCGCGCATCGCAGCCGGCGACATCGAGGTCCCAGATCGCGACGCGCGCGCCGTCGGCCTTGAGCTTCTGGGCGATGCCGAGGCCGATCCCGCGCGCGGCGCCCGTCACGATGGCGATGCGGCCGTCGAGAGAGTGACTCATTGCAATGATTTCCTTGAGGTCTTCAGATGGAGGAGGAAGCGGAGCCCGCGAATTCGATCCGCTTGATATCGCCGACGACGAACACATACGAGAGCGCGCCGAGCAGCGTCACGGCCGAGATGAAGGCGAGCGCATACACGAACGAGCCTGTCGCGTTGACGATCAGCCCGACCACGAGCGGCGTGACGATGCCGGCCGCATTCGCGAACAGGTTGAAGATGCCGCCGCTCAGGCCCAGCAGGCCCTTCGGCGCGATATCGGAGACGATCATCCAGGCGAGCGCCGACATCCCCTGCGCGAAGTACGCAACGCACAGGATCGCGATCACCACGGTGATCGAATCGACGTAATTCGCCAGCACGATGCTCGATGCGGCGACGAGCCCGGCGATCACCGGCAGCTTGCGCGACCAGTTCAGCGAGATGCCGCGACGCAGCATGGCATCGGAAATCCAGCCGCCCGCGAGCGTCCCGACCGACGCGGCGATGAACGGCAGCACCGCGACCATGCCGACCTTCAGCCACGGCATGTGGCGTTCGGTGACGAGATAGGTCGGAAACCAGGTCAGGAAGAACACGTTGGTCGAATTGCACGCGAACTGGCCGATGCAGATGCCGAGCATGCTGCGGCGGCGCAGGAGCGCGGCGATATCGGACCAGCGAAAACGCGTCGCCTGCTGGCTGCCGTCGACCACGCCGCCGCCGCTCGCGATGTAGTCGAGCTCGGCGCGATTCGCCCGTTTCGACTCGTGCGGTTCGCGAAAGCGCATGAGCCAGATCGCGCCGAACACGATGCCGACCGCGCCGACGATGCCGAACAGCGCACGCCATCCATAGCGATGATCGATCCAGAAAAGCAGCGGGCTCAGAAACGCGAGACCGACATACTCCGCGAACGTGTAGACGCCCGTCGCGCGGGCGCGCTCGCTCTGCGGAAACCATATCGCGACGACGCGGCTGTTGGTCGGAAAGCACGGCGCCTCTGCAATGCCGATCAGGAGCCGCATGATCAAAAGCGAGACGAAGCCCGTCGCGAGTCCTTGCAGACCGGTGAACAGCGACCACAGCGTCAGCGCGAAGAAATAGGTCCAGCGCGTGCCGATGCGGTCGAGCATCACGCCGCCCGGAATCTGCGACGCGGTGTAGGTCCACGAAAATGCGGAGAAGATCACGCCCATCAGCGCCGGCGTCAGACCCAGTTCGTGGCTCATGCCGGGCGCCGCGATCCCGGCGACGCTGCGATCGAGGTAGTTGATCATCGTGCCGATCGCGAGCAGCGCTAGGATGCCGAAGCGCGCGCGGGTGCGCGTCGCGGCCGGCGCCGCCGCGGCGGGTTGCGCGCCGATCGCGCGAGGCGAGTGGGTCTGGTTCATCGTGTCTCCGTCCAATGTTTTCCGGTCTGCGCGCCGCCGTGGCAAAGGCCCGACGCGTCCTGGAAATACTAGAGAGTTGGCCGTGGGCTGTCGTATGCCGAGTTTCGGCTACCCTATAACCTTTGGTTAATCGCCCTCGATGGGCAGCCGGAGAAACGATGCGCTTCAAGCTGCGGCAAATGGAGGTGTTTCGCGCGGTCATGCTGACGGGCTCGATCAATGCCGCGTCGAAGATGCTGTATGTGTCGCAACCGGCTGTCAGCAAGCTCGTCGCGCATACCGAGACCACGCTGGGACTGCGCCTCTTCGAGCGCGCGAAGGGCCGCCTCATTCCGACCGCCGAGGCGCAGGCCCTGTTTCGCGAAGTCGAGCAGGTTTATCAGTCGGCGCTGCGCGTCGATGAATTCGCGCGGGCGCTCGCGCTCGGCCCGGCAAGCCTGTTGCGTATCGCGTGCAGCCCGTCGCTCGCGCCGGCCGTCGTCGCGCCCGCCATCGTCGAACTGAAGCGGCAGTTGCCGGGGCTCAGAGTCGACTGGCATACGACGCTCATGGCCGACATGCCGCTGGAAGTGCTGAGCAAGAGCGTCGAAGTGGCGGTGACCTCGCTGCCGATCGAGCACGAGCATCTCGAAGTCGTGCCGTTCATGCGCGGGCGGATGGTATGCGTGCTGCCGCCGGATCATCCGTTCGCCGCGCGCGAGAGAATCGCGCTCGCGGACCTCAAAGACGAACCGATGATCCTGTTCAGGCGCGACATTCCGTTCGGCACGATGATCGCGCGGGCGTGCCAGCAGGCCGATGTCGAACTGACGTCGGCGGTCGACGTGACACGCGCCGATCAGGCGCTCGCGCTCGTGCGCGGCGGCCTCGGGCTCGCCATCGTCGATGAATACGCGACCGGCGGCATCGACTGCATCGTGCGGCCGCTCGTCGAAGATCTGGAGATGGTATCGACGTTCGTCTATTCGAAGTTCTCGCCGCCCTCGAGAAGCGCGATGGTGCTGATGCAGGCCGTCTGGCGGCGCGCCGATGAACTGGGTCGGCGGATTGGCAACATGCCGGGCGAAACGAGTTGAGCGGCACTCGTTTTGTAGCGCATGAGCATTGTCGATTTACCCGCGACTCGCTCGTCGTCTAGATGGACCGATCGAGTCCGTCGACATGGAGAACATTTATGCGCAAGCTCATCGTTTCGGCTTTCATCAGTCTGGACGGCGTGATTCAGGCCCCCGGCGGCCCGACCGAAGATACCAGCGGCGAATTCCGTCTGGGTGGCTGGATCGTGCCTTATGCCGACGAAGCCATCGGCCAGCACGTGCAGAGCCTGATCGCGCAGCCCTTCGATCTGCTGCTCGGGCGCCGTACTTACGACATCTTCGCGTCGCACTGGCCGCACGTTCCGGCCGATTCGAAGAGCCGCGCCATCGCCGACGTGTTCAACCGTGTCGCCAAGCACGTCGCCACGCATCGGCCCGATGATCTCGACTGGCAGAACAGTCACGCGCTGCAAGGCAGTCTCGCCGACGCGGTGCGCGGGCTTAAACAAGCGAACGGCGCCGATCTGCTGACGTTCGGAAGCGGCGACATGGTGCGCCAACTGCTCGCGGCCGGCCTCGTCGACGAACTTTGTCTTCTGATTTACCCCGTCATGCTGGGACGCGGCAAGCGCCTGTTCAGCGACGACGCGCTGGTGTCCGCTTTCACGCTTGCGCATTCGACGCAGACGCCTGGCGGCGTGATCGTCACGCGCTATATCCGCGACGGCGAAGTGCGCACCGGCGCGTTCGAATAGGGCGCACCGCTAAACCAATCTCGCTTGTGCTTAAATGTGCTTTCGGTTCAGCCACGGAGCACGTCCCGATGACGAGTACCTGGTTGCATAACCTTCCGTTATGGGAAATGACGCTCGTCGTTTTCGGCGTGGTCGGCATCGCGGGAGCGGCGATCCATTTCGTGGCGGGCCGGCTTGCGGCAAGCGCGCATCGGCGGTCGTTCATCGCGCTTTCTCCCGGCCTGCTCTCGCCGATCGGCGTCATCTTCGGCCTGCTCATCGCCTTCACCGCCGCCCAAGTTTGGAACGATACGTCGCAGGCCAACGCCGCGGTCGATACGGAAGCAGGCGCGCTTCGTTCCGTCGTCGTCCTGTCCGCGGTTTTCCCGGAAGACGCGCAAGCGCAACTGCGCAAACTGGTGCGCGAATACATCGAATACACGGCGACGACCGAATGGACTTCGATGGCGCAAGGCGTGGTCACGCTGAAGATCAGCCCGCCCACGCTGAACCAAGCGATGCAGTTCGCGCTCTCGTTGCCGGCGAACACGCCCGGACAACAGACCGCGCAGCATCAGGTCGCGGTGTCTCTCGAACAGGCGCTCGAAGCACGTCGTCAGCGCATTCTGGTGAGCCGCTCCGAAGTCAGCGGCATCAAGTGGCTATGCCTGGGCATTCTCGCCGCCTGCCTCGTCTTCGCGATCGCGCTGATTCATGGCGAAAACCGGCTGACGTCCGCCATCGCGATCGGCTTGTTTTGCGCGTGCCTCGCGACCACCGTGTTGCTGATCCTTTCGCATGATCGGCCATTCTCGGGCGCGATCGCCGTGTCGCCCGAACCGCTGTTGCAGGTCATCCCCGAGGATCGATGATTCCACCGGCATCTTTCGCACGTTCGTTCGATCGACTATTTACTTGACATCTAAACTATCTAAACCTAAATTATCGATGTGAGAAGACAACGGTCGGAGAGCGAGCATGCGCATCGTCTGCATTGGCGGAGGCCCGGCGGGCCTGTATTTCGGGCTTTTGATGAAGCACCGCCACCCTGGCTACGACATCACCGTCGTCGAGCGCAACCGGCCGTATGACACGTTCGGCTGGGGCGTCGTGTTCTCCGACCAGACGCTCGGCAACCTGCGCGCGGCGGACCCGCAAAGCGCCGACGCCATCCTCGATGCGTTCAATCACTGGGACGATATCGAAGTGCATATCGGCGGCCGCACGATCCGCTCGTCGGGTCACGGCTTCTGCGGCATCGGCCGCAAGCGTCTGCTGAACATTCTGCAAGCGCGTTGCGAAGAACTCGACGTGAAGCTCGTGTTCGAAACGCATGTCGTGAACGACGACGACTACGACGCCGACCTCATCATCGCGAGCGACGGCGCGAATAGCGCGGTCCGGCAGAAATACGCATCGACCTATCAGCCCGACATCGATATGCGCGATTGCCGCTTCGTGTGGCTCGGCACGAACAAGTGCTTCGAGGCCTTCACGTTCGCTTTCGAAAAGACCGAATGGGGCTGGTTCCAGGCGCATGCCTATCGTTTCGACGACAACACGTCGACGTTCATCGTCGAAGCGCCCGAGCGCGTATGGCGCGCGGCCGGCCTCGCCGACATGAGCAAGGAAGACGGCATCGCGTTCTGCGAAAAGCTCTTCGCAAAGTACCTCGACGGCCACGCGCTGATGTCGAACGCCACGCACTTGCGCGGCTCGGCGCAATGGATTCGCTTTCCGCGCGTCGTGAATCGCGAATGGGTGCATTGGCGCGATGGCGCGAACGGCAAGCGCACGCCTGTCGTGCTGATGGGCGATGCGGCGCATACCGCGCACTTCTCGATCGGTTCCGGCACGAAGCTCGCGCTCGAAGACGCGATCGAACTCGCGAACAGCATCGACACCGCGTTTGCAAAACAGAACGGCGATCTCGAAGGCGCGCTCGCGCATTACACGCAGGTGCGCAGCGTCGATGTGCTGCGCATTCAGAACGCCGCGCGCAATTCGACGGAATGGTTCGAGCATGTGGACCGTTACGCGGCCTTCGAACCGGAGCAGTTCGCGTATTCGCTGCTCACGCGCTCACAGCGCATCTCGCATGAAAACCTGCGCGAACGCGATGCGCGCTATCTCGCCGCATTCGAAGACTGGCTCGCCGCGCGTGCGGGTATCGAACGCGATGCACAGCAACGTTCCGTGCCACCGATGTTCACGCCGTTCAAGCTGCGCGGCGTCACGCTGAAGAATCGCGTGGTCGTGTCGCCGATGGCGCAGTATTCCGCCGTCGATGGCATCGCGGGCGACTATCACCTGATGCATCTCGGCGCGCGCGCGATGGGCGGCGCCGCGCTCGTGATGACGGAGATGACGTGCGTGTCGCCCGAAGCGCGCATCACGCCGGGATGCCCCGGCATGTATGCGCCGGAGCATCTTGCCGCGTGGACGCGCATCGTCGATTTCGTGCACGCGCAATCGGATGCGAAGATCGGCATGCAGATCGGACATGCGGGCGCGAAGGCATCGACGCGCGTGAGCTGGGAAGGCATCGATCAGCCGCTTGACGATGGCAACTGGCCGCTCGTGTCCGCTTCGCCGCAACAGTATTTGCAAGGCGTGAGCCAATGGTCGCGCGAGGCGTCGCATGAAGAACTGCGCGAGATCGAAGCGCAATTCGTGCGCGCCACCGAGATGGCGGCGCAAGCGGGCTTCGACTGGCTCGAATTGCACTGCGCGCACGGCTATTTCCTGTCGAGCTTCCTCTCGCCGCTCACGAATCAGCGCACCGATCAATACGGCGGCTCGCTCGAAAATCGTCTGCGCTATCCGCTCGAAGTATTCGCCGCGATGCGCGCGGCATGGCCGCAAGACAAGCCGATGTCCGTCCGGATTTCCGCGCACGACTGGGTCGATGGCGGCACGACGCCCGACGATGCAGTCGAGATCGCTCGTGCGTTCAAGGCAGCGGGCGCGGACATGATCGACGTGTCATCGGGACAGGTCAGCAAGCAGGAAAAGCCCGTGTACGGCCGCATGTTCCAGACGCCGTTCGCCGATCGCATCCGCAACGAAGCGGGCATCGCGACGATCGCCGTCGGTGCGATATCGGAAGCGGATCACGTGAACAGCATCATCGCGGCGGGACGCGCGGATCTCTGCGCGGTGGCGCGTCCGCATCTCGCGAATCCATCGTGGACGTTGAACGAAGCCGCGAAGATCGGTTACTTCGATGTCGCGTGGCCGAAGCAGTATGCCGCCGCCAAATCGCAACTCGAACGCAATCTGGAACGCGAACGCGCGCTCGCCGCCGACAACGCGCGCCTCACGCCGCAAGAACGGGCGCAACGCGCCGAAGGAACGGTCTGATCATGACGGCTATCGCTGATAAACACGCGGTCATCACGGGCGGCGGCAGCGGCATCGGTGCATCGTGCGCCCAGGCGCTCGCACGGGCGGGCGCGCGCATCACGCTGATGGGCCGCGATCTCGCGCGCCTCGAAGCACAACGCGACGCGATGCGCGCTCATCGCGATGTCGCGTGCGTGAGCGTCGATGTCACGAACGAAGCCGCCGTCGCAGAAGCGTTCTCTCGCGTCGGTGCCGTCGACATCCTCGTCAACAACGCGGGCCATGCGCATGCCGCGCCCTTCACGCATACCGACGCCGCGCTCTGGCAACGCATGCTCGACGTGAACCTCACGGGCGTGTTTCTCTGCACGCGCGCCGTGCTGCCTTCGATGCTCGAACGCGGCTATGGCCGCATCGTGAATGTCGCGAGCACGGCGGGGCAAGTCGGCTATGCGTATGTCGCCGCGTATTGCGCGGCGAAGCACGGCGTCATCGGTCTCACTCGCGCGCTCGCGCTCGAAGTCGCGACCAAAGGCGTCACCGTCAACGCAGTGTGCCCCGGCTATACCGAAACCGAACTGCTGCGCGCGTCGCTCGATCAGATCATGTCGAAGACCTCGCGCAGCGAACAGGACGCACGCGACGCGCTCGTGCGCCACAACCCGCAGCGCCGCTTCGTGCAGCCGGAAGAAGTCGCCAACGCCGTGCTATGGCTGTGCGCGCCCGGTTCCGACGCGATGAACGGCCAGTCCATTTCCGTATCAGGTGGAGAAGTCACGTGACCCACGCCGCACGCAACAAGAAAGCGACCGCCGCGACGGAGCAGAAAACGCCGCGCAAAGGCATCGAGAAGCCGGCGGACAACGTCGTCGATCTGGAAATGAGCACGGGCGCCGACAGCCACATGGGACTGCGCCTGTGGCTGCGCATGCTCACGACGACGAACCTCGTGCAAGCCGAATTGCGCAAGCGCCTGCGCACGGAGTTCGATACGACCTTGCCGCGCTTCGATCTGATGGCGCAGCTCGAACGTCATCCGGAAGGGCTGAAGATGACCGAGCTTTCGCGCCGCATGATGGTCACCGGCGGCAACGTGACAGGCATCACGGATCAGCTCGAAAAGGAAGGGCTCGTCTCGCGCTATACCGATCCGAACGATCGCCGCTCGACCAGCGTGCGCCTCACGCCGCAAGGCCGCACCGCATTCGACAAGATGGCGACCGCGCACGAGCAATGGGTCGTCGAAATGTTCGGCGGCCTCGAACTGAACGAGAAATCGCAGACGCATCAGCGGCTCGGCAAGCTCAAGCAGCATCTGATGAATACGCTCAAGGACTGAAGGAGACAGCGATGACCTCATCCGCCGCCGACGCGCTTCTCGCCGGCAACCGCACCACGCTCGCGGACTATCGCACGACGCACTTCGGCTGGTCCGTGACCAACGGCGTCGCGACCATCATGCTGAACCGCCCCGAGCGCAAGAACCCGCTGACGTTCGAATCGTATGCGGAGTTGCGCGACCTGTTTCGACAGCTCGCCTATGCGACCGATGTGAAAGCCGTCGTGATTCACGGTGCGGGCGATAACTTCTGTTCCGGCGGCGACGTGCATGAAATCATCGCGCCGCTCATCGATCTGCCGATGCCCGAGTTGCTGCTCTTCACGCGCATGACCGGCGATCTCGTCAAGGCGATGCGTCATTGCCCGCAGCCGGTCGTCGCCGCCGTCGATGGCGTCTGCGCGGGCGCGGGCGCGATCCTCGCGATGGCGTCCGACATGCGTCTTGGCACCGCGCGCAGCAAGCTCGCGTTCCTGTTCGCGCGCGTCGGCCTCGCCGGTTGCGACATGGGCGCGTGCTCGATCCTGCCGCGCATCATCGGCCAGGGACGCGCGTCCGAACTGCTCTTCACGGGCCGCTCCGCGAGCGGCGACGAAGGCTATCAATGGGGCTTCTACAACCGGCTCTGCACGCCCGAAACCCTGCTCGACGAAGCCGCGAAGCTCGCATCCGAACTCGTCGCGGGCCCGACCTTCGCGCATGGCATCACGAAGAAGATGCTGCATCAGGAATGGAGCATGAGCATCGACGAAGCGATCGAATCGGAAGCGCAGGCCCAGGCCATCTGCATGAGCACGCGCGATTTCGAGCGCGCCTATCGCGCATTTGCCGCGAAGACGCGGCCCGTGTTCGAAGGAGACTGAATGAACGCCGATCTGCACGGCGCGCTCGCGTGGCCCTTCTTCGATGAACGGCATCGCGACCTCGCGCGCAATCTCGATGCATGGGCAAGCGCGCATCTGAAGCACGTCGATCACGCCGATACCGACGCGTCCTGCAAGCGCCTCGTGCGCATGCTGGGCGACGCGGGCTGGCTCAGGCATTGCATCGGCGGGACGCAATACGGCGCATCGAACGACACGATCGATACGCGCGCCGTGTGTCTGCTGCGCGAAACGCTCGCGAAGCACGACGGCCTCGCGGACTTCGCCTTCGCGATGCAGGGGCTCGGCTCCGGCGCGATCTCGCTCGCGGGCACCGGCGAGCAGAAGGCGCGCTATCTGCCGCGCGTCGCGAACGGCACGGCGCTGGCTGCGTTCGCGTTGTCCGAGCCGGAAGCAGGTTCGGATGTCGCGGCGATGTCGCTCGATGCGCGCGCCGATGGCGACAGTTACCTGCTGAACGGCGACAAGACCTGGATCTCGAACGGCGGCATCGCGGATTTCTATGTCGTGTTCGCGCGCACCGGCGAAGCGCCGGGCGCTCGCGGCATCAGCGCGTTTATCGTCGATGCGGATACGCCGGGATTGCAGATCGCGGAACGCATCGACGTGATCGCGCCGCATCCGCTCGCGCGCCTGCATTTCGATAACGCACGCGTGCCGCGCAGCCAGATGCTCGGCGCGCCGGGCGAAGGCTTCAAGATCGCGATGCGCACACTCGATATTTTCCGCACGTCCGTTGCGGCCGCGTCTCTGGGCTTTGCACGCCGCGCGATGCAGGAAGGCCTCGATCGCGCCGCGTCGCGCAAGATGTTCGGCCAGACGCTCGGCGATTTTCAACTGACGCAGGCCAAGCTCGCGCAGATGGCGCTGACCATCGACACGAGCGCGCTGCTCGTCTATCGCGCCGCGTGGTTGCGCGATCAGGGCGAAAGCGTCACGCGCGAAGCGGCCATGGCGAAGTGGCACGCGAGCGAAGGCGCGCAACAGGTCATCGACGCCGCCGTGCAGTTGTGGGGCGGCCTCGGCGTGAAACGCGGCATTGCGGTCGAATCGCTGTATCGCGAGATTCGCGCGCTGCGCATCTATGAAGGCGCGACGGAAGTGCAGCAACTGATCGTCGGACGAGACTTGCTGAAAGCGCACGGAGAACGTCAACGATGACACGCACCTTCGACATGCCGATGCGCATCCGCTTCGCGCATTGCGATCCGGCGGGCATCGTCTATTTCCCGCAATACCTCGTGATGACGAACGCGCTCGTCGAGGACTGGTTCAACGACGCGCTCGGCATCGACTATGCGCGGATGATCTCCGCGCGCCGCGTCGGGCTGCCCATCGTCAAGCTCAATTGCGAGTTCTCGCGACCGAGCCGCATGGGTGAGACGGTGACGCTCGCGCTTGCCGTCGATTCCGTCGGGCAGCGCTCGATTCGTATCGATATCGTCTGCCATTGCGAGGGCGAAGTGCGCTTTCGCGCGAAGCAGGTTCTGGTCACGACATCGCTCGACGATGGCCGCTCGATCGACATTCCCGGCGATATTGCCCGCGCCATCGAACACTTCGCGCCGGGCACGAGCCGCGCATTGAACGAGGAGACACGCTCATGAAAAAGACCCTTCTGCCTTCGGGCTGGATCAAGCCGCGCGGCTACGCGAACGGCGTCGCGGTGCGCGGCACGCAGGTGTATATCGCCGGGCAGATCGGCTGGGACGAAGAGGCGCGCTTCGTCAGCCGCGAGTTCGGCGCGCAGGCCGTGCAGGCGCTGCGCAATGTCGTGGCCATTCTGCGCGAAGCGGGCGGCCAGCCCGCGCATCTCGTGCGCATGACGTGGTATGTGACCGACAAGCGCGCCTATCTCGCGGCGGCGAAGGAAATCGGCGCGGCGTTTCGCGAGCTGATCGGCGATTACGACATCGCGATGAGCGCGGTGCAGGTCGTTGCGCTCATCGAAGACGACGCGCTGGTGGAAATCGAAGCAACGGCTGTCATCCCCGACTAAGCGGAGAGCACGATGGAACGGTCAGCACACGTCGATACATTCGCGCGCGATCATCTGCCGCCGCAGGAACAATGGCCGGTGTTCATGCTCGACAACGCGGATGTCGCCTATCCCGCCCGCTTCAATTGCGCGACCGAGTTGCTGGATCGCGCAATCGAACGCGGCTACGGCGATCGTCCCGCGATCTGGTCCGAGCGAAACGGCGAACCGCATGCGACGACTTATCGCGAGTTGCGCGCGCTCGTGAATCGCAGCGCGCATGTGCTCGTCGATGAAATGGGCTTGCGTCCGGGCAACCGCGTGCTGCTGCGCGGGCCGAATACCTTGCAGATGGCGGTCGCGTTCTTCGCGGCGCTGAAGGCGGGTCTCGTCGTCGTGCCGACCATGCCGCTGCTGCGCGCGAAGGAGCTGAAGCAGATCATCGACAAGGCGCATATTTCAGCGGCGCTATGCGATGTGCGCCTGACCGAAGAACTGAAACGCTGCGAGACGAAGGGCGACGAGTTCCATTGCGAAGGACTCGCGCGGGTTCTCATGTTTCACGACGACGCGCCCGGTTCGCTCGAATCGCTCGCGGCGGCGATGCCCGATCAATTCGATGCCTGCGATACCGCCGCCGACGACGTGTGCCTCATCGCGTTCACGAGCGGCACCACGGGCGCGCCGAAGGGCTGCATGCACTTCCATCGCGATGTGCTTGCGATGTGCGATCTCTTCCCCCGACACATCCTTGAACCCACATCGGACGATGTGTTCTGCGGCACGCCGCCGCTCGCGTTCACGTTCGGGCTCGGCGGCCTGCTCTGCTTTCCGCTGCGCGTGGGCGCATCGACGGTATTGCTCGAAAAGCTCTCGCCGGAAACGCTGCTGCGAACCGTCGAACGTTATCGCGCGACGATCATGTTCACCGCACCGACCTTCTACCGGCAGATGGCGCCGCTCATCGCGGGCTTCGACGTGAAGAGCCTGAAAAAGACGGTGTCCGCGGGCGAAGCGCTGCCCGATTCGACACGCACGCTATGGCGCGAAGCGAGCGGCATCGAGATGACCGACGGCATCGGCGGCACGGAGATGATCCATATTTTCATTTCGTCGGCGGGCGCGGACGTGCGCGAGCATGCGATCGGACGCGCGGTGCCGGGCTACGTCGTGCAGGCCGTCGACGATGCAATGCAGCCCGTGCCGCCCAATACGCTCGGCAAGCTCGCGGTGCGCGGCCCGACGGGCTGCCGCTATCTCGCCGACGAGCGTCAGTCGAAGTTCGTGCGCGACGGATGGAATCTGCCCGGCGATTCCGTCATGATCGGTGAAGATGGCTACGTGTTCTATCAGGCGCGCGCCGACGACATGATCGTATCGGCGGGCTACAACATTTCCGGCCCGGAAGTGGAAAGCGTGCTGATGCAGCACGAAGCCGTTGCGGAATGCGGCGTGATCGGCGTGCCCGATGAAACGCGCGGGCAAGTGGTGAAAGCATTCGTCGTGCTCAATCCCGGCTTCACGGGCGACGACGCGCTCGTCGCCGCATTGCAGGACTTCGTGAAGCGCACTGTCGCGCCTTATAAATATCCGCGCGTCGTGGCCTTTCTCACTGCGTTGCCGCGCACCGAAACGGGCAAGCTCAAACGCTTCGCGTTGCGCTCGATGTAGCGGGAAGGAAAGACGTTTGCTTGGTAGAGTACGGGTCATGCCCGCCGCGAGGCGGCTCGCCCACTCTTCCGAGCGAACAAGAAAAATGCTTCTTTCACGACGTTTCCTTGTTGTTTCTCTTTCCGCCGCGCTTGCAATCACCGCGCAAACCGCGTCCGCCGCGAGCAAGACGCTCGTGTTCTGTTCCGAAGGCAGTCCCGCCGGCTTCGATTCCGCGCAGTACACCACGAGCACCGATTTCGATGCGGGCGCTCACGCCGTCTATGACCAGCTCGTCGAATTCAAACGCGGCACGCTCGATCTCGTGCCCGGTCTCGCTGAGAAATGGGACGAAGCGCCGGATGCGAAGACCTTCACGTTTCATCTCCGGCACGGCGTGAAATTTCAATCGACATCGTGGTTCAAGCCCACGCGCGACTTCAACGCGGACGATGTCGTGTTCACGTTCAAGCGCATGATCGATCCGAACGATCCGTTCCAGAAGGCGCATCCGGTCAGCTTTCCGTATCTGACCGATCTCGGCTATGACAAGAACATCGCGTCCGTGGAGAAGCTCGACGACTACACCGTGCGGTTCACGCTCAAGACCGCGGATGTCGTATTCGTGCGCAATATCGCGATGGAATTCGCGTCGATCGTATCGGCGGAATATGCCGCGCAATTGCTGAAGCAGAACAAGCCCGAGGACCTCAATCAAAAGCCCGTGGGCACGGGCGCGTTCGTATTCCGCGACTATCAGAAGGATGCGACGATCCGCTACGACGCGAATCCGACATACTGGAACCGGAAGGACGTGCATATCGACAAGCTCGTCTTTTCGATTACACCGGATGCCGCCGTGCGCCAGCAAAAGCTGTCGAGCGGCGAATGCCAGGTGACGTCGTTTCCGCGCCCCGCCGATATCGGCGCTTCGAAGCAGGACCCGCAGCTCACGGTGCTGTCGGGCGTCGGCTTCAATGTCGCGTACGTGGGCTACAACACGACGCACAAGCCGCTCGACAACGTGAACGTGCGCCGCGCGCTCGACATGGCGATCGACAAGCAGGCGATCATCAAGACTGTCTACGAAGGCGCGGCCACGATGGCGACCAACCCGATGCCGCCATCGCAATGGTCCTATAACAAGGCGTTGAAGGACGCGCCGCGCGATCCCGCGAAGGCGAAGGAACTGCTGAAGGAAGCAGGCTTTCCGAACGGCTTCACCATCACGCTATGGGCGATGCCCGTGCAGCGCGGCTATAACCCGAACGCGCGTCTGATGGCGCAACTGATTCAATCGGACTGGGCGAAGATCGGCGTGAAGGCGAATATCGTCACGTACGAATGGGCCGAGTACAACAAGCGCGCGAAAACGAACGGCGAGCACGACGCGATTCTTTACGGCTGGCTCGGCGATAACGGCGATCCGGACAACTGGCTCGGCACCACGCTCGGTTGCGATGCGGTCCACGGAAGCAACATGGCGAAGTGGTGCAACAAGCAGTTCGACGATCTGCTCGCGAAAGCGCGCCTCGTCACCGATCAGAACGCGCGCACGAAGCTCTATGAAGAAGCGCAAGTGGTCTTCAAGGATCAGGTGCCGTACACGCCGCTCGCGCACGCCAACATCTTCCAGCCGATCTCGAAGCGTGTGCACGGCTATCTGATCAGCCCGCTCGGCGGACATCGCTTCGACGGCATCACGCTCGACTGATCAGCCTCCGCGAAACCACGCATCGATGCTGTCGCGCTCTTCGCGCTTGCCCGACTGCGTCTTGTACGCATCGCCGCCACCGACCGCGCTGGTGGCGGCATCCGGCATATCGTGCGTGTCGTTCTTCGCGTGCGTCATATGAACGGCTGTCGTGCCGTGAGATACCGGCGTGACCTTGCCGGAATCGTCCGCGAATGCGGGCACGGCTGACAGCGCCGCGCTCGCAGCGAGAAGAATGCTGATGGTCTTCGCTCTCATGGCGATCCCCGTGAATGTGTCGATAAAAAGAGGCGCGATCGATCAACACGGTTACCGGAATCGAATCATCATGCCGAAAGCATCGCGCCCGCCTGATCCATTGCATGGCCTGTGCCAATGACGATGGACGCATCGCTCCAACCCGCTCAAAGCCCCGTAAATAAAGGCGTTGCGCCTGACGCTCGATAGCCGTCGAAGCACACGCATGTCGGATGACGGCCAACGCTTGGCGCCACGCCTGTGCGACGCAATCCGACAGCACGAACGCACGTGTGTCGTTTTCTGCCGTGTTCCGGACGCGTGAGCGAAGGCATGCGCGCGCCCCGATCCGCACACTCTGGAAACATCATGCCGAGGGCCGCGTGCCTCATCGGCGGCCTTCTGCGCGACCACACCGCAGTCCTTCGTGTTCGCCTTGAAAATCAGGAGTGAGACAATTGAGCCCCTCGCACGAGCGCAATGCCCGCAGCAAATCGTCACCGCATCTCACGCTGGGCGATATCACCGTCGTCGATCACGCTCTTCTGAAACGTGCCGTGGGCGCGATGGCGCTCGGCAATGCGATGGAATGGTTCGACTTCGGCGTCTATAGCTATATCGCCGTCGTGCTGGGCAAAGTATTTTTTCCGTCGAGCAGTCCTTCCGCGCAATTGATCGCGACCTTCGGCACGTTTGCCGCCGCCTTTCTCGTGCGCCCGATCGGCGGCATGGTGTTCGGCCCGCTCGGCGACCGCATCGGCCGCCAGCGCGTGCTCGCCATGACGATGATCATGATGGCCGCCGGCACGTTCTGCATCGGCCTGATTCCGAGCTATCACTCGATAGGCATTCTCGCGCCCGTGCTCCTGCTCGTCGCGCGTCTCGTGCAGGGTTTCTCCACAGGCGGCGAGTACGGCGGCGCGGCCACGTTCATCGCCGAATTTTCGACCGACGCGCGGCGCGGCTTTTACGGCAGCTTTCTCGAAGTCGGCACGCTCGCGGGCTATATTCTCGGCGCGGGCACGGTTGCGCTGCTGACGGCAACACTTTCGCACGACGCGCTGTTGTCATGGGGCTGGCGCGTGCCGTTCATGATCGCGGGCCCGCTGGGTCTCGTGGGCCTCTACATCCGGATGAAGCTCGAAGAAACGCCGGCGTTCAAGAAGGAAGCCGAGACACGCGAGGCGCATGAACGGTCGCGTCCGAAGCAGCGCTTCACCGAGCTTCTCTCGCAGCAGTTCAGGCCGATGATGCAATGCGTCGGGCTCGTGCTGATCTTCAACGTCACCGACTATATGGCGCTGTCGTACCTGCCGAGCTTTCTGTCGGCGACACTGCATTTCGACGAAACGCACGGGCTCTTTCTCGTGCTGCTCGTGATGGTGCTGATGATCCCGATGACGCTCTTCGCGGGCCATCTCTCCGACCTGATCGGCCGCAAGCCGGTGATGCTCTTCGGCTGCATCGGGCTTTTCGCGCTGTCGATTCCCGCGCTTCTGCTGGTGCGCACGGGCGCGCTGCTGCCGGTGTTCCTCGGCCTGCTGATACTCGGCGCGTTGCTTTCCACCTTCACGGGCGTGATGCCTTCGGCGCTGCCCGCGCTCTTTCCGACGCGCATTCGTTACGGCGCGCTCGCGATCGGCTTCAACGTGTCCGTGTCCCTGTTCGGCGGCACGACGCCGCTCGTCACGGCATGGCTCGTCGATGCGACGGGCAATCTGATGATGCCCGCGTATTACCTGATGGCGGCATCGGTGATCGGCGTGGTGTCCGTGCTCGCGTTGCGCGAGACGGCGCGTCAGCCCTTGCTCGGCTCGGGGCCGTGTGTCGCCACGAAGGCGGAAGCGCTCGCCCTCACGCGCAAGAAGCTGAAGGTCGTTCAATCGGGCAGGCGCGAGCGCGAGGTCGTTCCGCAAAAGAAGCGTGCGTGAACGCCTCCGCATTCATGCCGCAAGCGCATTTCTCAACGCTTCGAGAAACCTGACGTAAGCGGTCGCGCCGGGGTCCGCGTGCCCGACGCTGCGCTCCTGCACCCACGCGGCGCGGCCCTTTTTCGATTGCAGCGTGGCCGTCGCGCTGACCTGTTCGCTGGCCTTTGCGATCATCGCGTCGAGCGTGTCCGTCGCGCTGCCTTGCGATGCGGCCAGCACATCGAGACTCGGCACGAGCGCATCGAGCACGGTCTTGTCGCCGACCTGACTCTTGCCGCGTTCGATGATGCGCGCCGCCACCGCCTGGCCGATCGCGAGCGCTTCGTCGCGGCCGATCGCGTCCTTGTCCTTCACCGTCTTCGCGGCGGCCAGCAGACCACCGCCGACGAGCGCCGCGAACGTCGATGGATTCGCCGTCGAAAATGCCTTGGCGGCGGCCAGCATGATTTCGTTGAGCGTCACTTCTTCGGGCAACGCGCCCAATGCCTTCATGACCGCCGCCGATCCCGACTGCACCGTGATCCCGAGATCGCCATCGCCGAGCGCCGCGTCGAGATCGCGGAGTTCATCGGCATGTGCGGGAAGCGCGCCGAGCGCGCGCGTGAGGATGTCCCGCAGTTCCTTGCTGGTTACGCTCATCGCATGCTCCTTTCAGGACTCGGTGCCGTCGCGGAAGAACGGCGAACGCGCGGGCGCTTCGAGCAGCGCTTCGAGTTCGTCGTCGAGCAGCATGACCGTGATCGACGCGCCGGCCATTTCGAGACTCGTCACGTATTCGCCGACATACGAACGCGCGATCTTCAGCCCTTCGTCGGCGATGAGTTTCGACGAACGTCGATACAGCAGATAGAGCTCTTCGAGCGGCGTCGCGCCCAGGCCATTGACGAGCAGCGCCACGCGCGAACCCTTGGGCGCGGCGAGATCGCCGATGATTTGTCCGGTGAGACGTTCCGCGATGGCATCGGCGGATTCGAGCTTGCCGCGATGCGTGCCCGGCTCGCCGTGAATGCCGATGCCGATCTCCATTTCGCCTTCAGGCAGCGTGAACGTGGGCTTGCCGGCTGCGGGCAGGATCGTGGGCGAGAGGCCGACGCCCATCGTGCGGCAGTTCGCGTTGGCCTTGGCGCAGATGCGCGCGACATCGTCGAGCGAATCGCCGCGTTCGGCGGCTGCGCCTGCGCATTTGAAGGCGAACACCATGCCTGCGACGCCGCGCCGGTCGTCCGCGCGGTCTTTCGGTGCGGAGGCGACATCGTCGGTGAGCACTACCGTTTTTATGTCGATGCCTTCGGCTTCCGCGAGGTCCGCTGCGAGGTCGAAGTTGAGTACGTCGCCGCCGTAGTTGCCATAGACATAGAGGACGCCGGCGCCGCCGTTCACGGCTTTCGTCGCTTCGAAGATTTGTTCCGACGATGGCGACGAGAATACGTTGCCGACCGCTACGCCGCCGCATAGGCCCTCGCCTACGTAGCCGAGGAAGCCCGGCATGTGGCCGGAGCCGCCGCCGGTGATGATGCCTACGCGGCCCGGTTTTGGAGCGTCGGCGCGGACCAGCGCGCGGTGGTCTTCAGTCGCGGGTTTGATCCATTGCGGATGGGCAAGGAGGAGCGATTCGATGATCTCATCGACGAAGGATTCTGGGTGGTTGATGATTTTCTTCATGGTGTTCTGCGGCTCCTGTGTTTTGTTAGTTCGCTTGCGGTTTCGTGGAATCCTGCTTTCGTGTCGGTCTATTAGCACTGCCCCTCCCCGGGGCGGGGGTCACTTTCTTTGCTGCTGCAAAGAAAGTAACCAAAGAAAGCAGCTCGTTTAAGCCCGCGGTCACACGCACGTTGGCCATGCTTGCCAGCCGCCAACGGCACTCGCCTAAGTGTCGCCCTCAAAGAACTTACCGGGCTTGGCTCGCGCACGGTCTGTCGCCTCGTGCCGCTTGCGTCACTGGTTCAGCACCAAATGGCTCCAGCCCGCTACGCGGCCGACCGGTCAATCGGGTGTGCGTGTGCTTCTTTGCTGATGCTTCCATCTTTTCTCGACGGTTTCCCTCGCATACCCAACGGCAGCGCGTAGCGCTGTGCCGAAGCTATTTCGTGCTGAACCAGCGCCCTAACATCACTAGCTTGTCGGACCGTGCGCGAGCCAAGCTCGGTAAGTCCTTCGAGGGCGACACTTAGGCGAGTGCCACTTGCGGCTGGCAAGCATGGTCAAACTACGTGTGACCGCGGGCTTAAACGAGCTGCTTTCTTTGGTTACTTTCTTTGCAGCAGCAAAGAAAGTGACCCCCGCCCCGGGGAGGGGCAGTGCTAATAGACCACCGCGAACACAGGATTCCATAGAAGAAAGAGTTCAAACCTTCCTCCGCTGACTGAGCGCATCGAGCAACACGGCAGCAAAAATAACCCCACCTTGAATGAACTGAGTCCAGAACGGATTCACACCGAGCAGCGAAAGGCCGACGTTGATGACGCCAATAAGCACCACGCCAATGAACGTACCGACAATCGACCCACGCCCCCCCGCCAGCGAAGTCCCCCCAATAACAATAGCCGCGATAACCTGCAACTCGAGCCCATTAGCCGCCGAAGGCAAAGCGGAATTCAGCCGCCCGGCGAGCACGATCCCGGCGATCGCCGCCGTAACGCCCGCAAGCATGTAAGTAAAAAACACCACACGCCTAACAGGAATGCCAGCAAGCCGCGCCGCTTCCTGATTCCCGCCAACGGCAAACACCTGATGCCCGAACGTCGTCTTGCGCAACAACACATGCCCGGCGACGAACACGACCAACATGACGATCATCGGCATCGGCAGACCCGCGACGGTCTTCGCACCGAACATCGTGAACGCGTTCGGGAAATCGAACTTCGTGCGGCCATCGGAAATGGCGAGCGTGAGGCCGCGCGCCATCGCCATCGCGGCCAGCGTGACGATGAAGGGCACGAGCCTGAGCCACGAGATCACGAGCCCGTTGAGCGCGCCCGCGAATGCGCCCACCGCGAGCGCGACGCCCAGCCCCGCAACGCCCAACCCGACCGCGCCCGGACTCGACCCCGCCATGACGGTCGCCGCCACCATGCCGCTCAACGCGACGAGCGAGCCGACCGACAGGTCGATTCCCGATGTGATGATGACGAACGTGCCGCCCACCGCCGCAATGCCCACCACGGACACCTGAACCATGATGTTCGTGAGCGTGCTCGTGGTGAGAAACTCGGGCGATGCGATCGACAACGCAATACAGATGATGACGAGCGCCGCGAACAAAGGCCCGATGCCGCTCCTCAATTGACGGATCACGCGGCGCGACAGCGCCTCCGTATCCGAACGATCGGCTGCCGTGGAGGTCATGCGCCTGCTCCTGTCGTTGCCCACTGAATGACCGTTTCCGAATCCGCCTTGTCGCGCGCGATCTCGGTCACGATGCTGCCGCGATACATCACCAGCACGCGATCCGACATGCCGAGCAACTCCGGCAGCTCCGAACTCACCATCACGACGGCCGCGCCCGCACGGGCCATCGTCACCATGTGCGCGTAGATTTCCGACTTCGCGCCCACGTCGATGCCGCGCGTCGGTTCATCGAGCATGATGACCACCGGACTCGTCGCGGTCGCGCGGCCTAAAATGACCTTCTGTTGATTGCCGCCCGAAAGCGTCCCCGTGATCTGCAACACCGACGACGCACGCACGCCGAAGCGCGCGCTCGCATCCTGCGCGAGCTTGCGCTTCTTCGCGCGGCTCACGAAGCCGCCGCTCGCCAGCGCCTTCAGGCTCGACAACGCAATGTTCTCTTCGATGTTCGCTTCCAGCACGAGCCCTTCGAGCTTGCGATCTTCCGACGTATAAACGAGCCCGTGACGCACGCCCTGCGTCGGCGAATGATTGGCGATCTTCCTGCCCTTCACGAGAAGCTCGCCATCCGTCACCGGCAGCGCGCCGAAGATCGTCTTCAGCAATTCCGTGCGCCCCGCCCCCGCGATGCCCGCAATGCCCACTATCTCGCCCGCGCGCACCGAAAAGCTCGCGTTACGCAGCAGCGGCGCGCTCGCGAGATTGCGCACTTCGAGCACGACCGGACCATAGTCGCGCGGTTCCCACGGATAGAACGATTCGAGATTGCGCGCGACCATCGCCTGCACGAGATCCGCCTCGGTCCATTCGGACATCGGGCGCGCGCCGACGGTCGCGCCATCGCGCATCACGACAGCGGAATCCGCCAGCTCGAACACTTCTTCCAGATGATGCGAGATGAAGATGATGCCCATGCCTTCCGCGCGCAGCCGCCGCACCACCGCGTACAGATTGGCGATGTCATGGCTTTGCAGCGCGGCGGTCGGTTCGTCCATCACGAGGATGCGCGCATCGCGCGCGATCGCCTTCGCCACTTCGACGAGTTGCCGCTTGTTCAACGGCAGATCGCCGAGCCGCATCCACGGCTGCACGTTGTCGAGGCCGACGCGCGCCAGTGCCTCGCGCGCCATCGTGTTGGCGTCGCGCATCCTCACGAAGCCGTTGCGCGAAGGCATGCGGCCGAGGAACAGGTTCTCCGCGACCGTCATGTCGTTGACGAGCGAAAGCTCCTGATAGATGACGGCCACGCCCGCATCGATCGCCGCATGGGTGCCGCGCGCGAGCGGCATGCCGTCGATGTCGATCGTGCCTTCGTCGGGTTCATACGCGCCCGACAGCACCTTCACGAGCGACGACTTGCCCGCGCCGTTCTCGCCGACGATCGCCACCACATGTCCCGCGTGCAGGTCGAGACTCACGCCGCGCAGCGCCTTCACGCCGGGAAAGCTCTTCACGATGCCCTGCATGCGCAACAAAGGCGCTTCGGTTTCCACGTTCATGTCGTGCATTCCGTGTGCATTCCGTATGCGGCCGCGCGTCGCTGGAACGCGCGGCCGCCGGTTGCCCTTACTGCTTCACTTCCTCGGACCACAGGCCGTACTTCTTCACCTCATCCGAATCGATGTTCGATTTGTCGATGAGCATCGTCGGCCATGCGTAGTTCGCGGGCACGTCCTTCTTCGCGTTGTAGTCCGCGATGAACTGCAGCGACTTCGCCGCCATCTGGATCGGGTTCTGCGAGATCGTCGCGTCCTGCTTGCCCGCGCGGATCGCGGAGAGCGCCTGCGCGGTGCCGTCGGCGCCGATCACGAGAATATGCTCCTTGTCGCCGAGCGGCTTGTAACGGCCCGCGTTGTCGATGGCCTTTTCCGCGCCCACGGTGTTGTCGTCGTTCGCGCCGAACACCGCATCGATCTGCGGATATTTCTGCAGGATGCTCGTCATCGCGTTGAGCGACTTCTCCTGATCGAACGCGCCTTCCTGACGCGCGACCACCTTGATGTTCGGATACTTCGCGATCTCTTCGCTGAAGCCCTTTTCGCGGTCCGTCGCGGCCGTCGTGCCGACAAGACCGATCAGATCGACGACGTTGCCCTTCTCCTCGCCATAGCGTTTCTTCAGTTGCTCGGCGATCCACTTCGCGCCCGTCTGGCCGAGCGCGACGTTATCCGACGCGACGAACGACGTGACCTTGCCGCCATCCGAGCCGCGATCCAGCGTGAAGACCGGAATGTTCATCGAGTTGGCTTTTTCGACCGCGGGAATGATCGCCTTCGAATCGATCGGATTGAGCACGAGCGCAGTGACGCCCTGGCTCAGCAGGTTGATCGCATCGTTGACCTGCTGTTGCGCATCGCCGTTCGCGTTGGTCTGCACGAGATCGAAGCCCTGATCCTTCGAGCCGCGCTCGACGCCCGCCTTCAGTCCGACGAAGAACGCGTTGTTCAATGTCGCGATCGAGAAGCCGATCTTGGGCTTGCCGCCCGCTGCGGTCGCGGCCGGCGCGCTCGCCGGAGCGCTTGCCGGTGCGCTCGCGCTCGCCGCCGAACTCGTGCTGCTCGTCGACGACGAGTTGTCGCTTTTCGAGCATCCGCTCAACGCGGCCGCCGCGCATAGCAATACGGCGCCGCTCGATTTGCCGAACGTTCCCCAACTGTCGAATCTTGCCGAACTCCAGGCCATGGCTGTCTCCGTTGTACGAGTTGTTCAATGCGATTTTTCGCTTCGATGAGGCTTCGCTTCCCGCCCACGCGTTTCAGCGATCCTCCGTGTTGCGCCTGCCGTAAGTCTTGAACTTCTCCAGCACTTCATCCATCTGTTCATCGGAAAGCAGGGGCGGCGCGCCGATCTGCAACGCCAACAAATACTGCTTCGCCAGCACTTCCACTTCATGCGCGAGCCACACGGCGCGCGCGAGGTTAGCGCCGAGCGCGATCACGCCGTGATGCGCGAGCAGACACGCGCGGCGATCGTCGAGCGCGTCGAGCGCATGATCGGACAACTGCTGGCTGCCGAAGACCGCATACGGCGCGCAGCGTATCGACTTGCCGCCCGCCGCCGCGACCATGTAATGCAGCGCGGGGATATCGCGTCCATGAATGGCGAGCGCGGTCGCCGCGATCGAATGCGTATGCACGACGGCGTTGATATCGCCGCGTGCGCGCAGGATGTCGCGATGAATGCGCCATTCCGACGACGGCCGCTCCATGCGCAGAAGCTCGGCATCGTCGGCGATGTCGAGCGGCAGCCACACGATCTGCTTCTCGTCGAGCTCGCGCGCGCTCACGCCGCTCGGCGTGATCAGCAAGCCTTCGCGATATCGCGCGCTCACGTTGCCCGACGTGCCCTGATTGATGCCGAGCCGCTCCATCTCCAGCGACGTCGCGACGATCGCGCGGCGCAGCGCGCTTTCATCGGCCGCGATCATGCGGCGTTCCCCTCTGCGGCGAACAGCGTTCTCAGCGAGCGTTCGAACGGCGCATGCACGATGCCGCGCTCCGTGACGAAACCGCTGACGAGCGCATGCGGCGTGACATCGAACGCGGGGTTGCGCGCCTTGATGGCATCGGGCGCGATGCGTCGTCCGGCGAGATGCGTGACTTCTTCGGCATCGCGCTCCTCGATCTCGATGCGTGAACCGCTCGGCGTCTCTAGATCGAGCGTCGATGAAGGACAGGCGACATAGAACGGAATACCGTAGTGATGCGCGGCGATGGCGAGCCCCAGCGTGCCGATCTTGTTGGCGAAGTCGCCATTCGCGGCGACGCGGTCCGTCCCGACGATGACCATATCCACGAGCCCTTGCGACATGATCGACGCGGCGGCGCTGTCCATGATGAGCGTGACATCGACGCCCGCCTGCTGCAATTCGAACGCCGTGAGACGCGCGCCCTGCAGAAGCGGACGCGTTTCATCGGCATAGACCTTGAACGCGATGCCCGCGCGATGCGCCGCATAGATCGGCGCAGTGGCGGTGCCGATGCCGGTCGTCGCGAGCGCGCCCGCATTGCAGTGCGTGAGCACGCCGCATCCTTCGCGAATGAGCGGCATGCCATGCTCGCCGATGCCTTCGCACAGCGCCCGATCTTCTTCGTGTATCCGCTTCGCTTCTTCGACGAGCGCTTCGTAGAGCGTTGCGGCATCGTTGCTATCGACATCGCGTGAATGACGCAGCATGCGCCGCACGCCCCAGCTCAGGTTCACTGCCGTAGGCCGCGCCGTTTCGAGCCAGTTCGCATGACGTTCCAGCTCCGCGCGAAACTGCGCGACGGGCAGCGCGGTCGATCCGCGCATCGCGATGCACAGCCCATACGCCGCCGCGACGCCGATCGCCGGCGCGCCACGCACGCGCAACTCGCGAATGGCGCGCCAAACCGCTTTCTCATCGGCGACGTTCTCCACCACGATCTCATGCGGCAAGCGCGTCTGATCGAGCAGCAACAGATCGCCGTCGCGCCATTCGATCGTCGGCGGAAGCGTCGTGAACAAGGGCTGCGAAGCCATGAGGTCTCCTGTCACATCGTCGCGATGTCGCGCTGAATCTCGCGCGCGAGCGTCGCCACCTGTTCGATATCGCCGAGCGTGGCGCGCTCGACGAGCAGCGCTTCCGCGCAACGCAGACAGCGCACTTCGATATGCGCCCGCGCCTGCGCATCCGGAATGCGCGTGATCTCCGCGACCTTCGCCATGCCGACGATGCGTCGAATCATCTTGCAGCCCGCGAAGCCGAGCGTATCGGCCAAGAGACGCCGCATGAAATGCGCGCGATACGCCGTGAGCGCGCGGCTTTCCGCGTCCGCGCCGATGAAACGCCGCTTGCTGCGGCTCTCGTTGTCGCGCCATAGCTCGACGAATTGCGCGCTGAAGCCGTTCCAGATGCGCACCATCTGTTCGAGCAGCCATTCCTGATACTGGACGGGATCGCGCCCGTCGATACGTCCGTGCCAGTCGCGCGAGAAAAACGCGAGCAGCAGATTCGCGATCACCGCGCCGACATCGAAGCCCATCGGTCCATAGAACGCGAACTCGGGATCGATCACGAAGGTCTCGTCTTCGTTGACCATGATCGAACCGGTATGCAGGTCGCCGTGCAGCAAGGTCTCGGCGTGATTCATGAAGGCCCACTTCATGTCGGCCGCCGCGATGCGCAATGGCTCGTGCGTTCTCAGCCTTTCGATGGCGCTTTTGGGCAACGCGGGACTGTAGACGTTCGACGGATGATCCTCGAACGGAAACGTGAACACGAGGTCCTCGGTGATCTTGCACAGCTCCCAGTTGACCGCCGCGCTCGCCGCGTGCTTCTTGATATCGGGCGCGAGAAAGAGATCGGAGCCGTAGAAAAGCGTGTGCGCGAGATAGGTCGAAAGATGATCCGCGAGACGCGGATACATTGCGCCATCCATCAGACCTTGCCGCAGGATGCGATGCGACGCGAGGTGCTGCATCACCACGAGAAAGCGCTTGCTGTCCGCGTGATAAACCTTCGGCACATGCCGCGGACACAGCGCGCCGAAGCGCCGCAACGCAGCGACTTCGTGCTCCATGCGCTGACACGAAAGCGGCCACGTCTTGCCGACGAGCCGCAGAAACGGCGGCGCCTGCTTGACGACGACGCTGCGCCCGGGCGCCTTCGCATTCGTCACGAAGTACACGTAGTTCAGATTGCCGTCCCCGACTTCGACGACGTCGAGATCGTCGGGATCGCCCAGCAGCGCGCGCACATCGGGCACGTCGCCGAGATAGGCGGCGAGCTCCTGCGCGGTGAAAGCTTCAAACTCCATCGGTATGTCTCCTCCGATGTTCAGCGACGCTTGCGCACCAGATCGAACTTGAAGATGCTCGTGTTGTAGTAGTCGTTGCTATAGCAAAGCGGCTCGCCGCTCTGATCGAAATCCACTTCGTCCAGCAGCAGAAAGAGGCCAAAGCCGTCGCCCAGTTCCGGCAGGTCGCGCGGCGTGAGAATGGTCGGCTGTATCGACGTATGCGTATGCGACAGCCGCCGTCCCGTGCGTGCGAACATGCCGAAGAGCGACTCGCCAAGCTCGCCCTCGGCGGCATCGAACACGTGCTTCGGAATCGTGTCGATGCAATACGCAGCGATGGCGTCGTCCGCGCGCCGCACGCGCTCGATTCTCACGCACGGTTCGCCACGCGCGATGGCGAGCTTTTCCGCGAGACTCTCCGAAGCCGCGACGGTCTCCATCTGAATACGGCTCGTCGACGGCACCGCGCCCACGCTGCGAATCATGTCCGTCACCGACATCAGATCATCGAGCCCGCCGTGCAGCTTCAGCGAAATTTGTCTGATGAAGGTGCCCTTGCCTTGCTGACGCGACAACAAGCCATGCGAGATCATCTGCGCGACGGCTTCGCGCAGGCTGGAACGGCCGACGCCGAGCAGCTCGCAAAGCTCCATTTCAGTGGGAATCTGATCGCCGGGCTTGAGCTTGCGCTCGCGGATCATGGTGAGAAGCGACTCCTGAATCTTGTCGCTCATCGATCGCTCGACGCTCAGGCGCATGAGGGTCTCTGGGATGGCAGTCCCTGAAATATACATCAGACGTCTGATGTTTCTGTAAGGACTTTCCCGAAGCGTTTAATGCTTTATATGAGGGCTTTTCTTTATGCGGGTGCAGCACGAATGCGCCCGTCGCGCGCTTCGCGACGGGCTTTGCAGTGCACTATTTTTTCGTCTTTACGCGAGCGTGGCGGCGTCGATAAAAGGCGTGATGTTTTTCATCGCGCGCTCGACGTAGATATCTTTTTCGCCGACAGGCGCGACGTAATGCATCGCACTGCGCGCCGCCTCGATGCCTTCGAGCCGCGCGATCACCCACGCCGCCAGATACTGGGATGCGAGGCATCCGCCCGCCGTCGCAACGTTGCCATTCGCGACGAAGGGTTGATCGAGCGTGCGCACGCCCGCTTCCTCGACCCAGGGCTTCGTCGTCACGTCCGTGCAGGCGGGCACGTCCTGAAGCAGGCCGAGTTTCGCGAGAATGAGCGTGCCCGAGCATTGCGCACCCAGCAACTGGCGCGAGGGATCGAGCCTGATGCGCGCCATCAGCGACGCATCGGCGGCGACCTGGCGCGTCAGCCTGCCACTGCCGACGATCACGGCATCGGCGTTCGCGGCGTCGTCGAGCGTGGCTTGCGCCTTCAGCACGACGCCGTTCATCGAACGCACTTCTTCCGATGGCGACGCGATCGACACCTTCCAGTCCGGCTTTTTCACGCGATTGAGAATGCCGAGCGCGATCAGCGAATCCAGTTCGTTGAAGCCCTCGAAGGTGAGAATGGCGATATGCATGTTGTGCTCCTTTCAGCGCATGTGTTGCATGTGTCCATGCTACGGCCCAGAATGAATACAATCAAAAAATTGTCATGAATACATGCCGAAACCGCCGCGCTACAAACAGATCGTCGATCGATTCGTCGAGGACATTCGGTCCGGTCGTCTGAAAGCAGGCACACGCCTGCCGACGCATCGTGAGCTTGCCGCGCGCGAGGGACTCGGCATCGTGACCGCGACGCGCGTCTACGCCGAGTTGAACGCGATGGGTCTCGTCAGCGGCGAAACGGGACGCGGCACCTTCGTGAAGGAAACGACGCTCGCGCGTGAGCTTGGCATCGATCAGGTCGCCATCGCCGCGGACACGGTCGATCTGAACTTCAACTATCCCGCGCTGGCCGGTCAGGCGGAGTTGTTGCGCAATGCGTTGCGGCAGTTGTCATCGGCGGGCGATCTCGAAGCGCTGTTGCGTTACCAGCCGCACGGCGGACGCGCGCGCGACCGGGCGACGGTCTCGCGTCATCTCGCCCGCCGTGGGCTCGATGTGGACGCGGATCGCGTCATGCTCGTCGATGGCGCGCAACACGGCCTCGCCACGACCGTGATGGCGCTGCTCAAGCCCGGCGACGTGGTCGCCGTCGATAGCCTTACCTATCCCGGATTCAAGCTGCTGGCCGAGGCGCATCGGCTCGAACTCGCGCCGCTGCCGGCGTCGGGCGCGGGCCCCGATCCCGACGCGCTCGATGCGCTATGCAAGCGACGACGCGTGCGCGCCATCTACACGATGCCGACGCTGCACAATCCGCTCGGCTGGGTGATGACGGCGACGCGGCGCAGGCAACTGGCATCGCTTGCGCGCAGGCATGGCTTCTTCATCATCGAAGATGCCGCCTACGCCTTTCTCGCCGACGACGCTCCGCCGCCGCTTGCCGCGATCGCGCCCGAACTCACGGTGTACGTCTCGGGATTTTCGAAGAACGTGGCGACGGGTTTGCGTGTCGGCTATGTGGTCGCGCCGCTCGAATGGGTGCCGAAGATCGAGCGCGCGATCAGAGTGACGACGTGGAACACGCCCGGCGTGATGACGGCGATCGCGTGCGGCTGGCTCGAAGATGGCACGGTCGACAGGCTCGAAGCGGAGAAGCGCGCGGATGCATCGGCGCGGCAGGTTATCGCGGCGAGCGCGTTGGGACGGCTGAAGCGCGTCGCGCATCCCGCTTCGTATTTCGTATGGCTGCCGATGCCCGGGGAAGTACGCGCGGACCGCATCGCGGCGGCGCTGATGGAAGAGCGCATTTCGGTGTCGCTGGCCGAGCCGTTCTGTACCGCGATACAGGTGCCGCACGCGTTGCGCCTGGCGCTGGGATCGGTGGATGCGGGAACGTTGAGGGAAGCGTTGGGGAAGGTCAGAGAGATTGTCGAAACGCACATCGATATATGAACGCTCACGCCGCGCTTTGCAGCATGTCCAGAAACGCCCGCACTTTCGCGCTCAGCAAACGCCGCGAACTGTAGAGCGCCCAGATTTCGACGGGCGGTCCCGCATCCAGACCGAGCGCGACGAGCCGTCCCGAGGCGATCTCCGGTTCGACCAGCAAGCCCGGCAACAACGCCGCGCCCGCGCCTTCGAGCACCGCCTCGCGCGCCATCAGCAACGACGACAGGCGCAGCACCGGTTCGGGCGTGATCGTGCGCTCGCGGCCGTCGTCGCCCTGAATCCGCCATGCCGCGCTGTCCGCACGCGCGAGCACGACGGCAGGCAAGGAAGATGCGCTTTCATCGATCGTGAAGCCGCGCGCCGCGACCAGCACGCGCCGGTCGGTCGCAATGCGGCGTCCCACGAGAAGCTCGTCGGCATCGGGATTGATGCGGATGACGAGGTCGTAGCCGTCCTGCACCGGATCCGCGACACGATCTTCGGAGACGATCTCCAGCTCGACCTGCGGATACGCCGACGCGAAACGCGACGCGATGCGCGGCAACACGACGTGCGCGAACACGATCGGCGCACTCACGCGCAGGCGTCCGCGTGGCACGGGCGCGCGCGAGCGAATCGCTTCGGCCGCGTCGTCGATGTCGGCGAGCAGGCCGCGCGTGCGTTCGTGCAGCGCGCGGCCTTCCTCGGTCAGCCGCAGCATGCGCGAGCCGCGCTCGATGAGCCGCACGCCGAGACTTTGCTCCAGCTCCGCGACGCGCCGCGAGAGCGTGGCTTTCGGTCGGCCCGTGTTGCGCGCGGCGGGTCCGAAACCGCCGTGGAGCGCGACGGCGTTGAAATCGGCGAGTGCGGTGAGGTCCATTTTTCGTTCCATCGATGAGACGAACCGTCTCGAATCATGGTCTTTCGGCTCGCGAGCGGAACGTCTATCGTAGGTGCTGTACTCAACGTATCCAAGGAGATCGACATGACTATTCTCGTGACGGGCAGCACAGGCGTGATCGGCACACAGGTTCTCGACCATTTGAAGGACAGCGGCGCGAACGTGCGCGCGTTGACGCGTTCGCCGGAGCGCGCGAACTTTGCAGCGGGCGTGACGCCGGTCAAGGGCGATCTGAGCGAAATCGGCACCTTGCGCGAAGCGATGAAGGACATCGACACGCTCTTTCTGCTCGCGCCCAACGCCGCCGACGAGCTGACTCAGGCGCTGCAAGCGATGAGCATCGCGCGCGAGGCGGGCGTGAAGGGCATCGTGTATCTGTCGGTGTTCAAGGGGGATGTCTACACGGACGTGCCGCACTTCACCAGCAAGCACACTGTCGAGCGCATGATCGAGCATTGCGATCTGCCCGCGACGATCCTGCGCCCCGCGTACTTCATGCAGAACGACATCCGCCTGAAAGATGCGCTGCTGCATCACGGCGTGTATGGCATGCCGATCGGCGCCAAAGGCATTTCGATGGTGGATGTGCGCGATATCGGGGATGCCGCCGCGCGCGAACTGCTGCGCCGCGAACGCAGCGACGCGCCCTTGCCGCGCGAAACCTATGAACTCGCCGGCCCCGACGCGCTGACGGCCGACAGCATCACGGCAATCTGGCGCGACGCGCTGCAACGCGAGATCCGCTACGGCGGCGACGATCTCGACGCCCTCGAAGCGCGCATGAAAGGCGCGGGCCCGGAATGGCTCGCCTACGACATGCGTCTCATGATGCAGCGCTATCAGCAGGACGGAGCCGTGGCGTCGTCACAGGAAATCGCGCGCCTGACTTCGCTGCTCGGCCGTCCGCCGCGCGCATATCGCGATTTCGCCGCCGATGCCGCACGCGAATGGATCGCGCAATGACTCGACGTTAAAGCGGATTAAAAATACCGGGCTCGATAAAACAACGCCGAAGTTACCGAAGCCCGGCTTGACACGTGAAATTCATACTCACGATATTAATCTGTACGACCGGCGCATATTTACCGCACACGCCGTCAGCCCCAACGGCGGCGGCCTTGTCCGCGCATCCGGCAAAATCCACCTTCAAAAATCCCCGAAATGGCAAACGATTGCCGCTATATTTATGCTTCAATTGACGCGATTATCCGTCTTGCAAACCCCGATGCCTCCGCGATTCATCGTCGCGATCCATCGATTGGAAATGGCCCATGCGGAGTCAATACGAGGCGTCGAGCCCGGAAAATAATATCAAGGCGGAACATGAGCGTCTGGCGCATTTCCAGCGATGGTTCGCCACATTTGCGAGCCTCGCCCACGCGCGGCTACCGCTGCCCGCCTATCTGCAAAAAGTCACCGACACGCTGAGAGAAGTCGCGGGCGTCGGGTCCGCCGTGGTGGAGTGGATCGAGGGCGAATCGCTCGTCTATCGCGCGGCGAGCGGCGCGGCGGCGGCGCACATCGGCGTGCGGCTGCCTACTGCCGGCAGCCTGTCGGGACTTTGCATCACGCGCCAGCAGGCGCTCATCTGCCGCAATTCGGCGACCGACCATCGCGTCGACCGCGCCGCGTGCGAGGCGGTCGGCGCCGTGTCGATGGTCGTCGCGCCCGTCGTCTACGAAGGCCGCTCGGTCGCGGTGCTGAAGCTCATTTCCGGCGAAGTCGATCATTTCGGGCAAGCCGACATCAGCATTCTCGATGCGTTTTGCGCGTGCATCGCGGAGACCATCGCGCGCGAGGACATCGCGCAGGAAAACCGCAAGCTCTTGAAGGAAAACGCCAGCGTGTCGGCGGATCTCTCCGTCGAGTCGTCGCTGCGCATCGAGTACGAGAAAAAGCTCGCCGACGCCATGCGCCGCCGTCAGACCGTGCTCGACAACGCGCATGTCGCGTTCGTGTCGATGGACGAGGCGGGAATGGTCGTCGACTGGAACGAGGCCGCCGTGCTGCTCTTCGGCTGGAAGCGCGAAGAAGTGGCGGGCCGCGAACTCGCGTCGCATATCATGCCGGAGCGCTTTCGCGACGCGCATCGCGCCGGTCTCACGCGCTATCTCGCGACGGGCGAGGCGCGCATGATCAACCGGCGTTTCGAGCTGCCCGCGCTGCGCCGCGACGGCAGCGAGTTCGCCGCCGAGCTGACGATCAGCGAAGTCTGGTACGAAGGCCAGCGCCAGTTCGCGTGCTTCGTGCACGACGTCACCGACCGGCACGTCGCGACCGAGGCGAACGAGCGCCTGCGCCTGCTTATCGACTCGGTGAGCGACTATGCGATCTGCATGGTCGACCAGAACGGCTACGTGCGCTCGTGGAACGACGGCGCGCGCGCGATCTACGGCTTCACGGCGGCCGAAGCGATCGGCCGGCACTTCGCGCTCTTCTACACCTCCGACGAGCACGGCCGCGACCGTCCCGGCGACGACCTCGCGCTCGCCGCCCGACGCGGCCGCGTCGAGCACGAAGACTGGCACGTGCGCAAGGACGGCTCCGAGTTCTGGGCGCACGTCATGCTGAGCGCGCTGCCCGGCGGCAACGGCGGCGAGCAGAGCTTCGTCAAGATCACGCGCGACATGACCGCGCGGCGGCGTCTCGAAGAACTGGAAGCGTCGAGCCGGCGCATGAACGAGTTTCTCGCGCTGCTCGGCCACGAACTGCGCAATCCGCTCGCGCCGATCCGCAACGCGGTGAGCATTCTCAAACTCAAGGCGTGCGACGACGCCGAGGTGACCCGTAGCCGCCAGATCGTCGATCGTCAGCTCGCGCATCTGACGAGGCTCGTCGACGATCTGCTCGAAGCCGGGCGCGTCAGCTCGGGCAAGATTCGCCTGACGACCGCGACCGTCGATATCGCCGATGTCGTGCATCTGAGCGTCGAGGCGAGCCAGCCGCTCTGCGACGAGCGCGCGCAACGCATCGACGTGAAGGCGAACGGCCAGCGGCTTTTCGTCAACGGCGATCCGACGCGGCTCGTGCAGGCGCTCAACAACCTGCTCAACAACGCGTCGAAGTTCAGCCCGCCGAACTCGACGATCACGCTCGAAGTCGGCCCGCGCGGCGGCTCGGTGCTGGTGCGCGTGACCGACGAGGGCCGCGGTATTTCCTCCGAAGCGCTCGGCACCGTGTTCGATCTCTTCGTGCAGGAGCATCCGCCGGGCGCGCATCCGGACGAAGGCGGTCTCGGCATCGGCCTCACGCTCGTGCGCGCGATCGCGGAACTGCACGGCGGCCATGTCGAGGCGAAGAGCGGCGGCGCGGGACGAGGCAGCGCGTTTTCGCTCTGGCTGCCGCTCGCCGAGCCGCCCGCGAACGGCGCGCCGGCTGGCGGAACACCGTCCGTCGTGGCGAGCCGTCAGCTAGACGTGCTCGTCGTCGATGACAACCGCGATTCCGCCGACAGCATGACGCTGCTCGTGGATATGCTCGGCCACCACGCGCGCGCCGCCTACGACGGGCCGGGCGCGCTCGATTCATTCGAAGCGCATCGCCCGCAGGTCGTGCTGCTCGATCTGTCGATGCCCGGCATGACGGGCTTCGACGTGATCCGCCGTATGCGTGACGATGGCAATCGAGTGATCGTCGCGGCGATGACCGGCCTCGGTTCCGACGAAGACATCGCCCGCACGCGCGCCGCCGGTTTCGATGCGCATCTCGTCAAGCCGGTCGATCTTCCGGAACTGGAGCGCGTGCTGGCGCTGGCGGCGCGCGTCTGACGATTTCGGGCGCGCCGGGAGCCGCACGCACGCGCGCGGGCGTTTTCGCGAGTCGATAAGGCACCTTCAGCACCGGCCAGAACGCGCCGTTCGCGTCGCGGGCGGCGGAGAGGACATCGGCGAGAAAGTCGCTGTCTTCGAGCAGCTCGTCCACGCGCATCACCGGCACGGCTTGCGCGATGCTTCGGGCCGCCGCGATTTTCGGCTGCGTGATGCAGCGCGCGCGTTCGGCGTCGGTGATGTCGGCTTCTGTCCAGATATGGCCGTCGAGGCAGGCGAGCGTCTGTCCGCGCGACGCGCCTTTGCCCGCCGCAAACAACGCGCACCACGCGGCGACGTCCTGCATCGAAATTTCGATGAAGGTGCCCGCGTCATCCGACGGCATTGCGAGCCGCGCGACGATCGCGAAAAGCGCGGCCTGTCCGCCGAGAATGTCCGCGGCCGATGCGCCGGTCTTCACCGGCGCGCCGTCGCTTTTCGTGAGGTCCATGAGGCCGCCCATCGCCTGAATGACGGTATCGAACGCCGGCCGCGACGGATACGCCGACGCGATGCCGAAGCCCGATATCGAGCAATACACGAGGCGCGGATTGATCGCGCCGAGCGTCTCGCGCGTGAAGCCGAGCTTCGCGAGCGCGCCGGGACGCAGATTTTCGACGAGCACGTCGGCGTCTTCGAGCAGCGTGCGCAGATGGGCGCGATCGGCTTCGTGCTTGAGATCGAGCGCGATCGTCTGCTTGTCGGTGTTGTTGAGCGCGAAGAAATAGCTGGTGCCGCCCTGCCCCGGCGTCCACGAACGCGCGACCTCGCCGTCGGGCGGCTCGATTTTCACGACCTCGGCGCCGAGCGCCGCGAGATGCTTGCCGACGAGCGGCGCCGTCGTGTACTGCCCGATCTCGATCACCCTGACGCCCGCGAGCGGCGCTGTGTTGCCGTCGCGCGTGCGTGTTTCCGGCTTCGCGACGGCGGGCGTGTCGCTCAATGCGGACGTTTCGAAGATCGAGACCTGCCGATAGGTTTGCCCATCGATGCCGTTCGCTTCGATCGAGCGCGCGGCCTGCGCATGACGCATGCGGAAATTCGCCTCGTCGTGCAGATCCGCGATGCCGACGATCGGCCCCGCCGCCACGCCGATGCGCTCGCAAATGCGCGTGCAGTCTTCCGTGGCGAGCGTCGTCGTCCAGGTTTCGATGAGCGCGTCGAGTTCATCGACATGACCGACGCGCCCGGCGAGTGTCGTGAAGCGCGCATCGTCGAGTGCGGGCACGCGCGCTTCCTGCCGCAGCTTGCGCCATTGCTCCTCGGTGCTCGTGCAGATGAGAATCCAGCCGTCTCGCGTGCGATATGCGTTCCACGGCGCGCACGCCGGATGACGATTGCCCACGCGTGCCGCGCTGCGCCCGGCGAACGCGGCGGGAAGGAAGGTCGTGAGCGCGCTCGCGGCGCAACCCATCAGCGTGACGTCGATGTTCTGCACGATGCCGCGCAGGCGCTTCACGCGCACCGCCGACGCGATGGCCGCCGCCGCATAAAGCGCCGCCGATATCTCCGTCAGCGCAATGCCGATGCGCGCGGGCGCGCCGTGCGCGAAACCTGTCGTGTCCATGAGGCCGCTCATCGCCTGGATTTGCGCGTCGGTCCACGGCGTGCCGGCGCGCGAGTCTTGCGGGCCTGTCGCGGTGATATCGCACACGATATGCATGCCCGATGCTTTCCAGTCGGCCGCATGATCGACATCCGACGATACGACGATCACGTCGTAATCCACCGAATTCGCCGCTTCGAAATCCACCGAAGCGCCTGCCCGTTCGAGCAGCGTCGCGCACAGCTTTACCGCATCGCGCCCGCCGCAAGCCAGTACCCGCAAATCTTCCAGCATCATCGTCTCCTTCTCCGTATCTCCACGGCTGGCGCGTCTGCGCCCGCGTTGCTAACATCGTTCGATGCGAACCCTTCCGTCACTCAATGCGCTGCGCGCCTTCGAAGTCTGCGGGCGGTTGCTCAGCGTCCAGCTCGCCGCCGACGAGCTGAACGTCACGCCCGCCGCCGTCAGCCGCCAGATCAAGCTTCTCGAAGACCAGCTCGGCGTGCTGCTCTTCGAGCGCGGACATCGCGCGATCACATTGACGCCGATGGGCTCGCGCTATCTCGCCGACGTGATCCGCAGCTTCGACACCTTGCGCACCGCGACCGTCAATCTCACCGAGGCGAGGAAGCGCCGCACACTGAAGATCCGCGCTTACACGACCTTCTCGATGAACTGGCTGCTGCCGCGTCTCTCGACGTTCCATCGCGACCATCCGGATATCGAAGTGAGCCTGACGACGTCGCTGCAACCGGTCGACTTCAACACCGAGGACGTCGATGCGGCGATTCGTCTGTCGCACGCGCCTTCGTCCGATCTCGGGTTCGACCGGCTCGTGCCGAATGAACTCGTGCCGGTGTGCAGCCCTTCGTTTCTGAGCGCGCATCCCGATCTCAACGATGCGACGCCCGGTTCTCTTCGCCACGTTCCGTTGCTGCATTCGCTCGCGCGCCGCGAAGACTGGGCGAAGTGGCTCGATGCCGCCGGCGTTCATGGCGTGAATCCGCTCGGCGGGCTTAGTTACGAAAGCTCGATCCTCGCGTATTTCGCGGCGACGCAAGGGCACGGCATCGCGATGGCGCAACGTGTGCTCGTTGCGGATCAGTTGAGCGCGGGCTCGCTCGTTATGCCTTTTTCTTTCGTGCTTGATCTTGGGGCTTTTACTTACTACCTCATCTATCCGCCTGCGCATCTTTCTAGTCCTGAGTTTGCGGCGTTTCGTACTTGGTTGCTTTCTACGGGGGAAGCTTCGTCGTGATGGGTTAGGGGTTGGTCGTTCGGTTTTTCGGTCGGGCTTCTATGGAATCCTGATTTCATGTCGGTCTATTAGCTCTGCCCCTCCCCGGGGCGGGGGTCACTTTCTTTGCTGCTGCAAAGAAAGTAACCAAAGAAACAGCTATCCCCAGCCTAAGCACTTCACACCGGCCGCGGCACAGGCAATTGGCCTAATGGCCCGGCTATAGCGAGTGCCCTCGAAGGTCTCGCGGGGCTTGGACCGCGCACGGTCTGACTCATCGCACCACACAGAAAACTGGTTCAGCACCAAATAGCTCCGGCCCGCTTCGCGGCCGACCGGTCCATCGGGTTTGCATGCGCTTCTTTGCTGATGCTTCCATCTTTTCTCGACGGTTTCCCTCGCATACCCAACGGCAGCGCGTAGCGCTGTGCCGAAGCTATTTCGTGCTGAACCAGCGCGCTATAACTTCTAGCGCGGCAGACCGTGCGCGAGCCAAGCCCGACTGGGCCTTCGAGGGCGACACTTAGGCGAGTGCCACCGCGGGCTGGCAAGCATGGCCAAACTACGTGTGACCGCGGGCGGTGAGAAGCTGCTTTCTTTGGTTACTTTCTTTGCAGCAGCAAAGAAAGTGACCCCCGCCCCGGGGAGGGGCAGTGCTAATAGACCGACACGAAAGCAGGATTCCACGAAAGCCCCCGCAAAAAGCCAAACTACCGCCCCCTATACCGAGGCTTACGCTTCTCGGCAAACGCCTTGCGCCCTTCCACACGATCTTCCGACTCCCTCATCGCGCCCCAGGCGAGTTCAGTGAACTCAAGTGCCTGCGCTAAAGGCACATTCGCACTAGTCTCGATAACCTTCTTGATCATCTGCACCGCGAGCGGTCCATTCGATGCGATCGTGCGCGCGAGTTCCAGCGCATCGTCCATCAAAGCTTCCGGCTCGCAGATATCCGATATCAATCCAACGCGATGCGCATACTCCGCATCAACCTTGGCACCGGTAAAGAGCATCTTCATCGCGATAGCCGACGGCACCGCGCGCTGCAACGCCTGAATGCCGCACACGGCGGGAATGCTCGCGACGACCGCTTCGGGCAAGCCAAAAACCGCACTCCTCGACGCGATACGCAAATCGCACTGCAACGCGAGCTCCAGCCCGCCGCCCAGGCAATAACCGTTGATCGCGCCGATGATCGGCTTGAAGATACGCAACGAACTCAGCTCCATCAGCCGCACATAGATGCCTTCGGCGCCCGCACGATCGATCGACTTCACGAACGACGATCCGAACGATGTCGACGGCGGCAGCGTACGCTTCAAATCCGCGCCCACGCAGAACGACTTCGCGCCCGCGCCGGTGATGACGATCACGCGAACATCATCGTCGTCGCGGGCATCGGCAAGACGCGCGCGCAGTTCGGCGAGCGTGTCGATATCGAGCGCATTGAGCGCTTCAGGCCGGTCGAGCGTCACGACAGCGACGTGATCGGAGACGGTGTAGCGAATGGTCATGATGTCCTCCTCGACTCAAACGCTCGGCGACGACAGCGAGCGCCCGCCGCACACATAGAGCGTCTGCCCGGTGATGTACGACGCCTCGCGCCGCGCGAAAAAGCGCACCGCCTCCGCGATATCCTCCGGCGTGCCAATACGCTGCACCGGCACCGACTTCTTCAGCTTCTCTTGCAACGCCGCGTCGAAAGCCTGAAAGAGCGGCGTATCGACGATGCCCGGCGCGACCGCATTCACCGTGATGCCGTCCTTCGCCCATTCGAGCGCGAGACTGCGCGTGAGACTCACCACGCCGCCCTTCGCCGCCGAATAGTTCGCCTGCCCCACGCCGCCGAGCCACGCACGCGACGAGATGTTCACGATGCGCCCGTGCTTCGCCGCGCTCATGTGCGCAAGCACCGCGCGGCAACAGAGGAATTGCGACTTGAGATTCACGTCGATGACCGCGTCCCAGTCGTCGTCGCTCATGCGCGTGATGCGCTTGTCGCGCACGATGCCCGCATTGTTCACGAGCACGTCGATGCGCCCGTAACGCTCGATCACCGCATCGACCGAGCCGTTCACCGACTCGCTCTTCGTCACATCGACGGGCAGCGCGATCACTTCCGCGCCGGATGCGGCGAGCATCGTCGAGGCTTCGTCGAGCGCGGCGCGATCGAGATCGAAAAGCGCGATGCGCTTGCCGTCGCGTGCCAGCGTCCGAGCGATACCAAAGCCGATGCCCTTCGCGCCGCCCGTGACGATCGCGACTTCCTGTGATGAAGCATTCATTGCTGTCTCCTTGAACGAATGCCCCGATGCTAGGCCGCTCCATGCCGCGCCTCAAACGACATTTTTTGCGCCGTCGATTGAGTTTTCGTGCGCGCGTTTTCGATTGAGAAGAAGTCAATCGAGCACGCAAAAAATGTCGTTTGAGCGCGCGAAAAGCCAAACCTACGATGCGTCCATCACAAACACACACGGAGACGCATCATGGACACCACGCTTCCCAACGTAGCCGAGCCGGCCGCAACGCCGCTCACCGGCGCACAGCGAAAAGCGATCGTCGCGGCGACGCTCGGCACCATCGTCGAGTTCACGGACTGGATCATCTATGCGACGTTCGCGTCGCTGTTCTCGCGGCAGTTCTTTCCGGCGAACAACGCGAGCATCGCGCTGCTCGCGGCCTTCGCCGTGTTCGCGGTCGGCTTCGTGATGCGGCCCATCGGCGGCGCGCTGCTCGGCGCGTATGCCGACCGTCGCGGCCGCAAGAACGGCCTCGCGCTGTCCGTCGCGCTGATGGCGGGCAGTTCGCTCGTCATCGCGGCGTGTCCCGGCTATGCGTCCATCGGCATCGCGGCGCCGCTCGTGCTCGTCGCCGCACGGCTCGTGCAGGGTTTCGCGGCCGGCGGCGAGTTCGGTTCGGCATCGACCTTTCTGATGGAATCCGCATCGCCCGCGCGGCGCGGTTTCGCGGGATCGTGGCAACACTTCGCGGTGAACGGCGGCGTGCTCGTGGCGGCGTCGATCGGTGCGCTGCTCACATCGATGATCGATGCGCCCGCGATGGCCGCGTGGGGCTGGCGCATCGCGTTCACGATCGCCGGACTGATGGGCTTCGTCGCGTTGTGGTTTCGCCTGGCCGTTTCCGAAACCGATGCGTTCAAGAAGAACGTCTCGTCGCGTCAGCACACGCGTCATCCGGTCGCGACGATCCTGCGCGAGCATCGGCGCGCCGCGTTGCGCGTGATCGGGATCGCGATGGCGGGCAATCTCTGCGTCTATCTCTGGCTCGTGATGTTCCCGACGCTCGCCCACATGCGCGGCCTGCCGCTGCGCGATGCGTTCAGCGCGAGCGTCGTCTCGATCGTCGTGTCGCTCGTCGCGATTCCGCTGCTCGGCATGTTGTCCGACCGCATCGGCCGCAAGCCGGTGCTGATCGCGTTCGCCGCAGGCTCCGCGCTCTTCGCGTATCCCGCGCTGCACTTTCTCACCAATGACTACTGGAGCGCGACGGTCATCGTCACCATCGGCATGTTGCTGTCGTCCGGATTCGCCGCGACCTGCGCGACCGTGATGGCCGAGCAGTTCCCCGCGCATGTCCGGGCGACGGGCGTCGCGCTGCCTTACGCGGTCTCGGCCGCGCTCTTCGGCGGCACGCTGCCCACCATCGTCACGGCGATGAACAGCGCCGGTCTCTCGCAATACCTCTGGATCTACGTGGCCGTCGTGTGCGCGGCGAGCTGCATCGTCTATGCGCGCATGCCGGAAACGCGCGGCAAGACGCTGGATTAAGGCTTTCTTTTATCTAATGCAATGGAGACAACCATGCGCAAAGTAGTGATCGGCGGCGTCGGCATGACGCCCTTCGGCAAGTTTCTCGAACGCAATCTGAAGTCGCTCGCGGAAGAAGCAGTGTCGCTCGCGTTGAAGGACGCGCATGTCGGCGTGAACGATGTCGACCGCGTGTTCTTCGGCAACGCGGCGGCGGGCGTCGTCACGGGACAGGAAATGATTCGCGCGCAGTCGTCGCTGCGCAACACCGGGCTCGACGGCAAACCGATGTTCAACGTCGAGAACGCCTGCGCGTCCGGCAGCTCGGCGCTGAATCTCGCGTGGCTCGCGGTGGCGTCGGGGCAGGCGGAGACGGCGCTCGTCGTCGGCGTCGAAAAGCTGTCGCACGAAGACAAGGCGGTTTCGTTCGGCGCGTTCGCGAAGGCCGTCGATCTCGAAGAGCCGCTGCCCGAAGGCGTCACGACCGGAACCGGCTCGCTCTTCATGGACCTGTACGCCGCGAAAGCGCGCAAGTGGATGGAAAAGACCGGCGCCGAGGCGAGCGACTTCGCACGCGTCGTCGTGAAGAGCCGTCATGCGGGCTCGCTGAACCCGCATGCGCAGTTCCGCAAGGAAACGAGCGTCGAGGAAGTGCTGACGAGCCGCATGGTCAGCGATCCGCTGACGCTCTTCATGTGCTCGTCGATCGGCGATGGCGGCGCGGCCGTGTTCATCTGCTCCGAGGAATTCGCCGCGAAGCACGACATTCGCCCGGTGTACATTCGCGCGAGCTCGATCGTGTCGGCGAAAGCGGACGGCTCCGGCGAGCTCGTCGCGGTGCGTGCGGCACGCGCAGCGTATGAGGAAGCGGGCATCGGACCGGAAGACGTGGACGTCGTCGAATTGCACGATGCCTCCGCGCCCGCCGAACTCATCCACTACGAGAACCTCGGTCTGTGCGCACCCGGCGATGCGCCGAAGCTGATCCGTTCCGGCGATACCGGCATCGGCGGAAGGATTTCGGTGAATCCGAGCGGCGGCCTGCTCTCGCGCGGTCATCCGGTCGGCGCGACGGGCGTCGCGCAGATCGTCGAACTCACCGAGCAGTTGCGCGGCCGGGCCGGCGCGCGGCAACGTCCGAATGCGAAGGTCGCGCTCGCGGAGAACAACGGCGGTCAGCTCGCGGGCGATTCGGCCGTCGCGCTGGTCACGATTCTTTCGACGTAAGCTCGGCGCATTCCACCGTCACATTCCCCCGCTCCTCGAAGCGCGCGAGCACCGGCGCTTCGGCCAATGTATCGGTGACGAGCGTCCAGTCGCGCTCCAGCGGCGTCCAGTGCTGCTGGTTCGCGCGTTCGAGTTTGTTCGACGTGACCAGCACGAACACGCTCGCCGCCTGGCCCGCGATGCACTCCTTCAAAAACGCCTGCTCCGCTGTCGCCTCGCACAGTCCGCGTCCTGCGACGACGCCGTCCGCGCCGAGAAACGCCTTGTCGAACGTCACGCGCGTGAGCGCCACCTGCGCGATGGGCCCGAGCGTGCTCATGCTCGATGGCCGCACGTCGCCGCCGATCAGCGTCACGCGCACGTCCGCCGACGCGAGCACATTGACCGCGAGCAGATTGTTCGTCACGACGTGCACTTCCGAGCGGCCGGCGAGCGCGCGAGCGAGCGCCGCGTTGGTCGTGCCGCCGTCGAGGAAGATCGTGTCGCCGTCCTGCACGTGACGCGCCGCCGCGCGCGCGATCGCTTCCTTTTGCTCGCGAAAGCTCTCGCGCCGCGTATCGAGCGATTCTTCCGGCTCGTGCATGCCCACCGATGCCGCGCCGCCATACGTGCGCACGATGCGCCGCTCGTCGGCGAGCGCGCGCAGGTCGCGGCGCACCGTCGCCTCCGACATGCCGAAGTGATCGCACAGCGCGGCGACATCGTTCATGCCGGAGAGCACGGCCCTGAGCATGGCTTCGCGGCGTTTCTCGACTTTCATCCTGTTCCCTGAGTTCTTTTCGGTTCTGACGGCGCCGCACAGTGTAGCGAACCGGCCGGGTCCGTCCGATGCTTGCGATTACTCTGAGCGTATCGCGATCGATTTGATCGGTTCGATCAGGATAAACACGCACGACGACCGGTTTGCGCAAAACGGACCGGAGGGCTACACTCCGAATTGCCCGGTTCAATCACTTTATGATCGAACCGGGCAGAAACCACTCTGGAGACATGTATGGCTCAGATTCATATCAAGCGCGCCGTCGAGCGCGTGCCCGGCGGCATGATGATCGTTCCGCTTCTGATCGGCTCGCTGATCGCGACGTTCGCGCCGAACATGCCGAAGTTCTTCGGTTCGTTCACGAACGCGCTCTTCACCGGATCGCTGCCGATTCTCGCGGTGTTCTATGTCTGCATGGGCGCAAGCATCGACGTGAAGGCGACGCCCTATCTCCTCAGGAAAGGCGGCGCGCTGTTCGCGACGAAGGTCGGCACGGCGATCGTCGCGGGCATCGTGCTCGGTCATTTCCTCGGCGAGCAGCCGGTCACGTCGGGCCTGTTCGCGGGCATCTCGACGCTGGCTGTCGTCGCCGCGATGAACGACACCAACGGCGGGCTCTACATGGCGCTGATGGGCCAGTACGGCCGCTCGGAAGACGTGGGCGCATACACGATCATGTCGCTCGAATCCGGCCCGTTCCTGACGATGGTCACGCTCGGCGTCGCGGGCCTCTCGGCGTTTCCTTGGCCGACGCTCGTCGGCAGCATTCTGCCGCTCGCGGTCGGCATGCTGCTCGGCAATCTCGATCGCGAGATGCGAGAGTTTCTCGGCCGCGCCGTCCCGGTGATGATTCCGTTCTTCGCGCTGGCGCTCGGCGCGAGCCTCGATCTGCACAAGGTCTGGCAAGCCGGTCTGCTCGGCATCGGCCTGGGCTTCGCGGTCGTCGTCGTGACGGGCATTCCGCTCTATTTCGCGGATCGTCTGACGGGCGGCACGGGCGTGGCGGGCGCGGCAGCGGCGAACACGGCGGGTAACGCGGCCGCCGTTCCGGCGCTGATCGCGGCGGCCAATCCGGTTTATGCCGACGCGGCCAAGTCCGCGACGCTGCTCGTCGCGGCATGCGTGGTCGTGACGGCGATCGTGTCGCCGATCCTTACCGCCTCGATCGCAAAACGCGTGAACGCGCGGCTCGATGCGCGTTCGTCGTCGAAGACACGCGAGGCCACGCAATGAAGAGCTTGCTGATCGTCGCCGACGATCTGTCGGGCGCGGCCGATTGCGCGATCCCCTTCGCGGCGGCCGGCCTGCAAACCGTCGTCTCGCTCGATGCGGATGCATCGCACGCGAACGCGACGGTCATCGCCGCCGACACCGACACGCGCCGCCTCACGCCCGCCGACGCCGCGAAGCGCACGGCGAGCGCATGGCAGACGCTGCGCGCGCCGGGCCGGCGTCTCTACAAGAAGATCGATTCGACCTTGCGCGGCAACTGGACCGCCGAAGTCGCGGCGTTGACGCGCATCGCCGGACCGGCGATCGTCACGCCCGCGTTTCCCGCGACGGGCCGCACGGTGCGCGATGGCCGCGTGTTCGTGCGCGGCGTGCCGCTCGAAGACACCGAAACGTGGCAACTCGAAAACGCCGGGCAGAACGCGGGACTGCGCGGGATGCTCGACATGGTGGGCCTGCGCGTCGCGCACGTGTCGCTCGATGCGTTTCGCGCCGCGCCGCAGGATGTCGCCGCGATGGTCGCGTCGGCGGCGGCATCGGCGCATGGCATCGACGCGATCATCGTCGATGCCGAAACCGGCGACGATCTCGCCGCGCTCGCACGCGTGACCGCATCGATCGACGCGCCGTTTTTCTGGGTCGGCTCGGGCGGGCTCGCGCGCGAACTGGCCGCGTTGCCCGATCTCTTCGATGCCGATACTTCCCCCCATCCGGCAAGCTTGATTGACCCCGCGCAAGGCCCGATCCTCGCGCTCGTCGGCAGCCTCTCCGCGATCTCCGAGCGTCAATGCGCGCTGCTGTGCGCCGAAGCCGGCGTGCGCGAAATGATCGTGCCGCCCGCCGTGTTGCGCGATGGCGCGCGTCATCCGCAATGGCTCGCGTGGCATGAACGGATCGGCGATTCGGTGCGCGACAGGCAAGACGCGATCGTGCGCATCGGCCGCGACGACGCGTTCGATCCCGCGGAAGGCGCGCTGCTGTCGAACGCGCTCGCGGCGCTCGTCGCGCCTCACTTCGACGCGCTCGGCGGACTGATCGCGACCGGCGGCGAAACCGCCCGCGCGATCCTCGCCGCCGCGAACGTCGGCAGCCTCGAACTCGTGCGCGAAATCGAAGCGGGTGTCGCGCTCGGCCGGCCATCGGGCGGCAAAGGGCCCTCGATCGTCACGAAAGCGGGCGCGTTCGGCAGCGAGCACGCACTGCTCGGCGCTTACCTTCATTTGCGCGGCGCGGATATTCCCATCGCGCGCCAGCACACGACATCACCAGACGAAAGATCATGAACAACACTCTCCCCGTTATCGGCATCACGATGGGCGACGCGAGCGGCGTAGGCCCGGAAGTCGTCGTCAAGAGCCTCGCGCACGATGCCGTTTATCAGCAGTGCCGTCCGCTCGTGATCGGCGATGCGCGCCGTCTCGAGCGCGCCAACGAACTCGTCGGCGGCAAGGCGAAGGTGCGGCGCATCGCGGATGCGACCGAAGCGCGTTATGAGCCGGGCGTGATCGATTGCATCGATCTCGGCCTGATTCCCGACGATCTGCCCTTCGGCGAATTGTCCGCCGTCGCGGGCGATGCTGCGTATCAGTACATCGCGCGCGCGGTCGAATTGGCGCAGGCGCATCAGATCGACGCGATCTGCACCGCGCCGCTCAACAAGGAAGCGCTGCACGCGGGCGGGCACAAGTTTCCCGGCCACACGGAGATGCTCGCGCATCTGACGGGCGTAGACGAAGTGTCGATGATGCTCGTCGCGCCGCAGTTGCGCGTGATTCATGTGACGACGCACATCGGCATCATCGATGCGATCCGCAAGATCGAGCCGGGCCTCGTGCAGCGCACGATCGAACGCGGCAACGCGACGCTCGTGAAGGCGGGCATCGAGAAGCCGCGCATCGGCGTGTGCGGGATCAATCCGCATGCGGGCGAGAACGGGCTGTTCGGCTACGGCGAGGAAGAGGAAAAGATCATTCCGGCCGTGAAAATCCTGCAGGAACGCGGGCTCGATGTGACCGGCCCGCTGCCCGCCGATACGCTCTTCTATCGCGCGGGACGTGGCGACTTCGATCTGGTCGTCGCGATGTATCACGATCAGGGGCACGGTCCCGTGAAGGTGCTCGGCCTCGAAGCGGGCGTGAACGTGACGGTCGGGCTCGATGTGATCCGCACGTCGGTCGATCACGGCACGGCGTTCGATATCGCGGGCAAGGGCATCGCCGATGAAGGCAGCATGCTCGAAGCGCTGCGTCAGGGCGCGGAGCTGGCGACGCGGCGCCATTGAATGCGGTTGGCGCGATAATGGGTGCTCCACACGAAGCACGCGCGCCGACCGACCATGACTTCCTCTCTCGATACGCTGCACGACATATGGCGCATCGCCGGCTTGCCCGACGATGCGCTTTCTTTCATCGACCTTCCGGGTCGCGATCCGGTTTTTCCTTCCAGCTTTGCGATCGGCGCCGCGGCGCAGGCGACCATCGGCGCGGCGGCGCTCGCGGCTTGCGAGCTCGGCGCGCTGCGTGGCGTTGAGCGGCAGCGCGTGTCTGTCGACATGACGCATGCGGCGGTCGAATGCACCGGAGCGTTCACGGTCGATGGCAAGGAGCCGGAGACGTGGGGACGCTTTTCCGGGCTCTATCGATGCGCCGATGGCTACGTGCGCATCCATGCGAACTTCGAGCATCATCAGGATGGCGCGCTGCGTCTGCTCGGGCTCGATCCGCAAACCGCGACGCGCGAGGATGCCGAGCGCGCGTTGCTCGCGTGGCGCGGTCGCGATTTCGAAAACGCGGCGGCGGAGCGCGGACTCGTCGTCACGATGCTGCGCACGTTCGACGAATGGGATGCGACGCCGCAGGCGCAAGCCATCGCCGCGCAGCCGTTGATGACCATCACGCGCATCGGCGATGCGCCGCCGCTCGCATTGCCGCCCTTGTCCGCCGATGCGCGTCCGCTCGACGGCCTTCGCGTGCTCGATTTCACGCGCATTCTCGCCGGGCCGGTCGGCGGTCGGGCGCTTGCCGCGTTCGGCGCGGACGTGATGCTCGTGAACGGGCCGCATCTGCCGAATATTCCCGCGATTGCGGATACGAGCCGGGGCAAACGCTCGGCGTTGCTCGATCTTCGCTCGCCTTCGGATCGCGACACGCTCTGGCGCTTGATCGACGATGCGCATGTGTTCGCGCAGGGGTATCGGCCGGGCGGGATCGCGTCGCTGGGTTTCGGGCCGCAAGAGGTGGCGGAGCGCAGGCCGGGGATCGTCTATACGTCGCTGACCGCGTATGGCACCGACGGTCCGTGGGCCGAACGGCGCGGCTTCGATTCGCTCGTTCAAACCGCGATGGGATTCAACGCAGCCGAAGGCGAAGCGGCGGGCGAAAGCAAGCCGCGTCCATTGCCGATGCAGATGCTCGACATGGCGAGCGGCTTTCTGATGGCGTTCGGCGCGGCCGCCGCGCTATGGAAGCAGCAGCGCGAAGGCGGAAGCTGGCATGTTCAGATATCGCTCGCGCAGACGGGGCATTGGCTGCGCGGACTGGGACGCCTCGAGGATGGACTGAAAGCGGCGAAGCCGGATTTCGCGCCGTATGTCGGGCGGTATGAATCCGGCTTCGGCGAATTGATGGCCGTGCGGCCGAGCGCGCAACTGGCGCGCACGCCTGCGGGCTATGCGCGCGATTCGGAGCAACCGGGGACATCGGCGGCGCGGTGGTGACGAGGGCTCGCTAACGCGCGATCCTCACCCCGCGCGCGACATCGCCTGAGCAAGCTCCTCATTTCCGCGCGCCTGCAAAGTATCGGCGGCATTGATGCGATCGCGCGTCTCCTTGTTCTGGCTCAGCTTCGATTTGCCCACGATCGACGTCACGGCAATCTCGATGCCCACGATGTTGCGCAGCATGCCGTCGATGAACTCGGGCTCCGAGTCGCCCATCTTCCACGGCTTCGGCTCGCTCGCCTCATGCCGGCGCGTCAGACGCGCGACGAGTCCGCGCACGAACGGCTCGTCGTTGCGCACGGTGAGCACGCCATGCGCATGCACGACTTCGTAGTTCCAGGTCGGCACCTGCCGATGCGCCTCATGTTTGCTCGGATACCAGTTCGGCGAGATATAACCCTCCGCGCCGCGAAAAATCACCATGACCGGCGTGCCGGTCGGGCACCGCTGCCAGATATCGTTGGCGCGCGCGACATGCGCCGTGAGCAGTCCGTGCGTGCCTCGGTCGGGATCGAACTCGAACGGAATGTGATTGGCGTCCAGACCGGCGTCGTCATGCGTGACGAGTATTCCGAGCGCATGCGCGCGAATGATCCGATGAAGTTCTTCGGGACGAGTCTCTGCGAAGTGCGGCGGGATATACATCGTGAATGCTCGGCAAAGGTGATGGAACTTCGTCACTATCGCTCGAAACAGGCACAATAAGAAGATCCAGTTTCGGTTGTTTTACATGGTCCAGTTGAACAGAGTCGGCACGGGACAACGCATCTACGATCTGCTGCGCGCGCAGATAGCCGACGGCACGCTGCCCGCGGGCGCATCCGCGCCATCGACGCGCGCGCTGGCCGCCGATCTGGGCGTCTCGCGCACAACCGTCACCGCTGCCTACGAACAGCTCGCCGCCGAAGGCTTCCTCGTCACATCGGCGGGCCGCGTCGCGCGTGTCGCCACGCCGCCGGTGCCGCTCGCGCCGCCCGGCCCGGCGCGCGTTGCCCGCACCGCGCCTGCGTTATCCGCGTACGGCGAGCGCGTTTCGACACTGCCCATGCCCGTCCTTCATCAGACGAAGCAGGGCAGCGTCAACTTCCTCTACGGCGCGGTGTCCTCGCGCGACTTTCCTTCGCTGATCTGGAAGCGGGCGTATCAGGCCGAGCTTCTGCATCAGCCGGACAGCCTCTACTACGTCGCGCCCGAAGGCGATGCTTCGCTGCGGCGCGCGTTGCAGGCGTATCTGGGCCGTGCGCGTGGGCTCGTCTGCGACAGCGAGCAGATCGTCGTGGTGAACGGCACGCAGCAGGCGCTCGATCTATGCGCGCGCGTCCTGCTCGATCCCGGCGATACGTTCGCGTTCGAAGACCCCGGCTATCTGATCGCGCGCCATTGCTTCGAAGCGTCGGGCGGCGTGCCGCTGCCCGTTGCCGTCGACGAACATGGTCTCGACACGCGCCGTCTCCCCGCCGATGGCCGCGCGCGGCTCGCTTACGTGACGCCCTCGCATCAGTTTCCGCTGGGCGGCGTGTTGCCGGTCGGACGCCGGCTCGAATTGCTCGAATGGGCGCAACGGCACGATGCCTGGATCATCGAGGACGACTACGACGGCGAGTTCCGTTACGGGCAGCGCCCGATCGATGCGTTGCAATCGATCGATTCGAATGGCCGCGTGATCTACATCGGCACATTCTCCAAGGCGCTTTCGCCGCATCTCCGGCTCGGCTACATGATCCTGCCGCACGATCTCGTGCCCGTGTTTCGTCAGGCCAAGAGGCTGAGCGACCGGCATTCCGCGGTCATCGATCAGCGCGTGCTCGCATCGCTGATCGAGGGCGGCGCGTATGAACGTCACGTGCGGCGCGTTCGACGCGAATACGAACGGCGTCGCGCGGCGTTGCTCGATGCCATCGCGCATCTTCTGCCGCCAAGCGCGCAGGTGACCGGCACCGCCGCCGGGCTGCATGTCACGCTGTGGCTGCCGTTTCTCGATTCGAAGGATGAGGCCGCGCTCGTCGCCGCCGCGCATGCGAAGGGCGTGGGCGTCTATCCGGTATCGCAGCTTTATGCCGCGCCGACCGCCGATGCGCGGACCCGGCCCGCAGGTCTGATCCTCGGCTATGCGAGCGTGCCGGTCGATAAGATCCGCGAGGGAATTCAGATTCTCGCCGGCGTGATCGGCCAGTCGAAGCGTTGAGCCGACGCTTTCGCTTTGTATTCCGAATCCGCGCGTCCTATGCTGATTCTCGGTAAATAACGAAGGGAACAAGACCATGCGCGCGCGAATCCTGGCTGTCCCGTTGTTGATCGCATCCAGCCTTCTCGCCGCGAGTTGCGGCGGCGGTTCGTCGGACGATCCCATCGATCAGGTGATGAAGAAGCCGCGCTACACCAGCGCGAACTCGCAATGGTCGATGGTCGTGATGGACGCCACCACCGGGGAAACGCTCGCCGCGCTGCAGCCCGACACGCTCTCGTTCACCGGCTCCGTGCGCAAGCTCTACTCGGTGGGAAGCGCGCTCAATATCATCGGCGCGGATCATCGCTTCGAAACGCCGGTCTATCGCAACGGCACGCTCGACGCATCGGGCAAGCTCACGGGCGATCTCATCCTGAAGGCTTCCGGCGATCTCACCTTCGGCGGGCGGCAGAAACCGGACGGCACCATCGATTTCACCGACTTCGATCACAACGAGGCGCGCGCCTTCGACGGCGCGATCCTGACGCCGGAAGATCCGCTGACGGCCATCAACCAGCTCGCGCAACAGGTCAGGGCAGCGGGCATCACGTCGGTCAGCGGCGATGTCATCGTCGATGACAGGCTTTTCGATGCGTTTCGCGTGCCCAACGGCAACGTGCTCATCTCGCCGATTCTCGTGAACGAAAACGTGATCGACGTGACGCTCGCGCCGACATCGGCCGGGCAGCCCGGTCAGCTCGACTGGCGTCCGCGCACGAGCGCGATGACCATGCAGGGCGCGACGCTCACGACGGCGGCCAATAGCGCGGCGGACATCGTCACCTCGGGCGATGCGCTCGACGATGGACCGCTCAGTTGTCTCGCCGCGCCCGGCTGTCACGGCACGATCTCGGGCGCGGCGAGCCTCGCCACGCCCGCGACGATCCCGATGGGCTACACCTCGCCGCTCGTCGGCAACAATCTGTATGTGAGCAACCTGCGTGTGGAAGATCCGCCGTCGTTCGCGCGCACCGCCTTCATCGACGCATTGACGCGCGCGGGCGTCAGCGTCTCGACGCCCGCCGTTCAGCCGAATGACCGAAGCAGGCTGCCATCGGCGCAAAGCTATTCGAGCGCGACGCAGGTGGCGAGCTTCACCTCGCTGCCCTACTCCGAAATCGCCAAGCTGATACTCAAGGTAAGCCTGAACACCGGCGCCAATCTGAGCCTGATGTATCAAGGTCTGGCGCAAGGCGCGCGCACGGTCGATGCCGCGCTCGTCACCGAGCGCCGGTATCTGACGGGCACGCTCGGGATCGACGGCGCGGGCTTCGACTTTCCGACGAACGGCAGCGGCTCGCCCGACAGCCGTGCGAGCGCGCGCACGACCGCGACGCTGCTCACCGTGATGAGCCGCCTGCCGATCTATCCGGTGTATCGCGACGCGTTGTCGATTCTGGGCATCGATGGCTCGCTCGCGGCCATCGGCCGGGATGTCGTCGGCAAGGAGCACATCAGGGTGAAAAGCGGCGCGACCGTGACCAACGGCCAGATGGTCGCGATGAACATGGCGGGTTACATGGACGCGAAGAGCGGGCGGCGCCTCGCCTATGCGCTCTTCGTCAACCACGCCGGACCGGTTCAGGCGCTGACCGACACGCTCGAAGTGTTCGACGACGAAGCGACGATACTCGGCATCGTCTGGGCGCGGTATTGAGGCATTACTCGGTGCTTTCGAGACGCCTCATCGCGTCGCGCATGAAGCCGAGCAACGCCTCGTTCGTCCACGATCCCCTGGTCAGCTCCGGCTCGTTTTGCAACGCATGCCGGATCTTCGCGTGCGTCGCGCGATCGTCGCCCGCGTAGCTGCGAAAGAGCGCCATCCAGCGTCGCGCCAGATCCTGCGCACGCGGCGAATCGGGCGTCGTGCCCTCATCGATCGCATCGCGGACATCGGCCATCAACTCCGGCCACGCCATCGCGTGCCTGCCGTAGTTCTCGCGCAGGAAGCGGAACTCCGCCGGCGACAGATAGCGCTCGTAGATCGCGATCTTCGTCACCGAGAAAGCGCGGATCACATAGTCCCGCAATTCGGGCGATATGCCGATGCTCGCCTGCATCGACGGTTCGTTGTCGTGCATACGGTTCAGCTTTGAAAGCAGGCGCGGATCGTCGTTCGTATCGCGCGCTAGCAGCGTCATCCAGCGGTCGGCGAGCGCGCGGGCACGCGCGTCGTCGGCCGGCACGCCCGCGTCCATTAGCGCACGCGCATCGGCGATGAGCGCCGTCCATTCGGATGACTGCGTGTGCGTGTTGCGGTACATAGGCAGGCGATCGAGTTCTTCGGGCGAAAAGTAGCGGTCGAACATCGTCATCAACTCCAGCGTATTGAGCCAGTCGGCCAGCTCGGGCTCCTTGCCGTCGATCAGCATGCCGCGCAGATTTCCCAGGCGGTCGCGCAAACGCGCCGCCTTCTCGATCTGATGATCGAGCATGACGATCTGCCGCGCGATGAGTTCGGCAAGAGGCGTGTCGGGCTGGGAGAGATAAGCGCCGATGTCGGCAAGCGAAAGGCCGAAACCGCGCAACGCCTGGATCCGGTGAAGCCGGGCGATGTCGTCGCGGTTGTACAGGCGGTAGCCGTTATCGGCGCGCGCTGAAGGTGTGAGCAGGCCAATGGCGTCGTAGTGATGCAGCGTGCGGACGGTCAGTCCGCTCTTCTTCGCCAGTTCTCCTGTTTTCAACAGCATGCGAGCCTCCGTTCAGTGCGCACGAAAGAGGCTAGAACCTTACGCTACGTGAGGGTCAAGCGGAATGTGCTTCCGGCTCGCTCGTCACGCCCGCATCGACGCTCACCGGCACGCGCCGCGCGAGCGCGCATATCAGCTCGTAGCCGATCGTGCCGGACGGCTCGGCCACTTCGTCCACCCTGACGTGCTCGCCCCACAGCTCCACCGACGAGCCGATGCCCGCCGCCGGGCACGGCGTCAGATCGACGGTGAGCATGTCCATCGACACGCGTCCGACGATGCGCGTGCGCACGCCGTCGATCATCACGGGCGTGCCGGTCGGCGCGTGGCGCGGATAGCCGTCCGCGTAGCCGCATGCCACCACGCCGATTCGCATCGCGCGATCCGCCGTGAAAGTGCGGCCATAGCCGATCGTCTCGTTCGGCGCGAGCGTCTGCACGCCGATGATGCGGCTTTCGAGCGTCATCGCTGCGTGCAACGGGAAGCTTTCGATGTCGCGCGCGCGGCCCGTCGGCGATGCGCCGTAGAGGATCGTGCCGGGCCGCACCCAGTCGCGATGCGCGCGCGGATGCCACAGCACCGCCGCCGAATTCGACAGCGAGCGCGTGCCGGGAAGGTTGCGCGTGGCGACATCGAATTCGTCGGTTTGCCAGTCGATCGCGCCGTCGTCCGCGTTCGCGAAGTGGCTCATGAGGCCGATCGAGCCGACCGCTGCGATGCCCGACGCACGTTCCCAGGCGGCCTCGAACTCGCCCGGCCGAAAGCCGAGACGGTTCATGCCCGAGTTCATCTTCAACTGGATGTCGATGCGTTCGCGCGGCCGCGACGCTTTCAGCAGCGCGAGTTGTTCGTCGCAATGCACCGTCACCGTGAGGCGATGACGATCCGCCGTCTCGACGTCCGCAGGCTCAAAAATGCCTTCGAGCAGCAGGATTGGCTTTTCCCAGCCGAGTTCACGCACGCGCACGGCTTCGTCGAGGTCGAGCAGCGCGATGCCGTCCGCTTCCGCGAGCGCCGGATAGATGCGCTCGATGCCGTGACCATAGGCATTCGCCTTGATCACAGACCAGACGCGCGACGACGGCGCTAGGCGTTTGACGAGTTGGAGGTTCTGACGAACGGCGTCGAGATGAATGCGCGCGGAAATCGGACGTGGCATGACGTGCTGGACAAAAGTTCGAAGGCAGTGAATAGATGAATCGTATCGGCCAAATGGCAGTCGTTGTTATTTTATTTACGCCGTTTTTTGGTGAATACGCCTGCCCACCGCAACGCCGTCCGGGCGCGCTTCGCGGTATCGTGCGCTCATGTCGCGCCGCCGAGGATTTCGCCATGAACGACGCCCGCCGTCTCGCTTGTCTGCGCATCGTGCTCGTCATCGTCGGGCTGATCGCGTTGTTCGGCGTCTTTCCGCTGATGCTGCTCTGGCCTTCGGGATGGGCGTGGGAAAGCGCCCACGAAGGCCGCTCCGAATATGCGCTGATGATCGTCGGCATCTATGCGACGCTCGGCGTGTTCCTGCTGATCGCGTCGCGCGCGCCGATGCGGCATCTGAGCCTCATCTGGTTCACGGTCTGGTCGAGCGTCGTGCATGGCGCGATCATGGCCGTGCAATCGTTCGGCGGCGCGGGTCATCTCGGTCATCTGGCGGGCGATGTGCCCGCGCTTTTCATCGTCGCCGCCGCGCTCGCCGTCTTCACGCCGCGCGGCGACAAGGCGCGCAGGCTCAGCTCAGATAGCCGAGATGCTCGGCCAGAATGACGCTGCCGACGCCGATCAGAATCAGCCCGCCGACGATTTCCGCCCGCTTGCCGATCGTCGCGCCGACGAGCCGCCCGACCATCACGCCGATCGTCACCATCAGCATGGTCGCGAAGCCGATGGTCGCGGCGGTCGAGAAGATATCGACATCGATGAATGCGAGGCCCGCGCCGACCGCCATCGCGTCGATGCTGGTCGCAAAACCGGTGAGCGCGAGCACCCAGAACGAATGCGAGTTGGGCTTTTCCTCGTCGTGGGGCGCTTCGCTGAAGCCCTCGCGGATCATGCGCGCGCCGAGCACGAACAGCAGGCCGAACGCGATCCAGTGATCCCAGGCCGTCACGTATTGCGCGGCCGCCTTGCCGAGCGCCCAGCCGACGAGCGGCGTCAGCGCCTCGATCACGCCGAAGATCACGCCGGTCTTCAACGCTTCCGCGATGCGCGGCTTGTGCAGGGTTGCGCCCTTGCCGACCGCGGCGGCGAATGCGTCGGTGGACATGGCGAAGGCAAGGAATATTGTGGAAGCGAGATTCATCGGGTAGCGCTCTGGTCGGGCAAGATGGAACGACAGAACGCGCGCCCGACCGGTCGCGAGTTCTGTCGATGGTCTTGCCAACCTGTGATGGTTGCTCATGCCACGGTCCGAACGACCGAGCGTGTTGACATGAGCGCCTTTCCATTGCGGAAAAGCCGGCTACTCCCCAGCGAAGAACCGAAAGCTTAACACGGCTTAATGACCGTTCCTGCGTTTATGAGATGCGTTGAGGTACAGTGAGCGGGCAATGCCGCCGTTCCCACCTCGTGCAGACAGCACCGTGAAGGAGGCACCATGCCGGCAGCTCACCTGACTCAATCGGCCGCGCGCGAAACGGTCGAGCGTCTCTATCGCGCGTTTTCCACGAAGGATGTCGCGCTCTTGCGGCAGGCCGTCACGCCCGACTGGCAGTACATTCCCGAGCCGCCCGGACAGAAGCCCGGCCCGGATCAGATGATCCCCATCTTCGAAGATCTCGCCAACGCGCTGCCCGACATGCACATCGAGATTCTCGATATGCTGGTGCAGGACGATCGCGTAGGCGTGCGCGCCGAAGTGAGCGGCACGCAATCCGGGCCGTTGCTGGGCATCGCCGCGACCGAGAAGCCGATCCGCTTCGCGATTCATTCGTTTCACGAACTGCGCGACGGACTCGTGTCGAAAACCTGGCATCTCGAAGACTGGCTCAGCGTGTTCCGGCAACTCGACGCCGTGCCGCCGAGAGTCAATCCGCCGGTCTAGCCGCGCCGGATTCGCGTCTTCGCGCCGGGCATCGCGTTCGCGCGCAGGACATGCTCCACGCACAATCCGACGAGCGTCGCGTCGAGCCGCTCCAGCGCGCTCGCCGCGGCGCGCAGTGCGGGCACATCCGTGCCGAACGAATCGAAGAAAAGCCATTCGCGCTGCCTCGCCGCGACCCGCGCCTCTTGCGCCGCCGCGCACAACTCGCGCATGCGCGCGAATCCCGCCGCGCGCGCCTTCTTCTCCAGCATGCCGACGAGCACTTCGAGCGGCTCACGCGCGTCAAGGACAGCGTTCGTGCGTGCGTCGTCGAAAAGCGAAAGAAAACGCAGCACGCTGCCCTGCAAACGCCGATGCGCATCGACGAGATCGCGTATCGATTCGGCCCGCTCGTGGTCGCGCGCCGCCTTCACGGTGATGATGGTCGCGCCGTAGCCGCCGTCGGCCAGTTCGCGGCCCGGTGCGTCGATAGATGGAGTCGCCATGATGCCCCGTAACCCGATGCAATTCGTTATATCGACAAGAATATAACGCATCGTGATTCCGGCGCGCGATCTCTCCTTATTTCGGCAATAACCCGAACACGGCGACAGCGTTTCTCGTGCCGACATACACCTTGCCGTTCGCGATCATCGGCGTGATGAACTTGTTGCCCTGACCGAACTGGTCACGCGCGCCCGCATCGTTGCTGCTGTAGAGCTGTCGGCCGAGATTGGTCGCGTCGTACGCGCGCAGGGCGGCCGTCGTGCCGTTCTGCGCCGCCCACAGGATGCCGTTGGCCGTGCCGTTCGCCGAAATGCTCGGCGTCGCGCCCGGAAAGGCGAACGCGTTCGATGTCTGGCTCGTCGGCGTTCCCGAAAGCACGGCGTTCGTCACCGAGAAAGCCCTGATGCTGTCGCCAACCGCGCCGAAATAGACCGAGTTGTTGAAATATGCGGGCGCGCCGAACATCGGCCCGCGAATCTGGCCGACGAGCTCCTGATAGATGTGATCCGCATTCGAATCGAACTTGCCCATCGAAAGACGGTTCACGACGTATATGGTCGCGTTCTTGCCCGCGCCGATCGCGAGATGGCGGACCGTGCCGCTCGCATCGGCGAAATCGGGCAGAACCATCGCGCCGCCCGAGCCCAGATCCTCGTCCTGATTCGATTCCTGCACCGTGTTCGAGGGCTCGAAATAATCCTGCACCCTGAGCGGCGACGTGTTCAGCCTCAAAAAGCCATTGCCGAAATTGCCGTTGATCGGCATTTCCTGCGCGTTTTGCGTCGGGTCGAAGGTGCCGTTGGCATCGAGGAAATAGATCGCTTCGCCGTCCGATGCGAGGCCCGCGCCGCTCATCCAGATCGAGCCCATCTGGCCGTTCGGCGTGACGTTCAGCACGCTCGCCTGCTGCAGTGTGTTCGCGTCGTAGCCCATGACCCAGCCGGTGTACGGCATGAAGTCGCAGTGCGAGGTCCACGCGGTGTACACGACGCCGTTGAGCAGGAGCAACGACGCGCGCTCCGCGTACTGACCCGGATCGAATGTGAGCGTGCCGTTCTGACTGCCCGCGCCGTTGCCCGGATAGGTCGCGCGAATTTCGGTCGGGCCATTGAAGAGTTCGGCGCCTGTCGCGATGTCGAGCGCGTGGATGCGCTGGTGATAGCCGCCCGACGCGTCCTTCGACATGCCGACGACATACATCGCGCCATTCGGTCCGCGCGAACGGTCGATGACCGGCGTCGCTGTGACGCCGATGGTCGGCGTGATCTGCGTGCACTTGTGGTCGTCGCTGGGCGACTCGCCGTTGCCAAGCGTCGAGACTTTCCAGAGCACGCTGCCAGTGTCGGCGTCGAAGGCGTACACGCTGGCGTTTTCCGTCGCGACATACACGACGTTGTGCGTGCCGCCCGCAATCGGGACGCCTGCGAGAAAGAGCGGCTGGGCATCGACGGCGCCGTCGACGGGGAAGGTCGCGAGCTTGCCGAAGCTGGCCGAATTGACGTTCGCGGGCGTGAGGACGGTTTCCGCGAGTTGTTGCCCAGTGCGGGCGATGTCGTTGTGCCAGGTGGCGACGTCCATCGGAGACGCGGCAGCAGGCGCCGATGCGCCCGACGGACTGGACGCGCTCGACGGACTCGACGCCGCAGCAGGCGCGCTGCCGCCGGTTGCCGCAGCCGTGGTATCGCCGCTGGAACCGCCGCCGCTGCACGCACCGACGATCGCTACAACAAGCGCAACGCCGGCTGCGGCGGCCAAAGTCAGGAACCGCGTGTTCATCTGCATGCTCCTCTACGGTGAGACACAACGCCACGGCGATCCACTTCACGCGCAAAGAATTTGTTGCAATGCGTCACAATGTGCTAATCTAGGGTTATTACCTAGATAGTTACCCCTAGTACGGAGTCCACCATGGGAATCATCGCCGCTACCCCGATCGCCCTCGTTTCCTTCATCGCCGCCAAGCTCCGCGCCGCCACGCGCGACGCGCTCGTCGCACGCGCCAAGGTCAGCGCGCTGATGGCCGAAGCCTACCGTCGTTCGTAACGCGCAGGCGCGGGAGAATATTCCCGCGCCTTCTTCATTGCTCATTGCAGCGTGTAGGCGATCACGTAGTCGCCTGCCTTCGTGCCGAGCGAACCGTGACCGCCCGCCGTCACGAGCAGATACTGCTTGCCGCTCGCATCGGCATAGCTCATCGGCGTCGCCTGACCGCCTGCCGGCAGGCGCGCTTCCCACAGCTTCTTCCCGTCGCGCACGTCGTAGGCGCGGACGTACCGGTCGAGCGTGCCCGTCAGGAACGCGACGCCGCCCGCCGTCACGATCGTCCCACCGAGGCTCGGCACACCGAGCGGCATCGGAATCGGCAGCGGCGCGCTGTCGATGATCGTGCCGTTCTTGTGCATCCACGCGATCTTGTTCGTGCGCAGATCGACGCCCGCCATGTAGCCCCACGGCGGCGCCTGACACGGAATCCCGAGCGGCGATAGAAACGCACTGATCTCATAGGCAAACGGCGTGCCGCGCGCCTGCTTGATGCCGCTCGTCTCGCTCGTGCTCGTCGCGCCTTCCTGCAGCTTCTCGCGCGGAATCAGTTTCGACGTGAACGCCATGTAATCCGGATTCGCGATGAGAATTTGCCGAACCGGATCGACCGAAATTCCGCCCCAGTCGAACACGCCGAAATTGCCGGGAAACACCAGCGTTCCCTGCTCCGATGGCGGCGTAAACGGCCCGTCGTAGCGCAGACTCCTGAACTTGATGCGGCACCAGAGCTGATCGAACGGCGTCGTGCCCCACATGTCCGCTTCCTTCACGTGCGGCGGATTGAAGTTGAGCGCGGAGACCGCCTGCGTCGGTGCGCTGTGGTCGCCCTTCGCCGCGCCCTGCGGCACCGCCACTTCGCTGATCGGCACGATCGGCTGCCCGGTTTCCCGATTCAGCACGTAGATGCTGCCCTGCTTCGTCGATGCGATCACCGCCGGCTGCATGCCCTGCGCCGTTTGTAGGTCGACGAGGGTCGGCTGCCCGCCGACATCCATGTCCCAAAGATCGTGATGCGTGAACTGATAGTTCCAGCGCGCCCTGCCCGTCGCGGCATCGAGCGCGACGAGGCCCGCCGCGTACTTCTCGGCCTGCGGCGTGCGCTCGCCGCCCCACTGATCGGGTGTCTGATTGCCCATCGGCAGATAGATCATGCCGCGCTTCTCGTCGACGCTGAACATCGACCACATGTTCGGCGAATTGCGCACATAGGTGCCGCCCGCCGCGATCGGTTCGGTGGCGTCCGGATTGCCCGGATCCCAGTTCCAGACGAGATGACCGTCGTTGACGTCGAACGCGCGGATCACGCCGGACGGCTCGTTGTTCGATTCGTTGTCGGTCACGTGGCCACCGACGATCACGAGGTTGCGGAACACGGCCGGCGGCGACGTCGAGTAATAGCCGCCCGGCGTGAACGGGCCGATGTTGGCGCGCAGATCGATCGCGCCTCCCTTGCCGAAACTCGCGCAGGGTTTGCCGGTTTCCGCGTCGAGCGCGATCAGGCGGGCGTCGGCGGTCGGAAGGAAGAGACGGCGCGGGCATTCGGCGAGCGCCGTGGTTTGCGCGGGCGTCTGCACCGGCGCGGCGGGCTCCGATGCGGCCACGGGCCCGGAAGCGGCCTGCGCCTCGGTGTCCGATGACGCGGCCGGCGCGCTCGCCTCGACCGGCGCGGAAGCTGTCGCGGCTTCGGCGGGCATCGGATGCATCGCCGTATCGTAATAAGCGACGCCGCGGCAAGTCATATGCTCCCAATGCTTGAAGCCGATCGGGCTCTGAATCTGCGGATCGAAGCGCCACTTTTCCTTGCCGCTCGCCGCGTCGAGCGCGATCACCTTGCTGTGCGGCGTGCACAGGAAGATCGTGTCGCCGACCTTGAGCGGCGTGTTCTCGTCGGTGGTTTCGGTCGGATCGTCGGGGCCAGGCATGTCGCCGGTGCGATACGTCCACGCCACTTTCAACTGATGCGCGTTTTCCGGCGTGATCTGCGCGAGCGGCGCGTAACGCTGCGCGAGCGGCGAGCCGCCATAGTCGGTCCAGTCGCCCGGCGCGCGGCCGGTCGCGGCGTTGGCATCGGCCTGATTCGCGTCGGCGGCCACATTCACGTCGATGCGTCCCGGCCGGTCGTGCGGATCGATGAAATACGTGCCGATGCCGAGCAAGAGCGCGAGCACGATCGCGGCGGCGAGCGGCGTGCGCGCCGCGCGCGCGGTCGAAGGCGGACCGAACAGCGCGCCGCGATGCACGAACGGAATCAGCAGCCACAGCCCGAGCAGCAGCCAGATCCACAGACGCGGCATCAGTTGCCAGAAGTCGAAATGCACTTCGAACACGGCCCAGACCGTCGATCCGAAAAGCACGAGCGCGAAGAGCAGCAGCGCGGAGCGCCGCCGTATCAGCAGCAACAGCCCGGTCAAGACGATGGCCCCGCCCGCGATCGCGTAGTACCACGATCCTTTCAGCGTGACGAGATACGCACCGCCCGCCGCCAGCAACGAGCCGATGACGATGAACACGACGGCCGTGAAGAACGTAAGCGGATGAAGTCTTCCGTTGCCAGCCATGCTGAAACCCTCCGTGACGATGAATGGCGGAACACGGCCGGTGCGCGGTCGTGGTTCGGACGCTGTCGCGTCGTGGGTAGGAGCAAACGCTGTGCCGTTCGGCGGGAGATGACGCGTGCGACGCGTGCTTACAGAAGACTTGCCTTGGAAAAGGCGCGTGCGCGCCTGCGGATCAGCGCGGCCGCGGCCAGAGTCCGCCGCACGCATTCGCCGGCATCACGCCGGAGACGAACGCCGCCTTCAGATCGGCGCGTTCGGAGAAACGCGGCGCATCCATCCACATCAGGAATTCGTCGCCCCAGTTTCCCCACGCGTTTTCGTCGAAATCGAAATCCTCGTCAATGCGGCCGTTGTCGCGCAGATACGCGCCGACCACTTGCGTGCCGTTCCAGTACGCGACGGCGACGTCGGTGAGATCGGCGGTCATGCCGCGCGGCAGATCGCGCAGCAGCATCGCGACATGCGCTTTGAACGATTTGAATTCAGTCGGTCTCATCGCGTGCTCCGCTTCAAAAAAGTGCGTGAAAAAACTGCCTGCGGCGTGCCCGTTCAGCCGAACACGCCTTTGTTCAAATCCTTTTCGAACGCGGCGGTCCATTCCGTGCCGTGTCCGATGCGATATTCGCGTTCCTTGAGCGTGGAACGTCGAGTGATGGTGACGACGCCCTGCAACGGATAAACATCGTCCACGATGTCGGACGCGCCACCTTCCTGCACGAGAAAATCGCCTTCATCGAGCCGATGGCGCGCGAGAATCGCGAGGAATTCCGTTCTTTCGTCCGGTGCGATCACAGTCATGAGACCCTCCATGATCGAAGCCTGTCTTCATTCAAAGTAGCACACGCGCGGAGGAACGTCGGCGCATATCTTGCGACGAGCGCGGGACGGCGCACGCGCCATTTTTAAGCAAGGAGTCGATCGATGATGAAACGCGCATCCAACACGATTCGCGCGGGCGCGCTCGCGGCGCTCGTCGCGTGCTCGCACGCGCACGCCGACGATGCCGTCTGCGGCACACTCGAAAGCGCGACGAACGGGCAGGACGGCATGATCGCGCTGCGCGAAGGAGAAAGCGTGAATTTCTGGCGGGGCGGCGCCGTGCGGCACGGCGCGCTGCATGTCTACAAGGACGGCGAGGTGTATCGCGTGTACTGGCAGCCCGAGGGAAGCGGCGACCTGTACGTGCTCGCGAATGAAAGCGCGACGAGCGCGCGGCTCATCCTGACGCCGCCGCGCGGCACGAAGGTCGATACGGGACCGGGCAGCCTGCCGCCGCAGAAAGTGCTGTCCTGTCCCGCGCTGTAACGATTATTTTGCGGCGAGCACCTTGCCGATCGCATCGGCGACGGTCTGCACGTTGCTGTCGTTCAGACCCGCGACGCACATGCGGCCCGAGCGCAGGATATACACGCCGAATTCCTCCTTGAGCCGATCCGCCTGATCCGCGACGAGACCCGTGTACGTGAACATGCCGCGCTGCTTGATGTAGCGCGTGAGCATTTCGCCGCGCACGTGATCCTTCAGGCCGTCGTGGATCGCCTGACGCATGCGCGCGATGCGCTGGCACATCGACGCGAGTTCCTGTTCCCACGAGCGCTTAAGCTCAGGCGTATTCAGCACATGCGTGACGATCTTCGCGCCGTGCGTCGGCGGATTGCTGTAGTTCGCGCGCACCGCGCTCGTCAACTGGCCGAGCACGCGGTCGGCCTCGGCGGCATCGTCGCTGATCACGTGCAGACCGCCGCAGCGCTCGCCGTACAGCGAGAAATTCTTCGAGAACGAATTCGCGATGAACGCCGGCACGCCACGGCGCGCGAGTTCGCGCACGGCGAACGCGTCGTCGTCCAGACCTGCGCCGAAGCCTTGGTACGCCATATCGACGAACGGCAGCAGATCGCGCTTCTGCAGCACGTCGATGATCTTCAGCCATTGCGACTGATCGAGATCGACGCCCGTCGGGTTATGGCAGCACGCGTGCAGCAGAACGACGCTCTTCGCGGGCAATTTGTCGATGGCTTCGAGCATCGCGTCGAAGCGCAGGCCGCCGGTGGCTTCATCGTAATAAGGGTACGTGTTCACCTCGAAGCCGGCGCGCTCGAAGATGAAGCGATGGTTCTCCCACGTCGGGTCGCTCACCCACACTTTCGATTGCGGGAAATAGCGCTTGATGAAGTCCGCGCCGACCTTAAGCGCCCCCGAGCCGCCGAGCGTCTGCACGCTCGCGATGCGACCGTCCGCGCGCGACGGGCTGTCGTTGCCGAACACGAGCGACTGCACCGCGTCGCGATAATGCGCGAAACCGGCCATCGGCAAATACGGTTTCGGGCCGAGTTCCTTCAGGATCGACAGTTCCGCTTCGCGCACCGCCTGCATCACGGGCAAGCGGCCTTCGTCGTCGAAGTAAATGCCGATGCTCAGGTTGACCTTGTTGGTGCGCGGGTCCTTCTGGAAATTTTCGTTCAGCGACAGGATGGGATCGCCGGGGTAGGCATCGATATGTTCGAACATGGTGTCGGTATCAGGACGAGAGTCAGGACGAGAGATCAGCGGGATTGCAGGCGGTTGGCGCGCTTCGCGTCAGCGCCCCTTTTTTTGAGATAGTAGCCGATTCCGAGAACGGCCAGCCAGACGGGGATCAGGTAGACGGACAGGCGCAGGTCCGGAATCTCGTACATGACCCACACGATGCACGCGAGAAACGCGAGCACGATGTAGTTTGTGAACGGATGGCCGAAGCTCGGAAACGATGTTGTTTCGTTGCTCGCGCTTTTCTGCCGGCGGAACATCACGTGGATGATGCTGATCATCGCCCAGTTGATGACGAGCGCCGACACCGCGAGGCCCATCAGAAGGCCGAACGCGCGTCCCGGAATCACGTAGTTGATGACGACGCAGGCCGCCGTGACAGTCGCCGACACGGCCAGCGCCGCGAGCGGAATGCCGCGCCCGCTGACGCGCAGGAGCGCGCGCGGCGCGTTGCCCTGTTGGGCGAGACCGTAGAGCATGCGGCTGTTCGCATACACGCCGCTGTTGTACACGGACAGCGCGGCGGTCAGCACGATCACATTGAGCACGTTCGCGACGAGCGTGCTGTTCATCTCGCGAAAGATCAGCACGAACGGGCTGCCGCCGGTCGCGACCTTGTCCCACGGATAAAGCGCCAGCAGCACGCCGAGCGCGCCGACATAGAAAATCAGAATGCGATAGATGACCTGATTGGTCGCACGCGGAATGCTGCGCGACGGATCTTCCGCCTCCGCCGCCGTGATGCCGACGAGTTCCAGCCCGCCGAACGAGAACATGATCACGGCCATCGACATCACCAGCCCGTGCACGCCGTTCGGAAAGAAGCCGCCGAGCCGCCACAGGTTGGTGACGCTCGCCTCCGGGCCGGCCTTGCCCGACGCAAGCAGATAGCCGCCGAACAGAATCATTCCGACGATCGCCGCCACCTTCACGATCGCGAACCAGAACTCCGTCTCGCCGTAGGACTTCACGCTCGTCAGGTTGATCGCATTGACGATGACGAAGCATCCGAGCGCCGATATCCACGTCGGCAATCCCGGCCACCAGTACTGCATGTAGATGCCGATAGCCGACAGCTCCGCCATGCTCACCAAAATATAAATGGCCCAGTAGTTCCATCCGGAAGTGAAGCCGGCGGCGTGGCCCCAGTACTTGTCGGCGAAATGGCTGAAGGAGCCGGCGACCGGCTCGTCGACGATCATCTCGCCGAGCTGACGCATGATGAAAAACGCCATCAGGCCGGCGATCGCGTAGCCGAGCAGCACGGACGGCCCGGCGAGCTTGATCGTCTGCGCGACGCCGAGAAATAGCCCGGTGCCGATCGCGCCGCCGAGCGCGATTAGCTGGATATGCCGGCTCTTGAGTCCGCGCTTGAGTGTTTCGCTTTGGGGTGCGTCGTTCGTCTTGCCTGAAACCATGTCGATGCCTGCGTGAACCGCAAAAATTACCGCTTTCGTATGACCGAACGATCGACCGGGTCGTTTCGTCCGACTTTTGACGCGTCTCTTGAAATGAAAACTGTTGTTTTTTCGTGCGGACGACCCCACAGGGCGCTGCAAAAAAGGCCGATTATCTGTGCACGGATCTGCGATTTTACCGCCCGGCGACCCGAGAAGCCTTGATGGGCGGACCTACCGCAGTACGCGTCCGATCTTCAGAACCGCACAACAATCGATTTGAGGCTGGAATCAGGTGTTGTTCGGAGGATTGACAAGGGCGCGTCGGCGGGAGAATCGCATCATCCACTCACAAACGGGGTCGCCATGTATCAGACGATGGAAGGAAACGCCAGGCCGCATCGCACGGCAGAGTGTTTCATCGAAGGATCGCAGGTCGGCGCGGCAGCGACGCAAGCTGAATTGCTGCAAGCGCTGCAGTCGGCGTCGGACAACATCATGCGCCTCGCGGGCAAGCTGCGCGGCGAGCGCGATGCCACCGCCGACGATGCCGAGACCATCACCGAGCAGCATGCGCTCGCGCAAGAGCTGATCGGACGTTTGCTGGCGCTGCCCGCGTCGCAGGCGTAACGGACCAACAGGGCTAACGGAAGGCGGGCAGCGGTGACGGCATGAGCCGCCCGCGCCCGGAGCATCGGGGAGAAGGAAATGAGCTACTTGACGATCATCGCCGCGGTCTGGGGCATTTGCGCGGTCTGCGCGGTGCTGTTCATCCGCGGCGCGGCGCAGCGCAATCCGGAACCGTTGCGCGTGCAGCGCGACCACGAACCGGTGCGGCATGCATCAAAGGATTTCGGTCGTTCGGTCTGACCCGGTGTTACCGGCGAGACGCGCACACGCCTCGCCGGAAAGCCTCGCAACGCAGTGCCTTTGCGCCTTACTTGCCCGCGTTGATCGCAGCGACCGCCGCGCGCAAGCCCAGCAGATAGCTGTCCACGCCGAAGCCCGAAATCTGCCCCTTGGCGATTTCCGCGAATACCGACTTGTGGCGGAACTCTTCCCGCGCGTGAACGTGCGACATATGCACTTCGATGACCGGCGCCGTCAGAATGGCGAGCGCATCGCGGATCGCGTAGCTGTAATGCGTCCACGCGCCGGCGTTGATCACGATCGCATCGATCTTTTCCTCGAACGCGCGATGAATCCGCGAGCACATCTCGCCTTCGATATTCGTCTGGTAGCACTCCACCTCCACGCCCAGCTCCTTGCCCAGCGCGGTCATTTGCTCGTCGATTTGCGCGAGCGTCGCCGTGCCGTACTGCTTCGGGTCGCGCTTGCCGAACATGTTGAGGTTGACGCCGTGCAGCGTCAGGATCTTTGCCATGTGATTTCCTTGAACGGGATGGGGAATTGAAAAGATTCAGGCGGTCTCGACGATCTTGCCGCTCGTGGCGGCGAGCACGATGGCCTCGGTGATCCGCAGATTCTGCAGCCCGTCGCGCGCGCTGACAATAGGCTCGGCCTCGCCGCGCGCCACGCGCCCGAAATGTTCCATCTGATGCGCGAGCGGATCGTCGCGTTGCATCGGCACGATGCTTTCCTCGAAGGGCTTCCACCATGACCGGTCTTCCGCCCGGCCGTAGGACTTGAGACGCATCGTCGGGACGGAAAGCGAGCCGAAGGTGCCCGCGATCACGTAGCAGTCTTCATCGGGATAAGTCGAATACGCCTTGTTCTCCTGCGAGGTCTGCTCCCAGCTGCGCGGGGACGCGGCCGTGTCGGAGAGCATGAACGTGCCGAGCGCGCCGCTCGCGAAGCGCAGATTGATCGCGACAGTGTCCTCGACGGGAAAGCCGCGCGTCGCATGCGAAGCGAACGCCTGCACCGCGACGATATCGCCGCACAGCATGCGCAGGTTATGCACCTCGTGAATCATGTTGAGCAGGATCGGGCCGCCGCCCGGTTCGCGCCGCCACGGCGCGCTCGCGTAATACTCGTCGGGCTTGAAGAACACCGCGCTGCCCATCACCGCGACGAGCTTGCCGAGCCGCCCTTCGTCGATCACCTGCTTCGCGCGCGCCATGATCGGGCTATGCGCGCGATGATGACCGATCAGCACCTTGACGCCCGAACGTTCGGTTTCGTCGACGAGCGCCTGCGCTTCATCGACGGTCGGCGCGATCGGCTTTTCCAGCAGCATCGGCACGCCGGCCGCGAGACAGATGCGCGCGTGCTCCACATGCAACTGGTTCGGCGTCGCGAGCACGATGCCGTCCGGGCGATCCTTCGCGAGCAGTTCGTCGAGCGTCCTGTAGAGCGGCACGCCCGCTTTCTCCGCGATGGCCGTCGCCGCCGGCGCGGGATCGACGATGGCGGAGAGCGTGCATGTCGCACTCGCCTGCGCGACGCCCATGTGCGCCTGGCCGATATAACCCGCGCCCGCCACCGCGATACGTGTCTTGCCTGAGTCAGTGTTCACTTGAATTCACCAGATCGATAAAAAGTGCGCGCGCGAAGGCACGCGGACGGCGCGGACCACGCGCCGCCGTGAGGACAACAATGGGGAAGATGAAGCCTAGGAAGCGCGGGCGTTTGCGACCGATTCCGCGCGCAGGCGCTCGTACTCGGACTTCTCGACCGGCCGCGCGTCCTGCTCGCCGAGCTGGCTGAGCGGAATGCGATACGTCTCCCGCGCGCTCCAGGCGGCGATGGCGGAGATGATCGTGACGGCGAGCGTGATCGAGCCGATCGTGAGCGGAATGTTCGTCGATCCCGGCGGCGCGACGGTCGCGAAGAGCGCGGGCAGGAGCGCGGTGATCGTCGTGCCGACGTTCTGCGAGATCGCCATCGCGGACACGCGCGTGCGCGTCGGGAAGAGCTCGGGATAGAAGCTCGGGAAGATCGCGTTATAGCCCTGGTAGACGACGCCCCACATCAGCAGCGACGCGACGATCGCCATGCCGACGCTATGAATGCTGATCGCGTAGAGATACAGATACGACAGCAGCCCCGATGCAATCGCCCCGACGATGATCGGCGGCTTGCGCCCGATCTTGTCGGAGAGATTGCCGACGAGCGGAATCACGACCACGGCGAGTATGTTGCCGACGACCGGAATCCACAGATACACGCTCTTGTGAAAACCGACGCCGTAGGCTGCCTGCACCGCGTACGCCGCGCCGAAGATCGTCGCGACCACGGGGATCACGTTCATCAGCGCCATGCAGACGACGCGGAACATGTCGCCGAGGTTGTACTTGAAGGCATCGACGATCGGCGAGCGCGGCACTGCGCCTCTCTCGCCTTCCTTCTCGAACGCGGGCGTCTCATGCACTTCGCGGCGGATGATGTAGCCCGCGACCAGCACGAACGCCGAAAGCAGGAACGGAATGCGCCAGCCCCACGAGTTGAACGAATCCTCGGGCATGTAGTACGCGAGCGGCAGGAACACGGCGGCGGCGAGAATCTGTCCGGCCTGCACGCCTTGCAGCGTGAAGCTCGCGAAGTAGCCGCGCCGTCCGAATGGCGAGTGTTCGAGAATCATCGAACTGGCGCCCGAGATTTCGCCCGCGACCGCGAAACCCTGCACCAGCCGCAGGATCACGAGCAGCGCCGGCGCGAGCATGCCGACGCTGTGATAGGTCGGCAACAGGCCGACGGCCATCGTCGAAAAGCCCATCAGGAACATGCACAGCACGAGCACGTTCTTGCGGCCGTGCGTGTCGCCGAGATGGCCGAGCACGAACGCGCCGATCGGCCGCGCGACATAGCCGACGCCGTAGGTCGCGAGCGACGCGACGATCGCCACTTTGGGATTGCCCGATGGAAAGAAAAGCTGCGGAAAGATGAGGGCAGCGGCCTGCGCGTAGATGAAAAAGTCGTAGTACTCGAGTGCGGAGCCTATCCAGCCGCTCGCGGTGGCTTTCTTCGTCTGCTTCCGGTGCTCGGCGTGCGACTCGCCGTTTGCACCCGAGAGAGAGTTCGTGTCCATGACGTCTCCATTTATGTTCGCACGACGGTTTCTGTGGCCATCTTTACGACGATACTGCTTTTTCGTTCTTCGCCGACGACGTCCGCGCCGGGTCGCGCGCAGGACATCTCTTCATGATCGCCCCTGAATCGAAAGCTTTCGATGAGGCAAAACCCGCGCGCCGGCGTCTGGCAGAACGGTGTGAGCGCAAGATTACTATGTCGGCGGAAAAGCATAATTCGGCGCGGAGGAAAGTCAGAATGCGCTCGGAGAGAATAATCGGGCGGCGGCGAGGCTGCGTCGGAGTCTTGGCCAGAGGCTGCCGGTCGCTTGGAGTTCTTGGGAAACAGAAGGATCACCCTGGCAGGCCCGACACCGGCAGACCGGTCGACGGGTTCAAACCCTTCTCCTTCGTGAGACGGTTCACCAGTTCGTCCGATGGCTTCCGTGGGGGCACCGCAGCGTCCTGCTGCTTTTGCCATTCGAATGTGCCGTCCCATGGCGGGAGTTTGGCAGGTGGCAGTGGAACAATCTTGTCGATATCGGGAATGGTTGGGTTCAGCAACTCATTCTCATGCAGAAAGCGAAGTATTCGATCATACCGATACACACGCTCTTGATCATGCCGGAGCGCCAGTTCGGTCGATGGTGGTCCCTTGAAACCATCCCGCAACGAGAAAGCGGACATTGCGTTTCCGGCTTTTACGCCTTTCTGGTATGCCACAACAGCGTCAGACAGCCGGCCATCAGTTAGGAGATCAATCCCCAAATCGTAGCCCGCAGGCCCGTACCCCTGATCTACTGCACAGTTTCGCATCTGTTTTGATACTTCCGGGGCTGCCTCGGGAGCTGATCGGCTGTCCTGGCAAGCTGTTTGGCAGCGTTGAGCGGATCCGATCTGATGTCGCACTTGCCTTGCTCCACGCGGCACATTTCTCCAGGATGTCGCCAGGCGTGCCGTTCTCGATACGGTTGGCGTTGATCTTGATGTACGATCCGCCTGCGCCAATCCAGACTTCCTTCGCCGCCGAAAGCACGAGGCGACCGTTTACGCTGGAGATCGTCACGTCCTTAAGCGCTGACAGCGCCATCTCGTCGTTCTGCGATTGGATCTCCACTTTCCCCTTCGCAAACAGTTTCATCCCCATCCGCTGTGCGAACATCGAAATCGCGTCGCCCGCCGCGACGGTGAAGCGCCTAAGCACGCCAATGTCCGCGCTGCCGCCTGCCGTCGCGATCAGGTTCTCGTTAGCGCTGAATTGCATATGCGACCCCGACACGAGACCGACTCCATCTGGAGCGCTGACCAGTACACCCGCCCTCTTTAGTTGCGTGAGCGTGCCATCGAGAAGCTCCTTCTGCTTCTCGTAATCCGCTGCGATCGCTCGAGCGGCCTTAGCTGCCTCCGAGAGCGACTGCATCTGATGATATGCCTGTTCGAGCAGATCCTGCGCAGGCTGCATTTCGAGCTGTTTGCCGGTCGCCGCGTGCTGGGCATCAGCGGAAATGAACACGCCCTTTCCTCCGCGGACGGCCGCGTGCTCGTCGCTGCGCAATTCCGCGCCTTTTCCTCTTTCCTTGCGATCCCCGTCGACCATATGTCCGAGATTCAACTCGCTGGTCTGATACGGCGTCGTCAGATGAATGTGCTCAATGCCCTCTCTATCCTCCATGCGCAATTCGTTTTGCGCGGCGGTCCTGATGAGGTTTCGAGTATTGTTGAGGTTATTGACGAGGTCCGGATTCAGGCTGTCATGCAGTGCACCGATAATCACCGGCCTATTCGGATCTTGCGCCGTAAAAATGAGCGCGACTTCCGTCCCGTCAATTAACGGAAAGTGGTGCCCATAGTTGGCGCCCGCATACGGCTTGGCCATCCGGATTGCACGGCTCCTTCCACCGGGACTCCACTCGTCCAGATCGAACGGCATCTTCACGACGTACAGCCCCTTCTCCGTCAAATAGCTGTATTGGTATTTGCCGGGAGAATCCACCCGTGCTGGAAGAATGCCTTCGATCTTCGGTGGCTTGACCGAATCGATGCTCGTGCGCCATCGGCGATCCGCCGGAATCGCGCGGACGGCAGTCCAATACGACGTGCCACGTCCACCACCACAGCGGATCGACGTGATTAAGAGCCCGTGCGGCGCATCCTTTGGATTCGCATCAAGCCCCATCACCTCGCCGACTTCGAGCGAGAACGGATTGCCCCGGCCGCGATAGCTGATCTGCGTGGCCAGATGCTCCTCGTGACGCCGACGCGCAATCTCGCGACCTTCTTCCAGCGTCTCGTAGTGCTCGCCCCAATGACTATCGACACCGTCCGTGGTCTTGTCGCCCGGCGCGGCGTTCTGCTCGATCAGCAGCGACACATCCGCCTGACGATGGTTGTAGTCGTTCAACTGAATCGCTTCGGGCACGCGCTGCGTGATGGTCCTCAAAGACCGAATCGACTCTGTTCCTGCACTCTCAAGGCCAGAGTGCAAACGAAAAGGCACGACGCGCTGCTTACGAGCGTAGGCATCCAGATCATCGCCGAAGATGATGACGGTGCGATCGCTCTTCTGCTCGAAACGGAACCAGATTCCCGCTTCGGCGCAGAGCCTTTGAATAAAGGAAAACGTGGTCTCGTGAAACTGAGTAACGTACTCAAACCGCTTGTATTTTCCGCGCAGACTCTTGAAATCGAAATCGACGCCCAGGCGATAGCCGTAGTGGCGCAACGTATCCGTGATGATTTCGACAACGGATTGCTTCTGAAACAGCCTGCTTTTCCGCGCTCTTGCAAGGTCTGCTATTTTCGGAACAAGCGTGACGCGATAGTGCGTCTCATCGGCCGATGAACCAAGGTTCTCGAAGCGCTGAATAATCCCGTGCGTCGAATACTTCAACGGCATCGTGCTGAAGTCTTTCCAGCGCGACCCGAACATTTGTTCCAGATAACCTTGCGCCGGATCAACAGGCTCAATGGAAAACGTCGCCGGCCTGCCTACGACCTGGTCCATCGCGATATCGGCAAGCGCACTTGTGAATTCGATGCGATATTCATACAGCGCGCTAATGTCTGCGCGGCCATTGAATCGAAGAACCGAGATCGGCCCCGGTTGCGGCTTGAGAGTCAGGCTGTAGGCCTGATTGGGTATCACCATCGACATGCGAAAGAAGCTCCCTGAAGTTGCGCCGCCCGGCTTGCGGAAGCACCGTGGCGATCCGATTCGAGCCCCAGTCGCCTCTGCTCCGCGGTCGTGCAGCGCCTGCCAGGCCAATACGCGTGATCGTCGCACAAAGACTCTCTGCTTGGATACAGCAATATATCGCAGTCCGTAATACGCGGTCGGATGCCTCTGATCAATCAGGCACTTAGATTCTACGGAGCGAATTTCATTTCGGAATAGTCCTATGTTTAGAGTTCCTAAACCTTAGTAAATCACTCAACGAATATGCACCGGTGAAGCAAAGGACTTGGGCGATTGAGCACGGACTTCACGCCGGACGGGCGGCGCACGTTTGGGAGTCACGGGCACAGTCGCAGGATACGGCGACACCCGCACCATCGTGGATCAGCGTATATGCCGTGCGCGCGTACTCGACGAGGTTGAGCGCGACGCCGCCGGAGGGTGACCGACGCAGCCATAAAGCATCGCTAATGTGAAACGTGCGGCGCTTTGCCCTCGAGGGAGAAATTGCAGCGCCTGCTCAGCATTGCCCTAAAGTATGGGCAGCCGCGGCCGTATACACGAGTACCGGCGGTGACGGCATCGCCGTCGCCGTGTTTTCGTCCTCTCGCTGGCCCCGGTCTTCCGTATGTCAGGCAATCCGTCCTTGATCGATTCGATTCTGGCCACGCCGGCGACAGAGAACGGGCGCATCACGGCCGCGATTCGCGCATCGTTGCTGTCGACGCTCGTCGAGGACCTGCACCCGCTCCTGCTGTCCGGCATTTCCAGCGCGTTCGTCGCGATGATCGCGCTCGGGCGTCAGCAGGCGCTCTGGGCGATGCTCTGGGTCGCCGCCGATCTGCTCCTGCTCGCCGTGCGTCTGTCCATCGTGTGCCGCTATCGCGCGCTGAGCCGTCCGAGCGCGCCACATCCCGGACCGTGGGCCGAGCGCTACGCGCCGTTCGCGCTCCTGACGTGTCTCGTGTCCGGACTCGGCACGATGGCCTGCGTGATTTCCGGCGATGCCGTGCTCGCGTCGCTCGCGATCATGGTGACGGCGGGCCTCCTCGGCGGCATCGCGTCGCGCAACGCGGGCACGCCGCATCTGGCGATCGCGCAGGTGTGCCTCGGCGCACTGCCGATCGGCGTCGGCGGGCTGTTCGGGCCGGCGGGCTACTGGATTCTCGTGCCGCCGCTCTTTCTCTATATCGGCGCGATGTGCGCGGTCGTGCAGCGCCACTATCGCGGCCTCGTCGCGCTGATGACCGCTGAGCAGGGTCACGCCGAAATCGCCGCGCGCTTCGATGCGGCGCTCGCTCACATGCCGCACGGTCTCTGCACCGTCGATGCGTCGGGCAAGGTGGTGATCGCGAATCGCAAGGCGGCGGAACTGTTCGGCGCGACCGTCGAAACGCTGCGGCTGAACGTGTCCTTGCCGGAATTCATCGGCTATGTCGGGCTGTCGAAGTTCGGCGAGACGCTGCGCGCGCAGTTCTCCGAGCGTTGCGCGCAATGGCTCGAGGCAGGCAATCTGCCTCTCGATCTGCCGTTGCGCGACGGCCGCCATCTCGAACTGAGCCGCAACCCGGTGCCGGACGGCAGCGCGGTGATCATCATCGAGGACGTGACGGAGCGCCGCAAGGCCGAGGCGAAGATTCTGCACTGGGCGCATCACGACTCGCTCACGGGCCTGCCGAACCGGCGCTATCTCGGCGACCACGCCGGGCGTCTGATGGCGGGCGGCGCCGGCCGCGAAAAAGTGATGGTGATGTATGTCGATCTCGACGGCTTCAAGCGCGTCAACGACACGCACGGCCACAACGCGGGCGACGATTTGCTGAAGCTCGTCGCCGACCGCCTGCGCAACGCGATGCGCCGCGGCGAACTGGCCGCGCGTCTCGGCGGCGACGAATTCGCGATCGTCGCGACGTATATCGCGGATGCCTCGAACGCCGTGTTCGCGCGCAAGATCATCCGCGAGTTGTCCGCGCCCTACACGCTCGCGTGCGGACAGACGGTGCGCGTGGGCGTGAGCGTCGGCATCGCGCTCGCGCATCCGGGCGAAGTGTTCGAAAGCGCGTTGAAGCGTGCCGACGCGGCGCTCTACGAAGCGAAATCGGAAGAGCGCGGCAGCTATCGGTTTTCCGATCGCGACGGCGACGCGCTCACGAACGACGAGCAGGCCGTCGCCGCACTGGGCGAACGCGGCCGCGCGTGGTAACGCATCACACGTTGGTATGAGCGCGCCGAGCCGTTCGTAGAATGGTCGGCGCGCGTGCGCTTCTCTAAGCTGACGTCATGGTCACGCATTGGGAGCGCATCATGGGCGATACATCGACACGCGTGTTGTTATCGGGTTGCGCCGCCGTGCTGGCGTTCGGAACGTGGTATTCGGTGAGCGCGCCGCATGACTGGAGCGCGCTCCATCGCGCGGGTTACGACACCGAACTGCCGCTGGAGCGGATCGCGCTCGACGAAGAAGCGGCATCGTCCGTCAGAACGCCGCACCGATAAACGCGCCCTACGGCCGCTGCGCGCGCGTCGGCGTCGATGCGCCCTGCGGCATCTTCACGCCGAGCGCTTCCGCCTTCAGCACGAGATCGGCGAGCGAACGCGCCGCCATCTTCTTCATCGCCTGGCCGCGATGAATCTTCACCGTGATCTCGCTCAGATTCATTTCCGCCGCGATCTGCTTGTTCATCAGGCCCGACACGACGAACGCCATCACCTCGCGCTCGCGTGGCGTCAGCGATTCGTACGAGCGCCGCAAATCCGCGACGGAGCGGCTCGCCGCGCGCCGTTCCTCGTCGGCCTCCAGCGCCTGCGCGACGGCATCGAGCATGTCCTGATCGCGGAACGGCTTCGCGAGAAAATCCCTGGCGCCCGCCTTCATCGCTTTCACGGTCATCGCGATGTCGCCGTGCGCCGTCATGAAGACGATCGGCAAGCCCAACTGACTCGCGGCCATCTGCTCCTGCACGGCGAGGCCGCTTTGCCCTTTCAGACGCACGTCGAGGATCAGGCAACTGGGCACCTCCGGCATGTCGTACGCAAGGAATTCGTGCGCGGACGCGAACGTCGTCACGTTCAGGTCGACGGAACGCAGCAGCGAGCGCAGCGCGTCGCGCATCGATTCGTCGTCGTCGACCACGTACACCATCGCGGCGTTCGTCTTCGTGTCCGCGTCCTTGTCAATGCTCATCGTCTGCCCCCTGGTTTTCGGGCAGCACGAAGCGCAAGCGCGCGCCGCCTTCATCGGGCGATTCCGCCCATATCCTGCCGCCGTGCGCCTCGATGATCGAACGGCAAATCGACAAACCCATGCCCATGCCTTCGGCCTTCGTCGTGAAGAACGCGTCGAAGAGACGGCGCGCGTTGTCCACGCTGATGCCCGTGCCGGAATCCTGCACGGTGATCTGCGCGTAGCCTTCGTCGCTCGCGCTTTCGCCGGTCGCGATGCGCAACACGCGCGGCCCGTTCACGCCGGACATCGCCTGCGCGGCGTTCATGAACAAGTTGATGAGCACCTGCTGCAACTGCACGCGATCGCACTGCACGGTGGGCGACGGCGTCGCGAGTTCCGTGCGCACATCCACGCGATGACGTCCGAGCTCGCGCCGCACGAGCTCGATCGTCTCGCCGACGATCTCGTTCACGTCGAGCGTCGCGGGCTGGCTGTCGCGCTTTCGCGCCATCGCGCGAATACGTGCGATGACCTCGCTCGCGCGCTTGGCGTCGCGAATCATCTGCGAGATGGATTGCTGCGCTTCGGCGATTTCCGGCTGCGCGCGGTTGAGCCAGCGCAAGCCGGCGTCGCCGTTGGTGACGATCGCGGCCATCGGCTGCGTGACTTCGTGCGCGATGGATGCCGCGAGTTCGCCCAGCATCGTGACGCGCGTCACGTGAGCCAGTTCGGCGGTCGAGCGCGCGAGCGCTTCCTGCGCGAGCTTGGTGTCGGTGACGTCCATCAGCGCGCCGACGTATTCGTCGCCGTCCGCTTCCGTCGATGCGCGATGCGCGACGAAATGCACATGCTTCACCGAGCCGTCCGGCAACGAAAGCCGATGCTCCACGTCGATGTCGCACGCGCCGCCGATCGCCGATTCATGCGCGCCGCGCACGATGCCGATGTCGTCGGGATGCGTGCGCGCCAGAATCGCGTCGATGGACGGCTCGACATCGCGCGGGTAATCGAAGATGCGGTACGCCTCGTCGGACCACCACATCGTGCCGGCGGGCAGGCGCGTCGCGATGCTGCCGGTGCGCGAGAGGCGCTGCGCGTCGAGCAGAAACGCCTCGCTGCGCTTGAGCGCATCGCGCTGGCGCTGCAATTCCGCTTCCATGCGCTTGCGCTGCGTGATGTCGTTGCTGGTCGCGAGCACGGCGCGCGGCAGGCCGTTCGCGTCGCGCAGCAACGCGGCGCGGCTCGCGATCACGATCTCGCCGCCGTCGTGCCGCACGCGCGTGATCTCGCCGTCCCAGCGCCCCGAGCGCAACAGTTCCGTTCGAATCTGCGCGTGCGGCACGGGCGAGTTCGACTGCGTCATGCGATGAATCGGCTGACCGATCGCCTCTTGCGCCGAATAGCCGTAGAGCGCTTCGGCGCCGCGATTCCAGAACGTGATGCGGTCGTTCATGTCGTGCGCGACGATCGCATCGTGCGCGAGATTGAGCAGTTCGAGCTGCTCCTGCATTTTGGTCGTCGTGGACTGATTGCGCAGCGAGAGAATGCCGGTCGTGCCGATCGCGAGCAGGCTCACGGCACAGCGCGCGAGCGCCCCGCCCGACACGTTTTCGTCGTGCGAGAGAATGAAGCCGATGAGCGTGAGCACCACGCAGCCCCATGCCGTCGTGATGGTCGCGGTGCGATTGCCGGTCGACGCGACGAGCAGCACGACGATCACATACAGCACCGCGATGGCGATATCGAGCGGCGTGAGCGCATCGATCAGGAACACGACGAGCGCGATGGCCGCCGCGAGCATCCAAACGATGCGCACATCGTGACGCACCGCGCGCGGCGCGCTCTGGAATGTCTCCATCACGGCCGGACGGACGCCGGCGAATGGAAACGAACGACGAACGAAGCAAGCGGCATGGTCATTGAGCGTTCGAAAAAGCGTTCGTTGGAAAAATCGCGGCCCGCGCGCGCCGGCCGGATGACGCAATGAATTCTAATCCTTCCAAAAGCCTTGCCTGATGCGTTCCAGGCAATCGGCGACGGCGGTTCCATCGACGGGCTTGCTGAGAAAGCACACCGCGCCGCCGTCGAGCGCCTGACGACGTGCGGCGTCCGATGCGAACGCGGTGATGAACATGACCGGCACGTCCGGCTTCAGTTCGTGCAGGCGCTGTTGAAGTTGCAGGCCGGACATGCCGGGCATGTTGAGATCGGTGATGATGCACGCGAGGCCGTCGAGCGGATCGGCGTCGAGAAACGACTCCGCCGACGGATACAGGCTGACCTCCCAGCCGAGCGAGCGCAACAGGCTGGAGGAGGCGACGCGGACGGATTCGTCATCGTCGATCACGGAGACTCTGGAAGGCGATTGCAAGGGCGTTGTCCTGGACCGTGCGTGAATTTCGGCGGGCATGGGACTGGTCCACCGCTTGGATGGAACTCATCTTACGCACGCGGCGATGGCCGCGAAATCATATGTACGTATAGGTTTGAAGCGTTCGCTTTCATTCCCGCATTCGTCCGACAAAGCAGCGCGGGCGGACGTGTCGAGCGCGTTGCGCGCCAAAACCGTATAGTCCCGTTCTGCCACTCCGGGAAAACCACATGTCGACTCCAACATCGACCGCGCTCGACGGCGGCAAGCACGTCGAGCTCACGCGCGGACTGATCGCGCTTTTCGCGTTCTGCTGCGGCGCGATCGTCGCGAACCTGTACTACGCGCAACCGATCATCGAGCTCATCGCGCCCGATCTGCACATGGCGGGCGGCACGGCGAGCCTGATCGTGTCGCTTACGCAGATCGGCTACGCGCTCGGCCTGTTTTTCATCGTGCCGCTCGGCGATCTGCTCGAAAACCGCAAGCTCATGATCGCGACTGCGCTCGTGTCGATCGCGAGCCTCACGGCCGCCACGTTCACGCACACGCCCGGCTGGTTTCTCGTGATCTCGCTTCTGATCGGTTTTTCGTCGGTGGCGGTGCAGATTCTGATTCCGCTCGCGGCGCATCTCGCGCCGGACGAATCGCGCGGCAAGGTGGTTGGCACCATCATGAGCGGACTGTTGCTCGGCATTCTGCTGTCGCGTCCGATATCGAGCCTCGTCGCGGGCCACTTCGGCTGGCGCGCGATGTTCGGCGTCGCCGCCGTGCTGATGATCGGCATCACGACCGTGCTGGCGCTCACGATCCCGCGCCGCCAGCCGAGCCATCAGGCGACGTACTTCGAATTGATCGGCTCGCTCGGCCACCTCGTGCGCACGATGCCGGTACTGCGTCATCGCTCGTTGTATCAAGGGCTGATGTTCGCGTCGTTCAGCCTCTTCTGGACCGGCATTCCCGTCGAGCTGACGCGCCATTACGGACTCTCGCAGACGGCCATCGGCATCTTCGCGCTCATCGGCGCGACGGGTGCGACATCCGCGCCGATCGCCGGGCGTCTCGCGGACGCGGGCCATACCGTGCGCGCGACGCTCATCGCGCTGATTCTCGCGGCGCTCGCGTATCTGCCGGTCGTGCTGCATCCGGCGTGGGGCGTCGGCGCGCTCGTGGTGACGGGTGTCGTGCTCGATTTCGCCGTGCAGATGAACATGGTGCTCGGTCAGCGCGAGATCTACGCGCTGCATGCCGCGAGCCGCAACCGGCTGAACGCCGTGTACATGACGAGCATCTTCGTGGGCGGCGCGTTCGGCTCGGCGCTGGCGAGCCCGCTGTACGAGCGCGGCGGCTGGACGCTCGTCGCGACCGTCGCCACGGTGTTTCCGCTCGTCGCGCTGGCGCATTTCATCCTGATCGGCCGCCGTCACTCGGCCCGAACCTATACGCAAGGATAGTCGGCCTGTATCCACGGCTGATGGCGTGAAGCGCTTCGCGAACGTATCTTGATTCCATCGATGACACGATGAAATCGGGAGGCGAAGCGGATATGGACAAGCTCTTCAGCATGCGCGTGTTCTCGCGCGTCGCCGAAACCGGCAGTTTCAGCGGCGTCGCGAAAGACATGGATTGCAGCGTGGGCATCGTGTCGCGAGCGGTCGTCTCGCTCGAAGACGGCCTGCGCACGAGGCTGTTGCAGCGCACGACGCGCCGCGTGTCGCTCACCGACAGCGGCGAGCGTTACTACCGCAAGTGCAAGACGATCCTCGCCGAAATCGATGCCGCCGACGCCGAAGCGAGCGCTGCCGCCACGATCCCGCGCGGCCGGCTGCGCGTGCACGCGATGCCCGATCTGGGCCTCACGCAGTTGATGTCGACGATCGTCGAATACCGGCGCGCGCATCCGCAGGTGACGGTCGAGCTGAAGCTCTCGCCGGGCATGCCGGATCTCGTGCAGGAACAGTTCGATGTGTCGGTGCTGTCGGCGGCCTCGCTGCCCGATTCGGGCAACGCGTACCGGATCGTCGGGCGCTTTCAGCGCGTGCTGGTCGCCGCGCCCGCGTATCTGCGACGCCATGCAGTGGAATCCATCTCCGATCTGCCGATGCACGCGCTCACGCGCATCAACGCGCCGTTCGCGCATCCGTGCGACTGGCACGCGGAACTCGCATCCGGCGTGACCGGCAGCATCGATCAAATCGTGGTCAACGACGCCGCGGCGATACGCGTCGCGCTGCTGGCGGGCGCGGGCGTTTGCGCGATGCCGCATTACGTCGTCGCCGACGACATCAAGGCCGGCCGGCTCGTGCGTCTCTTTCCGGACTATCCGCTGCTGGGCGGGAATGTGTACGCGGTCTATCCGTCGCGCCAGCATGTCGATGCGAAGATCCGGACTTTCGTGGATTGTCTGTCGACGTCGCTGAAGAACGCGTTCGATGCGGCGCCGCTGGAAAGCGCGCCGCATGACATGGCTCAGGATGTCATGGCTTAGGAATGCGGATGCGGCTGATCATCAGCGATCCGGAAATCGCGTAGATCAGCACGAGCGGATGCAGCGTGAAGCCGCCGACGCGCCAGGTGCCGAGCCACATGCTTTCGCCGATCGCGCCGGACCATGCGCCGACGGTCAGCAGCAGCACGATGACGAAGGACGTGGGAATCGGCGTGCCTTCGAAATGCGTGACCTTGCCGCCGCTGCCCGACATCTCTTCGGTCGTCACGTTGTAGCGCGCGAGACGCGACACGCCGCACGCGACGAAGTACGCCAGCACCACGCGGTCATACAGCCCGCGCATGCCGAATCCATAGCCGATGATCGCTGGCGCGACGCCGAACGAAATCACGTCGGCGAGCGAATCCAGTTCCTTGCCGAGAAGCGATGCCTTCTGACGCCAGCGCGCGATGCGGCCGTCGAGCACGTCGAACACGAGCGCGGCGAACACGAGCGCGCAGGCGAGATAGATATGCAGCACGTCGGAATCGTCGAGATAGGACATCGACGAGAACAGCGCGCCCGTGCCGCACACCGCGTTACCCAGCGTGAACCAGTCGGCCAGGTGGAAATCGCGGATCATCGAGAATCGTTTTTTCATTCGTTTCTGCTTTCGTCACGTTCGGGCAGCGCCGATGGCCGGCGCCGCGAGGCTTTCAGTCTATCATCGCGCCCTCTTTCATCAGCACTCCGCACGTCAGCACCTCGCATGCCCGGCAAACCTGTACGCGAACGTACAGGTTTGCGTTATAATGCGCGGCATCGACACCGCACTTTCGATGCCGTCATGTCCGAAACCAAGCCCGCGTTCCTCACTATCCGCGACGCCGCCGAGCGCCTGCAGGTCACGCCGCGCACGCTCAAGTACTACGAGGAGCGCGGTCTCGTCACGCCGTCTCGCAGCGAAGGCCGTTACCGGCTCTACAGCGAGCAGGACCTGGAACTGTTCGCGCGCATCCTGCGGCTGCGTTCGCTCGGGTTCTCGCTGCAGGGCATCGTCGAGATGCTGAAGCGGCCAATGGAAACGCAAAGCGAAGGCGGTAGCGGCTATTCGGCTTCGTCGTTGCGGGAGATCGAACAGGCGCTGTCGCAGCAGATCGAATCGGTCGATGCGCGCATCGCGGCCGTGCGCCGCGAATTGAAGGAAGCGCAGGCGGTGCGCAGCGAACTCGCCAGCGACCTCGACTATTTGCGGCGCAGAATCGCGGGCGAAAGCAAGGAAGTGCTGCTGCGGGAACGCCTGGCCGCACGCAAGCAGCGCAAGGCGCAGAGCGCCGGGGACGCCGACGAATGACCGAAGCGGCATATCGGCATCCGAAGCCGATCGCGGAGCGCGTGCTCGGCGATCTGTTTCCGTGGGCCATCGCGCTCGCAACCGGCCTCGATTACTTCGACAACTCCGTCTTCGCGTTCTTCACGAGCTATATCGCGGGCGGCATCAACGCATCGTCCGATGAGCTCGTCTGGGCATCGAGCGCGTATGCGGTGGCGTCCGTGCTCGGCATCCTGCAGCAGCAATGGTGGATCGAGCGGCTCGGCAACCGGCGCTATATCGCGGGATGCCTGTTTCTGTTCGCGGCGGGCGCGGTGGCGGCGACGTTGTCCGAATCGGCCATCGAACTGGCGTTCGCGCGCGGCTTTCAGGGCTACTTCATCGGCCCGATGATGAGCGCCGCGCGCATCCTCATTCAGACGCGCTTTACGCCGCAGACACGCCCCGCCGCGACGCGCCGCTTTCTCAACATGATCCTGCTCGGCTCCGCGCTCGCGCCCTTGTGCGGCGGCTATCTGGTCGCGTCGCTCGGGTGGCGTGCGCTCTTCTCGTGCACCGCGTTCGCGGGCGTCGCGCTCGGCGTGCTGGCGTTCGTCGCCGTGCCATCGACGGGCCGCGTGCATCCGGAGGAGCGCGGCGAGGCGCACTTCTGGCCGTACATCATCTTCGCGTTCGCGCAGGGCGCGCTGCAGATCGTCATGCAGCAAGTGCGATTCGAGCTTTTCAGCACGTCGCCCGAGTTGATTGTGCTGACCGTCGCCGGGCTGCTGTCGCTCGCGTGGTTCGTGTGGCATCAGTGGCATCATCCGAAGCCGCTGTTGCGACTGCATGCGCTGCGCGAGAAGACGTTTCAGGTGGGCATCGTGCTGTACATCGCGTTCTACTACATCAACAACGCGATGAGTTTTCTCGTTTCGCGCCTCCTCGAAGGCGGGCTCGGCTATCCGGTCGAAAACGCGGGGCGGCTCGTCGGCTTCACGTCGATGGTTTCGCTCGCGATGGCCGTCGTCTACTTCCGCTTCTCCTCGCGCATCAGGCACAAGAAGTGGCTGATCATGACCGGCTTTCTGATAGCCGCGTTCATCGGCACATGGATGATCAACATGCCGCCCGATGTCAGCATGCCGTGGCTCATCGCGCCGATGGTCCTGCGCGGATTGCTGCTGCTCTTCATCGCACTGCCGGTCGCGAACCTGACGTTCCGTGTGTTCGCGATCGACGAGTACAGCCACGGCTATCGCTTCAAGAACATCGTCAAGCAACTGACGTATTCGTTCTCGACAGCGACGATCATCATTCTCGAACAGCATCGCGTCGCGCTGCATCAGACGCGGCTCGTCGAAACCGTCAACGTGTATGACCCGACGTTTCAGAGCGTGTATCAGAGCCTGCTCGGCGCGTTCGAGCGCATGGGCCACGGCGCGTCCGAAGCGAAGAGCCTCGCGCTCGTCGAGATCGGCCGGATCGTCACGCAGCAAGCGAACTTCCTCAGTTCGATGGATGGCTTCTACTACATCATCGGTATCGCTCTGTGCGCGAGTGCGATCGCGGCATGGCAGAAGCAAATCGATTGATTCGTCTCAGAGCAAAAGAAAGTGGACACACTCAGCAGCATGCGGATGTTTGCCCGCGTCGCCGAAGAAGGCAGCTTCACCGCCGCCGCGCAGCGCATGAACATATCGACGGCCGCGACCTCGCGCGCCATCGCCACGCTGGAAGCGCGTCTGAATACGCGGCTTCTTCATCGCAGCACGCGGCGCGTGATCCTCACCGAAGCGGGCCGGCGCTACCTGCAGCGCTGCGAGCAGATTCTCGCGTGCGTCGATGTGGCCGAAGCCGAAGCCGCCGATGCGCAGTTGCGCCCTTCCGGGCACTTGCGCATTCATGCATCGACGAGCCTCGGACAGTCGTATGTCGTGCCTGCCATCGTGCGGTATCGGCAACGTCATCCGGCCGTGTCCATCGATCTGACGCTGTCGCAGCACATGCCCGATATCATCGACGAAGGCTACGATCTCACCGTGCAGGCGAGCATCGCCGAATTGCCGGATTCGAGTCTCGTCGCGCAACGGCTCGGCACGGTGCATAGCGTGCTGTGCGCGTCGCCGGCGTATCTGCGCGAACATGGCGCGCCGCGCACGCTCGCGGAGCTGTCGCGCCATCCGTGCCATCAACTCGTTTCGCCGATCTTTCCGCGCGATGTCTGGACCTTCGAAGGCCCGAACGGCACCGAGACCTTCGCGCTCGCGAAAACGAACTTCGGCGTGAATGTCGCGGGCGCGCTGGCGGTTGCACTGCGCGAGGGAATGGGCATCGGCGCGCTGCCGATGTCGACCGCGAGCAAATTGCTTGCAAGCGGTGCGCTCGTGCGCGTGCTGCCTGAGTACCGGTTGCAGGCGCTCACGCTTCACGCGCTCTATCCGTCGCGGCAGTATCTGAATGCGAAGGTCAAGACGTTCGTCGAGTTCATCAAGGAGGTCGTGCCGCGGATTCTGGAAAGCGATGCCGCTCATATCGATGCCGCACGCGAGAGCGAACGCCATCACGAAGTATCATGAGATGCGTTGATCACGTCACAGGGAAACGACCATGAGCTACGACCCGGAGAACATCTTCGCCCGGATTTTGCGGGGCGACGCGCCGTGCATCAAGGTATGCGAGACGGAGCACACGCTTGCGTTCATGGACGTCATGCCGCAATCCGAAGGGCATGTGCTCGTGATTCCGAAAGAGCCGGCCGCCAATATCCACGACGTTTCCGATGAAGGACTCGCCGCCTGCATGCGTACCGTCAAACGCGTGGCAGCGGCGGTGCGTGAAGCATTGAAACCGGACGGTATGTTGATCGCGCAGTTCAACGGCGCGGCGGCGGGCCAGACGGTGGAGCACATCCACGTTCATATCATTCCGCGCTGGGGCGACGTGCCGCTCAAGGCTCATGGACGCGAGCGCGCCGACGATACTCAACTGGAGGCGCTGGCGCAGCGCATACGCGCGGCGCTTGCTGCCGGGTGACGGATCGGGCTGGAAAGCAGCGCGCCTTACAGCCTGAAGTTTGCCTTGATGGCGGCGATAAGCACGTCAATCGCTTCGCTTCCACGACCGGCGCCGTCACGCATGAGGACGACTTCGTGATCGCCGATTCGCGGGAGCGTGTCCAGCACGCTCATATCGTCGCTGACGCGTGCACGGTCGAGCAGCGTGACCGCAAGCCCCGACTCGACGCAAGCCTTGATGACCTGGCTCGACGCGCTATCGAGCACGACACGCCATTTGCGCCCGGCACGTTCGAGCGCGTTTGTCATCGCCACGCGATAGGGGCAAGGCTCGCCGTACAACGCCAGCGGAAGCGGACGGTCCTCGTTCACAACGAAGGTCGAGCTTCCGACCCAGACCGGCGTGGTTAGGGTCAGGACATCCGCCGGTCTGCTCGCCTTGACGGGCTGAACCAGTAACGCTACGTCGAGCTTGCCGCGCGTCACCCAGTCCCGAAGCTTGAGGCTCGGTGCGGTTTTCACTTCCAGCACCACATTGGGCCAGCTAGCCGCGAAGCCTGGAAGAATATCCCGGACGACGTGCGTCGCGTACTCGTCCGGCACGCCCAGAACGACGCGTCCCGCGAGCGTTTTTCCCTGAATATCCTGCAGCACGCGGTCGTGCGCGCTCAACAGTTCGCTCGTGCCCGCGAGCAGCCTTTTGCCGAGCGCCGTCAGCGTGACGGACTGATTGTCCCGTTCGAGCAGCCTTCCGCCAGCGATCGCTTCGAGACGCTGGATATGGATGCTGACCGCAGCCGGGCTTCTGTGAACATGCTCGGCCGCCGAACGAAACTTGCCGAGCCGCGCCACCGCATGAAAGGTGCGCAGGAGTTCGATATCGAGGATGGATTCCATGATGGTTCAGCCAAATTGAACGACCTCATGAATATATTTTGATTTTCGAATCGTCGCACGGGTATTAGGCTGGATGCATGACAAAAGCTTCTCGACCTTGCCTCGCCGCTCACTCGCCTGCCATCGAGGCGCTGCGCGTGCCTTTGCCTGCGCTGGAAGCGTTGATGGTCGTCGCGTGGAGTTCAGGTTTCGTCGGGATGCGATTTTCCACGGACTACGCACCGGTCTTTCTCGTGGTGCTGTGGCGTTGCGCGGTGCTTTCCGTCTGCCTGCTTCCGTTCGTGGCGCGCGAGATCGTCAACGCACCCGCATCGGTATTGCTGCGACAGGCCGCGATTGGCTTGTTCGCGTTGACTGGCTATATCGCGGGCGTTGCGAAGGGAATCGAACTCGGCGTATCGGCCGGTCTTTCCGCTCTGATCGCAAATCTCCTGCCGGTCGGTACGGTCGCCATTTCGTCCATATTTCTCAGGGAGCGGATCTCGGGCCGGACGTGGGCCGGCATGGCGCTCGGGATGGCCGGCGTACTCATGGTCAGTCGAGACGCGTTGACGCTTGGCTCCGCTCCGCTTTGGGCGTACGCGTTGCCGGTCGCGGGCATGATGTCGCTCGCCGTGGCCAGCATCTGGCAACAACGGAGCGCGTCTCGCGCAGGCTCGCTGAGCCTCTTGCCGACCCTCTGGACACACTGCGTCGTGTCGTGTCTCGTGTTCGCCTGCCTGCAGATGTCGCAAGGCAGCGTGAGACCGATTGCGACAGTCGGTTTTGCAGCCAGCGTCGGCTGGACGGCGGCCATCTCGACGATCGGCGGTTACGGCCTGTACTGGGTATGTTTGCGGCGTTCGTCGCCCGCGCGCGTATCGAGCGTCCTGTTTTTGAGCCCTTCCGTCACTTTCGTATGGGCGTGGGCACTCTTCGGAGAGCCGCTTTCCTGGCCGATGCTCGTCGGAACGATCGTCTCCGGCCTGGGAATCGTAGTCTTGACGCGGCCGCAGGGAAGCAGCGGCGGCGCTCGACGACTCTGACGCCGGCAAAGCCGACGCCATACGTCAATCCGCTGATGGTTCGCACTCGCCGACGAAATCCGATCCGCGAGCCGGCCGTTCCAGTGCGGCAAGGCGGCTCAGTGTCATCAATCCGAGCACCGCGAGCCCGCATCCCAGCGTGAAGTCCGCGCGCACCCCGGCATGATCGACAATCGAACCGCCGAGCGCGGAACCCACGGCAATCGCGACCTGAATGATGCTGACGAACATCGCCGAGCCCGCTTCTGGCAGGTCCGCCGTGCCGCGCTGAATCCATACGCTGAAACATAGCGGCAGCGCGCCGAAGGCCACGCCCCAGAGCAGCATCCCGGCTGCTTCGCCGATGATCGAATGGTCGAGCAGAAGCATCGAAGCGATCGCGGCGAGCAGGAGCACGATCATCGCGGCGACGGACTTTTTCAGATGCTTCGCGACCGCCATCGACATCAGCGCGTTCGAAAAGAATCCGACCAGCCCGAATCCGAACAGCAGCAACGTGATTGCGCTGATGGAGAAGTCCTGCTCCAGGAGCGGCGCGATATACGTGTAGGTCGAAAAGTGCGCGCCGAAGACGAGCGCGACCATCAGCAAACTCCACCGGGTCTCGGGACGGCGAAGCAGCGTCCTGAAATCGCCGATGCGCAGCGCCGACGCCGACGGCAGCGAGGGCACGAGAAGCGCCTGCGCGACGAGGGCGAGCGCCACCAGCCCTGCGGTCGCGGCAAACGACGCCCGCCAGGACGCGAACGATGCGATGAACGTACCGAGCGGCACGCCGATAACCGTCGCGCAGGTGACGCCCGTCAGAATGGTCGCCGTGGCCTTCGCGGCGTCCTTCGGTTCGACGAGTCGCGGTGCGGCGGCCGTCGCGAGCGTCCAGAATCCGCCCAGCGCGGCGCCGAGCAACGCGCGTCCGGCGAGCAGGACCGGGAAACTCGTCGCAATTGCGCACAACACGTTGGAAACCAGAAGTACCGCCGTCAGCAACAGAAATACAAAGCGGCGGTCCATACGTCCGGCACCGGCAATCAACGCCGGTGCGAATATCGCGGCCATGATCCCCGGCGTCGTCACCATCAGGCCGGCAACGCCGGGTTTGACGCCGAGGTCGTGAGCAATCTGGCTCAACAGTCCGACCGGCAGGAACTCGGCCGTGACGAAGGCGAATGCGCTCACGGCGACAGCGACCACGGATAGCCACTGGCGCAACGATGTGCTACCTCCATGCAACGACGCTGAAGTTGCAGGTGTATCGATTTGCATGATGAGAAACCCTGGAAGAAGCCGACCACTTTAAGCGGGCCTCCGCGCGGGAAAAAGTATTGCGGCCTGAACAGACAAGCCGACGCAGCCGAACAATCCGATACGCTCGGCGCGATAAGCCTGTCGATTCGAGGCTGCGGAGGAGTAAGCTTTCTATGCCGGACCCACATCTTTCGATGGAGACAGCGAAATGGACACCGCTTCAGAACTGGCGTCCGGCCCGGCCGGCCATACGCCCGAGTCATTGAAAACGCTGGCCGCGTATCTGGAAGTCTCTCTGGAAAAGGGCAAGTGCGTGGTCATGATGCGCCGCGGTGCGGAGCTTTTCGCGGTCTACATTGGTAATCCGGGCGACGAGGACGCCAGATTGACTCCCCACGGCACGATCTCGACGGCGATGGCGGAAGAACTGCTCGAATCGACGACTCACGTGGGTTTGAACTGGATAACCGTCGGCGATCAGAAGTATCGTTTTTTTCGAAGCTTTACCTACATCGACGAAGCCGGCGCTGTGGTGTTTGCGCCGACTTAGGCAGCCGGATTAGTGGTCGCGCTTCATCTTCTTGCGGACGAGACTAACCTGCCCGTTGCGTTCGAGTATGGCCGAATGCACGTCGTCGAGATCGAGCGTGTGAAGCTCCTGTCGCGCGGTCTCGAATACATCGGTTCTTGTGATGAGTGCCGCCGACATCTGGTCTTCGTTGAACCGGCCATCCTTATAGACTTCTCTTTCCACGCCGACCACGAGCGACTCCAGCCGGGGCGAACGCAGGCAAGCCCAAGCGAGCGCCCGATGTATCAGCACCATGACTAACGACGCAAGCATCGTCGGCACCGCTGGCGAAGCGCCGACAATAACGCGACTCAACGTGGCGCCGAGGAGTATCGCGACCACGTAATCGAAGGGAGAGCGTTGTCCGAAGGAGCGTCGGCCCGAGATACGAATGAAAACGAGCGCCGCGAAAAAGACGACGACTGTCCTGGCAGCCATCTGGAAGGCATCGAGATCCCTGCCTTCTCCGAATATCGCGATGAGGATGTTCATCGGGTCCTCCAAGTATGCGAGCGTGACCGGGTTTCGGCAGTCGCCATAGAAGGGTCACTCAATCCGCCGGGCCGAGATATCCCGGAAGTCCGAGCGCGACTTTCGTCTTCGCGAGTTTCACTCCTTTTTTGACCAGCGCATCGTATTCGGCGTCGCTTTCGGGCGGGGGCAAATGGCGTCGCAGGAAATCGGACCAGCGGAATTCTTCGAGCGGAACCGTCGTCTTTTCATATCCGCCCGCGTCGCGCACGGCCGCCGACAGACTCCGAAAATCATCGTCGATCAGTTCCCACACATGGTCCCGAAAGTCGGCGAATGCGACGCGCCGGCCCTGCGCGTCGTAGGGATAAGCCCAGCGGTTGTTCTCCATGGTCAACCAGAAATCGGCCCTGGTGAGCGACGACAAATCACAGACCAGAACGAACGGAACGCTCTTTATTCCGGCGCGCCACAACGCGCTTGCAACGTGGTGATGGTCGATTGCGAACGGGGCGCCGTCCGGACCGAGCACGACAGGAACCGGCTTTTCAGCGATGGCCATGTCCAGATCGTGACCCGTCAGCGACTCGTAGGTTTTCGTTTTGTCGAGTATCTCTCGCAAACCGTGCGTCACCTGAGTGGGACGCAAGAGGTCGATTTTTACTTTCTTCATTCTTGTCTCCCTCCATCTGCACCGTACAAGTGGCATTTTCGCCTTTAAACTTCGATAGCAGGAACCATGCCGTTATTTGATGTAGTACGCTGATCGCGTCGCGAAGATCGGGAGTATTTTGCGGGCGTCGGCCCGAGGCCCCGGATTTCCGACTGATTTTGTCGATGCCCCAACCTGGACGCGTGTGCAGCACCATGCAAAACATAGTCAACGCAGTGGATTCAGGTGAGGCACTCGCGCGAGATATCGGCGCGGTAGCCCGTATCGGCGCTGTCCCTTCGATGCTGAAGATGATTTGCGAAGAGACCGGGATGGGCTTTGCCGCCGTCGCGCGCGTGACCGATGCAACCTGGACGGCCTGCGCGGTCCTCGACAAAGTGGGATTCGGCCTCAAGCCGGGCGGACAACTACAACTTCACACCACGCTTTGCTTCGAATCCCGCGCGGCACGACTGGCGATCGTCATCGACGACTTCAGCGAGAGCGAGAAGTATCGAGCTCACCATACGCCGGCAATTTACGGTCTGAGGAGCTATATCTCCGTCCCGATCGTCCTGCCGGACGGCGAGTATTTCGGAAACCTGTGCGCGATCGATGCGAGCCCGGCGGCCGTTTCAGACCCGAAGATCGTTCGCATGTTCGAGGTCTTCGCCAACCTTATCGGCATGCAGCTGGACAGCGAGCAGAGGCAGCGGTCGACAGAGTCGCAACTGATTCGGGAACGGGAAACCGCCACGTTGCGCGAGCAATTCATTGCGGTTCTTGGTCACGACTTGCGCAACCCGCTGTCGGCCGTCAGCGCAACGGCCGAGATATTGAGCCGCCGTGAAGCGGAACCCGACATTGCAGCGATGGGACATCGTTTGAAGCGCACGGCATCGAGAATGGCGCGGCTCATCGATGACGTGATGGACTTTGCGCGCGGTCGCATGGGCTCCGGAATGGCGATCGCGCTGAACGACGAAAGCGAGCTTGGTGTGCATCTGCGAGCGGTCGTCGACGAACTTTGCATGGCGTATCCGTCGAGAGTGGTGGATTGCTCCATCTCCTTGAGCGGGCCGGCTCGATGCGATATCGCTCGTCTTCAGCAGCTCATGTCCAATCTGCTCGCGAACGCGCTGACGCACGGGTCGCCGGACGCACCGGTAGTGGTGCGCGCCATCGTCGAAGAAGGGATGCTCGTACTCTCGGTATCCAATGCTGGCGAGCCGATTCCACCGCAGTTGCTGCCGAGGGTATTCGAACCTTACTGGCGGCCCAAGACCAGCGCGCCGGGCGGAGGACTGGGTTTGGGTCTCTATATCTGCCAACAGATCGTCAAAGCACATGGCGGGACACTCGAAGTGTGCTCGTCTATCACAGACGGAACACGCTTCACCGCGCGCATTCCGTTATAAGCGAGCGGTGGCGCAAGCATGCGCCCGCCACTTACTTCGACCGCGCGGCGCCCGGTTGAATCGACCTGGCGTTTTCGGCGACGTCGAGATTCCACTCGCCGTGCTCGTACCAGTCTTCGCCGAGCAGTTCGGCCGGATGCTGCGTGCGGCTCGAACCGTTACCGCAGCGCAGCGCGTCCGTCGCGCAATAGTGATCGCAGCCCCAGCAATTGCGCTCGGGATGTTGCGGGTTGAGCGGAAAGCGCTTCGACATCGCGTTGATGCTCCTTCGATCACGGCCCTTCGGTATTCAACATGCCGCCGGCGCAACTTTCGTCGCGCCGGTCAACAGCAGTTCGATCAGATCGCGCACGCTCCGGATCGCCGCGCCGAACGGCAGTTTCTCGCGTCCCCGGAAGAACAGGCCGTTGCCGACATCGCCGCGCAATGCCGCGGCGAGGCGCGTATCGATGCAGAAGTGACCGAACTTCTCGATGCCGTCGCGCAGCCCGCACGCGCTCAGGCATTCGAGCGCCGACGGACACGTCTGCTTGCGCGCACCGATCTTCGTGCGAATCCGTTCCTCGTTGCGCAGATAGCGCATGAGCCACGGCGTCTTCACGGCGCGCGCGGGCAGTCCGGTCACACTCACGAATTCGACGATATCGTCCGGCGTCGCCTCGACCAGCACGCGCTTGAACTCGGGATGCGCATCGCCCTCTTCGGTGACGGCGAACGGCGTGCCGATCTGCACGCCGTTCGCCCCGGCCGCGAGCCACTTGCGAACGGCGTCATGACTGTTGATGCCGCCCGCGACGATCACCGGCACGTCCTCGCGCTTCAGCCCGAGCGATGCAAACGACGCGTCGAGTTCCCTCAGCACGCGCTCGAAGCCGAAGCGCTCGTCGTGCATGTCCGCGACGTCGCTGACGCCGAGATGCCCGCCGGCATGCGCTGGATGCTCGATCACGATGGCGTCGGGCAAGCGGCCTTTCTTCATCCACTTCTTGAGAACGAGCGTCACGCCGCGACTGTCGGAGAGGATCGGGACCAGCGCGATATCGCAGCCCTGCGTGAGGTCCGGCAAGTCGAGCGGAAGGCCCGCGCCCATGACGATCGCATCGGCGCCCTCCTCGCACGCGACGCGCACGTAGTCCGCATGCGCGCTCACGGCTTTCATCACGTTGACGGCGATCATGCCGCGCCCTTCCGACAACGCGCGCGCCGCCTTGATCTCGCGTGCGAGCGCGATCAGGTTCGCGCGTTCGAGCATCGGACGTGTCTGGTCTTCACGGCACATCGCGAGCAAGTCATCGTGATGATGACGCAAGTCGATGCTCGCGATGGTGCCGAGCGCGCCTTCACGCGCCACGCTGCCCGCCAGCCGATGCGCGGAAATGCCGACGCCCATACCGCCCTGCACGATCGGCAACAGATTGCGGCCACGAATCGTGAGCGGCGCGAAAGGGTGAGCGTGAGAGGTCATGGGCAATTCGGTTCGGTAAGAATTCATGTTGTACAGCTCGATGTGATGCGGGCTTCGATACATGTCGGTGAAGATTCAGGCGGCTTCCGTCGCTGGCGCCGCATCCTGCCCGACCGCGTAGATCGCGACCTGCACGCGGCTCGTCAAATTCAGCTTGCGCAGGATGTTGCGCACGTGGATCTTCACCGTGCTCTCCGCGAGCATCAGCGAACGTGCAATTTCCTTGTTGCTCGCACCGCGCGCCAGTTCGCGCATGATGTCGCGCTCACGTGTGGTAAGTGGATCGGCCGTGGCGACAGGCGGCGGAACCGGCGCGTTCTTCGGTGCGCGCATGCTGGCGACGAGTTTCACCGTCATGTCGTCGGCGATGACCGGATGACCCGCTGCCGCCTTGCGTATCGCGCTAGCGAGCGTGTCGGTTTCGATGCTCTTGAGCAGATAGCCGCACGCGCCATCGCGCATTGCGAGCGCGAGTTCATCGAGATCCTCTGAAACGGTCAGGATGACGACCGCGGTTTGCGGCACGTCTTGCACGAGCAGCTTCAGTGTTTCGAGCCCCGAGAGTCCGGGCATGTGGAGATCGAGCAGAATCACGTCCGGAAGAAACTGCTTGGCGCGCTTCAGGCCTTCGAGCCCATCGGCTGCTTCGCCGACGACTTTGAAATCGGATTGCCGCTGCAAGATGGCGTGAACGCCTGAGCGGAACAGCGTGTGGTCGTCGATCAACAGAATGCGGATGGTCATGACACAACTCGAAGCAGCTCTCGAAACCAGCGCGCGAGACCCTGTTCAGGCGGTCTGACGCGCCGGAACCGGCAAGACGAGTTCGACGCGTGCGCCGTGCCCAGGCGCGCTAGTCAACCGAAGCGTGGCGCCGAGCCTTTGCGCACGCTCGCGCATGATGTGAAAGCCGACATGCGTCTCGCCCAGGACGGCCATCTCTTCTGGATCGTAGCCCTGACCATCGTCCTCGACAAGGAGGCTGAAGTCGCAAGCATTGACGATTGTCACGCTAACGTGTCGCGCCTTCGCGTGTTTGCGAATGTTGGAGAGCGCTTCCTGCAGAATGAAAAGCACCTGCAGTTGCTGATCCGGCGGCAAGGGCAAACCGCCTTGCTCGCGGTAGTCGAGTAATGGCACGATGCCCGTCTGCACGCCGAAACGTTCGATCGATTCATCCACCGCTCGCCTGAGTTCACCGCTGCCGAGCTTCGTGCGGAAATTCATCAGAAGCTCCCGCACGTCGACGTAGCTTTCGGCAACACCGCCCGCGAGCAGGGGCACGATCTCGCGAATCTCGTCCATGCGTGCTTCGCGCGTCGCGGCGTCGAGCAGATGCACCTGCATCTTCAGAAAGTTGAGACTCTGCGCGATGCTGTCATGCAAGCCTTGCGCGACCAGATTGCGCTCCTCCGACACCGCGAGCTGCCGCGCGAGCGCCGCGATCCGCCTGCTCTTGAGCGCCGTCCCAAAGTGTGCGCCGAGCGTTTCGAGCAATTGAGCTTCCGACGCCGGGATGATGCGCTCGCCACGGAAATGCAACGAGAAGGCACCGAGCTTTTCGCCTTGCGACACGATGTTGAACGCCGCCACGCTCGCAAAGCCCGCGCGCCGGCAAGGCCGTTCGTCGCAGACACAGCCGTCGGCGGCGAGGCAGCGTTCATTCTCAAGCAACGCGTCGGGCAGACCTTCCAAACCGATCAACCGCACCTGACCGTCCTCGGTGACGAGGCGAACGGCCGCGCCGTCCGCGTCGAACTGGCGCGTGAGGCGCGCAAGAAAGCCCCGGCACAGCGCGTCGACGTCATTCGACTGATTCAGGAATGCCGCCATTTCATAGAGCGCCGTCAACTCCCGGTTCTGCGCGGCGAGTTCGGCCGTCTTCGCGTCGACGCGGCCCGCGAGATCGCGATAGAGCATCTGCAATTCCGCGGCCATACGGTTGAAGCCTGCCGCAAGATGCCCGAACTCGTCTTGCGTTTCGACGGGCAAACGCGCGTCGAACTCCCGTCCTTCGATGCGCGCGAGCCCCTCCTGCAAGCGTTGCACAGGCACGACGATCCATAGATAGAGCAGGTAAGCGATCGCCGCGGTGCCCAGGCACGCCATCGCTGCGAGCGCCCTCTGCGACGTGCGCAGCCACGAGGTCTTGCGCGCATTCTCCCGCTCGATCAGCCCGACGAGTTCGTCCGCGCCCGTGACAAAAGCACGCAACTCGAGCAGATAGCGCGATACCGCCTGCGGTTCGGCAGCCATGCCTTTGCGCACATCGGGTTCGAGCTGCGTGTGCCACACTTTCGCGACATGATCGAACTGACGGCGCACGTCGGCGTCGTCGGGAAGAAAGAGCGGGCGCTCCGGATCACCTTGGCGCAGGCGATCGAACGTCGAGTTCATCTGTTCGATCTGGAACTGCAACATGGCCTGCGAAGTCTCCGGGCGCTTCAGCAGAGCAATCGCCAAGGCGTTCGCACGCATGCGCAGGCTGCCCGCGTCGTTGATCGCAGCGCCCGCGCCCTGCAGTTGCCACGATAGCCAGAGCGTCCCGCCGATCATCGCGAGCACGAGGACGAGCGACACCATTGACAGCGTGACGATGCGTGTGGTCAGACGTTCGCGAAACGACGGCAGGGACATGCTTCTCCAGTGACGGAATCAGCGGCTGCGGACCAGTTGCCACGCCCGTCCGAGATAGCCGAGCGAAGCGAAGCCGCTCCACACGTGCACGAGCCGCGTGAACGGGAGGATCACGAAAAGGCTCATGCCCATGAACAAATGTACGCGGAAGAGCAGCGGCGCATCTGCGACATAGCGCGCGGCATCGGCTCTGAACGTGACGATATGCTGCGCCCAGGTCATGAGGCGCACCATCATCGAGCCATCCATGTGACCGGCCGACACACCGATCGTCGAAAGCCCGAGCAGCAGCGTGACCAGAATCCAGAGCAGCAGCACGCGGTCGCCGATCTTCGTGATTGCCGAAAGGCGCGCGCTCGCGAGGCGGCGATGCAGCAGGATCAGCAGTCCGGCAAGACACATCGTGCCCATCACGCCGCCAGCGACCATCGCGACCACCTGCTTGACGCTGTGCTCGATGCCGAGCGCATCCCACAACGCGACCGGCGTGAGCAAGCCGACGAGGTGACCGAAGAACAGCCCGAGAATGCCGATGTGAAACAGAATATTGCCGAGTCGGAGGTTGCCGCGCTCGACGAACTGCGTGCTGTCCGCCTTCCACGTGTATTGCTCGCGCTCGAAGCGCACGAGGCTGCCGAACAGGAAGATGCTGGCGGCGATATACGGATAGATGCCGAACACGAAGGCGTTGAACATGTTCATCGTGTGTCCTTTGCGTTGGGTGCGCCTGCGCGGGCCATCGTTGCGCCGCGCGGATGAAAGCGAATGGTTTGCGTGTCCTGTCGCGTGTGCGGCGCGAGCAGCGGCTCGACGCCGTCCGGACCCGGCCCGAAGGTTTCGAGCATCTCGTCCATGTCGCGCACGGGCGGCTGCGCGAGCGGGCGCGGCTCGATAGTGGCAAGCTCGCGCAAGACGGCGAACACGGCCGCATAAGGGCTTCGATCGCGTGCGAGGCGCTCCCCGACCGCGTCGAGTACATGAATCGCGTCATCGAGCAATGACTGTGCGCGAGCCGGTTCGATCGCGCCGAGCACTTCGAGGAAAAGCGGCACGTAATCGGGCAACTCGTTCGATGCGACATCGAGGCCGAGACCGCGATACTCCTCGAGCAGATCGACCATCGCCTGACCGCGATCGCGGCTTTCGCCGTGCACATGCTCGAAGAGATGCAGCGAATGCGACGGATTGCGATCGAACGTAGCGACGTAGTTCTGCTGCACTTCGATGAGCGGCAGCTTCAGCGACGCGATGAGCGGCGCGAGCCGCGCCTGCGCCTGCGGCCAGTCGTGCAGCGCGGCTTCGATCTCCGGCAGCGCGTCCAGAAGCGCGGGCTCGGGATAATCGAGCAGCGCGGAAAGAATGGGATAGAGCGACATCGTATGTTCCTTGATCAACCGTCCGCCAGCGCCTTCCTGCGCGACTTCGGCAGCGCCGCGTAGCTCACTTCGCCATGCGTCCGCGATCCGAAGAGCGATCCGTCAGACGCGCCCGGCGAGCCGCAATTGCCGAATGAAAAGCCGCAACTGCCTTTTTCGTCGAAGCTGTCATGCGCCATTTCCTTGTGCGACGACGGCACCACGAAACGGTCCTCGTAATTGGCGATCGCCATCAGCTGGTACATCTCTTCCACTTGCGATGCCGTGAGGCCTACATCGCTCAGCACGGCGTCATCGCTCACGTTGTTCACGTTCTGCGCCCGCTTGTAGACGCGCATCGCGAGCATACGATCGAGCGCGGCGACGATCGGCGCTTCATCGCCCGCGGTGAGCAGATTCGCCAGATAACGCATCGGAATGCGCAGGCTTTTTACATCGGGAATCACGCCGTTCATGCCCATGTGGCCCGCGTCGGCCGCGGATTGAATCGGCGAAAGCGGAGGCACGTACCAGACCATCGGCAAGGTGCGGTACTCGGGATGCAGCGGGAACGCCACCTTCCACTCGCACGCCATGCGATAAACCGGCGAGCGCTTCGCCGCGTCGAGCCAGCTTTGCGCGATACCCTGGCGCGCCGCTTCGGCCTGGACTTGCGGATCATGCGGATCGAGGAAGAGGTCGAGTTGCGACTGATAGAGATCCGTCGTCTCCTGAACCGATGCCGCTTCGGCGATACGGTCGGCGTCGTACAGCATCACGCCGAGATAGCGGATGCGTCCCACGCACGTTTCCGAGCACACGGTCGGCTCGCCCGCTTCGATGCGCGGATAGCAGAACACGCACTTCTCCGCCTTGCCCGACTTCCAGTTGAAGTACATCTTCTTGTACGGACAGCCAGACACGCACATTCGCCAGCCACGGCATTTGTCCTGATCCACGAGCACGATGCCGTCGTCCTCGCGCTTGTACACCGAACCCGACGGACACGACGCCACGCACGCCGGATTCAGACAGTGCTCGCACAGACGCGGCAGGTACATCATGAAGGTGTTCTCGAACGTCGAGTACATCTCCTTCTGCACATTTTCGAAGAGCGCATCGCGGCCGCGCGATTCGAATTCGCCGCCGAGATCGTCTTCCCAGTTCGGCCCCCAATGGATCTTGTCCATCTTCTTGCCGGTGATCGCGGACACGGGGCGCGCCGTGGGCGGCGTCCGGGAAAGCGGCGCGTTCTGCAGACGCTCGTAGTCGTAGGTGAACGGCTCGTAGTAGTCGTCGATAGCCGGGAGATTCGGGTTCGCAAAAAGGTTCGCGAGCACTTTCAGCTTCGGACCCTGACGCAGTTCGATGCGGCCATCGCTCTTGCGAATCCAGCCGCCGTTCCATTTCTCCTGGCGCTCCCACTGCTTCGGATAGCCGATGCCCGGCTTCGTCTCGACGTTGTTGAACCACGCATACTCGACGCCATCGCGCGACGTCCACACGTTCTTGCACGTGACCGAGCACGTATGGCAGCCGATGCACTTGTCCAGATTCAGGACCATCGCGACCTGCGCGCGGATCTTCATGATGCTGCTCCTTCGATGAGCGGGCCTTCGAGCCAGTCGACATTCTTCATCTTGCGCACGATGACGTATTCGTCGCGATTGCTGCCCACGGTGCCGTAGTAGTTGAAACCGTAGGCCTGCTGCGCGTATCCGCCGATCATGTGCGTCGGTTTGAGCACCGTGCGCGTCACCGAGTTATGGATACCGCCGCGCATGCCGCTCGTCTCCGCGCCCGGCACGTTGATGATCTTCTCCTGCGCGTGATACATGAGGCACATGCCGCGCGGCACGCGCTGGCTCACGACGACGCGCGCCGTCAGCGTGCCGTTCACGTTGAACACTTCGACCCAGTCGTTGTCCTTCAACCCGGCTTCCTTCGCTTCGGCTTCCGACACCCACACGTGTGGACCGCCGCGCGACAGCGTGAGCATGCGCAGGTTGTCCGTGTACGTCGAGTGGATGCCCCACTTCTGGTGCGGCGTGATCCAGTTCAGCACGAGTTCATGTTCGCCGTTGGGCTTCGCACCGAGCATCGGCGAAATGGTCTTCGTATCGATCGCGGGCTTGTAGACGCACGAACCCTCGCCGAAATCCAGCATCCAGCGATGATCCTGATAAAACTGCTGGCGGCCGGTAAGCGTGCGCCAAGGGATCAGCTCGTGCACGTTCGTGTAGCCCGCGTTGTAGCTGACTTCTTCCGATTCGAGCCCGGACCAGGTCGGCGCGGAAATGATCTTGCGCGGCTGCGCCTGGACGTCGCGGAAGCGGATCTTGTCGTGCTCGCGGCCGAGCGCGAGATGCGAGTGATCGCGTCCGGTGATCTTCGAAAGCGCTTCCCACGCCTTCACCGCGACGTGGCCGTTCGTTTCGGGCGCGAACGTGAGGATCATCTCGGCGGCATCGATTGCGGTGTCGAGACGCGGACGCCCTTCTTTCTCGCCGGACAGCGACGCGAGTTCGTTCACCTCATGCGCCGTATTCCAGTTGATGCCCTTGCCGCCGTTGCCGAGCTTCGCGAGCAACGGTCCGACCGACGTGAACTTGTCGTAGATCGCGTTGTAGTCGCGTTCGACGAGCGTCATCGACGGCGCGGTCTTGCCGGGAATCAGATCGCATTCGCCATGACGCCAGTCCTTCGGCTCGAACGCCTGCCCGAGTTCGCCCGGCGTGTCGTGCATGAGCGGCGTGCACACGAGATCGGTGCGCGTGCCGAGATGCTTGCCGCCGATCTCCGCGAACTTCTTTGCGATCGCCTTGTAGATTTCCCAGTCGCTCTTGCTTTCCCACAACGGCTGCACCGCCTCCGACAACGGATGAATGAACGGATGCATGTCCGACGTGTTCAGGTCGTTCTTCTCGTAGAACGTCGCGCTCGGCAACACGATGTCGCCATACAGGCACGTCGTGCTCATACGGAAATCGAGCACGGTCAGGAGATCGAGCTTGCCTTCGGCGGCGTCGCGCACGTTCACTTCGCCTGGCTTGATCGCATCGGCTTCATCGGCGAACAACGCGTTCTGCGTGCCGAGGAGATACTTAAGGAAGTATTCGTGCCCTTTGCCCGAGCTGCCGAGAATGTTCGAACGCCACACGAACATGTTGCGCGGAAAGTTCGCCGGATTGTCGGGATCGTCGCAAGCGAAGCCGAGCGCGCCCGACTTCAGTTGCTCCACCGTGTATTCGATCGGATCGCGGCCCGCGCGCTTCGCGGCATCGACGATATCGAGCGGATTCGCGCCGAGCTGCGGCGCCGACGGCAGCCAGCCCATGCGTTCCGACTTCGCGTTCATGTCTAGCATCGAGAGGTTCTCGTAGCGCGACTTGTCGGCGCTGGGTCCGAGAATCTCATCCACGGCCACTTTCTCGTGACGCCACTGGCTCGTATGGTTATAGAAGAACGACGTGCCGTTCATCTGGCGCGGCGGGCGCGACCAGTCGAGCGCGAACGCCAGCGGCGCCCAGCCGAATTGCGGACGCAGCTTTTCCTGGCCCACGTAATGCGCCCAGCCGCCGCCGCTCTTGCCGATACAGCCGCACATCATCAGCAGATTGATGATGCCGCGATAGATCATGTCGTTGTGATACCAGTGATTCAGCGCCGCGCCGACGATCACCATGCTCTTGCCCTGCGTGCGGTCCGCGTTATCCGCGAACTCGCGCGCCACCTGAATCACGAGATGACGCGGCACGGTCGTGTGCTTCTCCTGCCATGCGGGCGTGTAGGGAACGTCGTCATCGTAGGACGTGGCGACGTTCGCGCCGCCCAGACCCTGATCCACGCCGTAGTTCGCCAACTGCAAGTCGTACACGGTCGCGACGCGAGCGCTCGCACCATCCGCGAGCACGATGCGCTTCACGGGCACGCGGCGCGCCAGCAACGCGTCATGTTCCGCGCCGAAGTACGGGAAACTCACATCCGCCACTTCGTCGTGCGCGCCGATGAGCGACAAACGCGGATCGATATCGCGGCCCGAGCCGCCGTCCTTCTGTTCGAGATTCCAGCGCCCGGCCTTCGCGCCGTCGTCGTGATTCGGCTCGCCCCAGCGAAAGCCGATCGTGCCGTTCGGCGCGACGATCCTGCCGCTCGTCTCGTCGATGACGAGCGTCTTCCATTGCGGATTGTTCGCCTCGTCGAGATCGTTCCGCAGTTGCGATGCGCGCAGGAAATGGTCGGGCACGAGCGTGCCTTCGTGTTCGCGCAGCACGACGAGCATCGGCATGTCGGTATAGCGCTTCACGTAATCGCGGAAGTACGCGGACTTGGCCGTGGCGTGAAACTCCTTCAGCACGACATGGCCCATCGCCATGGCGAGCGCGGCGTCGGTGCCCTGCTTCGGCGCGAGCCAGATGTCGCCGAACTTCACCATTTCGCCGTAATCCGACGACACCGCGACCGTCTTCGTGCCTTTGTAGCGCACCTCCGTGTAGAAGTGCGCGTCCGGCGTGCGCGTTTGCGGCACGTTGGAGCCCCACACCATCAGGTATGTGGAGTTGTACCAATCCGCGGATTCGGGCACGTCAGTTTGCTCGCCCCAGATTTGCGGCGATGCCGGCGGCAAGTCGCAGTACCAGTCGTAGAAGGAAAGGCACGCGCCGCCGATCAGGCTCAGATAGCGCGCGCCGGCGGCGTAGGAAACCATCGACATCGCGGGAATCGGCGAGAAACCGATCACGCGATCCGGTCCGTACTTGCCGATCGTGTAGGCATTCGCCGCCGCGATGATCTCGCTCGCGGTATCCCAGTCCGCGCGCACGAAGCCGCCGAGGCCGCGCACGCTCTTGTAGCGCTTCGCTTTCTCCGGGTTCTCGCAGATCGATGCCCACGCCGCCACTGGATCCAGCGTCTTGCGCGCCTCGCGCCACATCTCGATGAGACGGCCGCGAATCATCGGATGCTTCACGCGCTGCGCGGAATACACGTACCAGCTATACGATGCGCCGCGCGGACAGCCGCGCGGTTCGTGATTGGGAAGATCGGGACGCGTGCGCGGATAGTCCGTCTGCTGCGTTTCCCACGTGATTAGACCGTTCTTGACATAGACCTTCCACGAGCAGGAGCCCGTGCAGTTCACGCCGTGCGTGGAGCGCACGATCTTATCGTGCTGCCAGCGGCTGCGGTAGGCGTTTTCCCACTTGCGATCTTCGTTCACGACCGCGCCATGTCCGTTCGCGAACGTGGACTTGACGCGCGACATGAACTTCAGTCGATCCAGAAAGTGACTCATCCGTTTCTCCGGGCGTGGCGGCCATGCGCCGCCACGAATACATTGATTCGAGTGTAGAGACGCGATGCCCGCGCGCCCATTCTCCGAAAGGAGCGATCGAGACGCGTCATGAGGACTAGCGCGTCTACGCCTTTCGGACTAGCTCAGCACGGCATGTCCGCGTTGCGGCGCGCATAGCAGACCCAGGTGACCACCGCGCACACCGCGTAGAACGCGATGAAGCACCAGAGCGCGGCGTCGGGCGAGCCGGTCATGCTCATCGATGTGCCGAAGCTGCGCGGGATGAAGAAGCCGCCATACGCGCCGATCGCGCCCGCGAATCCCAGCACCGCTGCCGATTCCTTGCCCGCTTCGTGCATCGCCTGCTTCCTGATCGCTTCGGTCTTGCCTTCGGCTTCGCGCTGCTTCTGCGTGAGGAAGATCACGGGGATCATGCGGAACGTCGAGCCGTTGCCGATTCCCGTCAGCGCGAACAGTGCTATGAACATGGCGAGGAAGCCCGCGAAGCTGCCGTCCGAGCCGTCGTGCGGGAGAAACGCCATCACGCCGAAGACCGCGGCGATCATCGCGATGAGGGTCCACAATGTGACGCGCGCGCCGCCAAGGCGGTCGGAAATCCAGCCGCCGACAGGACGCGTCAACGCGCCCGCGAGCGGTCCGAGGAACGCGTAGGCCGTCGGGTTGATCGACGGAAACTCCGCTTTCGTCAGCAGCGCGAGGCCCGCCGAGAAGCCGATGAACGAGCCGAACGTGCCGATATAGAGCAGGCACATGAGCCAGTTGTGCTTGCGCCTGAAGATGATGGCCTGTTCCGCGAACGATGCCTTCGCGTCCGCGATATCGTTCATCCCGAACCACGCCGCGAACGCCGAGATCACGATGAACGGCACCCAGATGAAACCCGCGTTCTGCAGCCAGATGCTGTGCTCGACACCCTTCAAGACATAGGTCTGGGTTTCGCCGGCGAGCGTGCCGAACACGCTTGCGGAAATGACGAGCGGCGTCACGAACTGCACGACCGACACACCGAGATTGCCGATGCCCGCGTTCATGCCAGTCGCGAAACCCTTCTTCGCTTTGGGAAAGAAGAAGCTGATGTTTGCCATCGACGAACTGAAGTTCGCGCCGCCGAGGCCGCACAAAAGCGCGAGCACGAGCAGCGTCGAATAGCTTGTCGATGGGTCGCGTAGCGCGACGCCCATGCCGATCGCCGGAATCAAGAGACTTGCCGTCGAGAACGCCGTGAAGCGCCGGCCGCCGAAGATCGGCACGAGGAACGAATAGAAAATGCGCAGCGTCGCCCCCGATAGCGCGGGCAGCGCGGTGAGCCAGAACAACTGGTCCTTCGTGAAGTGAAAGCCGCCCTTGTCGAGACTGACGACCACCACGCTCCACAGCGACCACACCGTAAAGGCCAGCGCCAGTGCGGGAATCGAAATCCAGAGGTTGCGGCGGGCAACCGATTCTCCCGTTTCGCGCCAGAAGGCGGCGTTCTCGGGCTCCCATCGAGTGAGCAAGTATCTTGAAGACATGACTAGTGTTTGGGTTGAAACGTGAAGTGCATGCAGATGAGACTGACGGCAGTCGCGCCGAACATCAGCATGAAACAGGTGGTGCGCACGCCGGTGAGATCGGCGAGCGCGCCGAAAAGAATCGGCAACAGGAAACCGGCGAGACCGCCTACGAGTCCGACGACGCCCGACACCGCGCCGATGTTCGCGGAGAACTCATCCGCGACGAACTTGAAAACCGACGCCTTGCCGACCGCCATCGCAACGCCGACGACGAACATCAGCGCGGTGTACGCGACCGGTCCCGTCTCGATGTGGAACGTGCGCGGACCGTCCTTCGCGTGGACGACGAAGTCCGTGACCGGATAGCTCAGAAGGAAGAAGCACGCGAGCGCGATCCACATGACGATCCATGTGGTGCGATACGCGCCGAAGCGGTCGGACATCCAGCCGCCGAGCGCGCGCAGCATGCCGCCTGGAAGCGAGAAGCAGGCGGCGAGAAACGCGGCATGTTCGATGCCGAAGCCGTACTGATTCACGTAGTACTGCGGCATCCACAACGCGAGCCCGACGTAGCCGCCGAACACGACCGAGTAGTACTGCGCGTAACGGAGCATGCGACGGTCGTTCATCACGGCCATCTGCGCGGCGAGGCCGGGCGCGCCGGCGCTGCGATGCGCGGGGTTCGACGTCGACGCGAACCAGAAGAGCAGCGCGGTGACGAGCATCGCGATGGAATAGACCTTCGGCACGATGGTCCACGTGCCCGCCGCTAGAATCAGCACGGGCGCGACGAACTTGGTGAGCGCCGCGCCCGAGTTGCCCGCGCCGAAGATGCCCATCGCGAAGCCTTGGCGCGACTTCGGGAACCAGCGCGCGACATACGGCGTGCCCACGGAAAACGACGCCCCCGCGATGCCGACGAACAAACCGAGCACGAGGAATTGCCACAGTTCGGTGGCGTAGCCGATCAGCCAGATCGGTATGACGGTGACGGCCATCGTGCAGAAGAACACGGGGCGGCCGCCGAAGCGGTCGGTCCAGATGCCGAGCGGCACGCGCAACAGCGAGCCGGTGAGCACGGGCGTCGCGGCGATGAGGCCGAACTCGGTATCGGTGAGATGCAACTGCTTTTTGAGGGGAATGCCGAGGATGGCGAAGACCATCCAGACGGCGAAGCAGATCGTGAATGCGAACGTGCTGGCGCCGAGCACGCGCCAGGCGCGCATGTCGGCCAATGCTCTTGATTCGAGGTGTGTGTCGACGACGCTCATCGTCCTTCCCTTGTCGTTGCTGCTTTATCGACAAGGGTAAGGAACGTCGCGCGAGTCGCCTATCCGCCATGCGGATGCGGCGACGTCGTGCCGCTAGTCAGTGCGGCGTAGTTCGGATGGGTTAGCGCCTTCGCGTTTCACGTCTTTTGCGAAGCCCGCGCGTGGAATGCGCATCGCGCCTTTTCTAGTCCTGTCGCAGCGCCTTCGGAACGATGTAATGTCCGTCGTTGTATTCCAATGTGAAGTTCTTGCGCAGCGCCGGCGAGTCCCTGTCAGTGCAGGTTTGGCCGACCATTTTGTTCACTGTGTGGGTCGACTTTTCAGCGATTTTCAGAGCCGCGTATCCCTCGCGGCCCGCAGGACCGATATCGATCGTCCGGGTCGTGGAATCGAGATAGCCGTCACACGCTCCGTCGTTCTCGCCGCTGTAGTTCGACATAGCCAGCCGGTCGACAAGCTTGCGCAATGTCTGACCTTCGATCGTATAAAGATTCAGCGACGTCGAGCCAAAGGGATTCACGCGCGACGAGCCGGAGTAATCGACCCGCACGCCGAACGCGCGATTTCCCGGCTTCAGTTGATACCGCGCCGTATCGAGTTCGATGCCGTCCACCCGAACAGCGTCGAAAGTAATCGCGTTCGGCTCGTAGACGTGCGCGATCACCGAGCCGGAAGCGCTGTCTGCCACGAGAACCTCCACATCGTCGATGCCTTCGTCGTCGCTATCGCCTTTCTGCTTGAGCGGCAATACGGCGAGCGTGAGATCCGGGTTGGTCGGCCATTCCTTGCAAACGGCAAGGCGCGAATCGAGCGTTCGCCCGTGATGCAATTTGTCGACCCATGTCTGCATGAAATCGGAACACGCGGCGTGGGCGAATACAGGTGCCAGCAAGCTGGCGGCGAGAATCGAGATTTTCTTCTTCATATTGTCTGTTGCCTTCTGGAAATCGGCGCATGCCGATGGGGCCCGCGCCGGACAATCATTTTCATCTTTGCGACATGATTTGACCCGCGCCCAGCCACCTTTTATGACACCCGCGACGTCAACCATTCGTTGTAGACTCTCCTGCCCTTTCGGACCACTCCGCAAGAGTCATATCGCGCGCGACACCCTGTCGCATCAGCTTGATCTGAAACAATTTTCCAAACATTCGGGCCATCGCGAAAAATCGCGCGTGGCATGATCTTGACGCGGCGCAAAGCCGTGCAGTGGCGTTCTTCCCGGGACGCTTCGATCATAGAAACCAGCGAATGCAATGAATGAAAATACCCAACGTTTAGCAGTGCCATTGTTATCGGGGCTGATAGCCAGTGTCGGTCTTTCGGGATGCAAGCTGGAGGTTTTGGACTCGAAAGGCGTGATCGGCGCAGCGGAATCCTCGCTGATCGCCACCGCGACTTACACCATGCTTCTGGTCGTGGTTCCGGTGATTCTGCTCACCCTGTTCATCGCATGGCGCTATCGGGCGTCCAACAAGAACGCCACCTACGCGCCGAAGTGGGCGCACTCCACGGCCATCGAAGTCGTGGTCTGGATCATCCCCGCGATCATCATCCTGTACCTCGGCATCCTCACGTGGAAAAGCACGCACGAGCTCGATCCGTACAAGCCGCTGGAATCCAGCGTCAAGCCGATCAACGTCGAAGTCGTGGCGCTCGACTGGAAGTGGCTGTTCATCTATCCGGATCTGGGCGTGGCGTCGGTGAATCAGCTCGCGTTTCCGGTTGGCACGCCGGTGAACTTCCGCATCACGTCGGATTCGGTGATGAACTCGTTCTTCATCCCGGAACTCGGCGGCCAGATCTACGCGATGGCCGGCATGCAGACGAAGCTGCACCTCCTGACCGATCACGCGGGCGACTACGCGGGCATTTCGGCGAACTACAGCGGCAAAGGCTTCTCCGACATGAAGTTCCGCGCGCTGGCCATGTCCAACGCCGACTTCGACGCGTGGCTCAAGCAAGTCAGGAACGCGCCCGAAGCATTGAGCATGGACGTCTACACCGGCGTCGCGCGCCCGAGCGAGAAGGTTGCCGTGCGCTACTTCTCGACCGTCGATCCGAAGCTCTTCAGCAACATCGTCGCGAAGTACAACTACGGCAACTCGGTCGTAGGCGCAAATTGTGTAACAAAGGGGTAAGCCATGTTCGGCAAATTAACGCTTGAGGCGATCCCGTACCACGAGCCCATCATCATGGGGGCGACCGTCTTCATGGCGATCCTCGCACTCGGTACGGTCGCCCTTCTCACCAAACTCGGCAAATGGGGCTGGCTCTGGCGCGAGTATCTGACTTCGGTCGATCACAAGCGCATCGGCGTCATGTATCTCGTCGTCGCCGGGCTGATGCTCGTGCGCGGCTTCGCCGACGCCGTCATGATGCGCATTCAGCAGGCCATCGCGCTCGATTCGCCGGGGTATCTGCCGGCGCATCACTTCGACCAGATTTTCTCGGCCCACGGCACCATCATGATCTTCTTCATGGCCATGGCGCTTCTGGTCGCGTTCTTCAACCTCGTCGTGCCCCTGCAGATCGGCGCGCGTGACGTGGCCTTCCCGTTCATCAACTCGCTGTCGTTCTGGATGACGGCCGTCGCCGCCATTCTGATCAACCTGTCGCTCTTCATCGGCGAGTTCTCCTCGACGGGCTGGCTCGCGTATCCGCCGCTCTCCGAGACGCAGTTCAGTCCGGGCGTCGGCGTGGACTACTACATCTGGGCGTTGCAGTTGTCCGGCGTCGGCACGCTGCTGACGGCGGTGAACTTCTTCGTCACGATCGTGAAGATGCGCGCGCCCGGCATGACGTGGATGAAACTGCCCGTCTTCACGTGGACGGCGTTCTGCTCGAACGTGCTGATCATGGCCACATTCCCGATCCTGACCGTGGCGCTCGCGCTGCTGGCGCTGGACCGCTACATGGGCATGCACTTCTTCACGAACGACGGCGGCGGCAACCCGATGGTCTACCTGAACCTGATCTGGGCCTGGGGTCACCCCGAGGTCTACATCCTGGTTCTGCCCGCGTTCGGCATCTATTCGGAAGTGGTCGCGACGTTCTCGAAGAAGCCGCTCTTCGGCTACAAGACGATGGTCTGGGCGACGTGCTGCATCATGGTGCTGTCGTTCCTCGTGTGGCTGCACCACTTCTTCACGATGGGCTCGGGCGCGAACGTCAATGCCTTCTTCGGCATTATGACGATGATCATTTCCATCCCGACCGGCGTGAAGATCTTCAACTGGCTCTTCACGATGTATCGCGGCCGCGTGCAGTTCACGACGCCCGTGCTGTGGACCATCGGCTTCGTCATCACCTTCACGCTCGGCGGCATGACCGGCGTGATGCTGGCGATCCCGGGCGCGGACTTCGTGCTGCACAACTCGCTGTTCCTGATCGCGCACTTCCATAACGCGATCATCGGCGGCGTGGTGTTCGGTTACTTCGCGGGCGTGCAGTACTGGTGGCCGAAGGTGTTCGGCTTCAAGCTCGACGAAAAGCTCGGCCGCAACGCGTTCATCTGCTGGTTCGTGGGCTTCTTCGTCGCGTTCGTGCCGATCTACATTCTCGGCTTCATGGGTGCGACGCGCCGCCTGAATCACTACGACAACCCGGCGTGGCAGCCCTTCTTCATCGCCGCTGCTGTCGGCGTGGGCATCATCGCGCTGGGCGTCGTGTTCCAGGTCCTGCAGATCGTCGTGAGCATCGTCCGTCGCAACCAGCCCGCGTATCGCGACATCAGCGGCGATCCGTGGAACGGCCGCACGCTCGAATGGACGATGAGCTCGCCGCCGCCCGTCTACAACTTCGCGAATATCCCGGCCGTGCGTGCACTCGACGATTTCGCCGATGCCAAGGAACACGGCCGCATCGATGCGCGTCCGTACCGCGACATCCAGATGCCCTCGAATACGAGCGCGGGTCTCGTGATCGGTCTGTTCGCGCTCGCATTCGGCTTTGCCGCGATCTGGCACATCTGGTGGCTGGCGATCGCGGGTCTCGTCGGCATCGCCGCGACGGTGATCGGCTACAGCTTCCGTGAGAACGCCGGCTTCATCATCCCGGCTGCGACCGTGAAGTCGACCGAAGAGCGCAATCGTCCGCCGAAGTCGCCTAAGAAGTCCGCTACGGAGCGCGAACTCGAACTGGAGGCAATGTAATGTCGCAATCGACACTTTCCGCGCAGCACGCGCACGACCATGAGCACGAGCACCAGCCGCATTCGGTGTTCGGCTTCTGGGCCTACCTGATGACCGACTGCGTGCTGTTCGCGTCGCTCTTCGCGGCCTTCGCGATGTACGCGATGCAGACAGCAGGCGGCCCCACGGGCAAGGATCTCTTCAACCTGACCGACGTCGCATACGAAACGGCGCTGCTTCTCACGAGCAGCCTGACCTTCGGTTTCGCGATGATCTCGGCAACGCGCCGGAAGTCGGGTGCGGCGCTCGCGTGGCTCTTCGTCACGTTCGTGCTGGGCGCGGGCTTCCTGTGGCTGGAAGTGCACGAGTTCGCGCACCTGATCGCTGAAGGCGCGGGTCCGCAACGCAGCGCGTTCTGGTCGTCGTTCTTCACGCTGGTCGGCACGCACGGCCTGCACGTCACCATCGGCCTGATCTGGCTGGTCGTGCTGGCGGTGCAGATCGCGAGCAATCCCGAGATGAATGAGCGCGAACTGCGTCGCCTCGCCTGCCTGAGCCTCTTCTGGCATTTCCTCGACATCGTCTGGATTTGCGTGTTTTCCTTCGTCTATCTCGGGAGCGTCGTCTGATGGCACATGCTCATACCAATTCGAGCGACCTGCCGCACGTCACCGTGCGCGGATATCTCATCGGCTTCGTGCTGGCCGTGGTGCTGACCGTGGCGTCGTTCTGGGCAGCGACATCGGGCGCGTTCAGGGGCGAAAGCGCAATCGTCGCGCTTGCGGTGCTTGCCGCGGTGCAGGTCATCGTGCATGTGGTGTTCTTCCTGCACGTGAATGCGTCGAAGGGACAGCGCTGGCATGCGATGTCGTTCGCTTACACCATTCTCATGTCGCTGATTCTGATCGTCGGCACGGTCTGGGTGATGCATAACGTGCATATGCTGATGATGGCGCGATAACTCGCTCGACTTCATCGAGCGAATCGAAAGGCGGGCCCGCTTGCGGGTCCGCCTTTTTTTCGTCCGCGAATCTGGCTGCGTTCTGCACGATTTCGGCATCCGATGAAGAATCTTGACAATTCTCCGAACGAGGCAGAATATTTGTCCATAATTTGAATTCATCATCCACAATATGGACAAGGAGACGCAATGAGCGCGCCAAAGCCCGCGGCGGACGCCATGACGCCGTATCAACTTCCCTTCCCGAAAGAAGCGCAAAAGGAAATCGTCGTGCCTGCCGCGATTCCCGTCGACGAGCGCGAATGGGTTCCGCAAGCCGAAAACGTCTGGTTCCGCCCGTTGTGCCTGAACGTATCGACTGGGTACTGGATGAACCTTTTGCGCGTGCGCAAATCCGGCGTGCTGTCGCGGCATCGTCACCCTCAGGCCGTCCACGGGATGGTGCTGAAAGGCCGCTGGCGCTATCTGGAACACGACTGGGAAGCGACCGAAGGCAGCTACGTCTTCGAGCCGCCCGGTGAAACGCACACGCTCTATGTGCCGGAAGACGTCGAAGAGATGATCACCTACTTCCAGGTGAACGGCGTGATGTTCTATTGCGACCCGTACGGCAACTACACCGGCTACGAGGACGTGTTCACCAAGGTCGACATGTGCCGCAAGCACTACGAGTCGGTTGGTCTCGGCGCGGATTTCGTCGATCAGTTCATTCGTTAATTTCCCAAACCACCTCTAGCAGACTCAAAAGAGCATTCGGAGGAGACACCATGCTGGAAAAATCACCGCGCCTGAAGCGCGTTCAGATCGTCGCGATCGCCTTTCTGATGCTCGCGGGCATCGTGAACTATCTCGATCGCAGCACGCTATCCATCGCGAATCACTCCGTCACGCAGGAACTCGGCCTCTCCGCTTCGCAGATGGGCCTGCTGCTCTCCGCGTTCTCGTTCGCCTATGCGTTCTCGCAGTTGCCCATCGGCGTGATGCTCGACCGCTTCGGCGCGCGCATCATGCTCGGCCTCGGCATGTTCGTCTGGTCGGTCGCGCAGTTGTTCGGCGGGCTAGTCACGAACCTGCATCAATTCCTCGCGGCGCGCATCGCGCTCGGTATCGGCGAGGCGCCGCAGTTTCCGGCGGGCGCGAAGGTCGTGTCGGAATGGTACGCGCAACGCGAGCGCGGCAAGCCAACTGGCATTTTCGTCACGTCATCGACGATCGGACCCGCGCTCGCGCCGCCGATCCTCACCGTGCTCCTGCTCAACTTCGGCTGGCGCAACATGTTCGTCATCATGGGCGCGCTCGGCATTGCGGTGTCGATCGGCTGGTACATCGTCTATCGCAATCGCCGCGACGTGAAGCTCGAAGCGCATGAGCTCGCGCATCTGACCGAAGGCGAGCCGGCGCAGCGCGCGGAACGCAACATGACCTTCGCGGAATGGCGCGGCCTCTTCGGCAAGGCGACCACGTGGGGCATGATCTTCGGCTTCATGGGCGTGATCTACATGGTGTGGCTGTACCTCACGTGGCTGCCCGCGTATCTCGAACACGAGCGTCATCTGACGATCGCGAAGACCGGCTGGGTCGTGACGATTCCGTATCTCGCGGGCACGCTCGGCATGCTGTCGTCGGGCTTTATCGCCGATGGCCTGATGGCGCGCGGCGTCGCCCCGATCCGCAGCCGCAAGTGGCCGATCTGCTCGGGCCTCATCGGCGGCGCGCTCTTCACGGTGCCGGCCGCGTTCACGCCGAACCTCACGCTCGCGATCGTCTATCTCTCGGCCGCGATGTTCTTCGTCAACATGGCGAGCGGCGCGGCATGGGCGCTCGTGTCCGTCGCGGCGCCGCGCCACATGGTCGCGTCGCTCGGCAGCATCCAGAACTTCGGCGGCTATTTCGGCGGCTCGTTCGCGCCGTTCATCACCGGTCTCGTGGTCGACAAGACGCACTCGTTCGTGAACGCGTTCCTGATCAGCGCGGGCGTCGCGTTCGCCGCCGCGCTCGTCTACATGTTCGTCGTGCGTTCGCCGATCGAAGACGCCGAGCAGCAGGCCGCGCCCGTACCCGCCGTCTAAATCACACCGTTATGACTTTTCAAGCTGATCTCTTCAAGGGCAAGACCGTCGTCGTGACCGGCGGCACGCAGGGCATCGGCGCGGGCATCGCGCAGCAGTTCGCGGCGCTCGGCGCGCGTGTCGTCGCAGCGGGGCTCGCGCCGACCGATGACCAGCGCGACGCCTTGGGCAAGGGCATCGAACTCGCCGCGCTCGATGTCGCCGATGCCGCCAGCACCGCCGCGCTGTTCGCAACGCTCGACTCGCTCGACGTGCTCGTCAATTGCGCCGGCATGATCCGTCGCGGCGACGAGCACGACATCGAAACGTTCGAGCGCGTCATCGCCGTGAATCTCAACGGCACGATGCGCATGTGCGCGGCCGCGCGCCCCTTGCTCGCGAAGAGCCGTGGCTCGATCGTCAACACGGCGTCGATGCTGACGTTCTTCGGCGGCGGTCTCGTGCCCGCGTACAGCGCGAGCAAGGGCGGCGTCGCGCAACTGACGAAGTCGCTCGCGATCGCCTACGCCGCCGACGGCATCCGCGTGAATGCGGTCGCGCCCGGCTGGATCGCGACGCCGCTCACGCAGGCGCTGCAGGAAGACGACGGCCGCTCGCAAGCGATCCTCGAGCGCACGCCAATGAAGCGCTGGGGCCTGCCGGAAGACGTCGCGCGGGTGACGGCGTTTCTCGCGTCGCCGGCGGCGTCGTTCATGACGGGCGCGATCGTGCCCGTCGATGGCGGTTATCTCGTGGCATGATTCACGCATCATGCCTTCAGACATCACTTCCCTCGACGCCGCCAGGGCCTCCGGCACCGCCGCCTTCTCGAAGTTCATGGCGGTGCTGCAACTCATCGCCGATGCCGACGAGCCACCGACCATCGCGCGTCTCACGGCCGCGAGCGGCTATCCGCGCCCGACGGTGTATCGCATCGTCGGCGCGTTGCTCGCGGAAGGGCTGGTGGTCGAAAGCGCGCGCGGCGGATGCTACGCGCTAGGCCCGCGTCTGATGTCGCTCGCGAGCCGAAGCTGGGAGCGCTCGGACCTGCGCATCGCCGCTGCTGATGCCTTGCAGACGCTGCGCGACGCAACGCAGGAAACGGTGCATCTGGCGGTGCGCAGCGGCTCGGAGATGGTGTATGTCGAAAAGCTCGAAAGTCCGCACGCGGTGCGCATGGCTTCGCGCATCGGCACGCGCGTGACGCTTTATTCGAGTTCCGTCGGCAAGGCGTATCTGTCGACGCAATCGCCCGCCGAACGCGACGCGCTCCTGCAAGGCATCGCGTTCGCGCGCTTCACGCCGAACACGATCGTCGATCGTAAAGCGCTCGACGCCGAACTCGACGCGACGCACACGCGCGGCTACGCCGAAGACCGCGAGGAAAACGAGGCGCAGATTTTCTGCTACGGCAGCGCGATCGTCGGCGCGAACGGCGCGACGCTTGGCTGCGTGAGCGTCAGCATTCCGCTGTTCCGAAAGAGCGCGACGCCGCTCGAAACCTATATCACGCCGCTCAGGGAAGCGTGCCGCGCGATCGCGGAGCGCATGAGCCCGGGCACGCGCTAACGAAACACCGTACCGCGCGTGCGTTGCGTCGCCGCCGCGTAGTGCGCGATGAGCGACGGCAAACGCGGCAGCGTATGCGGCCAGTGCGTCGCTTCATGCGCGAGGCGCGCCGCCAGGCTTCTGAAACTCAACTGATCAGCGGCGAGCCGCACGATGACCTTGCGCGCGATCTTCCACACATCGACATCCGGCGCGATGTCCTCAGCGACACGCTCGATCCTTTCCGCCGCTCTCGACAGCAACACCGCCCGCGACGCGATGCGCCCGTGCGCCGCGCTGAACATATGCTCGGCGGGCGCCTTGCCGATCGCGCCGAACAGATGCGCGACACCGGCGCCGTGCCTTGCATGCGGCGACGCGAAACGCTCCGCCTCCCGCCGATACGTCGCTTCGACGCGCACCTCGTGATGCGTCACGTTCGCGCCGGGCCGGCCGTGCTCCAGATGCGCGCGGGCCGCCGCCTTGTGATCGCCCTCCATGAGCGCATGCGACACGCCGACGAGAAAATCGCGCTCGTGAGCGGCGAAGATCATCATCGGGTTATCGGCTTCGAGAACGATCTGGCCGCGCGTGTCCGGCTCGATGCTCACGCGCGCGCCCGCCGCATCCAGTCCCGCGTGATACAGCCCGACGCCCAGCGCCATTTCGAAGAACGCTTCGATGAGCGTCGCGAGGACATCGGCCTGGTCGAGCCCGCACGATGCGAGCGTTTCCGCATCCGATAACGCCGCCGTTTCGATCGCGCGCGTGGTCAGCACGGCATCGTTGCAATAGTCCCAGAGCACTTCGGGCACGGCGAGGCGGTTGTCCTCGCGCAGCCGGAAGCGCAGGTAGCTCTGATCGGCGGCGCGCTGACGCAGGTCGATCATTGCGTCGACGCTCTCTCGCGCGCGACGAACCCATTCCACCGGATGCATGTCGCGCGCTTTCGTCGAGCGTCGCTCCGCGAAACGCGCCGCCGCGAGCGCGAGATCCAGATCGTCCTCGAGTTCGGCACGCGTGTCCGCGCGCAATAGCGTGACGCGCACGGGCAATGCGCCGATGCGCGCGACGTGCGTTTGCTCCGCGACGCCCGAGCGTAGCGGCACATCGCTCAGTGCCGTGAGTTCGAAGGACAGCGTGGCGGGAAACGCCGCTTCGCAAGCCGTGCGAAAGCGTTCCGCATCGTAAGGCGTAAAGAGTCCGTCGAGTTCGGAAAGCGCGACGCGCACCGCCGTTTCCGCAAGCGCGGGATGACGCGCGAGCGCGCCGGATGCGTTCTCCAGCACGCGCGAAAGCTGCGAGAGCGCGGGCACGCCGGCGCCGAGCGGCGCGGCACGCGCGCCATGCGTTGCGAAGAAGCGCGCGACGCGCGTCATCGCCGCGCCGTCGTCGGTCAGATGCGTCTGATGGCTTTCATGCACGAACGCGCGGCCAAGTCGCCAGAGCGTCGCGAGTCGTCGGACGAACAAATTCAGGCTCGCTGAAAGTGAGTTGGAAACCGCTGAAAGGCTGAAATGCCGTCGTGCATGGCATCCGGATTGGTCAATGTGTAACACGATTCGGCCGGGCGTGCACGTGGATCGCCGTTTGTTTCGGCATCCTTCGTAGATGCATTTCGTCTCGGGCGTTTCGATTTCCGATTCAGTTCGAGATCCGTTTTCAGCGCAGCAAATTGTTCACCACTGTATCTTTTTGTCGATGCACAATTCAGAACAGTCCTAATACGGTATCTTATTAATACGCAAAGTACAGCGTATCAACATCAAGTCCGAGGTAACTTCGAGCGCCTGTGCAAGAAGACTCATAACGATAAATCGAGAGGCGCCATGCAAGACCATTCCGAGCCGCCGATGGCGAAAGCGATGTACATCCTTGGGCAGATCGGCGCGATCATCTGCCATGAACGCGGCCCGCGCCCGCAGACAGCGGTGCTCACAAAAATGGCATCGCGGCCCGCAGAAGGGTTTTCGATCGCCGTCGCGAGAATGAACGAAATGTGCCCGCCGCGACGCGGATATCGCCGCGCGCTGCTGCGATGGAAGCACAAGGAGATCGACCGTCTGAGCAGGATGCTGCCCGATCCTCTGCCGACAGCCGCTTCCGCGCACACGCAGATGCCGTTCTGGGCCGGTTATTGCCAGTACTGGGAAGACATGCTGAAAGAGCACGCTCAGCGCGATATCAATCATCTCGTGCTGAAGCTCGACGTCATTCAGCGCATGCGCACCGATGCGTGATCGCCTTCGCCTTCCCGCGTCGAAAAATAGCCGCGCAGCACCGCGATCATTCCGTCGAGTTCCGTTGGCTTGACGAAGTAGCCGTTGAAGCCGGTGCGCTGCGCGCGCGTCAGGTCTTCCGGGTCCGTGCGGCTCGTATGCGCGATCAGCAGCATCGAGAGATCGATCGCGCGGATTGCTTCGGCCGCCTCCCAGCCATCGCCGAGCGGCATCATCAGATCGAGCAGCACGACGCCCGGCCGCCATTTGCGCGCGATCGACACCGCGTCGAGCCCCGTGTGCACCGCGCGCACGGTGAACTCGGCGTCTTCAAGCGCAAGACAGATCGCGCGGGTCGCCTCCAGATCGTCATCGGCGATGAGCACGCGCGGCTCGTCGTGGCGCGTCGCGCACGGCGGAATCTGCCACAGCGCTTGCGAAGAAACACGGTCGTGTCGTTGCATCGTTTGGGCCTCGGAATGGATGGAGATGACAGCAACGATCATTCCCTCGCGAGCGTTCGGAAGTCATCGTCAGGCGGCATGCGGCTCGCCGACGTTACACTTCGGGAATACCCGGTGGCTGTCACGGCGCGCCGATGCACGGGCGCCGTGCAGGATCTTCATCGCCGTGCGTGACGATGGTGCATACATCCCCAAACGAGAGGCTAAACGATGTTCGTCGTGTATTGGCTCGGCGGCAACCCTGATATCGAGGGCGCGGCGCATTTCAAAAGGTTCGATGAAAACGCGCTCGCCGACGCGCTGCGCTTTGCGGAAGAACTGCGCAAGCGCCAGGCCGATGGCGACGACATCGGCTTCGTCACGCTATGCAGTGAAAACCCGCATGCGGTCGGTAAGCCCGGCGTTGCCGATCCGCCCGCCGATTACGACTGGAAAAAGCGCCGCCGTTAATTTTGCGCGGTCGCGGATTCATCGTCCTGCCATCCGCCGCCGAGCGATTTGTAAACAGCGATGAGATCGGTCGTCACGTTGACCGTCGATTGCGCGAGTTGCTCGCGCGTCTGCGCAAGCTGGCGCTCGGCATCGAGCACGGTCACGAAGGGAGTGATGCCTTTGCGATAGCTCTCCGTCGCGAGTTGCAGGCTGACGCGGTTCGCTTCGACGGTGCGCGTGAGCGCCGCGCGCCGATCCTGCTCCGTGCGATACGACACCAGCGCGTTATCCACTTCCTGCAACGCATTGAGCACGGTTTGCCGATACTGCAACGCCGCCTGCCCCGCCTGCGCCTTCGCCACACGTACGTTCGCACGCAACGCGCCGCCCTCGAAGATCGGCAGCGAAATGCTCGGCCCGATCGACCAGAACAGACTCGACCAATGCGCGAGATAGCGCGCCTTCGTCGCACGCGTGCCCACCTGTCCAGTTAGTGAGATATCCGGATACATCTGCGCGACCGCGACGCCCACTTCGGCCGTCGCCGAATGCAGTTGCGCTTCGGCCCGACGGATATCGGGACGCCGGCGCGCGAGCGTCGATGGCAAGCCGACCGGCACCGTCGGCGGCACGGGCGGCACCGCGCGCGCATCCGACAGTTCCGCGTCGAGCGTGCCCGGCGCGCTGCCGGTCAGCACGGCGAGGCCGTTCAGCGCCTGTGCGATCTGCGCGTCGAGCGTCGGCAGTTGCGCCTGCAACGATCCGACTTGCGCGCTCGCGCTTTGCACGTCCTGCTGACTCGTCAGGCCGACGCGCGCCTGTTCGCGCGTGAGGTCGAGAATCTGTTGCTCGGCGTCGATCTCGGCGAGCGTGATCTGCTTGATCGTCTGCGCGCCGCGCAACTGTGCGTACGTACGTGCGACTTCCGATTCGAGCGACACGAGCGCATCGTTGCGGCTTTCGATCTCCGCCTGCGTCTGCGCATTCGCCGATTCGACCGAGCGCCGCACGCGACCGAAGAGATCCAGTTCCCACGATGCATCGAAGCCGTCCTGAAAGAGCGTGACCGGGCCCGTCGCGGAATCGATGCCCTGACGTATCTGCGCGCCGTTCGCGCCGAGACTGTCGAGCCGGTCGTACACGCCCTGCGATTCGAGCAAACCTTTCACGCCCAGTTGCTGGCGTTTCACACTCGCGCTCGCACTGACTTGCGGCAAGCCCTGCGCCGCCGCCGACACGCTTTCTTCGCGCGCCGCCGCGATGCGCAGCACCGCGCTCTGCAAATCGAGATTGCCCGCGACCGCGCGATCGATCAGCGAATCCAGCGTCGGATCGTTGAACTGCTTCCACCAGCGCGGATCGGGATCGGCCGAAGTCTGCGCCGTCGATGGCGAATCCGCATGCGGCACGCGCGGATCGTCCGGCGCGTTCTGCGCGCGCTGCGTGTCGCTCCAGTCGGCGGGGACATCGGCTTTCGGCGGCGTGTAATCGGGGCCGACCGCGCAGGCGCTCAATGCGAGCGCGAGCATCGGCATACTGTGACGTAATCTCATCTCAATGCCCTCCCGCCTGGCCGGACGCCTTCACGGGCGAAAAGAAGAACGTCAGCGGAATGAACAGGAACGCGAAGATCGCGCACGCGGCGAACACGTCGAGATACGCGAGGATCGTCGCCTGCGAAACGAGCGTCTTGTACATCTGGCCGGTCGCAGCAGACATCGCCTGCGTCATCGTCTGGCCGGAGTCCATCAGCGTGCGCGCGATGCGCTGCACCGCTTCGTTGTAGGGCTGATTGAGCGGCGTCAGATGCTCGACCATATGCGCCATGTTCGCCTGCGTGCGCTCGCGGATCATCGCGGTCGCGAGCGATATGCCGATCGAACCGGCGACGTTGCGGAACATCGTGAAGAGCGCGGACGCGTCGTTGTTCATCGACTTCGGCAAGGACAGATACGCGAGCGTCGTCACCGGCACGAACAGAAAACCGATGCCGATGGACTGCGCACTGCGCATCTTCGTCAGCGTCACATAGTCGATGTTGGGCACGAGATGATGCGAATACAGCAACGCGCATCCCATCAGAAAGAAGCCGAATGCCACGAGAAAGCGCGTCTGGATCACGTTCATCAGCTTGCTGACGATGGGAATCAGAAACACGATGCATATCGCGCCGGGCGACAGCACGAGACCGGCGAGCGTCGCGGTGTAGCCGAGTTGCTGTTGCGCGAGTTGCGGTATCAGCACGGCGCTGCCGTAAAGCACCGACGCGAAGCCGACGATCGCCGCCGAGCCGAGCGCGAAGTTGCGGTCCTTCAGCACGCGCAGATCGACCACGGGTTTCTTCGCGTACAAGAGCCACACCGTCGCGCCGACGATACCCACCGCCGCGAGCACCGCGAACGTCACGATGAAGTTCGACGAGAACCAGTCGTCGTCCTCGCCGCGATCGAGAAACACTTGCAGACAGCCGAGCCCGAGCGCGATCAGCCCGATGCCGACCACGTCGATACCCACCTTCTTCGGATCCTGCCGCTTTTCCCACGGCGGGTCTTCGACGAACTGCGTCACCGCGATGGTCGTCAGCACGCCCACCGGCACATTGATGAGAAAGACCCAGCGCCACGTGAAGTTATCGGTGATCCAGCCGCCGAGCGTCGGGCCGAGCACCGGCGCGACGACGATCGCGACCGCCGAGATCGAGAACGCGCGGCCGCGTTGCTCGGGCGGAAAGGTATCGAGAATGATCGACTGCTGGCTCGGCTGCAGGCCGCCGCCGAAGAAGCCCTGCAAAATACGAAAGATGATGAGTTGCCCGAGGTTCGTCGCGATGCCGCACATGAAGGAGCAGACGGTGAACGCCGCGATGCAGATGAGGAAGTAGCGCTTGCGGCCGAGTATCTTCGAGAAGTACGCGGACAGCGGCAGCACGATGCCGTTCGCGACGAGATAGGACGTGAGCGTCCACGTCGCTTCGTCGTAGCTCGCGGACATGGTGCCGGAGATATGCGGCAGCGCGACGTTCACGATGGTCGTGTCGAGCACTTCCATGAACGCCGCGAGCGTCACGACGACCGCGATCAGCCACGGATTCGCGCTCGGCTTCCAGCCGCTGTGATCGTGTTGCGCGGTGGTATCGCTCATGGTTTCAATGCCGCAGCATGACGGTCGGCACCACGGACAATCCGAGCGGCAGCGAGGTGCCCGGCTTCAGTCCATCGTCGATGAGAATCTTCACGGGCACGCGCTGCACGATTTTCACGAAGTTGCCCGTCGCGTTTTCGGCGGGGAACGCGGAGAAGCGCGAGCCGCTGCCGAGCTGCACGCTGTCGACATGACCATGCAGCTTCATCGCGGGATATGCATCGACATCGATATCGACCTTGTCGCCCGGCTGCATCCGATTCAGTTGCGATTCCTTGAAGTTCGCGGTGACCCAGACGCGCGTCGTGACGAGCGTGAGAATCGACGTGCCCGCCTGCAGGAACGTGCCGAATTGCACGTTGCGCTTCGTGATCCAGCCATCGGCCGGTGCGCGCAACTCCGTGTACGAGAGATTCAGTTGGGCCGCCTCGACTTGCGCCTGCGCCTGACGCACCTGCTGACGCCGCTCCTCGACTGTCGCGAGCACCTGCGCGATCTGCTGCGGCACGAGGCTCGCGGTGCGCACCTGCGCGCGTGCCTGCGCGACGTTCGCCTGCGCGCTTTTCTGCTGCGCGTCGGCGGTGTCGATGTTCTGTTGCGAGGTCGCGCGAATATCGACGGAATGCTGACGCTCGTAGGCCGCGCTCGCCTGCACGAGATTGGCGCGCGCCGTGAGTTCCTGCGCCTGAGCCTGCGCGAGCTGCGCGGGATACTGCACGCGCGCGACTTCGAGCTGCGTTTCCGATGCATGCAGTTGCGCCTGCGCGAGTCCGAGTTGCGCGCTCGCCTGATCGAGTTGCGCCTGATAATCGCGCGGATCGATCTTGATGAGCAGATCGCCCTGATGCACGAAGCGGTTGTCGTCGATATTCATCGTCACGACATAGCCCGACACCTTCGGCGCGATCGTGACGGCGTCGCCGTCGGTGTAGGCGTCGTCGGTGCTGACCTGATTGCGCGTCAGGAACCACCAGACGAATGCGCCGATCGCCAGCACGACGACCACGATGCCCAGAATGATGAGCGGCTTCTTGCCGGGCTTTTTGGCGGGCTTCTTTTCGTCGTCCTTCGCATCTTTGTCTTTATCGGCTGCATCGCCTTGCGAAGACGCGCGCTCGCGTTCGCGCGCGTCGTCTTGGGTATCGGAGTCGTCTCGATCTGACATCGCCGCTCACTTTCGGGTGGTTCCCGGACGAACGCCGGGCGGAACCGCAGGCTGAACTTGCGTGGAATGCGCGAATACCGCTCGTGCAAAGGCATTCGGGCGACGGGAAGCAAACACCGTTCCCCAGGCAGCGCGATGCGCTCGAAACCGAACGTGTGTGCGGGCTGGCGCGAAAAGCGCAGCCGGCGCGCGCCGAAGCCCGGTCGCGCGATTGTTAAGTTCCTTTGTAAAAGATGCAGGCTCGCGCTCATTCGCGGCTAACTTTGCGCGCCGATCATCCGGTCTGAGCGAACCACACCGGAGACATACCATGTACAAGCACATTCTCGTCGCGGTCGGCACGAGCCTCAGCGAAAGCGCCCTCACCACCGCCATCACGCGCGCCCGCGCCTGCAATGCGCGGCTCACGGCACTGCATATCGTCGATCAGATGCCGTGGTGGGCCATCGTCACCGCCGACAGCAATCCGGGCGACACGCTCGATGTCATCGACGATCACGCGCGGGCCGTGACACGCTATGCGGCGCGCCTGATCGACAGCGCGGGCATCGACGGCGTCGCGCGCAGCATCACGCAGCCGCTCGACGGCACGAGCGTCGGCGAGCTGATCGCGAAGGAGGCGAAAGCGGCGGGCGCGGATCTCATCGTGCTCGGCGGCGAAGCGGATACCGGCTGGCGTCACGGCGAAGCGCGTCTGCGCGACGTGGTCTGCTCACACGCGCGCTGCGATGTGCTGATCGCGGCGCACGCGGCGGCGCCGTTGCATGCGGAGAAGGAAATGGCATCGATCGAGGCGCGCTTCGCCGCTTCGGCGGGCCGTGTGGACGCGCGCGCGTCGCATCGTCAGAGCGACGCGCGCAAGTGAGACGCGAGTTGCACGATGCCGATCGAAATCTGCTTTTCACGCTTCGGATCGAGCCGTCCGATGGGCACGCTCGTCGATACCGCGACGCGCTTGCCCGCCGGCGTCCTCCCGACATAGGCCGCGAAGCACGCAAGACCTTCGGCGACTTCCTCGCGCTCGACGGCGAGCCCGCTCGCGCGGATCGACGCGAGTTCGCGTAACAACGCCGCGCGCCGCGTGATGGTGCGCGGCGTTACTGCTTCGAGACGCTCGGGCAGGCGTTCGATCACGGTTTCATCGGCCATTCCGGCCAGCAGCGCCTTGCCGAGCGCGCAGCAGTGCGCGGGCAAGCGCGAGCCGAGATCGGACACGAGCCGAACCGGACGATGCGCATCCTCCCGCGCGATATAGACCACTTGCACGCCGTCGAGCACCGCGAGCTGCACGACTTCGTTGTGCTTGTTGATGAACGCGCCCGCGCCTTCGCGAAACGCGGCCTGCAGCTTGTCGTGACGCACGTACGCGTTGCCGAGCTCGAAGAGGCCCACGCCGATCATGTAGCCGTCGTCGTGCTTTTCGATCCATTGCATGCGGGCGAGCGTTTCGAGCATCAGATAGAGCGTGCTGCGCGAGAGGCCGGTCTCTTCGGCGAGCGACGCGGCGCGCACCGGTTTCGCGGCGGCAGCGAGGGCTTCGAGAATGTCGCTCGCGCGGCGTAGCGCGGGGACGTCGTAGGTTTTTTCCATGTGCGAATATTCCAACAGGTTGGATAATTAATCAACCCGATGGACACTGCCACGCACGCGGGCTACGATCGGTTTTCCTTTCCCGCCCGTCATTCGCATACATGCAAACCGTCAACGTCTCCTCCTTTCTGCCCGAAGATTTCGCCGACGCCGTGCTGATCGGCCGTGTGTGGCGTCCCGCGCCCGTGAACGGTCCCGCCGTCGTCGCGGTGCGCCGCGGCGAGGTGTTCGACATCACGCGCGCCGCGCCGACGACAGCCGATCTCTTCGACAGCGCCGATGCGCTCGACATCGCGCGCAATGCCGAAGGCGAGCATCTCGGCAACGTTCAGGATCTGCTGCAAGCGACGCTCGACGGTTCCGCCGATGCCGCACGCCTGCTCGCGCCCTGCGACGTGCAGGCCGTGAAGGCGTGCGGCGTCACGTTCGCGGTGAGTCTGCTGGAACGGGTGATCGAGGAGCAGGCCGGCGGCGACGCGAGCCGCGCGCAGGAAGTGCGCGACACGATCAACAAGCTGATCGGCGCGGACCTGTCGAAGATCAAGCCGGGTTCCGAAAGCGCGGCGAAGCTGAAGGCCGAACTCGAGCGACGCGGCGCGTGGTCGCAATACATGGAAGTCGGCATCGGGCCGGACGCGGAGGTGTTTTCGAAGTCGCAGCCGATGTCGTCGGTCGGATTCGGCGCGGACGTCGGCCTGTATCCGACATCGCAATGGAACAACCCCGAGCCGGAGATCGTGCTCGCGGTGAACGCGCGCGGCGAGATCGTGGGCGCGACGCTCGGCAACGACGTCAATCTGCGCGATATCGAAGGCCGCAGCGCGCTGTTGCTCGGCAAGGCGAAGGACAACAACGCGTCGTGCGCGATCGGCCCCTTCGTGCGGTTGTTCGATGGACGCTTCACGCTGGATTCGGTGCGCGCTTCGAGCCTGTCGCTGCGCATCGAAGGCGCGGACGATGGCTTCGTGCTCGACGGCGTGAGCCACATGAGCGAAATCAGCCGCGATCCGGCCGATCTCGTCACGCAGACGCACGGCGCGCATCATCAGTATCCGGACGGCTTCATGCTGTTCCTCGGCACCATGTTCTCGCCGATCAAGGATCGCGATACGAAGGGCGGTGGATTCACGCATCATCTCGGCGATGTCGTGACGATCTCGACGCCGAGCCTCGGGGCGCTGGTCAATACGGTGAGGTTGTCGACCGAGATCGAGCCCTGGACGTTTGGGGTGAGGGCGTTGTATCAGAGTCTTGCGGCGCGGGGGTTGTTGGGGAAGGCGGGCCAGGCAAGCTGAACCCCTCTCACGACGCCCCGAACCGAAACCCCTTCGCCTGCCCCTTCGTCACCAGCTGAACCGGCGTCTCCATATACGGCGACAAATCCCTTTGCCGCCGCTTTTCGAGCAGCGCCTTCACCGCGACATCCACGCCGAACACCGCCTGCCGCGCGCCGAACTGCTCGACCGTCGCGAGCAGGCGGCCGTCGTCGAGCATCGGCTGCACGGCGTCGATATTGTTGTAGCCCGTCACCAGCACGCGGCCCTTCTTGCCGGCGATACGGATCGCGTCGATCGCGCCCATCGCGATATTGTCGTTCGCGCAGAGCAGGCCGCGCACATCCGGATGCGCGTAGAGCATCTGCAACGCGATCGACTTGCCGCTCGCCGCGGTCCAGTCGCCGCTGTCGGCATCGGCGATGCGCAGTCCCGCCGCGTTCATCGCATCCTTGAAGCCGAGCGTGCGCTGCTGCGCGTTGAGATCGTTCGGCGGACCCTCGATGATGCCGACCTCGTCGCCCGCCTTCAGCCTCGAGCCGAGATATGCGCCGACGAGCTTCGCTCCGCGCCGGCTATCCGGCCCGACGAACGGAATCGTGATGTTCGCCGCGTCCTGCGCGGCTTCGTCGAATGGATTGTCGATCGCGATCACGATGATGCCCGCGCCGATCGCCTTCGCGGCCACGGGCAGCAGCGCCTTCGAGTCCGCGGGCGCGATGACGATCGCGTTGACTTTCGCGTCGATCAGCGTTTCGACGATGTGGATCTGCCCGGCTACGTCGTTGTCCGTGAGCGTGCCGTTCGTCGCGAGATCGAGCTGCGACGCGTAGTGCCGCTGGTAATTGCGCGCGCCTTCGATCATCGACGTGACGAACGGATCGTTCAGCGACTTCATGACGAGCGCGACGGTGGCCTTGTCGGACGCCGCGCGCACGTCGCGCGCACGCACGAACGCGCAAGCGCTCAGGGCGCAGGCGGCAAGCAGGCGTCGGCGGACAAGGCTCGTCATGGAATATTGAGACGGAAGGAAAACGTCTCATTGTAGACGCAGGCGTACGGCCGCCGATGACGTCGGAATGTCAGCGCGCCGCCGCCTCCACGAGCGCGGCCACGCCGCTGACGGGCTTCATCGCGTCGGCGTCGAGCCCGTGACGCGCGCGCAAGTATTCCGTCGCGTTATAGGAGAGCCACGCGCGGCCGTCCGCGTCTTCCCACGACAGAATCTTGAGCGGCAAATCGAGCGCGGCGGTCGGCACGGCCTGCATCAGCGGCGTACCCGCCTGCGGATTGCCGAACACGAGCAACTGGCTCGGCGGCATCGTGAGGCCGGCGCGGGCGGCGTCGCCGCTGAAGTCGATGCGCGCGAAGAGCATCAGTCCGCGCGCGCGGATCAGCGCTTCGAGTTTGTCGGCGGTGGCGATGGCGCCGTGCGCGCTCGCAATCGTGACGACGCCGTTATCGGTCGGCCCGGTGGACATATCAACGCTCCGTTTGCTTGCCCCACGCGAGCGCGACGAAAGCCGTGCACAGCGCTTCCATGCCGAGCGCGTCTTCATCGTCGAAGCGGTTCGGCACGGGGCTATCCACATCCCATACGCCGATCAGCGTGCCATCGCTCGCGACGAGCGGCACGACGATCTCCGAACGCGACGCCGAATCGCACGCGATATGCCCGGGAAACGCATGCACGTCCGGCACGACCTGCGTGCGCCGCTCACGCGCCGCCGTGCCGCAGACGCCGCGTCCGAGCGCGATGCGCACGCACGCCGGCTTGCCCTGAAACGGCCCGACGACGAGCTCCGTGCCATCGAAGAGATAGAAGCCGGCCCAGTTGAGATCGGGCAGCGAGTGATAGACGAGCGATGAAAAATTCGCGGCATTGGCGATGAAGTCGCTTTCATCGGCGATGAGCGCGCGGGCTTGCTGCAGCAGGTCGTCGTATTGCGCGGCCTTGCTGGCGTGCGTGGCTTGGGAAATCGAGAACATGAAGCGACGAAGGAAGTGTCGAAAAGTGTCGCCGACGATAGCACATCGATTCGCCGGGCGCTTCGCCTGGCGCCGCCCGTCGAAAGCTGGTTTATCGCCGTCCGTAAGCTCGGTGGAAAGCATCGGCGCGCGGCTTGGCACTGCCGGTTGCATCGCCTAGTGTGGAAGCGCACCGGGTCCGCGATTTGCGTCCGCAGAGCATCGCGCCTCATGCGATCGCCTCCTCAATGCATACTTAAAAAGCAGCTCCGGGATTTCCCTCCTTTACTTCGACGCGCCGTCAGTCTTAAATAAATCAACTTGATTTAATTAATGGCCGCGACTCGATGGCCGTCCTTCGGAGACAGCGCGTGAAATCCCCAAGCGGCAGAGGAAGCAACTCCGCAACCGTGCGCCGGTACAACGAGCGCCTGCTGTTGCAGGCGCTGCGGCGCGCCGAGCCGGCATCGAAAGCCGAACTCGCGCGTCACGCGAATCTGACGAGCACGGCGGTCGGCAGCATCGTCGAGTCGCTGGAAAATGCGGGACTGATCGAATACACCGGGCGCCGTCTCGAAGGCCAGCGCGGCCAGCCCGCGTCGCTGATCCGGCTCGATCCGCGCGGCGCGTTCGGTATCGGCGTGCGGCTGGATCGCACGGGCATCGAGACGGTGCTCGTGAATTTCGCCGGCGACGTGCTCGCGCGCAGCGCACTCGATGCCGTGCTGCCGCATCCGACCGAGGCGCTGGAGATCGTGCGGCGCGACATCGCGAAGATGCTCGGCCTGCTCTCGGCCCCGGAGCGCGAGCGGCTGGCGGGCGTCGGCATCGCGCAGCCGTTCAATCTCGGTAGCTGGCTGCGCGAACTCGGCCTGCCCGCCGAAACCTTCCGCGCCTGGGACGAAACCGATTTCGCCGATGAACTCGGCCGCGCGCTGTCGCTGCCCGTCTTCAGCGAAAACGACGGCAACGCCGCCGCGACCGCCGAGCTCTTCTACGGTCACGGCCGCCGTTGCGACGACTTCGTTTATCTCTTTCTCGGCTCGGCGATCGGCGGCGGCATCGCGATCAACGGCGACTGTCTGCGCGGCGCGTCGGGCAATGCGGGCGACATCGGCGTGATTCCCGTGCCGCCGAGCCGCCTGCCGTCCGCGCCGCAGCCCGCGGGACCGTGGGACATCCTGCTGTCGCGCGCGTCGCTGAACGCGCTCGTGCGGCATCTCCACTACTGCGGCGCGGCGGCGGACAACCGCATCGACCTGCAGGCGTGCATCGAGCAGCGTCTTCCGGCTGTCGATGAATGGATCGACGACTGCATCGAGGCGCTCGCGCCCGCCCTGCGCGCGACGCTCTGCGTGCTCGACGTGCCGATGGTCGTGATCGATGCCGATATCGACGGCGGCCTGCTCGACCAGCTCGTCAAGCGCCTCTCGACGACGCTTACCGCCAACGCGCCCGAAGCGCGCGGCACCCCGACGCTCGTGCGCGGCTCCTTCGGCCCGGATGCGGGCGCGATCGGCGCGGCCACGTTGCCGATGTTCTTCAACTTCTCACCGCGCGCGGCGATTCGCCACGCGGGCATCAAAACCCAAGAGGTGAACCATGCCGCATGACCCTTCCACCCGAACGCCGCTTCTGGAAATGCGCGGCATCAGCAAGACCTTTCCCGGCGTGCGCGCGCTCAACGACGTGCGCCTGTCCGTCTATCCCGGCGAAGTGCATTCGTTGATGGGCGAAAACGGCGCGGGCAAGTCCACGCTGATGAAGATCCTGTCGGGCGCGTATCAGGCCGACGCGGGCGGCCAGATTCTCATCGACGGCAAGCCGGTCACCATCGACGGGCCGCTCGCCGCGCGCGCGCTCGGCGTCGCGGTGATCTATCAGGAACTGAGCCTCGCGCCGAATCTTTCCGTCGCGGAGAACATCCACGCGGGACGCGAGCTGCGGCGCAACAGGCTTGTCGATCGCAAAGGCATGGAGCGCGGCTGCGAGGATGTGTTGAAACGCCTCGGCGCGAGCTTCAAGCCGCATACGCTCGTCGGCGATCTGTCGATCGCGGAGCGGCAACTCGTCGAAATCGCGCGCGCCGTGCATGCGCATGCGCGCATCCTCGTGATGGACGAGCCGACCACGCCGCTTTCGTCGCGCGAAACCGATCGTCTCTTCGAGCTCGTGCGCACGCTGCGCGCGGAGGGCATCGCGATCATCTACATCAGCCACCGGATGGCGGAGATCTACGAGCTGTCGGATCGCGTCTCGGTGCTGCGCGACGGATCGTACGTCGGCACGCTGATGCGCGAGGAACTGTCCGCCGACAGCCTCGTGAAGATGATGGTCGGCCGCGACATCTCCGGCTTCTACAAGAAGCAGCACGCACCCTACGATCCGGGCAACGTCGTGCTGTCCGTGCGCGATATCGCCGACAACAATCGCGTGAAAGGATGCAGCCTCGACCTGCACAAGGGCGAAGTGCTGGGCATCGCGGGACTGGTCGGCGCGGGCCGCACGGAGCTTGCGCGCCTCATCTTCGGCGCGGAGGAAAAGGCGCGCGGTGAAGTGTCGATGCACGGCAAGCCGGTGAAACTGCGCACGCCGCGCGACGCGATCGACGCGGGCCTCGTCTATCTCACCGAAGACCGCAAGGGCCAGGGCCTCTTCCTCGACATGAGCGTGCGCGACAACATCAACATCACGGTCGCCGGACGCGATGCAAAAGTGGGCGTGATGGATCTGCCGCGCGGCAACACGCGTGCGAAGGACGCGATCGCCGCGCTCACCATCCGCGTGCCGAACATGCGCGTGAACGTGGGCGCGCTGTCGGGCGGCAATCAGCAGAAGGTGCTGCTGTCGCGTCTGCTCGAAACGAAGCCCGAGGTGCTGATCCTCGACGAGCCGACGCGCGGCGTCGATATCGGCGCCAAGTCGGAGATTTATCGAATCATCAACGATCTCGCGCGCTCGGGCGTCGGCGTGATCGTCATCTCGAGCGAGCTGCCGGAAGTCATCGGCGTGGCGGACCGCGTGCTCGTGATGCGCGAAGGCGAAATCGCGGGCGAACTCGGCGGCCATTCCGGCAAGCCGATTTCGCAGGAAGGGATCATCGAACTGGCGACGGGCTCGAAGGTCGCGCTCGATCAGGCGGCTTAAGACACCAAGGAATCTGGAGAGAGACATGGCTAACACGACGAAACACCACGACACGGGCACCACGCCGGTTGCGAAGGCGGAAAGCACATCGCAACGACAGAACCGCATCGAACATCGCGAGCGCATGCAGGTGCTGATGCGAACCGCGGGCATGCTGCCCGTCCTGATCCTGCTGTGCATCGGCTTCGGCGTCGTGACGGACGGCTTCTTCAGCTTCCAGAATCTGTCGATCGTCACGCAGCAGGCTTCGATCAACATCGTGCTCGCAGCGGGCATGACCTTCGTGATTCTCACGGGCGGCATCGACCTGTCGGTCGGCTCGGTGCTGTCGGCGGCGGCGGTCACCGCGCTGCTCGCGTCGAATATACCGGGCTGGGGATGGCTCGGCATTCCGGCCGCGCTCGCTGTCGGCCTCGGCTTCGGCGTCGTCAACGGTCTCCTGATCGCGCTCCTGAGACTGCCGCCGTTCATCGTGACGCTCGGCTCGCTCACCGCGGTGCGCGGTATCGCGCGGCTGATCGGCCACGACACGACCATCTTCAATCCGCAACTGTCGTTCGCGTTCATCGGCAACGACACGCTCTTCGGCGTGCCCTGGCTCGTGATCATCGCGATTGCGGTCGTGATCGTGTCGTGGTTCGTCCTGCGCCGCACCGTGCTCGGCCTGCGCATCTATTCGGTCGGCGGCAATCCGGAGGCGGCGCGTCTTTCGGGTATCAAGGTGTGGGGCATCCAGCTCTTCGTCTACGCGATCTCGGGCTTGCTCGCGGGTCTCGGCGCAGTGATGTCCGCCGCGCGTCTCTATGCCGCGAACGGTTTGCAGCTCGGCCAGTCGTATGAACTCGATGCGATCGCCGCGGTCATTCTCGGCGGCACGAGCTTCGTCGGCGGCGTGGGTTCGATCGTCGGCACGCTGGTGGGCGCGCTCATCATCGCGGTGCTGACGAACGGTCTCGTGCTGCTCGGCGTGTCGGATATCTGGCAGTACATCATCAAGGGCCTCGTGATCATCGGCGCGGTGGCGCTCGATCGTTACCGTCAGCGCGGCTCGGCTCGCACCTGATTCTCGCTATCCGGGCGCACTCGGTCCGCGTGCGCCCGCTCTCGAAAAAAGGACCAACTGGAGACAACAACATGCGCAAACACAATAAGCTTTTCGCCAGCGTCGCACTCGCTCTCGGATTCACCCTGTCGCTGTCGGCGCACGCCGCCGACAAGCAGTTGAAGTCCGTCGGCATCACGGTCGGCTCGCTCGGCAACCCGTACTTCGTCACCATCTCGCGGGGCGCGGAAGCGAAGGCCAAGTCGATCAACCCGAACGCCAAGGTGCAGGCGGTGTCGTCGGACTACGACATGAACAAGCAGTTCACGCAGATCGACAACTTCATCTCGGCGCACGTCGATCTGATTCTGCTCAACGCCGTCGATCCGAAAGCGATCGAGCCGGCCGTGAAGAAAGCGCAGAAGGCGGGCATCGTCGTGATCGCGGTCGATGTCGCGGCGGCGGGCGCGGACGCGACCGTGCAGACCAACAACGTGCAGGCCGGCGAGATCTCCTGCGATTTTCTGGCGAAGAAGCTCAACGGCAAGGGCAATGTCGTGATCGAGAACGGTCCGCAGGTGTCGGCGGTGATCGATCGCGTGAACGGCTGCAAGACCGTGCTCGCGAAGAATCCGGGCATCAAGATCCTGTCCGACGATCAGGACGCGAAAGGCTCGCGCGAAGGCGGCATGAACGCGATGCAAGGTTATCTCACGCGCTTCCCGAAACTCGACGGCGTGTTCGCGATCAACGATCCGCAAGCGATCGGCACGGACCTCGCGGCGAAACAACTGCATCGGAACAACATCGTGATCACGTCGGTCGATGGCGCGCCCGATATCGAAACGGCGCTCAAGTCCGACACGATGGTGCAGGCATCGGCGAGCCAGGATCCGTGGGCGATGGCGCAGCAGGCGGTCAGCGTCGGCTATGACCTGATGAACGGCAAGAAGCCGAGCAGCACGACGATCCTGCTGCCGTCGACGCTCGTCACGCGGGAAAACGTCGGCAGCTACAAGGGCTGGTCGTCGCCGCGCTAACGCAGCGTCATTTGATCGGCACTATGCGCAGCGCGCTCGGCTTGTCCGGCGCGCTCGACCGGTCCACCGCGATCAGCCGTTTGCGCGCGACATCCACCGCGACGCCGCGCGGCGCTTCGAAACCGTCGGCGACCACGGTGGCCCGGCCGCGCTTCGAAAAGCTGCACACGGCGTGCGCGCCGCACTTCGTGTAGAGCGTGCCGTCGGGTGACGCGGCCATCAGGTCGGGCGCATCGACGGTCGCGAAGACATCGCTCGCGGGCACGGGCGCGCTCGCCGCCCGCGCCGCCTGCAAATCCACTTTGTAGATGCGATTCGCGGCCTGATCGCTGACGTAGAGCATGTCGCCGACCGCCGCGAGCCCGACTGGCTTCTCCAATCCGGTGACGATGTCGCGCTCGATCATCTGCCGGGGCGCCGTGCCGCGCGTGATCACGCTGACGCCGCCTTCGGGTGGCGCGCTGCCTTCCTTCACGAACCAACTCGACAGAAACGTGCCGCTGTCGAGCACGAGCAGGCCCAGACGCCGCCGCGCCGAATTCGTGTCCGACGCGAGCGCGACCTGGCCGCTCGGCGCGACATCGAAGACCGCGGCCGCCGTGCCGAAGCCGAATTGCTCGACGAGCAGATGTCCGTTCGGCGCGAACGCGATCTGGCTCAAGCCGGTGCGCTCGCCCGCGGCCGCCGGAATGCGCGCATAGACCGAGAACGCGGGCGCGTCATCGTCGCCGATATGCGTCGTCATCACGATGCCGTTGGTCCTGTCATCGGTGACGAACACCGCGCCGTCCGAATCGCGCACCGCGACGCCGTTCGGCGTGCCCGCGAGCGGCACTTTCTGCGCGGTCGTGCCTGGCGCGACCGAGCCGCACGCCGCGAGGAAAACCGATACCGCGATTGCCGCCATCAGGCGTCGATTCATGCGCTTCTCCCGTCGATAAGCCGAAGATCATGTCCGATATGCCGCGAGAAACATGGCATCGCGCCGGACGTCGTAATATATTCGGAGACATAACGCTGCTCAAGGCCACATTCATGGACCTCGCATACTCGATTCCTTCGCCGTCGATCGCCGCTCAACCCGTTCTCGTCGAGATCGGCGGCGCGGTGCAAAGGCCGCTCACGCTCGATCTTGCCGCATTGCGCGAATTCGCGTGCGCGAGCATCGAGCCGTTCGACCTCGTGTGCTTTTCGACGGGCCGCTACATCCGTCCGATGGGAAGCTATCGCGGCGTGCAGTTGCGTGCGCTGCTCGACGCGGCGGGCGTGCGCCGCCTGGACAACACGGATTTCAAGCGCACCGTGTTTCTCGCGCACGCGCACGACGGCTATGCGGTGACGTTTTCATGGCACGAGCTGTTCAATACGCCGATCGGCGCGCAGGTGATCATCGCGTATGAGTGCGCGGATCGCGAACTCGGCATCGAGGATGGCTTGCCGGTGCTCGTGTCGGGTGCCGACACGGTTCACGCGCCGCGCCACATGAAGCGCCTCGTGCGCGTGGATGCTCACGTGCTGGGCACGTCGCATCGATGAACGAATCAGCGCGTGCGCTGCTCGCGCACGCCGTACATCCCGATGCGCCCGATTCCGTGCTGTTCGCGCGGCTCATCGGCGCGCGCGTCGAATCGGGCGATCTGCTTCTGCTCGGCCTCGACGCCGGCGCGCTCTCGCGGCTCATCGGCCGGCATTTTCCCGGCGCGAAGATCGATCGTCCTCCGGGCGCGATGCTCTGGTCGGCGCACTGGCCGTTCGTGCGCGATCTGCGCGGCCTCCTGATGTGGCACGACCGCACGGCGGCGCGGCATCGGGAAGACGCCGTGTGTCTCGCGGCGATCATATCCGCCGCGTCGCTGCGGCCCGATCATCTGTGGCGCGATCTCGGCCTCGCCGGACGCGACGACGTCACCGATATGCTCGGGCGTCACTATCCCGATCTCATCGCGCGCAATGTCGCGAATTTGCGCTGGAAGAAGTTTCTCGCGCAGGAAGTCGCGCACGCGCGAGGTGAAGCGCCGACATGCGCGCCGGGCTGTCCCGGATGCGAGGATTACGCTTTCTGCTATCCGGACAACCGATAACGCCGACGGCTTATCCGTGAAACGCCCGTCCGATTTCCTTCGTGTATTCTCTCGGGCATGGCGACGACCCAGAAAACCACCGCAAGCGCAAAGGTCACTGACACGGCGAACCAGCCCGCCGAAGTGCGCTTTCGCATACGCATCATGAAAGGCGAAACCATCGCGATCGGTCCGGGCAAGGTTTCGCTGCTGGAAGCGGTGCGCAAGCACGGCTCGATATCGGCGGCGGCGCGCAGTCTCGACATGTCGTACCGGCGTGCGTGGCTGCTCATCGACGAGCTCAATCGCGCGCTCAAGTCGCCCGCGACCATTTCCGAGCAAGGCGGCCAAAGCGGCGGCGGCTGCGTGCTGACGCCGGTCGGCGAGAGCATCGTCCGGCTTTATCGCGATGTCGAAGCGCAGGCGCAAGCGGCCTGCGCCGGGCAGATCGAATCGCTCACGCAGTTGCTCAAGCCTTAACCGTGACGCAGGCAGAATGCGGAGGGCGGCGGCGCGCTCGCGTGCTTGTTCTGCGCGCTCGCGGTCAGCCGCGCGACAAATTCCACGAAACTCGCGACGCTCGCCGTGCGCAGCGGCGAATACTCGACGCCATGCCGCTCGCAGACGCGCTTCAGCATGCTCATCGAATCATGATCGATGCAGTCGACGGGAAAGAGCACCACATCCGCGTTAGGCAGCGCGGCCGCGAGTAGCCCCTTGCGATCCTCGATGCCGCCGTCGTGGACGATCAGCTCACCGCCCGCCGCGTCGACCAGCGCCTTCAGCACCGCGTTCGAATTCGGCCTTCCACCGACATAGACAACGCGCTTTCCGCTCACCCAATCGATGCCGCGCCGGCGCGCGCCGGGTTGATCGTCGGCTTCGAGCGTCGCGCGTTCCAGCGCCGCGCATTCGGCCTGCACCACCTTCAACAGCGCCTGTGCTTCGCCCAGCTTGTTGCGCAACGCACGCGTCTGTTCCTCTTCGGACAGCGCGCGCTGCTCGGCGGCCTCGCGGCGGCTCGTGTGCAGCGCGAGGCGACGCTCGCCGTCCTCGACCTTTTCGCGCAAACGCTCGACTTCCGTTTCGATATCGGCGGCCGACCGGTCCGCCTCGCGTTGCCCGAGCGCGGCGAGTCGCAGCGCGTGCTCGTTCGATTGCCTGACGGACGCATCGCGTTCCGCGCTCAGTTCGAGCAGACGCGCCTGCTGGCGCTCGATCTTTTCCCTGAGTTCCTGATTCTGCGATTCCAGCGCGACGAGCCGCCGGATATCCGCGCGATTCGCCGCGCCGACCAGATGCGACAGCATGTGCAACTCACCGAACGCCGACTGCCGCACTTCGATGCTCGCGTGCGGATGCGACATCAGCGCCCAGTACGCGGGCGGAATATCGCCGGATTTCAGCGCTTCGTTCCAAAGGTCGAGCAGCGCCTGCGGATCGCGTGCGGCGTCGAAACGGCGGATCGCGCCGGCGTAACGTTCGTCGAGCGCCTTGTTCAGCGCCTTCGCGCCCGCGCCGCCCGCAATCGCGAGTTCGACGGCCGCATGATGAATCTCGAGATCGCTTGCGTGATGACGGTCGAGGTCGGTGAACTTCGGCACGAGCTTGCGCAGTTCGCCCGTCGAAAGACAGGTGCCGATGACCGAGCAATGCAGATGCGAATCCAGTTCGGCGAGACGCGCCCGACGGCGGGACGTGCGCAGATCGGCCTCGGTCGGCTGACAGCATGCGTCGCGTGCGCCGAGCGCGCTCGTGCGGGCAAGTTGAAACGGAGGGGTCTGCATGATCACCTCGTGCTCGATCGGCTGGCCTGACGTGCCTCGTAATATACCACTGAATATAGCGACGGCAAAAAGACGGAGCGGCGCACCGAACGCGGGCCATATCCCGCGCGCACCGTGCGGACAGGGCGTATCCTACGACTTCGGCGCGCCGGCCCGGCCTGCGAAGGCCGCATCCGCGAGGCATGCGACGCCTGACGTTTCCAATCGCGAGAAATCGCTCACAAGGAGAATCTGAATGGCCAGGGTTGAAGTCAAGGTTCCGCAGCTTTCCGAATCCGTCACCGAAGCGACGATGTTGCCGTGGAAGAAGAAAGCGGGCGACGCCGTGGCGCAAGACGAAATCCTCGTCGAACTGGAAACGGACAAGGTGGTGCTCGAAGTGCCCGCGCCCGCCGCCGGCACGCTCGCGGAAGTGGTGAAGAAGGAAGGCGACATCGTTCACGCGGACGAACTGCTCGCGATCATCGATACGGAAGCGAAGGCTTCCGCCGCCGCGCCCGCCCCCGCTCCCGCTCCGGAAAAGCCCGCCGCGCAACCTGCTCAACCGGCGCAGCCAGCCGCAGCCGCACCCGCGTCCACGCCCGCCGCCGCTTCAGGCCAGAAGGCCGACTTCGATGTCATCGTCATCGGCTCCGGTCCCGGCGGCTATATCGCCGCGATCCGCGCCGCGCAACTGGGCCGCAAGGTCGCGTGCGTCGAGGAATGGATCAATCACGCCGGCAAGGCGAAGCTCGGCGGAACGTGCCTGAATGTCGGCTGCATTCCGTCGAAGGCGCTGCTTGCATCGAGCGAGCAATTCGAGAAGGCGCAACTGCATTTCGGCGATCTCGGCATCACGATGGACAACCTTGCCGTCGATGTCGACAAGATGGTCGGGCGCAAGGAAGCGATCGTCGAAAAGATCACGGGCGGCGTCGAATTCCTGTTTCGTAAGAACAAGATCACGTGGCTCAAAGGTCACGGCAAGCTCGCGGGCAAGGACGGCGCCAATTACAAGATCGACGTGAGCGGCGACGGCAAGAGCGAAAGCCACACCGCGCAGCATGTGATCATCGCGACGGGTTCGAAGGCGCGTCATCTGCCGAATGTGCCGGTCGACAACAAGATCGTCTCCGACAACGAAGGCGCGCTCGCCTTCACCTCCGTGCCGAAGAAGCTCGCCGTGATCGGCGCGGGCGTGATCGGGCTGGAGCTCGGCTCCGTGTGGCGCAGACTCGGCGCGGAAGTGACGATCCTCGAAGCGCTGCCCGAGTTCCTCGGCACGACCGATGCCGCACTGCAAAAGGAAGCCGCGAAGCTCTTCAAGAAGCAGGGCCTGACGATTCACCTCGGCGTAAAAATCGACGGCGTGCAGACGACGGATTCGAGCGTCTCCATTTCGTACCAGGACAAGGACGGCAACGCGCAGACGCTGGAGGCGGATCGCCTGATCGTGTCGATCGGCCGCGTGCCGAACACGGACGATCTCGGCCTCGATTCCATCGGCCTGTCAGCGGATGAGCGCGGCTTCATTCCCGTCGACGGTCATTGCGCGACGAAAGTCCCGAACGTCTACGCGATCGGCGATGTCGTGCGCGGCCCGATGCTCGCGCACAAGGCCGAAGACGAAGGCGTGCTCGTGGCGGAGATCATCGACGGGCAGAAGCCGCACATCGACTACAACTGCATTCCGTGGGTGATCTACACGCATCCGGAAATCGCGTGGGTCGGGCAGACGGAGCAGGCGCTGAAGGCCGAAGGCCGCGCGATCAAGGCCGGCCAGTTCCCGATGCTCGCGAACGGCCGGGCGATGGGCATCGGCGAAACGGACGGCTTCATCAAGATCATCGCCGATGCGACAACCGACGAGATTCTCGGCGTGCACATCATTTCCGCGAACGCGTCGGATCTGATTGCCGAGGCGGTCGTGGCGATGGAATTCAAGGCGGCGAGCGAGGATATCGGGCGCATTTGCCATCCGCATCCGTCGTTGTCGGAGGTGATGCGCGAGGCGGCGCTGGCGGTGGACAAGCGCGCGCTGAATATTTAAACGCGCCTCGGCATCCACACGCGCAGCAGCGAGTAAAGCCGGTCGACGTCGATCGGCTTTGCCAGATAATCGCTCGCGCCCGCCGCGAGACATTGCTCCTGATCGTCCTTCATCGCCTTCGCCGTGATCGCGATGATCGGCAGCTTCCTGAAACGCGCGTCCTCGCGGATGCGCCGCGTCGCTTCGAGTCCGTCCATGCCGGGCATCATCACGTCCATCAAGATGACGTCGATGTCCGGATGCCTGTCGAGCGCTTCGATCGCCTCGAAACCGTTACGGCCGATATCCACCTTCAGCCCCTGATGCTCCAGCGCGCTCGATAGCGAGAAGATGTTGCGGATATCGTCATCGACGAGCAGCACGCGGCGGCCATCCAGCACGCGATCGCGCGAGCGCGAGACGTGCAGCATCGCCTGGCGATCCGCCGACAAATCCGTCTCGACCTTGTGCAGGAACAGCGTCACTTCGTCGAGCAGACGCTCCGGCGAGCGCGCGCCCTTGATGATGATCGACTGCGAGTAGCGCATGAGTTCCGCTTCCTCGTCGTGCGTGAGATTGCGGCCCGTGTAGACGATCACCGGCGGGAACGAATACGCGTCGATGCCGGCCATCTGCCGCAGCAGGTCGCCGCCCTGCATGTCGGGCAGCTTCAGGTCGATGATCATGCAGTCGAAGATCGTCGTCTTCAGCAGTTCGAGCGCGTCGCGGCCGAACTCGACCGGCGTGATTTCCACGTCCGCATCGCTGATCAGCTCGACGATGCTCTGACGCTGCCGCGCATCGTCCTCGACGAGCAGCACGCGCTTGATCTTCTGGCTGCTCTTCTCTTCGAGCCGCTGGAAGATCGCCGTCAGTTGCTCGCGCGTGGTCGGCTTCACCGCGTAGCCGATCGCGCCGAGATGCAGCGCGGCCTCGCTTCTGTCCGATGCCGACACGACATGCACCGGAATATGCCGCGTCTTCGGATTCGCCTTCAGTTCCTGCAAGACCACGAGCCCCGAGCGATCCGGCAGGCCGATGTCGAGCAGGATCGCGTTCGGCGCGCTGTCCTGCGCGAGCTTGAGCGCCTCGCCCGCCGTCCCGCTCACGATGCAGCGATAACCCAGTTCGTGCGCGAGATCGAGCAGCACCTGCGCGAAGTCCGGTTCGTCTTCCACGACCAGAACGAGGCGGCGGCCGGGTGCGGCGTCGGCGCGATCGTCGTCGATGACGTGGATCACTTCGATCGGCTGCTCGGCCGGCAGCTTTGCTTCGATGGCGACGGACGCCGGCGCCTGCTCGACCGCTCCCGGCAACGCGGCCGCGCCGTAAGCGATGGGCATCGTCAGCGTGAACGTGCTGCCCGTGCCCTGCGCGCTGCGCACCGCGATATCGCCGCCGAGCAGATGCGCGAGGCTGCGTGAAATCGACAACCCGAGCCCCGTGCCGCCGTAATGACGGCTCGTGGTGCCGTCGGCTTGCTGGAACGCTTCGAAGATCGCTTCGAGCTGGTCCGGCGCAATGCCGATGCCCGTATCCGTCACGACGAACTGCACCGCGCCCTCGCCCGCCCGCCTGAGCGTGAGCGACACCGCGCCCGCGTCCGTGAACTTCACCGCGTTCGACAGCAGGTTCCTCAGAATCTGTTCGAGACGCCGGAAATCGGTCGTGAGCGTCGGATAGTCGTCGATATCGTTGCGCAGTTCGAGCCTGAGCTTCTTCTGCCGCGCGAGCGGCTCGAACGTGCGCGAGAGCGTATCCATGATTCGCTGCAACGGCACATCTTCGATATGCAGATCGAGCTTGCCCGCCTCGACCTTCGAGAGATCGAGAATATCGTTGATGAGATTGAGCAGATCGTTGCCCGCGGAATAGATCGTCTGCGCGTACTTGATCTGGTCGTTCGTGAGATTGCCGGCCTTGTTCTCGGAGAGCAGCTTCGCGAGAATCAGCGAACTGTTGAGCGGCGTGCGCAGTTCGTGCGACATGTTCGCGAGGAACTCGGACTTGTAGCGGCTCGCGCGTTGCAGCGCTTCGGCGCGCGTTTCCAGTTCGCCCTGCGCGGCGTTGAGCGCGACGTTGCGTTCGTCGAGCACGCGCGCCTGCTCGGCGAGCTGATCGTTGGTCTGCTCCAGCTCCGCCTTCTGATTCGCGAGATAGACCTGCGCCTGCGAAAGCGCGGTCGTTTGCTGTTCGAGTTCCTCGTTGGTCGTGCGCAATTCTTCCTGCTGCATCTGAAGCTCTTCGTTCAGTTGCTGCGTTTCTTCGAGTACATGCTGCAAGCGCTCGCGATACTGCGCCGCCTCCACGTAATCGCCGATATTGCCCGCGATCGTCTTCAGGAACTGCTGGTCGCGCTCGGTCAGCCTGTGCATCGCGCCGAGTTCGATCGCGCCGTTCGCCTGGCCTTCGTTTTCGATCGGCACGATGACGAGGCTCGCGGGCACGCTCGCGCCAAGCGCCGACGTCACCTTCCAGTAGCCGGCGGGCACGTCGTTCATGCTCGTCAGCTTGCGCGCGTGCACCGCCTGTCCGACGAGGCTCTTCACGCCCGCGAGCGAATCGGGAACCGGTGCGCTGTCGGGATCGAAGCCGAAGCTCGCGGTGCGCTTCAATGCGCCATCGTTTTCGCGGACGTAGAACGCGCCGATCGACACCTTCAGATAGTCCGCGAGGAAATCGAGAATCGTCCGGCAAAGCTGATCGAGCGATTGCTGGCCGATCACCTTTTCCGCGAGTTGCGTCTGCCCTTCGTTCAGCCACGCCTGCTCCTGCAGCGCGCGCGTCTGACGCTCCTGTTCGCCGATCGCGGCGCCGAAGGCACTGGAAAGCTGCATCAGCTCGCGCCTGCCGAAGATCGCGAGAATCACGGACAACGTCAGGCTCAGAAACAGAAATACGGCGACGGTGATGGTCGTGAGCTGCTTCGCCGATTCCACGCGCTGCAGCCGCAAGGTCTGCTCGATGTTGAGAAACGCGGCGAGTTCGCGCTCGGTTTCCGCGCGTTCGGCCGAGCCGCGTCCCGCGCGCACGAGCGCGACGGAATCCTGGGCGTGGCGGCGCGCGTCGATCAAGCCGTCGGCGACCTTGTCCCATTGCGCCTGCAACGCACGAATGCGGATCAGGCGATCGACTTGCGGCGCGTTATCGGAGACGAGATCGGCGAGCGTGTCGATATCGGCGCCGAGCTTCGGTTTCGCGGTTTCATAAGGCGCGAGAAACGCTTCGTCGCCCGTGATCAGATAGCCGCGAATCGCACTTTCCTTTTCGCTGACGAGCCGCCCGAGTTCCTGCGCGTTACCGATCACGCGCTCCGAATGCTCGACCCAGTTGATGCCCGACAGCAGATACAGCACGAGCACGACGAACGCGATCGCCGTGACGAGTCCCGTTCCGAGCGGCAGCGCGATATTGCGCAAGAGAATACGACGAAAACTGGCCTCGTCGACACCGGACCGCAATGGCATAGACAGCTCCGAATAAGCGTGAACGTCGCGCGCCGGGTCGATGTCTCGAACAGCCCTTATGACGGCGACAATCGCGAAAGTTGTAGTTATTGTTTCAGCCGCTGCGCATCATACCCGGTTCGGTTCCGCGCCGTGACGGGCTTCGGGCATGTTCGTGAAAGGTAGCACTGTAGCGCTTTTCGGCACGTTCGTTCGGATGCTTTCATGCTGCTGAACGTTTGAGCGGCCCGCCTTACAATGAATCCGCGACATTCGATACGCATGCCGCCGCGGCCACGAGCAAGGCATCATCGGCCCGGGAAGTGATTGCTGGTTGCTTGTTGATCAACCGATCCATGGAGAGGATATGAAAGCAACGTTTGGCAGCAAACTCGCCGTCTCGTTGATAGTGGCCGCTTTCGGCGTGACGGCCGCGCCGCTCGCGAGCGCGCAGGACAGCGCGACGACCGCCACCGGCACGACGCAGGCCGCGCCGGCCACGAAGGCGGACAAGAAGGCCGCTCGCAAGCAGGCACGCGCGAAGAAAAACGCGGAGCTGAAGAAGCTGGAAGATGCGGGCTACAACCCCGCGAAGAACGACGACGCGAGTTATCCGCAGGACATTCAGAACGCGCAGAAGAAGGCGGGTATTGGAGTGGGTGCTAGTCAGTAGGTTGTTGTTTGAAGCCGCTTCGGTCGTAGCGATCGGGGCGGTGTTTTGCTCTCCTCGGGAGCATCGGGCGCGGAGTCGAATCGGAGCGCGCCGCCGAACGTCGTTTTACAGGTGGGACTTCACGAACTCACCGCAGTGGCGCGCCGCGTCACCCTGCGATCCTACTGGTCGCCCGGCAAGATCCTCACCGCGTCACCGCAGCCGTAACTTTGCTCAATACGCGCAAGCTTTTCAGATAAGTCGGCTTGCGCGTGCCGCAACGCCCCTCTAAAAGAAGTCGACAGTGTCAACCCTCGGGCGATCGTCAGGCATCACGTCTGTCATCCCCCGATTTCGCACGGAACCCCAATGGAAGCACAAACAAGGCGCTCCAATGCCCTCGCGCGCTGGATCACTGGCAGGCAGAACTATTACCTTAAAGTTCGCGGCGCAACCCCGACCGACAGCCTGTCGATCAAGTCATTCAGAGCAGTCGAGCGCTTGGGCGAGCCGTATCACATCACGCTCGAACTCACCGCCAATGTCGAACTGGCGCGCGCCGATTATCTCGGGCGCAACGCCACCTTCAGCATCGAGCCGGCGCCGGACGAAGGCGCACCGCGCGAGTTCAACGGCGTCATCACCCGCTTTACCCGCACGCGCAAGACGCGCGACTTCTGCGCGTTTCGCGTCGTGGTCGAATCGCCGCTCGCGCGATTGCGCCTCACCAAGCGCTCCCGCATCTATCAGAACAAGACCGTCCCCGACATCATCGAGGCGATCCTGTTATCGCACGACTTTCTCACGCATCAGTTCGCATTCAAGCTGCGACGCACGTTCCCGAAGCTCGCCTTCCACATGCAGCATCAGATGTCGGATTGGGAGTTCGTCCATCTTCTGATGCGTCAGGCGGGCCTCTTCTGCTATGCGCGACCGGGCGATTTCGGCGATCAGGTGATCTTCGCCGACGATATCGACGGCTACGACTACACCTTTCGCGCCCCCGCGATGGTTCGAGAAACGTCGGGCCTCGAAACCGGCAACGAAGCGATTCTCTCGTTGCAGACGCATAGCGTGACGGTCGCCCAATCGGTGCGGGTTCGAAACTACAACCCGTCGAAGTCATGGGAGCCGTTCGAGTCGGAAGTCAACCTCGCGCGCGACGACAAGACCACCTACGGCCAGTCCTACACATGGGGCAGCCATCATCTCGATGCCGACAGCGCCAAATGGGAGGCGCGACTGCGTCACGAGGAAGCGCTATCCGGACAGGTCCGGTTCGAGGGCACGAGCACCGTATCGGCTTTCTGCGCAGGACTCGTAGTGCGCACCGACGAGAAGCTGGCGGATGCACCGCATGGCATGGTGCTGGTCGAAGTCATTCATCAGGCGGCGCGCGACAAGTCGTATCACAACTCTTTTCGGGCGATTCCCGCAGACCGGCCCTACCAGATGCCGATGCGCGAGCATCTTTGGCCGAAGATCGCCGGCACGTTGAGCGCACGCATCACGACGCGAGACGACGACGCCGAGTTCGCCGAAATGGACGAGCACGGCCACTATTCGGTGCGCTTCGACTTCGACACGGACGAATGGCCGGGCGGCGGTGAAAGCGTGCGGATGCGACTCGCGAAGCCCTTTGCGGGAGCCAACCAGACGGGCATGCACTTTCCGCTGTTGCGTAACACGGAGGTCGGCATCGCGTTTGCGGGAGGCGATCCCCGGTATCCGTTTATCGCCCATGTCCATCATCACAGCTTCGCGACCGACCTGATTTATGGGCGCGACGGATGGAACACGCGCAACGTCATTCGCACCGTCAGCAATAACAAGCTCAGGCTCGAAGACGCCAAGGGCAAGGAAGGTGCGAAGCTCGCGACCGAATACGGCGGCAAGACGCAACTGAATCTGGGCTATATCGTCGATTCAGCACGCCAGAAACGAGGTGAAGGGTTCGAGCTGCGCTCGGATTCGTGGGGGGCGCTGCGCGGGGGTAAGGGGCTGTTCCTGTCCGCCGATGCGCAGAAGGCCGCAGGCGGTCAGGTGCTCGACATGTCGGCGGCGCTCGCGCAATTACAGACGGCGCAGGCGCGGATGCAGAGCTTATCGGAAGCGGTCAAGAAGGCGCAAGCAGTCGTGGCCGACTGCGAAGCGCAGAAGGCGTTGCTGGAAACGCAACTGAAGGACTTGCAGCAGGCGGTGCTGCTTGCCTCCGCCCCGCATGGCGTCGCGCTCACGAGCGGCGAGCACATGCAACTGTCGGCGGGCGGGCATCTGTTCACGACTACGGGCGGCAATGCCGATGCCGCGATCGGCGGCAACTATACGGTCGCGGCGGGCAATGCCGTGTCGATCCTGGCCATCGCGCAAGGCGTGAAGCTCTTCGCCGCCGAGGGCAAGGTGGACGTGCAAGCGCAAGGCGATGCGCTCAATCTCGCCGCGCTCAAGGGCGTGACGATCGCCAGCACCGAGGATGCGATCACGCTCAACGCCAAGAAGGAACTGACGCTGTATTGCGGCGGCTCGTACATCAAGCTGACCGGTGCGGGCGTGGAGATCGGCAGCCCCGCCGACATCAACCTGAAGGGGCCGCTGCGCGTCGGCGGGTCCGCCACCAAACAGAACGCGCTGCCGCTGATGCCCAGGCAGGAAACGACCGGCATGCAGTTGTGGCACGCGTATCCGAACGGCGAGCCGGTCAAGAACGCATCGTATCGGGTCGATTTTCCGGATGGGTCGTTTCGCGCGGGCAAGCTCGACGAGAACGGCAAGGGGATGCTCGTCAATACGCCGCGCGGGGGCGGCAGCATCAAGTACTTCGAGGACGGTTATCCGGTCAAGGACGACAAGCGCAAGTGGTCGGAACCCACGGGCACGGCGGATGTGCCGACAGACGGGGCAGACGCTGCGCTGCCCAGCCTGACGGGTGCTGAAGGAACTGAGCCGCGTTCGTTACGAGTATGACGAACGCGGCAACCTAAGCCGCAAAACCGAACCGAACGGCGTGACGTGGGTCGACGACGCAGATGACTCCGCCGTCGGTACGAAGCCAAATGCCCAGCGCCGCGCCGCGCCGCACAATCGTTTTCGCCTAAATCCCGCCCCAACTCCCGTCCTCGTCGTTCCCGAAAAGCCGAACCTCGCCTGACGGCGACTTATTTTTTCCCAATTGCGTTTATTAATTATAGATACATATAATAAACCAGCGTCGAAACCGGCGGGCCCCCGCTTCGCGTGAACACCGGCATGTTGCCGGCCCAGTGGCATTCATGGACGGCGCGAGCCGTCGGCAACGAGGAGTTGTACATGTCGCAAGCAGAGCTTCACACTGGCCCGGCATTTCCGCCGCGCGCCGGGCATTCGACGGCATCAGACCGTGGCGATGCGTGGAGCGGGAACGTGCCCGTCGAGGAGTTCATCGACGCGCACCGCTTCTCGCGCTTCCAATGGACGCTGATGGGCGTGTGCTTCCTGATCGTGCTGATCGACGGCATGGACACGGCGGCCATCGGCTATATCGCGCCGGCGCTCGTCAAAGGCTGGGGCATCACGAAGGGCGCGCTCGCGCCCGTACTGAGCGCCGCGCTCTTCGGGCTCGCGGCCGGGGCGGTCATCTCCGGCCCGGCGGCGGATCGCTTCGGGCGGCGCGCCGTGCTCATCGCCGCGACGGCTTTCTTCGGCGCGATGAGCCTCGCGACCGCGTTCAGCGGCTCGATCGAATCGCTCGTCACGTTGCGGTTTCTGACGGGCATCGGCCTGGGCGCGGCGATTCCCAACGCCATCACGCTCGTCTCCGAATACGCGCCCGCGAAAAGCCGCTCGATCATCGTCAACACGACGTATTGCGGCTTCACGGTCGGCGCGGCGCTCGGCGGCTTCATCTCATCGTGGCTGATACCCGCGTTCGGCTGGCACAGCCTCTTCGTCGTGGGCGGCGTGCTGCCGCTCGTGCTCGCATGCTTCGTCGTGATGCTCGTGCCGGAATCCGTACGCTATCTCGTCGGACGCGGCGCGCCGAAGGAGAAGATCTGGAAGCCGCTCTCGAAGATCGCGCCGCTCGATCTCGCGCGCATCGATTCGTTTCGCCTGTCCGAGCGCGCGCAGACGCACGCGAAGTCGTCGGTCGGCGCGATCCTTTCGCGCAACTATGTCGTCGGCACGCTGATGCTGTGGCTCGTGTATTTCATGGGCCTCGTCATCTTCTATCTGCTGATGAGCTGGATGCCTCTGCTCATGAACGAAGCCGGCTTCACGCCCGAGCGCGCCGCGCTGCTCACCGCGCTCTTCCCGCTCGGCGGCGGCATCGGCACGATCGCGTCGGGATGGCTGATGGATCGCTGCAACGCGAACGTCGTCGTGATGCTCGGGTATCTGCTGACCGCCGTGTTCATCTTCGTGGTCGGTCAGGCGATCGGCAGCATCGGTCTCGTGAGCGCCGTGATCTTTCTCGCGGGCACGACGATGAACGGCGCGCAATCGTCGATGCCCTCGCTCGCCGCAATGTTCTACCCAACGCAAAGCCGCGCAACCGGCGTCTCGTGGATGTATGGCGTCGGGCGCTTCGGCGGCATCGCGGGCGTCGCGCTCGGCGGTCTCTTCGCGCAATGGAAGCTCGGCCTGCCCGCCGTTTTCGCGCTGCTCGCGGTGCCTTCCGTGATCGCGAGCATCGCGCTCTTCGTCAAGCTCAAGGCGCATCCGGAAACGGAACACGCCTGATTTTTCGGCGGGCTGCCCGCATGACGGGCCGCCCGCTTCATTCACCGTAACGACAGGAAACACATATGAGTCAGGAATTGGAATTGTTGACCGGCAAGCTGCATGGCCTGACCGCGGCGATCAGCGTGATTGCGGCGGCGCTGCCGCAACAGGCATCGGCGGATGTGCAGGAGACGCTGCGCGAGATGATCGGCGAAACCGCGTCGTCGGACTTGCCCGGCGCCACGCTCGCATCGATGCATTCGACCATCGCGCAGGTCATCGAATCGATGGAAATCGGCCTGCGACGCTGACGTTTTTCAGGCGGCGCGCGCGGTGCGGGCCGCCTTCGGCCGGGCCTTCTTCGCGCTCGCCGATGCCGCGCTCGCCTGCGCCTCCAGACCGCCGACGATGAAGTTCGTCAACTGTTCGAGCGTCTCGTTCGCGTCCCACGGATCGCACGCGCCCTTGGCGAGCACGTCGAGACGATGGGTGTCGGAGAACGCGTAGAGATATGCGCCGATCATCATCGTCACGCGCCAGTAGAGATCTTTCGCGGGGAGGCCGGGCAGCGCGGCGCGCAGGGCTTCGACGTAGGCATCGGTCGAATCGCCATATGCGGTGCTGCGCAGGCTGTACGAAATTTCGGGCGGCTCCGTGTGCAGCCGCGCTTGCAGACGAATGAACGCACGCCCGCCGTCGGTCTTGCGCAGCGCGACGAGCGGCAGCAGAAACGCGCGCACGATTTCGCGCACACTCGCATCCTTTCCGTCGGACAATTCATGCAGGAGCGTTACGCGCTCCTCGGAAATGAGCATCGCGCGGCGCAGGAACACCTGCTCGAAAAGCTGCTGCTTCGTGCCGAAGTAATACGTGATGAGCGCCTGCGTGACACCGCACGACGCGGCCACTTCCTTGAGCGACGTGCCCGCGTAGCCGCGCTGCGAGAAATCGACCTCGGCTGCATCGAGGATGTTCTCACGCTGATTGATGTTCCCCGTCGGGCGGCCGAGCCGTTTGCGCTTGCTCGACGCGCCATGTGCGCGGACGTGAGTGGTGTCGTCTTTCGTCATGCCTGGGCGGTGCTGCCGATGAAGTGAGAAGCCGCGTCTCGCTTGCGGCCCGGATCGCTTCCTATTTTACGGGCGTTTCAGGCATGCTCCAGCGAATTCGTCTGAAGCGCTGGTTCTCGAGTCGTTTTCCTGAATCGTGTGGCTGCTGGCAGCGTCGATATGACGCGTTCGATCTCGTCCGATACGAACGACGGTGGCCCATTGTCCGTTCGACCGGCGGGCCACCGAAGCCTGCGCTAGTTGCAATATCCCTGCGATCCGAACGTGCCGCCGCCCGGCGCCGCGCCGCTGCACAGCGTATTCAGCAGCGATGCGATATTGCCCGACCCGTAGTTGCCATAAGTCGCGTTCGGATACTGCGTGTTCTGACGAAACTGCGACGCGTAGTTGTCCTTGTTCGCGTTCGGATCCGCCGATCCCCACGAGGTCACGCCGACGATCGCGAGCGTCGATGAATTGCCCACCGCCGCGCCGCCGGAGAGAACCGCATCGCGTGCCCGGAAGTTGACGATCCACGGACCGCCACTCGCGCCGCCCGTGAGATTGCTGCCCTGCCAGAGTTGCGATGCGCCGCTGACCGTCGTCGTATAGGTCGGGCCATCGGTGCGCTGCATGATCGCGCCGCCATCGATCAATGCGGGATAGCCGAAGGTCGTCACGGCAGCGGTCTGAAGATTGCCGGTCTTTGGCGTCGATATGAAGGAATAGTTGTTATAGCCATAGTTCAGATAACCGGTGATGTCGCCGATGAATTGATTCGATGCGTTCTTCGCTATCACGATGACCGCGATATCGTTGTTGCGCGCCGAGCCCGATCCGGTGTCGGTGCCGTTCGCCCACGTCGATGGCCGGACGAGCCCGGCCCAGGTCCATGTGCCATAAGGCGCGATCTGGGCGGCGGTGGCTCCGGAAGCGCCGTAATGCCCGGGTCTGAACTGCCAGCCCGAGTACAGCGTATTGCCGCTGCCGAACGCCTGAATGCAGTGCGCCGCCGTGACGATCACGCTTCTGCGAATCAGGCTCGCGGTGCAGTATCCGGCCGAGAACGTGAGTTTGCCGATCGCCCGATACGGATAGGTCGTGCTGAGGTAATTCGCGCTCGTGGTGCCCGACGCGCTCTGGTTGCCGTCCTGCACGCGACCTGTCGTATAGGGGATGCCAAAGTCGCCATACGCTCTCGTCTGCGCATTGCTCACGATGCCGCTCTGCGTGTTCACGCCCGCGGGATATGGCTCCGGGCCGGTGTTCGGGACGATCGTGGATGTATCCGGCGGCAGAAGCACATTGACGACCGGCTTGAGACTCGATATATCCGGCGCTGCGTCGCGCGATGCCGCCGGATTCGTATTCACGATGACTTCATCGTCCGCATGTGCGACGTTGGCGCTCGCTAACGCCAGTGCGACTACCGCCGTCGCCTCCACGCAGGCGACTCTTTTCGATCTTTGCATGACACCCTCCGGTTGATGGATACGATGTGTCGGATGAACATCGATCTTCAGTTGTTTTGTATTCCTAATTCTTATGAACATCACTTGGCCGGCAATCAGTGCGACGTTCGTGGTCTGATTCATCGGATGCATGCGGGTCGTCTCGTCTTGTTTCGAACGAAGAAAGCCCGGTTCCGGCACGCGCTTAACTTCGACGAATTCGGGCGCGCGCCGCGCAATACGATCAGGAAAGCGAACAATAAATAACTCTAGTTCAAATTTTCGCTAACCTCGATCTCGCCTATTTGATCAGCGGATAGGGGCGGTGATTTGTGGCCTCATCGAGAATTGCGGTTCATCGCACAGAGTGCGCTTGACGACACTCCTTCCATACAGATAGCCTACATCCAGCTTTCGAAACAAGCCCACACGAAGCGCCTCGCATACGGGGCTCCGGATCACGCCGCTTCTTCGATGTTCGACGCGCACGGTCGCGATGGCCGTCATTCCCGGCCATGACTTCGGTGAGCGAAGCCGCGACGGGCGCAACCATTCCGGCTCTTCTGATCGTCCGCAAACGTTCTCTGCGCGCTCGCGCACGGCGCGAAACGACGACGCCCTCGTCTCCGGTTCAGTACCGCACAGAAGGCTGCGTACAGCCTGTCATTCTTGCCCCACATCGCGTTTGACTCTCCAGGTGGACGCGTGGCGAAGAAACATTACAAGGGGCACACATGAGTAATCCTAAAAAATTCAAATTGAATACCGCGATCAAGCTGAGTGTGATCGTGATCGCGGCGGCCATGTCGAATTTCGCGTCGGCGCAAACGGCGGGAAATCCTTGCGGCAACCAGACTTCCGAGGGGTGTGTGCCGGTCGGCCCGAGCGCCGTGATGACGGTTGCAGCGATGGATTCGTCGACGAGCGTATCGCCGTCGACGGAACCGACGGTCGACACGGTGTCGGCGGTCGTGCCCTTGCTCCAGGGCGGGCGCGGCGGCGAGGGATCGGCAGGGGTGAGCTCGGGCGGCGGCAATTCGAGCGGCTCGGGATCGGCGTCCGGATCCGGCTCGGGCACCGGCTCGGGTCAGGGTTCGGCGAGTAGCGGACCGGGCTCGACGGCGGGCGCTGGCGGCACGAACTCGGGCGGCGGCAAGGGTACGGGATCGACGGGAAGTGGAAACGGCAGCTCGGGGCCGGGCGGTGGCAATTCCGGCGGGGATTCGGGTGGAGATTCGGGCGGCGACACCGGTGGCGACGGACATGGCCATGGTCACGGACATGGTCACGGTCATGGCGATGGTGACGGTGACGGTGACGGCGATGGTCACGGGCATGGTCATGGCCACGGTCATGGCGATGGCGACGGTGACGGCGATGGTCACGGACATGGCCACGGTCATGGCGACGGTGATGGTGATGGCGATGGTCACGGGCATGGCCACGGTCACGGCGATGGCGACGGTGATGGCGATGGTCACGGGCATGGTCAGGGCCACGGTCACGGCGATGGCGACGGTCATGGCGACGGTCATGGCGATGGCCACGGCGACGGTCATGGCGATGGCCACGGCGACGGTCACGGCGACGGTCATGGTGTTGGCCACGGCGACGGTCATGGCGACGGCCACGGCGACGGTCATGGCGACGGTCATGGCGATGGTCATGGCGACGGTCATGGTGTTGGCCACGGCGACGGTCATGGTGATGGCCACGGCGATGGTCACGGCGACGGTCATGGTGTTGGCCACGGCGACGGTCACGGCGATGGCCACGGCGATGGCCACGGTCATGGCGATGGAGACGGTGGACACGGACACGGCGGCATCGGCCATGGCGATGGTGACGGCGGACACGGACATGGACATGGTGGTGCTGGCCATGGCGACGGTGGTCACGGCGACGGTGGTCACGGCGATGGCGGTCACGGCGATGGCGGTCACGGCAACGGCTCGCCTGGCGGTCATGGCGGCGGCAGCGGCTCAGGTAGTGGCCACGGCGGTGGCGGCAATGGCGGCGGCAATGGCGGCGGCAACGGTGGTGGCGGCAACGGTGGTGGTGGTAACGGCGGTGGTGGTAACGGCGGTGGCAACGGCGGTGGTGGCAACGGCGGTGGTGGCAACGGCGGTGGTGGCCATGGCGGTGGCGGCAATGGCGGCAGCGGTAACGGCGGCGGTAACGGCGGCGGCCATGGTGGTGGCAACGGCGGTGGCAATGGCGGCGGCGGCAACGGCGGTGGCGGTAACGGCGGCGGCGGCCATGGTGGTGGCGGTAACGGCGGTGGCGGTAACGGCGGTGGCGGTAATGGCGGTGGCGGTAACGGCGGTGGCGGCCATGGTGGCGGC
>NZ_JACSUE010000015.1:0-152375 GCF_014384845.1 Caballeronia sp. EK
GCCGCTCGGCGTCGTTTGTTCGGCAAACGACGCCTGCAAGCGTCGTTTTCAACTTCCGCCCTGAGACGAGGCATCAATGAGCAAAGCTAAAGCAGTTCGCGCCGTAGACGTCGGCTACGGCAATACCAAATTCACCGTCGGGATGCTCGATCAAGACTTCGATGCCATCTGCGATATGTTCCCGTCGTTGACGCCGACTGCGCTGCAAAACGACTTCTCGCGCGCGATCGGTCAGCAGCGCGATACGCACAAAATCGAGATTCGAGGTGAGACGTATGAGTGCGGGAAGGAGGTGCGCTTGGCACTCGGCGGCGGTAGTCACGATCGCGTGCTGGACGAGAACTTCTGCTTGTCAAACAGGTACTTGGCGCTGGTTCGCGCATCGCTTGCGTACATGGGCGTCGATGAGATCGAGTGTCTGGTTCTCGGTCTGCCGCTGACCACCTACGAAGCCAAGCGCCGTCCGCTCGAACAGTCCGTTGCAGGCGCGCACGAGATCGGCAATAAAACCGTTACGGTTCATAAGGTTACGGTTGTTCCGCAGCCTATGGGCGGTTTCTACGATTACGTCGTTCAGAACAACATGACCGACGCGATCGACCACGAAATGAATCTCATCATCGATCCTGGCTACTACACGCTGGATTGGGTCGTGTCGCAAGGCAGCAGGCCGATCGATTCGCGCTCGGCGGCAGTGAACGAGCAGGGCGCTTCGACCATTCTGACGGCCGTCCGCGACGCGATCGAGGCCGATCTTAGCTGCGATCCGGGCGACATCATGCGCATCGACGAATCGCTGCGCACGGGCCGTGTTTTGCGCGTTCACGGGCAGCAGGTTGACCTCGAAAAATACCGCCCACTGATTCGCCAAATTGCTGATTCTGCGGTGAATAAGCTCATCAGCGGCACGCGCGGCATCGTCGATATCGAGAACGTGATTCTCGTCGGCGGCGCAACGCACCTGTACCGCGACGCAGTCAAAGCGCGGTTCCCGAACCTCGAAGTGCATACCGGTGGCAATCCCGTGTTCGCGAACGTCCGCGGCTTCCAAATGTTGGGGGAACAATGGCTGCGCTCGAACGAAAGCAGGTAAGGCTCAACGGGTACATCAGCGCCGATTCGGACGAGGCGCTGTTCGATGCGATGACCGGCGTCAGCCCGTACAAGCGCATGGCGTTGCTCCGACGCCTTGCGAACTTAGGATTGATGGCAGAGCAGGGACGGCTCCCGGCAGTGCCGCAAATCGCCCCTGCTGCGGTCCAACCGACAGCGCCCGTCGCAGTAAACGAGGCACCTCCGCCACCGCTCAAGATGAACCCGCCACCGCGCTCAACGCCGGTCGTTTCGGACCCGAAAACACCCGTTGCCGATCGCGTGGTAACAGCCAAATCCGAAAAACATTCGGACACGGACGCTTCTGCCCACGATAAACCTCGCGGCCCCAATCTCGCCCTTATGGGCCGGATGAACCTGTCGATTATGGACTGACGTGACGGGTTGTTACCACGCACCGCTGTGTGCGTGGTAACAACCAACTCTCGGAACGTCGTCGCTACCTCGCGCTGCGCCGCTCGGCACCCTCCAGCGCATCACCCCGAGCGAACAAAACGAGCCAGGCCGACCCGGTTCGGCACCGTGTTTTCATCCGACTCGAACCCCTCGGAGCGCAGCATTTTTGACGTCGCTGCGCCACCTCGCGCCGGCCGATCTCATCACGCTCGGGCACGCATCAGTCGTTCGCCATCACCATTCGCTCACTCATTCACGACGCATCGCAAACGAAAGCTGACAGCAATCGACGCGGGGAGAAGACGGGCAGGGACCGCGCGCGCCACGAGCGAAATCGATCAACAGCGATAGCCGCGCTCGCACTCGATCGCACACGACACCGACACGGCCGCGTTCGACTTGCACGCGTTCGAACAACACTCGCTCACTCACCTCACCGTTTTCGAAAATCTCTCGGTATCATGCGTGAAATCGTCACCTGACTGGCGGTTACACCGCATCGAAGGTGCGTGTGTAACGCGGCAAGGTTTACCTTGCCGAGATTCGATACCCAACCTGTAACGAAAACGCTCCACGCTCGGAGACGAACCTCGCCAGAACGCAATCCGGCACACGGAATCGATCCGCATCGCACCCAACGAACCGCCTCCGTCGGCCAGGCCAGCACACAACCATCGAGCAAACGAGCACAGCAGGACACGACGCGAGCAGCAGACGAGCAAAGCAGCGCACTGGATCGACCGGCCACAACAGCCGTACGATCACGAGCAAGGCCAGCAATCGACCAAGTCGCGAACGAACCGGTAAGGGCCACGAGCCCCACGCGCCGAGTTCGCTCAGGCCGAAGCCGAGCAGGCCAGATGACAAAAAAGAACGAAGACCAAACGAATGAATCCGAACCACGCTCAAAACCAGACTCGGACCGCTAGCACCATCAGCGTCTACCTCAAGCGCGCCGACGGCATCCTCAGCCGCATCGCCGACGAGATGCAAATGCCCGAGGACGCGTACCCCGCACCTGACGATGTCGTCGCCTACATGCAGCGCCACGCGAGCGAATGGAAATGGGCGACCTTCCGGCAGTACCAGGCGAGCCTCGTTTGCCGCTACCAAGTCGAATTCGAGCGCACGCAGGATCCTCTATTCAGGGAAACGGCCGACCGAATCCGTGCACTGCCGTGGGCGGATTGCAAGAAGGCGTCCGAGCCGGGGCAGACTTCGTCGCGCAAACGAAAGGGCGTGCCAAAGCGCGATTACGATGTGCTGGTCGCCAACCTCTCGAATCCGAAACAGGGAGGCGACTACGCTCGCCGGGCCGCGCTATGGCTGATGGCGGCGCTTGCCACCGGCCTGCGCCCCTGTGAATGGCAAGGCGCGAGTCTTTCGGTAGACGGCATCTTGACTGCGAGGAACGCGAAAGCGACGAACGGGCGCGGCACAGGCGTCAGCCGGTCCGTCCCCGTGCGCCCGGACGACGCTGCGGTCGTGCGGGCGCACCTCGAGTCGCTGAGCGAGATGCAATCGAAGGGCTTTACCTTCGCCCAGGTACACAATCGCTGCGGCGAGGCACTGCGCCGTGCCTGTCAGTCGCTGTGGGGCAAAGACCCGAAGCGGCGATACGCGCTCTATTCAGCTCGACACCAATTCGCTGCGAACGCGAAAGCAACGAAATCTCAAGAGGAAGTTGCCGAACTGCTCGGGCACTCGTCCGTGCGCACCGCGAGGCGACACTACGCCAAGCGGCGGTCGGCTTGGCTGGAGTACAAGGAGGCCAGCCGGCCCGCCAACACGCCAGAGGTGACGCCGCGACCGAACCATTGAGCCGATCGGCGCCGTGGACCGCATTAGGGTTATCCCGAATCCAGCAACAATGAGTTGTCGAGTCAATCATTAATCTTAAGCGGGCGCTTACCTATACTGAGATCACTGAAACGCAAACAGGGCTGTTTGCGAAAAACAAGATCTGGAGGTAAGCATCATGAAACTCGCAACTCTCATCGTCGCCGCTGCACTCGCCGTCCCGGCCGTCTCGTCTTTCGCGCAAAGCCAGCCGCTCACGCGCGCTCAAGTGAAGGCAGAACTGGTGCAGGTCGAACGCGCTGGTTACAACCCGAGCATGGACCGCACGACGTACCCGGCGCAGATCCAAGCCGCCGAAGCGAAGGTCGCCGCTCAGAACGGCCAGAACAGCTACGGTGGGGTCGCGGACACTGCGTCGGCATCGGGCGGTCCCGCGCACACCGGCAACAGCATCGCGCCGGTCTATTTCGGTCACTAAGCCGATCGGAAGCTCCCGAGTCGTAATCCGAAGTACAAGAGAACTGGCCGCTGTCGGAATCGACATTCGGCCAGTTTGCATTTCTGCACCTCCGTTGTCGGCTAAACCGACGGCTTGCCCAGCGAGATCGCTGGGCTTTTTTCGGCGACCTCGCACGGGCGACTTGAAAGACACGCGCCTATTCCGCAAACAACGTATCATTACTACGATACGTACTCAAGGAGTGGGGCGGAATGAACATCACGGGCAATCAAACAAGCGCGCCGACGCCGGAGCAGGCGAAGGTGATCGGGTCGAAGGCACGGCGCATTCGCGTCAATGCCTATGCCGGCACCGGCAAGACAACAACAGCGCGTGGCTTCACGATGGCCCGGCCGAACGAGCGCTTCCTGCTGATGGCCTTCAACAAGGCGATCGCCGACGACGCAAAGTCGAAGTTCCCGGAGTGGGTCGAATGCAAGACCATGCACTCGCTTGCGTACGGCGCGATCGTTCCGCGCCTCTTTTCGTCACTGCCGCACGACCAGCGCAATGCGAAGCTAGGCGACATGCGCACGCTCGCGATCGCGAACACTCTTCAAGTCAACCCGCGTATGGCGCGTCTGGTTCAAGGCGCGCTGCACGGCTGGCTGTGCTCGCCTGACAAGGCGATTTCGGCGAGCCACATTGCGGAGGATCTGAATTGCCCGCGGAGTCAACAAGGGCAGGTAGTGAACTACGCGAAAGAACTCTTCGCGCAGATGTGCGACCCGACCAAGCTCGACGTCAAGCTTCCGCACGACGGCTATTTGAAGCTCTGGCAGTTGTCGAGTCCCGATCTGTCGCAACGGTACACGACGATCATCTGCGACGAAGCACAGGATCTGAATCCGACTGTGCTCGATATCATCAAACGGCAGAAAACGGGATTGCTAGTAATCGGCGACGAGAATCAGGCAATCTACAAATTTCGTGGCGCGACGAACGCCATGCGCGAGATCCAGGTCGATGAGACCCATTACCTGACAACGTCCTTTCGCTTCGGTTCGGGCGTCGCCGCAGTTGCCACGGCTCTTCTTGGCAGTTTCCGAAAGATGCCGCGCCCGATTACCGGGAAAGGCATGCCCACTATCTTCGAGATCGACACCTCGCGCACGTACTGCACGATCGCGCGCACCAACGCTGCCTTGTTCGACGTCGCCGTCAAAGCACTCGAATCCAACCGTCCGCTTCACTTTGTGGGCGGCACATCCGGTTACCGCTTCGAAGCAATGATGGACGCCTACCATCTGTCGATGAATGAGCACGCCAGCATTCGCGACCCGATCATCAGGCAGTTCACCGATCTGGCCGAACTCGCGGAAGCCGCAGAGGACACCGACGATCGCGACCTCAAATTCCTAAGCAAGATTGCTGACGCATACGGGCAACGCATTCCGGCGCTCATCCGCGAGTTGGAAAGACGCCATGTGCCGGCGCCGAGCGCCAAGTCGTTCGCAACGACGCATTCGAACGGCATCGTTTTTACCACCGCCCACAAATCGAAAGGGCTGGAATTCGACCAGGTACTACTTACCGACGACTTCTGCGACCTGACTGACGATAAAGAAAATTTGTTGCCTGCCGATAAAGTGGATGAGGATGAACTGAATCTTCTATATGTGGCCGCGACCCGTGCGGAGCGCGCGCTGCATCTCAACGACGGAACGCGCTCATTCCTGCGTTCGATTCAACGTGCAGCGAAGGCTGCAACGCCCGTGGATCTCCACAGTTCACAGTCGATCGCCGCCGAGTTTCGATCGCGCGCGAAATGAAGTAGGTACATGTGTACCGGTCAGTGCAAACGTTGTCTCGGTAAGTTGTGTGCACAGCAAGTAACAAAACGCAACCACGATTGACATCTAGTACCTTCTGAGGAATTTGCTTGACAGGCAACAAAGAGCCATAAATAATTTGCGTATTGCAGTAATGATACAGAATTGACAACGCACATTATGGCCGTGAAGCCTCTGACTCTATTGAAGGCGTACCGGGTTGCTCACAACCTCGATACTGCAAAAATTTGCCTCCTGGCAGACGTTTCGCGGTCGTATCTGACGCGGCTCGAACAAGGCTCGATTCCAAGTCCAGACATCGCCGAGCGCTTGGTAAAAGTGCTCAAAGATGCTGACTGCGTGCGTCACTCGCGTCCGTCGGAGCATCCCCAAAAGGTGGAATTGCTCGACGCCGCCCGCCGCTGGATCGACGTAGTGCGCACGCGCGACGCGGAATTCGCCGCCCATGGAGTCCGCGAAATCCATCTGCTATACCCCGAGCGATATCAATCTGAAGAGGAAGTTGGCGCATGAGCACGCCCAAAGCGAAGAGCGCTCCGGCATCCGTCGCGCTTCATCCAGCATCAGGACTTTTGCGCGAGACGTTTCTCTATAAGGCGAGTTGGCCGCGCATGCTCACGTCCAATCTCGTGCTGGCCGTGGCTCTTGTCGTGTCCGGTGGCATGAACCTCGCACAGTTCATGCACAAGCCGGAACCGCAGTACTTTGCCGCGACGCCCGATGGCCGTTTGACGCCGCTTACTCCGTTGAGCGTGCCGATGGTCAATACGGATACCGTCCTCGAATTCTCGCAAGCGTGCATGACCGCTTCCTTCACGCTCGATTTCGTGGATGAGAATCTTCGACGCAAGCTGCAATCGCTGCACGCCTGCTACACGGACGCCGGCTACAACGCGCTCATGGCGGCTATGGACTCGTCCGGCCTCATCAAGAAGATCCGCGACCGCCGTTACGTCTCGTCGGCAACCTCGGGCGGAGCAGGGGTCATCTCCGCGACGGATCCGCACAACGCAGGTGGATACAAGTGGACGGTCCAACAACCCATCAACATCACGCTCCAGAACCAGACTGAGAAGAAGTCGTACACGTTCGTGATGGAAACCGACATTCAACGAATTCCGACCGTCGATAACCCAAAAGGCATCGCCACGGCTGCTGTACGCATCATCGGCACGAATAACTAGGTGACGGCATGACTGACCAATTCCAACCACTTCCGTCGGCAATCGACATCGCCGCGACCGAATCCACTAGCGACACGACCAATCCGCTTGCAAGCGTTGAGGGGACCGAGTGGCATCAGGTGTTCGATATTTTCGACCCCTTCATCGCCAAGCGTGACGAACTGGCAGAACTGCACGAGACCGCTCCGAGTCGTCGCGCGCAGGACTGGATCGTCGGGCTGATGGATATTCGCGCGATGGACGCGATCGACTCGTCGTCGCATCCGCTTGCAAACGTTGCAGGCACTGAGTGGCATCAAGCGCTGCGCGCGCTGAACGTCCTCGAAGCCAGCCGTGCGGAACTTGAAGATCTGCACCGCACCGCACCGAGCCGTCGCGCCCAAGATTGGTTGGCAGGGATCCTCGATACCCGCAAGATGTATTCGATCGTGACCGGCATCGCTTTCTAAGGAATCACTTATGCGCAGCCTGGCCACAAAGCTCATCTGCTTGCTCGCCATGTGCGGCGCAGCAGACCTCGCAAGCGCCCAATATCAGCAACCGTCCAATGCCGGCGCAGCGGGACAGACGCCGAACGGTCCCGGCGCAGCAGCACAGTCACCTAATAATGGCGGCGCAGCAGGTTCGGTTTATTCGAATCCTAATGCGCCGCGTCCGCTCCCGCCGTTGGTGCCACAATCGGCCGTCAACTACGACACCGCCGTGGGCAACTACATGCCCTTGACCCCGGAACAGATCAAGGTGCTGCGCAAGCGACTCGACACAACCAAGCGAGCCGCAGCAGCAAGCCCCACTGTTCCGCCAAAGCCCGTGTACTCGGTGAAAACGGTCGATCTCTCGCCCGGCGCACCGCCGCCGATCGTCCGGGTCAGCAATCTTGGTGCTGCCGTGACGTTCATCGACGCGACCGGCGCTCCGTGGGATCTTCTCGAAGTCAATAACATGTCGTCGGAACGATTCGATGTCGTCCGTCCAGTCGCTGCCGTCCCAACGATCACGATCACGCCGAAAGGGGATTACGTCGAAGGCGACGTCGCAGTCTTTCTAAAAGACCTTCCTTTTCCGGTCGTCATCAAGATGATCGCGGGTCAGAAAGAAACGGATTATCGACTCGACATTCGTGTGCCGCGACGCGGTCCGAACGCCGCCCAACCTATTCAGGGCGTCAGTGCCATTGATCTGCCGAAGGCATCGCTTCAATCTTTGCTCGACGGAATCGACACGCCTGACGCCAAGCCATTGAAGATCCAGAGCGGCCCGAGCGGCATGCAGGCATGGGTTGTAGGCGACCACATCGTGCTGCGCACTCCACTGTTCCTGAACAATCCGGCCTACACCGGATCGCTGACGTCGGCCGACGGCACGCACGTGTACGAGATTCCGAAGACACCCGTGGTCACCGTCAGCGAGAACGGTGCACTGCGCAATGTCATTTTCGATCTGGAGTAAAGATGGCTGGTCAGAAACAAAAGATGCATCCCGGATTCCTTCGTAACGCGAAGGTGCTTGCCGTAATTGCGGCCGTGGTCGTGGCTGGTCTTGTCATCGTCGTACTCGCCGCGAAACATCGCAACGATAAGCCGTCTGAAGTTGATGTGCCGACCGTTGATGCAGCCGGTGGAACGCCCGCTCCCGAGACGCAACATTACTCCCAAGCGCTCGCCAAGCAAAATGCGCAAGGAGCAAAGCAGGCTCGTGCGCAAGATGCTACGTTCATTCCGGCCCTGTCGGATAACACGCCAACGGAAAATACGTTCCAGCAGCGCGAGGCTCAAACGCCTGTCGCGCAGAAAATCGACTACTCGCGGCCAGCCGAGAATCAGAACGCTCAGCAACTGCCGCCGCTGCCGGCACCTGCCCAAGGACTCGGCACACAAATGTCGGGGCTTTTCGCTGCCTGGGACAACCCGCCCAACTCTCAGAAAGTGCTCGGCCTGCAACAGGACAAGAGTAATACCGCCTCGGCCGCGCCGGCAGCAGGCCCTCAATCTGCGTCCTTGACGGCCTCGCCGGCCGAGTCGCGCGAGAAGCGCGTCCTCATTCCGGCGCTCACTCAGTATGCCGGTCATCTGGTGAACGGTATCGATACAGACGCGCCTTCGGACGTTTTCGCCACCATTGACGAGGGTCCGTGCAAAAACGGAGAACTTGCAGGGACGGGTCGGCTCTCGACTGAGACTGTCACGGTCACGTTCACCACCATGCGTTGCAACGGCAAGAGCTACAACGTGACCGCCACTGCGCTTAACGACGAAACGCTGATGAGTTCGCTTCCCGCCGACATCGATCATCGCTACGGCGAGCGCATCCTCGCGCCTGCTTTGCTAGGTGCCGTCGGTGCCGTCGGTGCGGTCTACGCCAACTCGGGCGCGACCGTAACAGTCAATCCGCTCGGCGGAACGACATCGGTCAATCCGAACGCGACCATCACGCAAGCGGCCGGTGCGGCTGCGGCCGGTGGAACGCAAGGTATGCAGCAAGTTATCTCTCAACAGGTCAACTCGATCCCTCCGGTCCGTGGGCGTGTTGCAGCAAACACCACGATCATCATCAAATTCAAGTCTGACGTTGCGGGCGAGTGATCCGTTGTTTCAACGCCCGTCTTTTTCCGTATAATTGCAACCATACGTTGCGGGGACACTATTCACTATGGCTCACGATCATTTCGCTCAACTCGATCCTTCGGATACGACGGTTATCGACGCCGAGCATCAGGAGTATCCGCATAACGAGCATTCGGCTCAGCACGGTCACGACCAGCCGCACCCCGCTGCCGAGGAAGAGGAAGATCTGTCGTTCAACGATAGTCCCGATGGCCGTGCTCCCAAGAAGAAAAAGAAGCTGCCGGTTCCGGTTCTTCTTGGTGGCGGATTCATCGTCTTCATCGCGCTGTTTGCTGGCTACAAGAAGATCTTCGGCCATGCTGCACACCCTTCGCCCGTACCGACGGCAGTCGCTTCGCTTCCTGCCGATGATGGCGCTGGTGGAAACGGCAGCGGTGGAATGATGGCGCAGGGCGGACAAGCCGGTGCCGGGAGCGTCTCTTCTCTTCCTGCCGGACTTCCACAGGCCGCTCAAGCCGCTCCCGCATCGCTTACGGCTGCCGACCTTGGCGCAGCGCCGGCAACGTCGGTCGCATCACTGCAACCGCAGCCGGCTAGCGCGCCGGCAACCACCTTTTCTCCGGCTGTACCGAATGCGATGCCAGCCGCGATGCAGGCTCAACAAGATCTTGGTCCGGCCACGGCCGCACTGGTCGGTGGCAACCCTGCTCCCGTTGCGACCGCCGACGCAACGACGACGCCCAACGCGGCCACCGCTAGCGCGATCATCCCGTCAGCGGCTACACCGGCTAGCGCCGCACAAGAAGCTCCTGTCGAGACGCGTGCCGCAAAAATCGCGCGTTTGGAACGCGAACTGTCCGAACTGCGTGGCAAGCACGCGGTGCAACGCGTCAAGCACACCCCGAGCGCGAAATCCGACGAAGCAACGACGACCGACGGGGCACCCGCTGATAGCGATGCGACAACAACCGCTGCTGACGATCAGCCGGTACGTCATGCCAGCGCAAAAGCGACGCGCAAAGGAAAGCACTCGCGTGTGCTCGAAACGCAGGTCGGCTGGCACATCAAGCAAGTGATTCCCGGCCAAGGTTGGGTCGAGGACGAAAACAGCGGCAAACAGATCGTTGTCAGCATTGGCGACCGCATCGGCGGTGCTGAAGTCACGAAGATCGACGCGGACGCCGGGAAGATCTATACGACGGCCGGAGTGATCCAGTAATGGATCTCACAACGATCGTCGTTCACCTCGCGCAGGACATTGTCGAAGCTGAATCGCTGGCTGTAGCTTTTGCTTTCGCGATCGGCCTCTGGTTCTGCGGCAGTGCGATTTCGAGCGCGATCAAGAAATCGGGTGCACCCGGTTCAGATATTTCCGGCAGCAAGATCTTCGGCACCTTCTTCATCGGCGTGTTGCTCGCGCAGTTCTCTTTCTCGATGGGCAGCGTGTGGGACTCGATGACAGGTTCCTCCGCAACGACGTACGGCATGGTGTCGTATGCCGGCGCTTCTGCGGCTGGCGCATTCGCGCCTGCCGTAAATGCGGTCCTCACGATCATTTCGACTTTTGGCTGGTGGTATGGGCTCAAGGGCTTCACACAGCTTCGCAAGGCATCGAGCGGCGGTGGAGGAGGTGGGTACGAAGACTACGCGTGGAAAGGCTTCATTCACATATTGGGCGGTGCAGCGATGATCAACATCGCTACCACGCTCGATGCTTTCAAAGAAACACTCGGATTGACATTTTGACCACTGGAGTTGTCATGTATAAAACTGCTGCACGCGCGCACCTCTTTGCGACGGAGCACGCCGAAAAGATTGCGCTCGGCGCATTCACGGCGTCGTTCCTCGGCCGAATTGCATTTCTGAACCCGATGCTCGCTGGCACCGTGACTGTGATGGTCACGGCGCTCGTCGCGCACGCGATGACGAAGAAGTCGTCTCCGCGTCTGAGCACGTTCCTTCTCTGGTCGGTGGTGTTGCTCTGCCTGAGCATCCTCCTTCCCGACTACGCCAACGCGTCGATCGGCGCTATCTTCCGCTCGGTCAAGAATGACCTCGGCGACGTCTACTCGGGCATCGTGTATGGCTGCTATGGCCTCGGCATGTGCTCGACCGCTGTGGGCATCAATAGCGGCATCAAGAAGTCCAAGGGCGACCAACAAGTCACCAACGGCCAGGTGTTCGGCTACGGCCTCGGTGGTCCCGCTCTCGGTATGGTCGGCTACATCATGGACAGCGGCGCTGAAACGATCGGCGGAGGCTCCGGCCAGATGAACAAGCTTCCGGGCGGGCTGTAAGCACACCACTAACCACACGACACGACTATGGCCTTCCAACAGGATTCCCGCGCCAGCGTTGCTCTCGATGAAGAGGCAGTGCGCAATGCGGGCGTGTCGTGGGACGAGGCTACGGAAGGCAAGTCTCGTCCGACCGACCAACTCGGCGCGAACTTCGCGACGCGCCGATACCGCGACATTCATTTCTCGGTCAAGCGCAAGATTTGGCGTCAAGACGATCAAGGCATGGAGTCGGCCGACGCCGAGTACAAAGCAAAGCGTGATGCCGTTCTCGTAAAGGGCGGCGGCAAATGTGTTTTCTGTGGCTTCCGCTCGAAACACACTGAAGTGCACCACTGCAATGACAATCACGCAGACAACCGCGATGAGAACCTCGCCATTGCTGATCCTCTTTGCCATGGCACACAGCACATTGGACAGGTTGGAAGTCAGCGGCAAGGGCTTTTCGTGCACCTCGAAGGATTGCCGCAGTCAGAGATCAACCATCTTCAGCGCACGATCGCCGTAGTGCTCGAAACGGGCACCGATCAAGAGAAGGCCGAAGCAAACGCTCTGCTTCAGCACTTGGCTAGTCGAGCCGAACTCATTGCGCGCGAATGGGGTAGCGCCAACCCGTCGGACTTCGCAAATGCCATGCTTCGTCTCCAAGACGAGGACTTCGACAAGCGCATAAGCGCGTTCTCAGGCATGGCGCTGCTTTATAAGCCCGTGCGCTTCATGGAATACATCGGTCGGTGGATCGAAGAGAGCTACAAGTCTCTTCCGATCAGCACGTGGGGGCAGATCTATGAACGCGCACGAGCAAAACGATAGTGCGCTGAGCAACGCGGATCAGGACGCAAAGGTTACCCCTCCCGAAATCGGAATCATGCTCTACGACAACCCGAAGGAATGTGCCTCGGGGTGGGCTTCCGTAAACGGAACCGAAGCGACCTACGTTCGTCAACATTCGGATCTGGCAAACAACGTCATTTGGATCACAAATGGCGAGTTCAGCCAGTTCATCACGCTCGGGCATCGCAACGTCCACAACCTGCGCTCGCTTACGTTCTTCCGAACGCAAATCAATCAGATCTGTGCCGATCTCGGTTACGAGATGATGGGGGCGCATGCGAAGGTGGCGGCTCAAGCCGTCTCCGAGGTTGCTACGCGAGTGTTTCGCCTTGCAGCGCAAGGGTACGAGTGGAAGCCCGGCGAGCTAGCCAATGCAGATTCCCTGCACGAGAACATCAAATCCCGTTTCGCCCGCGACACGTATCCGAACAATCCCGCTCTCGAACGAGCTTTGCGCTCGGCATATCAGACAGATTCGGCTCTGTCGCGTGCTGACTTCGTGCCGAATTCGGTCTTCCTGACGATGCGCTTGAATCGACTGGACCACGCACGACAGATCCTGGCATGCCCGATACCGGATGAGGCGTGGGAATACATCCCGAGCGTCAAATTGCCCGTATCGCAACGGGATCGGCTCGCGTTCTGCCTGAAGCATGACACGCCGATTCTCGCCGAGGTGGTGCTCGACATGACTCGAGCGGATTCCGAGTACGCCGCACTAGCAGCGTTCGGGCAGAAAGTGCAATCGCGCATGGTGCTCCGCGAATGGGTTTCGCACCCTGAACTGCTTTGGCTCGCGCGTTTCACGCCACTGGAGATTAAGTCGGTCTTCCGTTCAGCAGAGTACAAGATGCTGCCCGAAAGGTCGCTTTTGCCGTCGGCACTCACGTCCGATCCGCTGCTTCATCTTTCGTACTCTGCGGGCCTGCTTGCGGAGAACCATTGGATGGCGCTCGCAAGCGACGAGTACAACAAAATGCTGAAAAAGAAGTCGCTGACGGCGCGCGCCGTGTGGCTTCGCGCGGCAGACCGAGCACTGTGTTTCAGTGTGGCAAAGAAGGCGGTCGATCGCGGCTTCACCGTGACCGGGTATTCGACGGGCGCGGTTCGGGTTCGCTTGCTGCGGTCTGAATTGATGCGGGCGATGGAGTTTGCGATCGAAAACAAGATCATCTGCCCGAATTTCCACCGCGTCATTCAAGAGGACGACGTCTATGCCGCCGCTGGATGACCAACCTATCGACTTTCAGTCGCTGACTGAAGTGATGTGCGCGGCGGCAATCCGCTCGGGTGATCTTCTCGCGCTTGATCGGATTGCCGACATGCAGCCGTCGGACCGAGTGCTGCACGCAACAAAAATCATTAGCCAGGCCGCAGCAGCAGATCCGTGGATCGCCAAAGTCCTGAGTGAATCGAAAGCGGTCCACACCATGCGCACCGAGATCATGCGCCGAAGGAACCAACCATGAAAACTATCGCAACGTCCTTTCTTCAAAACGTCGAATCGGTCATGGCGTGGCTTTCGAGCCATGCACTCGGCGCGGACTTCCCCTCGTACTGTCAATTAGAGACGGCGATCGGTCTGGATCCGGATAGCTCGCGCGCGAAACAGATGGCAGCAGTCGATCCGAAGGGCGCACGCCCGTACATCCTCATCACGCGCGACTGCGCGATGCTGACGATGCTCGAACTGACCGGCTCGATGGATATCGTGGGCGATGTGGAGTTCGAACGCATCACCGAAGAACTGCGTCGCTCGATGACGTCCTACTGCCAGCGCGCGGGGCATTCGTTCGAATTCTCATTCGAGCGCGATCCCGACGTCGTGCGGGAAAAGATCCGCGCGATGATGAAGCCGACTTATGACACGTGCGAACGCGTCGGCCTTGACTTGACCGACATGCTCGATGATCGGGTTGAGCGTGTCGCCTCACTTTGCAGCCACGAGTCCTGCTACCTGCTGCTCTACACGCATCTTAGCGCGATGGCGCCGGACGAGTTCAAGCGCGAAATGGAGAGCCACAAGCAGAACATCAAAGAGCACGCGATTCAGCCGATGGTTGACGCTCAATCGCCGACTGCGATCATGAAAGGCATCCTCCACCGTCACGAAACGTTCGTCGATGCGATCGAACGTGACTGCCGCTACGCGAAACTGCATGTCGAGCGCATGTCCACGCACGAGTCGGCGCGCGCTATCCGCATGTCCTACGATCGTCGTCGAACGGATGCGAAATGGAAGCCGGCGCTTCCCGGCGACCGCTACACACCTCGCAAGTCGGTGAACGGCTCACTTGGTGACCTCTACCTGCCGAAGTTTTCGGAACAGATGTGCTCCGGTCGCATCGAGACCGATGGCGAATTCGTCAACATTAATGGCGAGTACCACGGTGCCGCGTACATGGATCTCGGGCCGCAAGAGGTGCATGACTTCATGATGCTGTTCGACCGCGTCGGTCGGGATCTGCCATGGCGCATCAAGTTCACGATCGAACCGGGCGGGCTCGAAGCAAGCAAATTCAAATCGTTCGCGGTGAGCATTTTCGGGTTCCTCGGCAGCACCAATAAGTCGATCAAGAGATCGTTCGACGCGATCCAGCACGCGCAGGACGAGGGGGAGTGCCACGTCTCAGTGCGCATTACGGCCGCGACGTGGGGACCGGACAAGAAGACTTGCCAAGAGCGCCTGTCGTCCCTCGTCGCCGCGATGCAGGGATGGGGCGTAGCGCAAATCAGCACGGACGTCGGCGACCCGGTTGCGGGGCTGACCTCGACGATTCCGGGCTTTTCCGACAAGTCGATTGCACCGAAGCTCGTGCCGCCGCTGCGCCACATCGTGCGAATGCTGCCGATTCAACGCGCCGCGTCCCCGTGGCACGCTGGCGGTTCGATCATGCTGCGCACGCTCGATGGAAAGGTGTATCCCTTCCAGCCCAACTCGTCGTTGCAGACGGCGTGGATCGATCTGATTTGGGCGGTTATGGGTGCTGGTAAGTCCGTTTGGCTGAACACGCTCAACTTGGGCGCGATCCTGTCTCCGGGCCTTCGCCGCCTCCCGCTCATTACGATCTTGGACGTCGGCGTTAGTTCGAGCGGCCTTATTGATCTCATTCGCAACGCGCTTCCCGCCGAGCGGCAACACGAGGCTTTATACATCCGACTTCGCAATGAGTCGAAGTTCGCCATCAATCCGTGTGACACGCTACCAGGTTGCCGCAAGCCGACGGCGTTCGACCGCGAATTCCTGATTTCCCTCCTAACGTCGCTTGCGACGCCAGTCGGCGCTAAGAAGCCATATGACAACGCGCCCGAACTCGCCGGCATGCTCGTCGATGAGGTGTACGCCAAGTATTCGGACCCTAGCTCACAGAAACGATATGAGGCCACGATTGACACGGTGGTCGATGAGGCACTGGCGAAAGTTGGCTATCAGGCTGACGAGTACACGTCGTGGTGGGACGTCACCGATGAACTCGCTCGCGCTGGCATGGCCCGCGAATCTCGCCGCGCGCAGCGCTATGCAGTACCAGTTCTGGCCGACTTCGTGGAAGCTTGCGGCTCCGACCGCATCCGTTCGATTTTCGAGCCGTCCGAGACGTCACGAGCGATGACCGATACGGGAATGACCTTGCTCGACGCCATGCGAATGGTCATCCAGAACGCATTGCGCGACTTCTCGATTATTGCGTCACATACTCAGTTCGAGTTGAGCGACCTGTCCCGCGTCATCGCGCTTGACCTCGAAGAAGTCACCCGAGGCTCCGGTCCAGATGGCGAACGCCGCGCCGAGATCATGTTCATCTTCGCGCGCCAGATCGCGGCACGTCAGTACTATCTGCCCGAAGACATATCCGACCTCGCGCCGGCGCAGTACCACGAGGCTCATCGTCGAAAGTACGAGGACATCAAGGACGAGATGAAGGGCTTGTGCGTGGACGAACTGCACCGCACGGGCGGCAAGACATCGTTCCGCCGATTGCTGTCTCTTGACCGACGCGAGGGGCGAAAGCACGGCATTCGCGTCAGCCTCGCTTCACAGTTCATGGGCGACTTCGACTCGGATGGAGAGCCGATTACCGAGTCGGCATTCTCCGCGTACATCATGAACGCCGGCACGGCCGACTCGCGCCGCAGGGCGCAGGATCTGTTCGGCTTGTCGGACTCGGCGATCGCGGCGCTTGAACGCGACGTGCGCGGTGCCGGCCGCTTCCTCGCATGGCATCAGACCAAGACCGGCGTCGTGACGCAGATCCTCCACAACGCACCGGGCGCTATCGAGCTATGGGCATTCTCGACCACGGCGCCAGACGTCGCACTGCGCAAGCGCATGTACAAGCGAGCTTCGCCTGCCGTCGCCCGTCGAATTCTCGCGCGCGAATTCCCGAGCGGTAGCGCGCAAACCTATCTCGAAGCGCGCCGGGCAGATCAGGGAGCGCGAGAGGTCGAAAACGTAATCGACAAAGTCGCGGACGAGCTGCTCGTCAAATATCGCGACGAATTCCATCTGGAGCGTGCAGCATGAAGACCGACAACAATCGAAGCATAGGCCGAAAGACGCTGCGATACGTGGCGCTCAACGCGATTCCTTTTTATCCGCTGTACGCTGCGCTGCGCTCCATGAGACAGACCGCTGGAGCGGGCGCCGCCACGCTGCGCGACCTCAACGACGAGATCGCCGCGGATTCGACGCGTCCCCACGTCGTGACGTTCCGCCAGGCCCTGGAGCGCCGGCCGGAAGGGGCGTTGAGCTTCGCTGAGATTCGCCATCAAAGCATTCGCAGCAAGCGTGTTGCTTTCGTCTTCACTTTCTTTGGCTCGTGCTTTGGACTCGGCAGCCTCATCGGCGGAAACTTCCTCGGCTTCCTCCTGAGCCTATTGTTGATCGCCTTCACGCTGCTGACGGCAGTCAAACACTCGCATCGCATCTGGCAGATCGAAGCAGGGTGCATCGAACCCGACCGGCCGTTGGGAAGTGTTCGGGATTTCCTGCGTTCGCCGGGAGCGATCGCAACTGTTTTCGATCTGTGCGTGACTTCGTCCATATAGTCGCCGCATAATTTCGTATGCTTATAACCACACGGACATACCAATGAATAACAGATGCAGGCTCGGTTTGGCGAGCGTGCTGGCGATCGCGATGTGCAGCGCTGTGCATCCGGCGTTGGCGCAAACCAACGTGTCGATGGGCGATATCACGGCCGCTGCGAACCGGTCCGGTGACAAGTCGATGTCACTTCTGCAACTGGTGTACGGCTCGATCGTGCAGAACCCGCTATCGAGCGGGGGCAACAGCGGCGGCGGCATGATCGGCTCGATGTTCCTTGTGCTGAATGCCTGCTTCCTTGCAGTCGGCGTGATTTGGGCGATGTACCACTTTGGCTCCGCCATGATCGCCACCGGCCAGGATGGCGAGTTTCTCGGCCAGAAAAAGTCTTCAACCTGGTACGTGATTCGTATGGGCGCAGGCTTCACCAGCCTCGTTCCCATTTTCGGCGGGTACTGCGGCGCGCAAGTCATCATGCTATGGGCGACGATGATGGGCGTCGGCATCGCGAACCTCACAATGGACGCAGCCACGACCGCGCTCGCAAGCGGCGGCTCGATGATATCGACGCCAGTTTCGCCGCAGGCAACGTCTCTCGCCAAAGCGCTCTTTGAGGCGAACCTCTGCTCGGCTTCGGCAAACACCGCGATCGCGAACATGCCGGCCGATAGTGGCGTAAGCGTAGATTCGTCAGAGACGTTCGGTCAATCCAGCACGAGCAATAAAATCGTCCTCATGAATCGGAACGGTCTCTCGTGCGGAGGTGCTGAACTCACGCTCACGGACCCGTCGAGCACGCCACTGCCAAGCCACGACGGAATGGCCGTTTACGAGCCCAACTCAACGTCTGCGGTTTTCTCGCAGATGCAGAGCGCGCATCAGGCGGCACTGACGGCCATGCAGTCGTCGCTTTCATCGGCTGCGCAGTCGTACGTCGCGTCGGTGAACGGCGGGCAGGCGCCGCAAGACGCCGGCTCAATCATCGACAATGCCGCGCACCAGTATGAGGCAACAATCAACGCGGCTATCAACGCTTCGTCCAGCAGTCTGAGCGGACTTGCAAGTGAGCTTCAGTCGAATCTTCGCCGCGACGGATGGATCATGATGGGTGCGTGGTATCAGACGTTCGCACAGGCAAACGCGCAGGTGTCCGGCATGAGCAACGCCACAGCAACAGGCGTCCCGCCAACGGACCTCGATGCGTTGCCATACCCGCAGTTGTACCGCAAGGTTCAAGCGGTGTACGACCAGCAGATTCAGCGCGCGGCTTCTACTTCGACTACGAGCACTCTCGTTGGCAACTTGTCGGCTGGCGTGACCGAGCCGAAAAGCATCATGGCGCGGATTTTCAACGGACAGGCGATCGTCCGATACATGGTAGGCATGAACTCGGGACAGGGTCCGGCTGGCACCACGAACCCGCTGATCGGCATGAAGAACCTCGGCGATCGTATCCTCGACGCTGGTTGGGGCGCGCTCGGTGCCTACGTTGGTATCAGGGCTATCGATGGTGGGGCGCAAAAGGCGCTTAGCGGTTGGGCTGGCAAAGCGCTCGACGTCGCAACAGGCGGAGTCGCTGGAGCGCTTTCTGGTGCAGCGTCTGGCGTTCTTTCGGCATTGACGCCATTCGTCGTCATGATCCTGACAGCGCTTTTCTTCTTCGGCGCGATGCTCTCGATTTATATCCCCATGCTTCCGTTCATCATCTGGTTCGGAGGGGTCGTGTCATGGTTTGCCGTGGTGGGTGAAGGTCTGATTGCAGCGCCGCTATGGGGCATGACTCACCTCGACGGCGACGGCGAGGGCATGAGCCAAAAATCGACGCATGGCTACATCTTCATGCTGAACGCGATGTTCCGACCGGTTTTCATGATTATCGGATTTGTATTGGGCGGCGGCGGAGTAGTGGTGCTCGGGACGCTGTTGAATAGCATGTTCGGCGTTGCCCTGGCGAACGCGCAATTCGATTCGACGACAGGCTTGGTAAGCATCATCGGCTTTATCGTGCTCTACGTCGGTATGTGCCAAACGCTATGCAATGCGTGTTTCGGGCTAATCAACGTGGTCCCCGATCAGGTCTTCTCGTGGATCGGTGGATCGATGGCTGGCCGCGTCGGTAGCGACGTTGAGCGGGACTCGAAAGGTCACTTCGGCGCAAGTACGGGACAAGGTAAGAATGCGGCTAGCAGTATGACTGCGAGCATGGTTAAACCGAACGGCGACGCAGGACGCGTTGGCGGTGCCGGCGCGGGTGCGGGTCCGGGCGAGGTCTCCCGGTCAAGCGTGTAATAAAAAAAGCCCGTCAAGATTGACGGGCTTTTTCTTTCCGGTGTTGATTACGCTGCGCGCTTGCCGGATGCAGACTTGTCGTACGCTGCGTCGAAAACTCTTTGCCGATTAGCCTGCACCAACAGATAATTCTTCGGGTCAACGCGCGCGAGTTCCTTCAGCAGGGCGTCCTTCAGCGCTGCCATGCCATCGTAGTTCGCCTGCGTGCCTTGGAGAGCGCGCTCTACCTTTTGTGCATACGCTTGCCAATCCGCCGCGTTCTGCTGCGCTTGACGCGCGACGCCGAGAGAATAACCGTCCATTTCCAGCCCCTTTCTTCTATGCCGCACTGCGGCTTAATTTCAGAATACCGGACCGGCATACCTCACGCAAGCACATTCTTCATATTTATTCAAGTGAAAAGATCGGCCGGTTTTGTGCCCGGCATTAGTCACCAACATATTCGACGTCCAACTCGTTCGGGTCCGTATTTGGAGCATGTGCGAGCCAGTCGGCATAGTCGTCGTATCCAGCGTCACGAGCAAAAGCATCGAGCGCATCGTCCGGGTGCGCTCCGCGATATTCGCCAAGATCGACGCCCGTTTGTTTGTTGGTAATCGCGTATCGCGGCATGGCTAACTCCGTTCGACTTTTGACGGCCGGCGATGCGTCGCCGGACTGTATGGGTGCCAGACGCGCTTACGGCCGCTCAGGAGCGGCCTCGCGTTAGGAGAGAAGGATCGGCTTGTTGGAAGGCAGAATTAAGCCGCTACGCGACCGGCAACAACGGTCGCCGCGTGTTCGCGTGTGAAAGTGCGAAACCCGACTCGATGGCCGATATTGACGAACTGGCCGTTCCGCTGGTCGTAAGTCGCGTTCGGGGTCACTGCGATGTATTCGGCCACGAGCGCCGCCAACTCGTCGGGGGTGAGTGCCGCGACCGCCTCGTCCGTCCTCCTGGTCTGTTCCTCGAGTGCCTCGGCCTTCTTCCGTTCTACTTCGGCAGCGTCGGCCACTTTCTGTGCTTCTGCTTTCGCGGCTTCGGCCTGCTGGTCGGCTTCGAGCGTCACAGACAGGTCCGAATCGCCCTTGAACAGAGTTGATGCATATCCGACAGCATTGGCCCTGATCTGCTTCTTCTTCATCTTCTCGCTGGTGATCTTGGCCGTCTGGAAAGCACGCTTAGGATCGGTGTTTATCCAATCGATCGCCAATCTGTCGCTGACGCCGACTTCGCGCAAGAGCTTGTAGGTCTCTGTTGCTCGAACTTCGTCCTGATCCGGCTCGACCAGGGTGAGGGAGCCTTGCGCAGCAGGCTCGACCACGAACTTGATGGCCGCGACCTTGCGGCCGGCGCGTTGGTATTCCGGAGTGATGTAGATATCGGATACCGCGTTGATCTCTTTGACAGCCTTCTGAATGACCTGATTGTTGAAGTGCTTGAACTGGTCGTACGCACTCGCGACCGGCTTACCGTCGCTGTCCACGCCAACGCCGAGCAGCTTTTTCCACAGATCCACCGAGATAAAGCCGGTGGATTGAGTGCCTCGGAAGCGCACACAGTTTTCGTAGAGTGCCAGTGAGTAGGCGCCGGTGAATTCCTTCTGCACGTTGAGATTGATGACGGCGTAGACCTCGGGATTCGCCAGCGCTTCGCGCATGACTTTCGAGTACTCGTACGTGCAGATCCCGTCTTCGATTGTCGCTGCCGATACCGGCGCGCTTATCTGCCACTTCTGGCGCTTCTTGTCGCGCGACTTGTCGTAGAGCACGTCGAACTCAACGCTGGTTTTTGTGATTCGACGCAGCGACTCCTTGAGAGACGTGACGTTATTGCTTTCCTCCCATCCAATCATGTCGCACATGACCGCCACCGGCAGGGAGAACTCTGTCTTGCTGGTTAGATCGTCGAAGGCATTGAGCAACAGCACATTGATGAGCTTCCGCTCGACCGCCGTAAGATCACCCGAAATGTGCACAGCCGATATGTGCTTGCGAACTTCCTGTGGCAGGGTTGCGGTGGCCGGTACGATGTTGCGTTGCGCCATAGACGATCTCCTCTCTTGCGGCGTATTGTAGGAACAAAAGGTCAGAATAACAAAGCATTTTTTTGACCTTTCGTAGATCCGCGCACGCGATTCCCGGATTTCATCCCCGAAACCCTGACCTTAACGGGCGAGCTGATCCCCGAGTGATCCGCAAGCTGCCGATCCCTACCTCATTACGTCCGACTCCCGAGCGGACGACCTAAAACGTGACCGTTGCGCAGAACGCGTCTAGTGACTTCGCAGCGGTGTGTGTTGGAACGTTTGCCTCTAGCTCATAAACCTCGATTGCATCGACAGATCAAGCATTTGCGATAACGGTGCCCGTGAGCCCGAGCTTTAGCCACGCAAATGCAAACGCAAGTAAACCGTTAAATCATTCCGACTATAGGCGGAATATTTCCGTTTACCCAAGAAAAGAACATACGTTTCCTCAGATGACTATCAAGCCGCCACCCGTCCCCGAAACCCTGACCTTTAGGTCACTCTCCTTTTCGTGAGGACGTGTTTACCCGAGCTTCCATCGGTGATGGAAACCGCAAGTGGACGCGGAGACACCTATTCCGTCGGCTGTCCGCGTCAAAGGTCGTTACAACCACTCTAAATTTTGACCTTAATGCTTTTGATCTCCCGTTCTTGTCCCCGAAACCCTGACCTTCACCCCAGGTCAGCGCTCAATCCCCGAAACTCTGACCTTTGAGCACAAAGGTCAAAAGACCAGCCTCAGCGGTTGACCATTTGACTCACCGCACCATCGGTGTCCCCGAAACCCTGACCTTTAGCCTTTGATCCCCGAAACGCTGACCTTTCCTCCCCGAAACGCTGACCTTTCATTGTGGATAACCGACCTTTGTTTTGTCGCATCAATAGGTTAGGTCGGAGGTCGGGGGTGCTCCCCGAAACGCTGACCTTTCCCCGAAACACTGACCTTTGCGTCCCCGAAACACTGACCTTTGATCCCCGAAACGCTGACCTTTCCGGCCGCAAACCCTTGCCAGTAAAGGCTCTCAGAAGCGCAAAGGTTTTAAAGGTTTTGATGTTTTCTAAAGAACAACATCAGGGATGATGTTTTTTTAAAAAATTCTCCAACCGAACACCGAACCCCCACACCTCAACCCGCGGGTGCCTCAACGCGGCAAAAAACGCTTACGGGGGTCGGTTTGATCGCGGGGGTCTACCGCCACGGCGTCGCTGCTGTCACCGACGACCGTTTGTTGTATCGACGACACCGTCTCGCCGATCTCGCTGATATGGACGAGCAGGCCCAAGCCACCGAGCACCGCAAGGTGGTTCAGTTCGTTGGTACTTTCTTCCTTCTCCTTCGCCACGACGCGCCGGACGGCGCCAGCGACCTTCTGGAGCTTCTGAGCAGGCTGTTCCTGATCAACGGGCGGTGCCGGCTTCAACTTCGGCTTAATCGATGTGTTCATGATGGGCAGTTGACTCCTACGCAACAAATTGACGTATATCCGTAGCGTTGGTACGATACGGAAATCTTCGTTTGGATCGTAGCACACATGAATCGTCGCCTCGGCACCCCTAGAGCCGATTTGATCGATCTGCTCACCTCTGAGGTGGGGCGGATGGTCGCACGTCGAATTGACTCCGGGCATGGCTACGACGCTGCCAAGCCCACGCGCTGGGTCCGGGACGCAGCAAAGCGCATGGTGACGCTCGTCCGTGAGATGGACCGCGACCAGTTGGAAACTTGCAACGCCGAACTGAACGTTTTTTTCCGCATGATCCCGTTCAGCGAAGCGATCCCGGTAGTCATCGAGATCGAAAGGATCTGGCCGCACCACGTCGAGACCATCCCGGAAGCGAATCGAAGACTCGAACTGGTTCGAAAGGGAGGTGAGTACGCGATGCTTTTCAGCCCCGAGAAAATTCAGAACCTGCTCGCATGCATCGCAGAGATCGAAGGGGCTCAATGATGCCAATGTCGTTGCCACCGATCGAGCCGGCCGCGTTCCATCAGTGCGTCATTGAGGCGGAGCAGAAGTACCAGGTGCCCGCTTGCATCTTGGAGGCCGTTCACCAGGTCGAGTCAAGCGGAACCCTTGAGTCGGGTCTGGTTCGCCGAAACACGAATGGCACGAGTGACTACGGTGTCACGCAGATCAACACGGTCTGGACGAACTACTTCCAAAAGAACTTTGGATTGACGTCTGCGGACTTCGCCAACAACGCTTGCCTCGCGGTGAATGGAGCCGCGTACATCATTCGGCATGAGATCAACGCTAGCGGGGACTTCTGGACTGCCGTCGGTCGATATCACAGCCGCACGCCTGACAAGCTCTACCGATATGCCGTCAAGGTTGCGACGAAAGCACAGGAATTCGGATGTCAAATCAGGTAAGCAACCGATCCTCAACGCCGCTTTTTTTCCTCGCGGCGATGCTCGTCGTCGCGGGTGCGATGGTCATGTGGCACATGAAGCACGAGGCGATTGTTCAGCGTGTGCTCGTATGGAAGGCATACGAGGTCATTCCGCTGGCTCATGTCTCAAGCGTGGCCGAAACGCTTCAAAGTCGGCTCGTGCTCTACTTTCGCTACGCGCGTGTCGTGTCGGCGAAAGAACTTTTCATGCTTGGGTGGCAGATCGGCGCGTTCTATGCGGTGATTCCCGTTGGGCTGAGCGCATGGCTCACCTGCAAGGCGCTTCAACATCCGATTCTGAAGGCAAGCCGCGTGCACACGATGCAGTCACTGCTCGAAGTGCAAAGCGAGTCGTTCTCTGCGGTGGCGCCGATTCTTTTACGCGATGGTACGGACGATAAGTCGCCCGAGTGGGCTTCCTCAGTGCATCCAGAAGAGTGGGTCGCGAAGCATGGACTGATTGTCAACGAGAAGCTCGACGTTGATCGAGTCCGCGCCCTGCTTGTGAAGCAGTTGGGAAAACCGGTCACGTCGTTCAGCAAGATGAAGGCGCACGAGAAGGCCCTGTTTGCTGTGTTCGGCCTTCGTGTGTTCTTCAAAGACACAGAAGGTTCGAAGGAGCTTGTCGATGCGCTCAATTACAGCGCGTCAAACGCCAAGTCGCGCCCGAACTATGCCCTCGCTCGCGAAGCATTCGAGAGATGCGCCGCCGCAACTCCTGCAAAGAAATGGCTGCTGAAACACCCGTATCCGCGAACCCTCTTGATGTCGATGCTGATCGAGTCGCGTCAGATGGGCGTGCTGCCGTCGGCGAGTTTCATTTGGCTCAAGCCGCAAGATCGCGGTCTCTGGTATCCGCTGAACACTGCGGGTCGCAAGGTTCCGTTCATGGAATCTGCGGGCGTATTCAATCAAATGCAGGCCGAAGAAGTGGCGTGGGATAACGAGTGCGTGCTGACTGAGCCGCATGTCGAAGACGCCATCGTTGGATTGCAAAAGTATCTCGAAGACACGGGCATCCTGGATGCCGAAGAGCAGCAGGACATTTTTAGGAACCCATATGAGAAAGTCGCCTGACAAGAGCATTCAAGACACGATCATCGTCGATCCTGACGGAACCGTGTGTACCGCTTTCGCTCGGACAGGTCACCTCGGCGGTATGACCAAGGTTCGCTACGGTGCCGGCGTTCAGGCGTCGATCGGCTCGTTCTCGGTTACGACGGCGGACAAGAGCAAGGAAGGTGAGAATGCAGCCTCAGCGCCGCACGCGCTCATCTTCGTCAGTGAGTCGGCGGGCGAAGAGAAGATCGCGATCGTCGAACGCTTCGAGTCTTTGCAAGACGCCCGTAGCGCTCTGCAAGGAGTCACGCAAGCGGTTCGGCGCTATGTGCGGAGCCGTCGGCGGCGACGCGTTGCGCGCACGGTCGGTTTGTACGCTGCCGTTCCGTTCGTCGGATTCATCGTGGCTATGTCGGCAGTGCGTTTCATGGACTCCCATCAGGCGCTGCCTGCGCTTGTCAGCGACGCGCAAGCAAACGAGAAATCGTTAAACGAGATGGCGCAGGCACTATCCGCGCAGAAGATCGCTTCAAACTTCATTGGCGCGAGCGGCGTGGCTCCGCAGTTACCGGCTGTCAGTGCGCCCTTGCCCGCATCGGAAGTGCCGCTGCCGAAGATTCATTTCGGGCAAGCGTCCGTCGAGAAAGCTCATACGCTCTACGTTTATGCCGATCCGAACTGCCCGGCCTGCAAACGCTTCGAGCCGCACCTTCAGGATTTGGCGAAAGACTATTCGGTCTACGTCTTACCGGTTCCGTTCAAAGACGGCTCGATGACGTTGGCCGACAAGATTCTTTGCTCGGCCCAACCGTCCGAAAGCTGGCGGAAGGTAATGGCACAGCCACCGGCCGACGTCCCTGCCGACGTTCTCAACACGCCGGAGTGCTCTCTTGGCTACGGTGCGATCACGATGAACGCGGAAATGTACAAGAAGCTCGATTTCAAAGTCACGCCGATGGTCGTTGACGATACCGGCTATGTGTTCCCGGAAGGTGCGACCGCGTCTGTTATCCGCGCTCACCTCGCATCCAAGTAAGTGTAGGTAACGATAAGAGAGCGATGCCGCGATGGCACAGGATTACGGGACACTCAACAATCGAGAGCTATCGCAGCGTCGCATAACGCTTGATCCACGCTCGTTTCTGGAACGGTTCGGCGCGTGGTTGCGGCATCCGCGTAACTACGCGAAATTTCAAGTTTCGATGGCGATCTTGTCGATCGTCCTCGCTGTCGTATCGCTTCCGCTCACACTGGTGATGGTGGCGATTCAAATGTGGTTTTCGTGGCAGCGCCACGAGATGCCGATGCGCTATCCCAAGCACGTTGGTGGGATCGACCCGAGCTTAGATGAGGCGAAGCCGCATCCGAAGGGCAAAGGCGAGATCATCCAGCGCAAACCAGCGAACGGCATTCTGTATCTCGGCAATCAGCGTTCTATCGACCGTGCGGAACATCTGAAAGAGCTTTGGGTGACCGACTCGGACGCTCGCACTCACGCGTTGCTGATGGGGACGACCGGCTCCGGTAAGACGGTCACGTTGTTGTCGATCTGCTTTAACGCGCTCGCATGGGGCTCGGGCTTTTTCTATTCTGACGGCAAAGCGGATTCGAGTCTCCACGCGGCCGTCTGGTCACTGTGCCGTCGGGTCTATCGAGAAGATGACTACCTCGTCCTGAACTACATGACGGGCGGTGCCGATCCCTATAAGAAGTCGAAGTCCATCGACAAGACTTCGAACGGGATGAACCCGTGGTACGAGGGATCACCGGACTTTCTCTCGCAGCTATCATCGTCGCTGCTTCCGAAAGCGAGCGGCGATGGCGCACAGTGGCAGCAGAAAGCTGTGAACATGATGGACGCGCTCATCCGTACGCTTTGCTATGAGCGAGCCGTCGGGAACATCACGCTTTCGATTGGCGTGATCCGCGAATATCTCGCGCTTCCCAACCTGGTGAAGCTGTACTTGAAGGGAAAGAAGGGTGAGATTCCGCAGTTCGCGTACCTGCCGATTAAGGCGTATCTCGAAACGGGCCTGCCGGGTTTCAAGCCCGACATGGCCGACAAGCCGGATAAGTGGGACCAGACGGTGTGGGACCAGCACGGCTATCTAACCGGCCAGTACGCACGCACGCTGTCCATGCTCATGGACACGTACGGCTACATTTTCAAGGACAAGTACTCGGAAGTGGACATGATGGATGTGCTGCTCAATCGGCGCATTCTCGTGGTCATGATTCCGACGCTGGAGAAGTCGTCTCAAGAGGCGTCCAACCTCGGCAAGCTGGTGGTGTCCAGTATTCGCCTGATGATGGCGATGAACTTGGGCCACAAGCTCGAAGGAACGTACAAGGACATCATCGACACGAAGGCTACGAAGTCGCCCGCGCCGTACATCATCACGATGGACGAGCTTGGGTACTACTTTGCCGAAGGCATTGCACTGATGTTCGCGCAGGCGCGCTCCTTGGGCTTCATGATGATCGCGGCAGGGCAGGATATTGCGGCGATGGCGAAGGGCGATAACAAGGAAGAAGTGGACTCGATGATCGCGAACACGAAAATCAAGTACACGCTCGCCTTGGAAGATCCGGACAAAACGCTCGACGTCTTCAAGAAGGTGGCGGGCCAGAGTATCGCTGTCGAGGTCGGTTCATTCGAAGGTTCGGTGAGCAACTTCGCCGCGACCAGCTACCGTCAGAACCTAACCGGCTCGATCCAGCGGCGCGATCGCATCGAGCTTCAGGAACTGAAGGCGTTGCGCGAGATGGAGGGCGTTCTGATCTTCAAGGATCAGGTTACTCGAGCGCGGTCTTTCACGTGGTTTCACTCGGCCAAGTTCTCAGCGCTGCCGTTTCGGCTGAATCGGTTCCTGCAGGTGGACCGACCGAAGCGGGAGGATCTGACGGAGAAGCTAAAGCCGATCGAGCAAACAAACGCGCGCTTCACCACCATCGACCGGATCATGAAGAAGATCCGCAGCGGTGAGCGGCCGGCGTATGTGGCGACTGTCGATCCGATTGCTGATGCGCTGCGTGAGACGTATTCGACCATCGAGACGCACAATCCGAACACGATCGCTGTCGAGCGAGGCATTGCCTACTACATGGCGGCAGTCGCCGCGATGCGCCAGCACAAGGCTGACGAATCCGGCCGTTATTGGGATCCGATTGACGTGGACCCGTCTACGCTCGATGACGACGCACCGATGATGATGGACGTTGGCGAGGGAGAGGTGCCGATGCCGGCGCCTGTCGCGAAAACGGCGTCGCTTGCGGACGGCGATCAGCGCAACCCTGTTTATCACGATCCACCGCTTCAAGAGAAGCTTGGCGACTCGTTCGAGGATCTCGTGCGTCAGTTCTCGGCAGCACCGGAAGAAGCAGCGGCTGAGTCAATCCATTCTGACTATGAGGCCGGTCCTTTCTCGCCCGCCGCGTCGCAGCCAGCAACGGCACCCCGTGAGGTCGTCGGTTTTGCAGCCGATGTGTTGGCTGAGGACGTGGAAGACGATTTGAGTATCGATGCCTTCCTCAAGAGCAAGCTCGGCGGCGACACGGCCGCGAGCGCGGCATCGTTTGAACAGGAAGTGTTCGGGCTAGCCACAAGCGATGGGCGCGCATCGGAAGTCGTTGCTCCTGCGCCCGATACGGCTTTTGTCTCGCGCGCAGAAACGCCGCAGCCCGTGAAGCCTGAATCCGCCGTCGCTGCCGCTGTGCCGGCTGAGCCAGAGGTGGTGATCGGATTCACGGACTCGACGGCCGAAACGCTCGTGAAAATCGAAACCGCGCTCGGCAGCGAAAACCCGGTCGAGTCAATGAAGAGCACGGAGGCGGAGATTTCGGCGCAATTGCGCTGGACGAAGCCGGTCGAGCACGTGGACCAAATGAGCGATCTCGATCTCGATAGTGCGTTCAGTTCGATTGAGGCCGTCATCAACCAGTCGGCAAGCAAGGTGAAGTGATGCTGTCACGCAGAGAGTTTTGCAAGGCGTTTGCCCTGTCCGCTGGTGCTGCGCCTTTTCTATCGCCGACCACATCGCGCGCTGAGGCGACGCAGCAGTCCGTGCCGACGCTGCTTTGGCTCAAGCGAGGGACGGATGAAGGGCATCTCGATTATTCGACAGAGGAAGGGTATCGAGCGGTAGCTTGGCTCATGCGCGACGTTCGCGCTGGCGTGGTTGGGAACCCGGACTGGCGACTGCTCCAACAATGGTCGTGGATGCAGGCGTGGCTCGCGTCGTACGGGCACCATGCGAGGTTCGATATCCACTCCGGGCTCCGGACAAAAGCGACGAACGATTACTGCGAGGGCGCGCGCTCGTCGTTCCACCTTCCAGACGAACGAATGGTGTTTCGAGCAGGCGACTTCAGCACGCCGGCCGCGCCGAGCGAATACATGGGCAGACTTGCGTATCTGTCGCAGCAAGGCGGTGTGGGCTTCTACCAGACTCGCGAGTTTACCCATACGGACGTGCGCGGCCGGGTGGTCGTCTGGCGCTCGCGCTGAACTTGCATGCCGTGCATGCTCACCTTTTGTCGTTGGCTTGGCATGAGAGGAAGAGGGCGAGACGGAGCGTATAGCGTAGAAACCCCCGTGTGGTAAGCGCACATGGGTGTTTTTTAGGGTGAACTGTTACCAGATGACAACGAAAATTTCGTTACGTATCGTATAGTCAGTAAGAAAAGGGCATGCGTATAATAAACGCTATACATATTGTGCGTGTGGAAAACCTATGGCATTCGCTGCTGCAACCCAAGGCGGTGTCTCCACGGGCCTGTCGGGAACTACGTTCTTCCCACAAAACCCCGTTACGACAGCCGCACCCGGCGCACTGACGGTCAGCAAGCCGGCTCTTGCCAGTCGAGTCAGAGGCTACGCCTCGCCCGACCAAGAGGAAGGTCTGATCGAGAAAATCATCGAGGCGATTCGCCGCTTCTTCGCCCGCATCTGCCGCGTATTCTTGCCGGCCTCCTCCTCCGCGAACAGAGTTTCCGACAATAGTCTGCAAAAGCCGCCGACCGATGCGTTGGGGCTAGGCGATTTGTCGCGACCAGAATCCGAGGGGATGCCGTCGGTAGCAGAGACGGACGATGAAATTTCTCTGCACGGTTTGCCAGAACCGACATTGGAGCGAATTCAGGAGACTGTGGACAAACTGATTCATTCGGTCGAGGGATCGGGTTTGTCGGACTCTGTTCGTTCAGCATTGTTCATGTCGGAAGGGGACCAACGTACGACGTTCCGCGTTCTCCTCCAACATAACCTCAGCGATACGCTGAAAATCCGCAGTGAGACAAAGGCGCTTGAAACCGATATCGAGTCGTTGATTTCGCCATACGCGAATGAACATGGGATTACCACTGCCCAGGCGACGGCCCTATTACGCGCGGACCTTGAAAGCGGTGGGACATTCATCGCAAATCGTGTGGACCCGAACTGTGAAATTCGAGGGCGGGTCGCAGAATTGCTTAGACTGAATTCCAGTCTTGCTGGATTGGCTAAAGCGCGCGGCGAGATCTGCACCAGTGCAATCGATTCGGGCGCTTACGTGCGGGAAGAACTTGGCGCACTGATCGCTCAGCAGGGGTTTGATACCGAATTCCTTTTCAAGCCGGAAGCTGCTGCCGCTGTACCTGCGAGCCAAGAGAAATCCAATGTTGTTTCTCTGTCGGAATACAAGGACGGGACCGTCGTTGGCAGTTCGCCGGCAGCTTCCTCGCAGCAAGCGATGGTGAAAGAAGCGATTCGCGAGCTTGAGAAGCAGGGCGTCATTGAACCGGACGCCGACGCAGAAAATAAGATGGTCCAAGCAGCCGCAGTTGATGATGTCCTGAGCGATGAGGCTGAATTCGAAACCGAAATGCAGGGCGACGATCTCGGCGACTTCTTGTTGAGTCGTAAAGCCTCTACACCGAAACCTAGAATATGAACAAGGTTAGCGAAAAGCGACCGCTACGCTCAGTCGATCTCGAAATATGGCGCAGTCAGCATGGGTTGACCATCAGCGCTGCATGCGAGCTTCTTGGTTTGCAACGTCAGAAATGGACTGAGCTACAGAAGAACCCATCCGAGCCACTCGACGATATGGCTGTGGGTATCCTGCTGCTGTTCTATTTGCAGCATCCGGAGACGATTCCAATCTCTCGCGTGATTGATATCAAACGGGACATGGAGTCGCTTGGCTTGAATCCGGACGATCCGTCGGATAAGAAAGAGTACGCCGTAGCGCACGGTCGCGAGCCCGCAGCAGCTTATCGCTGGCTTGGCAATCAAGGAGCGGTAGGCAAGCCCGTCGAGCGCTTGATGGAGGCAGTAAGCAGGCTAGAAACTAACTCGCCAGAAAAACGCCGCAACGCCCTTCGCAAAATTGCGACTGAAGTTGCGAACCGCCAGGGCATAAGTGATCCGTTCTCTCGTGGAACGTGGCGCAAAGAAGAGTGACGAGGAACGTTCATGGTTAAGACCAAGCGACCGGGTATCGACGTCACGGTCGTGCAGTTTTTCAAGCCGAAGAGTGTGCCGCATCGAATCGCAGTACCGTCGATCACAACGCCGCTTGTGAAGTCGATACCGGGATTCATAACGGGACTGTCCGGTCATCAACGGCTGAATGGCTTGATGTACGCGCGCCATTACGCTGATGCCAACGAACTCGAAATGATCGTCGTCGATTTGTTGGTTGGCTTCGAGCGTCCCTTGTATCCGAAGGTGATGCCGCCAGAGTCCGTCAAAGATCACGACGTGCTCAATATCATCCGCAGCAACAAGGATCTGATCGAGGTGTTGGCTGGTCACTGGCGCGAGTGGGTCATCGCAAGCGAGGGCAAGAAGGCAGAGCACAAATATGACTGGTCCCGAGCATCGGACTTCGTCGCTCGCCGGCCGGACCTGATAGCCAAGCTGCTGGAGTTGGACGAATTCAAACATGTCCAAATCGTCACGCATCCAGTTATGACGAACTTTAGCGATCAGGCTTTGACAGCAACTTCGTTGCGCGCCGGTTACCCGTTGATCGTTGAAGCGAATGCGCGCTTTCACCCCGATATCGAGGTGACGCTTTGAGTTTGTCGGCTTGGACTGGTGCCGAGCCCAACGGAGTTGGGATGTACAAGTTTTCGAGCAACGAGGTCGAGGCCCGCAACGTCCTCGCGGGTGCGTTTGAGCTTGCGGAGATACGGGTCGCCAACCTCTCGGTCGTGCCGTGGACTTCACCGGTTACGCAAGCTGCCCCGAAGGGAATCTTTCATCTATTGGTCGCGGTGACCGTGGACCGTAGAAATATGGAAAAAGCCCTCTCGATCCTCAGGTCGTACGGCCTGCTCGACGTTCGTGTGCGCTCTGAAGAAGGCACCGTCGAAGGCGCAATCATGCCGGAGTACTACTATGAGGCTCCGCCTTCGCAAGGTATGCGAATGTTTGGCTACGCGGTCCGCGTTGTGAGCACGCTCGTATTCGTTGTTGGGACTATCGCGATCGTCCGCCACTTCGCTTAGGCCGTTTCGCTAGTCTAGGCGACCGCGCAAGGACGGCGGTGTTGCTGCGATAGCGCGGGCTGTGAAGACTTCGACGCTTCAAAGAGTCGGTGCGCTGCGATAGAGTGAGTCACCATTGGATGCAGTCGGCGTTCGCGTCGCTAGAATACGGCGGAACAGAGTCGCCCGAGTAACTTCGAGATCGTCATGTTTGAGCCTGCTCGGTCTTCGCTGGCTTTGCTGAATCACGAACGGAGGCAAGGTATGGATAGCAACCTAGACCCGACGGAAACTGTTCGCGCAGACATGACCGCGCTGTTGCGCAAGATAGTACAGGCGTATCGAGCAGCGAAAACTCCCCAATCGGAGCGTGAGGTTTTACTGCAACTAGGAGCCGCGAGGGAAGCCATGCGTTTGGCCGAACCGCTCGTCGGGACTGCGCACTTTGCCGAGCTTAGCGACCTCGATGTGTCCCAGGCTGAGTTGGCTGAGCTTCTAGCGGAGTATTGGACGCATCTCATGCAGCCTGAAGAGAAGACATTCCTTGCGCGGATACAAAATTGCGCCCTGAGAGCGCAGGTCGTGGATCCAGAGGCAGGCGCGTCGCGGTTTTTCGCTCTTATGCGTGAACTCCAACGCGACAACGATCGCAAGCTCGTGTTGGTATAGCACGCAGTTGTGGAGCGTCTGTGGCGGGCGTTGGCGCGTGGATTGACTAATGATTCGCAAATTTTCCTTCTGGTGCAGTGTGCGCCCCGTAACGGCCGGGAGCCGAGAAAACTAATAGAGATGGGTGAGGCGAAACGACGTGGCAGCCGTGACGAACGAGCTTCCGCAGCGAAAGCACGAGCGCAGCATGGGATAGAGCAAATGCAGGAGTGGGCGAACAGGCCCGTTGACGAAGATCTCTTCCTGTTCTGCACAAACCTCTATACGGCAGCGGCACGCATGACGATGCCAGTAGAGAATCCCGAGGCTAGGCCAATAACTATTGAAGGGATGGGGACGTTCGCCTTCAAGGACATTCCTATGAATCGTGGAATGATGGCTGTGACTAAAGAGCTTATCGACCAAGGCGTCGATGAGCCGACTCGCACGTCAATGTGCTGGCGAGTCATGAATTTCGGCGACGTCCTCAACGAGGGCGAGCGGTTCGCTCGCTGGTTCCGTGCCGGTGACAGGCCGGGTGCAGTCTCTGTCGCAGAGGCACTCATTAGAGCGGGAGCCGTCGCGAAGATCGACTTCTCAAAAGAATCGGCAACGTTCGATATGGACGACGTGGCCCGGCATGCGGCGCAGATCGAGGCGCGGTTAGAATCCGAAGCGAACGACGGCGACGCTTCCGGGGACGAGCAGTAGAAAACCGTCCGTCGGGCGTTCTCTCCCAAGAAAAATCGGCAGGTAAGCGATCATGTCGGCAAGCTACGAGTGGACGGAGTGGCACCTGACCCCCGATGGGTGGATTCGGGGCAGCGAGAAAACGGACTTCGATCGGACCATTGTTGATCCGCCCGGCCAGCGAGTGCTGACCGTGCGATTCATTGATGAAAACAGCGGCTACAGCGCGCATCAATCGCACAGAGAAGAATGGCGCAGTAGCGACGAGGCGGCGGTTCAAGCATTCCTCGAACGATTTGGACCGGCGCCTGCGGCGTTGTGACGGCGGAGGAGGCCGACATGAAGCAGTTTCTGGTTTGCTCATCCGATCAATCGATCTCTCGATCGTTCGGGTATATCGTGGAAGCATCGACCGACAACGAAGCGCGAGAAGTCTACCTTCGTCAGGTGTACGCGAAAGATGAGGTCTTCCGCGAGGCTGTACTCGACCGAGCGATCAACGCGGCGTTCGCCGATCGCTTTTACGTGCAGACGCCGCAGGAAACGTACAGATACAACGAGACCGGACTAGCGTCGGTGACTGATGAGGTCATAGCCGACCGTGTTCGTCAGTTCTTCGCTAGCAAGCCCGACTTGGGCGAGTCCTACTTGGCTTACCTCAACGACGGCGACGAGTCGCGATTGAATGACGACTTCTTCGAATTCGCAGCGGTCCACGGCGACTTCGGAGGCGTTGATGCCCTCGAAATCGCTGCGCTTCCCAAGCTCGAAAACGTTCGATAGGCCGTGGGGACCGGCGCGACGCGGGCTATTGACGTTTGGCGTTCGATAGGGACGCGTTGCCGTGGCGAACTGCCTTATACTGTATAAATGTACAGTATTCGCTAGCCGTTCATGTCCGCTCTCCCGAAAAACATCGAAGAAATCCACCCAAGTCTGTGGAAGGGCAACCAGCTTGCGCGTAGCGTCGGCCGGACGGTGCCGACCGGGTATGACCGGCTCACACGAGAGCTTCCGGGCGGAGGGTGGCCCATTGGTGCACTAGTTGAAGTGATGTTGCAGCAGCCTGGGATAGGCGAGGTGCGTCTTTTGCAACCGGCGCTGACCTCGGTCGCGAAGCGACCCGTCGTCTTGGTGAAGCCGCCGCAGGTGCCGAACGCGGCCGGGCTGTCTTACATTGGAATTCCCGCCGACAAGCTCCTGCGGCTAGAGCCGACGAAGACGGCTGATGCACTTTGGTCAACCGAGCAGATATTGAAGGCCAACACCTGCGGCGCAGTTATTCTTTGGCAGCAACATATCCGAGCCGAATCGCTTCGACGGCTGTCACTTCACGCGCAGTCGTCCGACGTGCTGTTCTTTGTTCTCCGGCCGTTGGCTGCTGCACAAGACACGTCGCCAGCGTCCTTGCGGTTATCGTTGCGGCCGGCAGAGAACGGCGTGCGAATTGAGGTAATTAAACGTAAGGGACCGGTCGGTATCGACCCGTTCGATCTCGTGCTTAAACCGTGGCCGATCTTGCTCAGTCCATATGGGCGCAGTCGTACCGTCCGCGCGATCGAGGCGAAGTTGCAGATTCCAGCAACTGTCGAGGCGTAAGCAAGTGGGCCGCAAATTGCCACGGTTCGAGCCGATCGGCATCGACGAGAGCAGGGTGTTGTGGGTGAAGTATCGCGGCAACCAAGACATCGAGCGCATGCTGCTTGAAATTGCTCATGCACGGCAGGTTTTCGGGCACATCGAAGCATACTTCGTCTCAGTGCAGCGGGTTTGGCAAGCCCAAGACCTAGGCCAGCTCGTAGCGATGGAAAAAATTCGACTTCTGTTGATGGAGGAAAGCCTGCGAACAAAGGCGCTGGCTGGACTCATGCCGCCGCAGAAGAACGAGCCCGATGAGCCTGAAGCCGCGTTGCTAGAATGAAGTCGTGTCCCGCACTACCGTGAATCCGATTGGGCGGGCGCGCACAAGTGGGAACCAGAGACATGGAGAACGGAATGGACGCGTTTTACGCCGCCGACGAGGCTCTTAAGGAAGCGGTGCCCGGCATTGTGGAGCGGCATCGGAGCGCCGGAGTTTTGACTTGGGCACTGCTTCATAGAATCGAGTCAGAGGTTTTCTCCGAGGTTGCTGCCACGGGGAAATATAACGCCCGCATGCTCGGTATGTTGCGCGCACCGGCTGTGCTCGATTATCCGAAAAACGACCAGCCAGTGTCGTTTGAAGGGCACGACGTTGTTCCCTCAGTGTTTCGCGCGATAGACGACGCATGGCGTCGAGGCAACTGATCCGGCAGTAAGCCACGCGAGGCACGGAGGATGCGTGCGCCAGGGATTCCCCGAGCGAGGTGCCCGTGATGGCTCGTCCTCTGAACAAAACAAACTCCGACAAGCGGTCCACGGCACGCGCGAAGCCTCCGGGCGTCGCTTTACTGGCGCCGATCGAGGCGCGGGATTTGATGCTCGCGACGCTGCATCGTGCGCCATTCTCGGAGCATGGCTGGCTCTACGAACTGAAATACGATGGCTTCCGAGTCATGGTGAGGAAGGCCGGAGACCAAGTGGAGCTTGTTTCTCGGCCCGGAAACTCTTTGAATAGATCCTTCCCAGATATCGTCGCGGCGGTCGCCGAGATACCTGGCGATTTCGTGCTCGATGGCGAGTTGACGGTCGATACGCCAACCGGTCGATCGGACTTTGAGCGGCTACGGCAGCGGGCGGTGACGTCGGTCGCGTCGCGCGTTCGAGCGGCAGCGATCGAAGCTCCCGCCCGTCTTTATCTCTTCGACATCATGGCGAGCAATGGACGGGACTTGCGTGGCTTGCCACTGGTCACGCGGAAAGATCATTTGCGAGGGTGCTTCGAGGATACGAAGACGGTCATCTTCGCCAACGGGATCGTCGGGGCCGGCCATTGGGTGTTCGAGCAAGTCGAGCAGCTAGACTTGGAAGGCATGGTAGCAAAGCGCTTGCAATCGACGTATCAACGGGGGCGGTCGTCCGACTGGCGAAAGATCAAATTTTCGGGATACAGCCGGCAAGCCGCGTTAGGATGGGGGAGAGCGCGCTCTACCTCGTAACACGATCCGTATAGACCTAAGAACAATGACCCGATCGACGCCTCGCAGCCCGTGGAAGACGCGCTACTTCTTAGATACCGAATTCACGGATTTTCTCGACTGCAAATTGATTAGTCTCGCGATCGTAGGCGAGGATGGGCGCGAGTTCTACGGCGAGCGCTCCGACTTCCCGCGCGAGACGTGCAGCGAGTTCGTGCGGGCCGCAGTATTGCCGCAGCTAGGCCAATTTCCAGATCGATGCATCACCGCCTCACGGATGCGTGATGAACTGCGCGCGTGGCTCAGCGAGATACCTTTAAAGCCGACGCCTGTCCTCTGCTTCGACTATCACGGCGACCTCGACGTCATGGGCGATCTGCTCGAAGGCGTCATGCCGTGCGGGTGGAAGCAGGAACTTATCGGAAATGGCATCAGCGTAGAGCAGAGGGAAGCATATTTCCGTGAGCACGGCGGACGCCACCACGCGCTGCACGACGCGCGTGCGAATGCGTATGCCTATCTATGAAGGCGAGGGAGCGGACAGCGAAAGGCAATGCTAGGATCCAACCATCACTACGCGCAGAACATCATGCTCGAATATACGGACAAGCTCGTAAGTGTCGTTTCCGCCTGCACGTGCGACCGCTGCCAACGGCGCATGACCCCCGGCGAGCCGGAATGGGACGAGAAGGTGTCGATCTCATACAAGGCGGGCTACTATTCGACCTTCGGTGACGGACGGAAGATCGAGGTCGATCTTTGTCAGCACTGTTTCAAGGAAACCCTCGGGACGTGGGTGCGAGCGACGCCGACAGACGACGTCATCTAAACTTGCACGAACGAGAGACGTCTGTGGAAGCAAACCCAATGTCAAAACCTTCAATAACAAAAACGCCGGCATCCGACTTCGAGAACTTGGTGCGCAACGGCATCGACTTTCTCGAAAAAGCCATGTCGCAGCTTGATAGTGACCCGAAGCACTCGGTCATCAATTTCTATACTGCGGTCGAAATTTTTCTCAAGGCCCCCCTTGTTTACGAGCACTGGACGCTAGTGGTTCTTGACCGAGATATGAACCGGCAGCAATACGAGGCCGGCGATTTCCTTTCGGTATCCTTTGAAGTTGCCTGCGCACGTTTGGGGGCAACACTGTGCAACCCACTGAAGAGTGGCGCCAAAGATGCATTTGATCGGGTTCGCAAGCACCGCAATCGCATGGTTCATTTCTACCATGGCGGCATCGATGGCAAGCAGCGGGATGAGATCAAGTTGGAACAAGCACAAGCTTGGTTTGAATTGAACAGGTTCGTTACGGACACTTGGCGTGACCAGTTCAAGCCGTTCGCACATGAGTTCCGTCGCATGGAGCACAGCTTGATTGCGAATAATCACTATGCTCAGGCCAAGTACGAGCACTTGAAGCCGAAGATCGAAGGGCTGCAAAGGGGCGGACGGACATTCGAGATATGTCCACTATGCGGCACCCAAGCCTACCAGGTTGAAGAGGAAGCTCCCCGCCTGACCTACTGCCATTGCTTGGTGTGCTTCCACAACGAAAAACGGCTTCAGGTTACTTGCCCTGAGTGCGGTGACGAAGATCAATACGCTGAGCCTGATGAGGGTTTTAGCTGCACGAAGTGCGACTGCGAAATCTCGGGACAACACTCCCTCTTCGATCTGCTGGATCAGAATCAATCCCGTGGCACGAAGGACGACATTGACTCCGACACGCCTGCGAATTGCGACGAGTGTCAAAGCTACCATTCAGTCTGCGAGTTCGAAGGCGGGTACCTTTGCACAAACTGCTTCGCTTACTTCGAAGCGCTTGGCCGATGTGGCTGGTGCAATGAGTACATGACGGGTGATGATGAAGACACTTACGTGACCGGATGCGAACACTGCGAAGGGTACGCACAACACCATGCGGATGATTGATCCTCTTTGGACCGCACAGACTGGTGAGTAGCGAGAGCCGTCGCGGAGCCGTATCACTAGAAGTTGCTGGCAAGCCAAGCCTTCGCCTGCGCACCTTTTTGTAGGGGTTTGGTTAGGCAAATGGAGCAGACCGGGCGAGGCGACGCCATGCTACGGTGTGGTAGCAAATGGTAGCCTGAGCCGGTTTGCGTAGGACTGTGGGGCGCGGTACGCGCGTTTCAGTCGTCCATGATTAAAGCGTGCGCACCGGCCGTGAGAGGCATCAGCAGCAGCGGGCGTAAAGGCTGCACATCCGCAAACTATGTCTTTGGGTCACAATGCAACTGAGAGATCTTCCCGTGAACATAAAAGTCGGAACTGCGTCATGGACTGACCCGACGCTAATTGCTAGCAAGCGCTTCTATCCGCCAGGGTGCACGAGCGCGGAAGCACGTCTGCGCTTCTACGCCAGCCAGTTCCCGCTAGTGGAAGTTGATTCGAGCTACTACGCAATGCCGAGTGCGTCGAACTCCGTTTTATGGGTTGAGCGTACGCCCGAGCACTTCACTTTCAACATAAAGGCGTTCAGGCTGTTCACCGGGCATCAAACGGACCGTACAAAGCTGCCTAAGGACATACAGGCCGCGCTTCCACCTAGCGACAAGAAAAACCTGTACTACAAGGATACGCCGGGCGAAGTGCTCCAAGAGCTTTGGAGGCGATACATCGACGCGATCAAGCCGCTAAAGGATGCGGGCAAGCTTGGTGTCGTTCACTTCCAGTTCGCCCCTTGGGTCATCAACAGCACGGAAGGACGGGCACACGTTGGGCACTGCGCCGACGTGATGGAGGGCTACACGCTCGCTGCAGAGTTCCGGCACAAGTCATGGTTCTCAGAGAAGGGCCGCGTGAGCACGCTAGCCATGGAACGCGAGCGCGGATTCGTCAACGTTGTGGTCGATGAGCCGAACACGTCGGCTAATTCGATACCGGCCGTGTGGGAGGTGACGAACCCCAAGCTCGCTCTCATTCGCCTGCATGGGCGCAATCACGAGACATGGAACATCAAAGGCGCGACGGCCGCGTCGTCGAGGTTTAACTACGACTACAGCGACGAAGAGCTTGGTGAGCTTGCCGGGCGGATCATAGAGCTTAATAAATCCGTCGAACTAACGCACGTTGTCTTTAACAACAATATGGAAGATCAGGGGCAGCGGAATGCCAAAAGCTTGATAGCGATTATCGGGGGTAGCGCAATAGGTCCGGGTTCTCCCAAAACGTTGTAGCTTCGGCCGGTAGGCACGAGGTGCTTTATCCGCAAGATTTGGCCTAAAATTCCTGCCAGGATGAAACAAAAGCCGCGGTGGTTCCAGCGACGCGCTCAACTCGAAAACAATAAAACACTTGGACAGCATTCTCGACTCAAATGGCCTCTTCTGGTGGGGGCATGAAGAAATTCCCGAAGGGCTTATCGCACCACCAAGCTCGGTCGCTGGGCGACTGACCATTGACGGATCTGGGGTGTCGCGCCTAGACCTCGTAGGTCTACTTACACCCGTGGTCGAAGCTCAGGTAGCTTTGTTCCGTCAAGGCCAACCGTTGGACCAAAGCCTGACCATCTTCGGGACACTGAGCGCCGGCAAGGGGACCGTAGTGCTCGGTCGCCTGCGGAGGAATGGATCGACGATGGCCTCTATGGGTCTATCGGTTGAAGGCTTCATAGCGCTGGATTGCCTACTCGATAAGAACACAATGCGGCCCGTGGGAGGGAAACGATTCCATAGCCTGACCGTTGACGTATCAAATTTGGGGGAGTGGTTCTACAAGGACGCAATACACCTTACTCCTCGGCGGGGGGCTTATAGACTTGACGTCAAGGCTCCTCCCGAAGTGACGTACAAACTTGAAGGCAAGCACATTACGGTGTTTCACCGTGCGAGCCCGTCGCATGAAGGTGCGTACCCGAGAAGCTATAGATCACTTGAGATCAAGCAGTACACGTATCTGAAAGTGAGGTCCGTTAAAACGCTTAGCTTGGAAGAGCACCGCGAAGAGATGCAACTGATCGAGGATCTGTTCATACTGTTGACCGGTCATCGCGTATATGTGCCGTGGCCATCTTTGCGAGGTCGGGGTAAGGTATGTACGTACTATTATGGACGGACGTCGGAGATCGTGGAGCCGGTAAGACTAATGGAATGTTGGACGTCGTGGGGCATGGTGCAGCAATCGTTCGGCAATCTCTATGATGGATTGCGACGGGGCATTGACGATTGGGGGCCCGGACTGTATTTGTATTTAGGAACTCGTAGAGCGACCAAGCTTTTCACGGAAAACAGGTTCATGAACTTGGTATGGGGATTAGAGTCTTTGCATCGCAAGACTCAGGCTAACAAGACACCCGATACCACCAGGCTTTCTGCAAAGATCGAACGTATCCTCGCGCAGATTGAACAACCTAAAGATAAGAAGTGGCTCGCCAACAAGCTGAAAAATGCAGGCGAACCGTCTCTGGAAGAACGGCTTTTTGAGCTTTTCGAGGAGCTTCCGTTGGAGGTTGACCGTGATGCGCTCCGCGCATTCAGCAAGCAATGTGCGGACAGAAGAAACGACATTTCCCACTTCGGCGGAGATCGACACGGCTCATATTCGGAGTTCAGTACTCGTCTTAACGTGTTAACGAGGCTTGTTATCGATCTGTACCATGCGCTCTTGCTCCAGCGCATCGGTCTGGACCCGTCTGTCGTGAAGAGGCGGTTCTATGGTGGACCAAACAGCTATGGATACGGGCGGCTCTTTCACGAACTCGGGCTAACTAGCTCGATGGAAAAGCGGGGCGGTGGACGACGGCCGGATGGCCGGAAAACCTGAGTCGGCGGCCCGTGTTCTCCGCTGGAGGCGGGAACTGTGTTTCAGACATGGTTGTTGATTCAACCGCTCTTAACGTCGCCAAGTGCCTTGTAGCCAAAAATGAGCAACCCGACGATCCCGATCAGGACCATTTGCACGCCGATTGGGCCACCGTAAGCCAAGGTCAGCCCGCCAAGCAAGGCGATGGCGGCGCTTGTTACCAGGCCAAAGATCATTTGACGTTTGTTCATGCTTTTCTCCAAATTGGATGCCATTCTAGTTTTACAAGGGATGGGTTGTTTGTGCGGAACCTTTCACTCGCCTGGCCCATAGCAAGGTCAGCATGACGTGCAGCGCCGTCCCTCGTACGTAGCCGGGGGGTGCCGGTTGCGGACAGTGACACCTGATGTAGGCGGCGATCGCGCCGATGACTATCGTGCCGAGGCTGCTCATTAGGCGCGCGTCCTATGCCCACTTTTCCGGGTCTGCGGCTGCTTCCCAAAGTTCGGGCGGCACAACCGTATGCAAGCCAAGCTGCTTCGCCGTCTCAATCGGCAGGCGCACGACGAGATCGGCGCCTTCGCCGGTGGAGGTGCGAAGTTCTTCGATCTTGACGCCTTTGAATTCGAGATAAACGACACCGTTTTCGAACAGTTCTTCGTAGAGACGCCAGCCCGGTTTGCCGTCGGCCGGGTCCGTCACCGCTAATGTTCCCTTCGTGCCCATGGTTCCCTCTAGAAGCGGTCGTTAAAAATTGCTGTCGAGCCAAGCCTTCGCCCACGCGAAGCCTCGGTCGTGCGCGGCATCCTCGGTGTCGAAATATCCGATATCGAAGAAGTGGAAGATCTGTCCTTCGTCTTCGTCTTCCCATGGACCCCGTTCGACTTCCACCCACGTGTGCCAGTGGAAACCCTTTTTCTCCGGGTGCGAGTCGATTGTCCACTCGCGGTATTCGATTTTCATTTGTGTCGGCGGCTTGGTGCGGTCGAAAAGATGTATTCGCTACCGGGTGGTGCGCTATGCTAGCGGACGCTAGCATGTGGTAGCAAAAGATGGTGCGGACACGGCTTAGTCTTTAGGGCGCTTCGAGGCCGCGCCGTCTCGTGTCGATCGGGGCTTGCTACCGGTCCGTTATTTCCGAAAGGGTCGCGCCGCTCGGATCTCGTCGGCCGTCCACGTCGGGTTGTCCGGGTCTGCCGCGATGCCGCGTTGGATTGCCGCATCCTCTTCAGCGGTGTTGCGCATGACCCGTTGCTTTGAGCCGTCGCTGTGTTCCCGCGCGCGACGAAACTGCTCGTCGGTCCACTCCGGGTTGTCCGGATCGGCAGCAATGCCGCGTTGGATGGCTGCTTCCTCTTCGTCCGTGGGACGAATCGCTCGCGTCGGACCGCTCTTGGTCGAATCCTGCATTGTCTTCTTAGACCTCCCTTGGCTGATGTGTGTGGGTTGACATCGTGGCTTCATAGCGCAGTGTCCCCACTTTCCGCGAGCGCCCCGGTACTGTCAACAGACGGCGAGACACCACGTTGGACAGGGGTCGCCCCGGCATCGCGAACCGCTTACGCAACGGTCAGATGGCCATTTTCTTGACTGGCAAGCAAAAACTTGCGAACATGCTGTCAGTTGCGTATCGTACGTAGGATACGGAACAACGGGATTTAAATAGATGGAAAATACTCTTTCTCCTGCTGGTGCTGGCGGCGACGAGCAGACGGAAGCCATGGCAATGACGCCGCTCGGCAAGCTGCTCGTGGTTCTCGTGTTGCTCGGCGGTGGCTTCTCGGCGTGGAAGTTCGGGCCGACCGCTATGCATGCTTGGTCGGAACCGCCGACTGCCGCCCGGACGCACGCGGAACACGGCGCGGTGCCACTGCGAGCGCCCGCGCAATCGCAGGCCGTGCCTGCGGCTGAGATGTCCCAAGCGACAAAACCGGCGCAGCCGTCGGCGGAACCGTCGCCAGACCAAGCGAAGCGCGATCGCCTCATGCAGGTCGCCGTCGCAGGCCGGGCAGTCGCTGAGCAAAACCGTCAGCGCATCGCTGAACTCGAATCCACGATCCAAGACTTGGACGACAAGCTCGGCGCGCTTCAGGCGCGCAAATCGTCCTCACACGCGGCTCGCGAGGAAGCAGCGACTGCACTGAAGGCGGTACACGCGACCGCTGCGGCAGTGAAAGAAGCCGCCACCGTCGATATTGGCGCATTGCCCGTCGAGACGGTGAGCGCGCGTTCGATCGGCATCACAGCTTTGACGAAGGGCGCGGTTTCGCTCGCTGGCGGGCAACAAGTCACCGTCGGCCAGGCACTGCGTACCGGTGAGACGGTGGTTGCAGTGGACCCGAAAAGCCACGCCATCGTCACCAATCACCGCATCATCAACGTATCAAACTGAGTCCAACATGGCACAGCAAAGCCTTATTACCCGCGTGGCTCTCAACTTGGGCTTGGTAAAGCGCGCGCCAGCAGTGCGCATGCAGTCGGTCAACGACACACCGCCTCCGCCACGTCAGGCAGCAGCGCCGGCCGCAACGGTTCGCCGCGTATCGGCGTCGATAGCGCCGCCGCAACGGTCGGTTGTCACCGCGCCCGCGCACGCCGAGCGCGCCGATATCGCCGCAGCGCACGGCACGCATCCTGTGACCGAAATGCAACCGACCACCTCGAATGGCGCGCGCGCCGTGTCGGGAACTGGCGCGGCCGTGTCGCGCGCGAGCGAAACAGATATCCATACCGTGCTGCCGCACGGCGCGACCTTCACCGGTGACATGGTGATGGCCGAAAGCTTCCTGCTTAAGTGCATGGTCACGGGCAATGTGACGCTCGAAGGGGACGCGCAAATGGTGATGACCGACACCGGCCGCATTCTCGGCACGCTACGAGCGAGCGTCGCGGTCGTAGGTGGGCAGGTTGATGGCGACGTTTTCGTAGACCGCTTGATCGTACGCGGAACCGGCACGATCAATGGAAACGTGCACTATTCGTCGATCGCGATGGAAGAGGGGGCGCAAGTCAATGGTCAACTGACGTACGTCGTTCCCAACGTTGTTGGCTCTGCCAACGGCGAGGCTCATCCCGAGCTTCAGCATGCGACTCACGCGGACATTCAGGCGTTGCGCGCTGTGCCTGCGCCCGTGGAGCGCGCTGCGTGACCGGCAAACGGTTGAACTTAAGACCCGGCCTCGTAGCCGGGTTTGTCGTTTGGGCGATCGCATGCAGCGCGCTCGCCGCGATGCCGGTTCCCCACACGATGTTCATCTGCGAGCACATCGAGTCGTTTTTTCAAAGCTCGCCCGATGATGAGTTGATAAAGCGCGCTAAGACGCAGCTTGCGGGCGTGCTCTGGATTTCAGGGCTTGGTGTGGCTTCTCTTTCCATGGCTGCGGTTCGCGGCATCAGAAGGGCGCGAGGTTCCCGACCGGCGCGCTGACTACATGAAAATATTCCTCGGCTACAACGACTACTTTCGAAAGAAGGAAAACAAGGACGTCCCGGTCTACTGGAACTCGGAAGACCTCATCAATCCGCATCTGATCCTTTGCGGTAAGTCCGGCACCGGCAAGTCGTATCAGCTTTTGCGCTTCATCAGTGAAGCTATCAAGACCGCCTCGCCGGGCTTCGAGCGTTATCACAATCTCGACGTCCACGGCGACCTCGTCGTACCTGGGGAAAGCCGCGTCGAGTTTTCGCGAGCGACGCGGTACGGCTACAACCCGCTCGTGCTCGATCCCAATCCGAAGTCTGGTGGAGTCGATCGCCAGATCAACTTTTTGATCCAGACAATCGGCCAAGAGTCGCGCAAGCTGATGGACAGGCAACAAGCCTGCATGCGCAATCTGCTGACTGACGTCTACGCGGTGTATGGCATCCATGAGGAGCATCCCGAGACTTGGGTCCGAGAGGAAATGACGGAAGCAATGCGCACGGCATTGTGGGCGGAGCGGCGGTGGGCTGATATGCAGCGCTACTACCCGACGCTCGACGACGCTATCGGGTTGGGCGAACGCAAGCTTAAGGCTATGTACGGTGGTTTGAACGTCAACGAGCAAGGCACGCGCGCGGTGGCGGCGCTCGAAGAGATGAATCGAGCCGCATCGACGATGAACAACGCTGCGACCTCGAAGAGCAAGAAGTTCGACGTCGATGACAAGGAACAAGCGCAGAAGGTGCTTGACGCGGCAAAAGCCAAATTTCTCGACAAGGTGACCAACTATGTTTCGTCGATCGAGACGGGCCGTGAGTTCGAAGATCTCATCAAGTACGACTCGAAGGAAGTGCTCAAGGGTGTCATCGATCGATTGAAAAACCTGAAGGCGACGGGGATCTTCAACGCCAATCCCCCGCCGTTCGATCCGGATGCCAAGGTCTGGTCGTATGACCTGACCAACCTGGACGAGCAGGATAAGTTCATCTTTGCGAAAGTGCGAGCGCAGCACATCGCGCGACAGCGCAAGCTCGGCGGGCTGCAAGGCGAGATCAGGGAGATCATCGGCCTCGACGAGGCTCCAGTCGTGTTTGACGACAACCCGGACAGCATCTACAACAAGATCGCGAAGGAACTGAGGAAGTTCGGACTAGCGCTCTGGTGCGCCGCGCAAACACCATCAGACTTCCCGGAAGGGGTCATCACGACGGTTAGCACGAAGATCCTGCTTGGCATCGATAGCTACTACTGGTCGGCATCGTGCAAGAAGTTGAATATCGAAGACAAGGTCCTGAAGTTCATCACGCCGCAGCAGACCATTGCCGCGTACATGGACAAGAAGGGATCGCTAAACGCGAAGTTCGTCAACGTCCAACTGAAGTAGGCGAAGAGCATGAAAGCAAACAGGTTGGGAGCGGCAGAAATCTTGTTGCTCGCGCTTATCGCGGTCAGTGGAGTGATGGCGTTACGAGACAGACTGCCAGCGAGCAAGTCGGAAATCGCCCGAATCGGCAGACTGGCTGCGGCGAACGCAAACGCAACGTATGCGTACGAGAGCGCGGTGGCCTCTGATCCGTCGATGAGCATTCGCGAGGCGCGGCAGCTACGGGAAAAGATCGCTAGCATGAGCGCGTACCATGCGCCGGCATTGCACGTCGAGGAAAAGCGCAGCGATGACGACGCATGGTGGCAGAACCACGTTCGTCCGCTCGTTCCGTATGCCGTCGGTGGGATCGCTGCTGCCGTTGCGATGCAACTCGCTCGCATACGACGCAAGCGGCAGGCGGTCGCTTAGATGGACGTATCGTCAAGGTACAACGCTAGAAGGGTGTTTTTATGGCAATGAAGTTCGCTCTATTCAAGAGCGCAGACGGACGAATCGAGCTGCGGTCGGCGGATGGCCGTCCATTGCCGAAGGGCGACGTCGATCGAAGGATTGTGCACATCCTGCCGCAGTATCTCTGTCCCGAGGATGCGATCGATTTTATCGGTCCCGACGACGTGACGTTAAGGGTGCGGTCCTTGGCCTTGGAGTCGCGCGGGGTCGAGGTGTGCCCGGAGGGTGGTATCAAGATCCGCCAGCCGTACCCGAACCGCCGTTTCATGGTCGCGGGATCGGCGGATATTCGGGTCGGCTGGATCCTGCCGATTCCGGAGGGCGTGTCGGATTTTGACCTTCAGTTCGAATGGAGTTTTGCGCCGGGCACGATCGAACCTGAAAGCGCCTACGTCGCCCGCCACCGCTTGGAGGTCGTGCTTTCGCCTGGCACGGGCAGGACGTACACGCTTGACACCTCTTGCTGGCCGACGGACAGACGTGGTGCCGTGGTGCCAGTCGATTCAAAGCCGTACACGCCCCATAGCTTGTCGTGGCTGTCGGATTATCGCCGGGCGCGCGTGTCCGATGCCCGCTCGTGGATCGAGGGTGACGCGGAAGACGGCCGAGACGGGGCGGGCGTCGAATTCATCGAGCGAATCACGTTGCCGTCACAGACGGTATCCGAACTCTGGTCGATCACTCAATTCGAGGATGAGCAACTTCACGAGGTGGCTCAGCAGACCAACATCGCAACGAATGCCGACTTGCACGAGCGCAATGCATGCCTGGTAACGCCCGCGCAAGTTTTTGTGAAGGCCATTACCCTCGCGCGCGAGACACCGTTCGGACGGGGAAGCGAGTTCGCCGCGAAAGGTGCCGGCGTCATGGGTCACTGCGAGACGCATCCTGCGGCGTTGGAGTTGTGCCGTTGGTGGAACACCAATGCGCCCGTTGAGAGCACTCGATGCGCGAGGCTCTTCAATCTGTGGATCCGAGTACGCGACGACGGCGAGTATTGGGCCGGTCACGAGGACGCGCCTAACGTGCCGATGGAAGTGCTGTCCGAAGGCGCCAATGCCCACGCGCGAGTTGGCGGTCTGGTGTTGGTCGAATTCAACAAAGGCTCGAAAGACTTTTCCTATGACGAAGGTGGGTTTGAGGTCTTCGATGTGACGGGTCGAGTTGTGAGCGGCGCGGGCGTGTCGCGCGAGGCTGTGGAGTCTGGCGAGTTTGATGAGGGTTGGTATGGCCTCGATGCGCTTCAGAGCTTCCCTGAGCGGTTTCCCGGCGCGTGGGGCGAGATCGTGCGCGCGGCGGCAGAGGAACGGAAGGAAGCGGCAGACGCGCCTTCTCAACCGCGTATGCGTTTTTGAGGTTGGTGATGCGAAAACGCGGAGCAAAGATCCATCACGCAAGGCGAGATGCCAGCCCGTTCGTACGAGCATTCGCGGCTAAGTCGGCCTTGTCCCCGGCCCGTATCCATAAGCTCGCGATATGCCATCACATGGCGCTCCGCGAGGTGCGCGATGGTCGCGGCACTGATGCGGCCATGGGACGGCTTGCCGAGGCTTTAAATGTTGCCATGGTGCTCTGTGATCGTGGATTCGGGCTTGACGAAATGGCGTTCATCAAGGCCGCGCAGAGCGAGCTAGTGGCCGCAGAAGGCCCAAGCCGGCAGGCAGGGCGCTGGTTCCTGTCAGACCGCGCGTACAACGCCATCTGCACTGCGCTGGAGATTCATGACCAGCAATTAGAACTAGCGACAGAGGCGGAAGTGCAGGGAGCGTCAGTCACCGTGAAGAGTCTCGCGGCCGCAGGGGAAGTGATTCGGTTTCAACCAGGAAGGATGCAATGATGGTCAAAGGCAAGAAGGAAGCGGTAAGAGGCAATGTCGTCGCGACGGTTCTGCTGGCAAGTATCATCGGCACGACGATCAGCGCAGCGACAGCGTTGTCGTCTTTGAGCGGAAGTTCAGACGCGATACTCGCAGCCAGTTTGACGGCCGCGTTGCCGATCGATCCCGCCGAGAAGGGAGCGCAATCGCAAGGCGCGAAAGGCCGCGACGGTGAACCAGTTTTGACGAAAGAACTACGCCAGCGCCGCGAGCAGGTAGATGCCTTAACGGAGCGGGCTAAAAAGGCGCGGTCAGTCTTCCGAGATTCACTTTTTGCGCTGGCTGTCTCTTTGTGTTTGGCATTCTTCGCGTCGCTTGAGGTGGCGATCGTGCACTTCAAGAGGCCAAAGGCTGACAGGGCGTTGGCCGTTTAACGACGTGTCGTTGGCGCATGATGGATAGGGTGGCGCGTTCCCTGTTCGCGCCGCTCATGATCGAGTAGCGGGAACGCGCCAGGTGATGCCCGGTTCTGAGATAGTGCTAGGTCGCCTCGTCGAAGATCCTGCTCTGCCGTGCGAGCGGTTCAATGACCGTCTCGCGTGGGTGGATCATGATAATTGACTCATAACCGCGGTTGTCACGGACGGTGATGTAGACGGCTTCAGTCGTGACCGTATGGCCTACAACTCTGCCGTTTTCGATAATCGGTTCTCGCGTCATTCGTTCGCCCACGGTGCGCCATACGCGCCGCATTCGACCGCACCGTGAGTAATGCAGTGTTGCGCCCACACCCCCGACAGCTTGATGTCAAACATCGCGTGGGGGCCACACTCGATCGCAAGCAAAGCTGCCTCTTCGTTGTCGAAACGGACCGGAAGATGCCAGCCAGCAAGCTCCTTCTCGTCGTCACGCGTCATGTCGGAGCCAATGCCGTCGGCGATGCTCCATCCACCGTCGCTCAGTTTGACCGCGAAGAGGTCGCGTTCTGACTGTGATGCTTCGGAATAGTCGTTTGACAGTCGTTGAATCAGGTTTTCGGATTTAGACATTTTGGTTCCGGTCTACTCATGCGGTTTTGTACAGCGCGCGATGGGAGTCGTGCCAGTCACGCGGCAACGACGCAATGCGCTCAGCGGCGTGTTCGACGGCTCGGATTTGAGCGGCTTTGCGGATGGAGAGTGCGCGATTGCCGAAGCACTTCGGACCACCGCTGACGCGATGGACGCGGATCTCGCCGGCAATGTAGTTGATGCCGAAAATCCAGTCTTGGCTCTTGAAGCTTCCGGCATAACCGCCGTCGTCGAAGACCTGTTCCGAGATAGTTTTGACCATGCGACTCACCGTGAATGTGCTGTTATATTAGGTCAGTTAAACTGACCTAGCAAGCACTTTCGATGCGCCGGGTGTCTTCGTGCGTTACTCGGGGCTGGTGGCTTTTAGGAATTTCTCGACAGCCGTGCCTTTGATGACCGGACCCCACGAGACGAGCCGATACACGGCGCCTTCTTTTTCGATCACGACACCAAGCTGCGTTCGGAGCTTCGTCACATCGTCGGATATCGACTGTTTGTGGTGGCCGATCTTTGCGGACAGAGATGAGAGTGTGGGGCGCTCCATGGTGGCAATCGCATGAGCGACGGTGAGCAGCCGACGGACGTCGCCTTTAGGAAATTGCATGATCGGGCGGGGGGTTGTTTGCCCGGATGGTAGGTCAGTTTAAGTTACCGTGCAAGTTAGGCCCGGGCGAAAGGTGAGCTTATTCAGGATATGAAGTGAGCTTTTGCAGGAGGCCTCGATCACGGTGCCAGAGAAGGCGTGCGCAGGTGTTCCAACGCAACTAACGTTCTGACGCCCAACCGCCTGTGTCACGGAACGCCCAGTGAAGAAGCCGGGCCGGGGAAGTCAACAAAAAACGTTTGGTAACGTACATTTCGAGGGCTCTAATAGTCCGTCCTTACTGGACAGCGATAGCGGAATCGATATAATCGGGATGACTGCGGTACGTATCCTTACTACTATACGGAATTAGTTGCCTGGCAGTCAACTAATCTGCCGGATTCGTTTGCAGGTATTGCCGATGACCCTTGCCGGCGCTGCCAGGCGGGCGTCACGGCCTGAAACGAGCGAGTGCTCATGACATACCAAGTTGGACAGAAGCTAAGGGGCGGTGTTGCCAAGCTGCGAGAAGCGCAGACAACGCCGCCCAAGCGATTTACAGACGGCACGCTCATCTCCGCGATGACGAACATTCATCGATTTGTGACCAGCGAGGATGACCGGAAGATCCTGCGAGACACCAAAGGCATCGGCACCGAGCGCACCCGCGACGCGATCATCGAGACGCTCAAGGCACGAAAGTACATCGTCACCAAGGGCAGGGAGTTAGTGCCGACTGACTTGGGGATCGAGCTGATCCTTCGTCTGCCCCGTGAGTTGTCCGATCCGGTGACCACGGCGAAATGGGAAATGGCGTTGGGTTTGATCGAGCAGGGGCAAATGACCCGAAAGCAGTTCGACGCGATGATCCGGAACATGGCGACGAAGCTGGTGGAGAAGATGGAAGGATTGAACTTCGACGTCGAAAAGCTCGGCGTCAAGACAGTTGAGGGCAAGCCGAGGCCGGAGCTAGACGCGACTCTGCCGGGACACGGCGAGAAGTGCGACAAGTGCGGGAAGGGAACGATGCAAGGCAAGCGGCTTGCGTCGGGGAAAAAGGTGTTGGGGTGTAACGCCTACCCGAAGTGCAAGAACTCGAAATGGATCGACTGACGATGAAAGATGGCGCATTGGAAGGGGTGCTGAGAACGAGGCTCATGGCGCTAATCGCGGAGTTCGTCCTGCCGACCCAAGCAAGAACGTTGCTGCATCGCGCATCGGAAGCCGTGGGACGGATCGACTTCGAGGCGCATCTACACGGAAACGAGATTGCGTCGATTTCTCTGGACCCGACAGGGATTCGGTTCCTCACCCACCACGGTATTCACGGGCGGTTGTATCCGAATTTTTTGCTCGACGACGAATCATTGACGCGTACCGCAACCGGTGAACGCATCGACCTGGCGGCGACGCTGCGAACACTCCGTGTGTGTTTCCGCCAAGCCGATGAGTTGAAGCTGACCGACGACCGGGAAGAGTTCGATGAAGAGGTGTTCATCGTTGACCCGAGCACCGCAGAACATTTAATTGAAGAGCAGCAAACTTGAGGCACAACATGGCTTTGGACGAAAACATTGAACTGGTGCGCAATCTGCGAAAGACCGGAGACCATCTTGCCCGCTTGACCGGGTACATGGCGATCGGCGTGCAACCGAGCCGCGAGAACCTCCTGAACGCGCAACGCTGGTACCACGAGGCGTCGGCAGAAGTCGAGCCGTTCCTGCAAGCGATCGAGGCTGACAAAGCATCGAATCGAGTCCGTCAAGCGTTCCGAGGATAAGCGCAATGCCGTTGCGTCGGTGGGTGAGCCTTGCGCGTTACGATGGCGCGGAAATGCTAATAGCGGGGCAATGCCCGCCAGACGGCCGCAATCGACTCGTCGTGCGCGGCTATTCGCGCAGCGACCTGTCCACGCATGGGTTTGAGAAGCGCGAGGGTGGTCTGTGGATTGGCGATCGCCCGTCATTCAAGACGTCGGAACTTTTCGCGTGGTTTCCGGGCTTCGACCCGAAGCGCGATATTGTCGAGATGGACACGGGTGACTTCCTGATCGGCTACGAAGATCTGGATCTCATCGACGACAACGCGACGCTTGACGCCTTCCTGGTGAAAGGCGCGAACGTTTCAATGGCTCCCGATTCGAGCGCAAGTCCGCCCGCCGTCGAACAGCGCAGCGCTCAATTCGAGAACTACCGCCAGCACATCGAAAAGTCGGATGGGCAGATTCCTGCCGGCATGATCGAGCAGATCGAGCAGGACGAACGTCTGGACGACGGTGAAGCCGAGACATTGCTCGCGCTTCTTAAGCCGGCTCCAACCACGACGCCTGAACCGGAGCCGCGTCGCACGACCAAGGCACCCCGTGGCCAAGCACCGGACGAAGAAGAGCAGAAGCCTCAGAAAACGATGCACGAGAGGGCGGAGGAAACGCGTTCCGCTGTCGATCCTGCCGAAGTCGCGGCGATTACAGCGCAATTCCCGCGTGAGTACGCCGAAAAGCCGTTTAATGAACCAGTGGATGACAAGGCGCGCGGTTGGTATCTGAAAGACTTTGCGCTGCCGCGCAAGCCTGCCGCTGCACTCGAAAAGATAGCGGCGCTCCAAGAGGCGACTCGCGCCACATTGCAGACGTCGGTCGATCGCTATAACGATATTCGCGAAAGAAATGTCTACGCACTGTCGGACTACGACATTGACATCGCATACCAGTTCAGCGCGATCAACGGTGTTCATCAATCGCTGAGTCTGAAGCAAGCCCACATCCTATACGACCGCCGCAAGCTTGCGGTGCTCGAAGAAGCGGCGGCTGCGATTCTTGTCGAGACGAACGCGGCATCGAAGAATATTGCGGCACCGTCCGCTGAATCGACGGAAGTTTCCTCGAACGAGTCTGCGCCTGACGTCGAAGCGACGAAGCTGGATATCGCCGCTCGCCCGCGCCGCGCGGTCAAGAGCGAAGAGCGTCAGCGTCAGCGTATCGAGGACGCGGGTGAGAAGATCGGCGGAGCGCGCAAGGACTTTTACGTGAAGTCGCTCGCGGTCGCCGACCTCGACGGCATGAACGAGCGTGAGAAGCTCGAACTCGTCGGCAAGGACAATATCTGGCCGCGTCGGCCGCTCAGCGAGTTCCGCGAGGCTGGCGTCGATGCGCGCGTCGCGCTTTTTGTGAACGCCATGCGCCGTGACCTTCCGGCCAGGATTACAGATGCAGCGGATGCGCCCGCCTATATTGAATTCGTCACTAAGCTCCGGGACATTGCCGGGACGCTCACCGAGCCCGACGGGCTCGAGGATCGCGAAGCTTCTTACTTCCGAGCGATCGTCGATGCTGGTTTGCTGTACGAGAACATCCAAGGCGAACGCGGGACGAGCAACTGGCGAAGGTCCATGGGCCTCGGCGCTACCTACCAGTCAGTGTTCAAGGACAGCAAGTCTTGGCGCTTCATGGACTCGTATCTGTACAATCCGTCGCGCGGCTTTCGCGGTGCGAAGTCGCTGTATGACTCCCACTACCATCAGATCGGCGATGAATACGTGCCGGGCCGCTCTCTGAGTTCGGATGCTCTCTACGACTTGATCGAAGCGAAGCAGGACAAGGCGAATCAGCGCCGCGCGAACACGATGAAGGCGCGAGAGTCCGACGACGAAAGCCAGTACCTGTCGCGGCCACATCTCGATCACCTGGTGCGATCGGGCTTGCCGGATGACCGCGACGGCCGCAACGTGAAGCCAGACGATTTTCTTGAGGCATTTGGCTTTCGGGCGTGCGAGTTCGGAAACTGGTTGCCGGATATCGAGCGGCAGGACGTGCTCAATCGTGCGTTCGACTCGCTTTCCACGCTCGCGCGCGTTCTTGGTGTCGAAAAGAAGTTTCTTAGTCTCGACGGGTCACTCGCCGTAGCGTTTGGGTCGCGAGGTGTCGGGAAGTTTGCCGCACACTATGAACCGGCGCGCAAGGTTATCAACCTCACGCGCCTAAACGGTGCTGGATCGCTTGCGCACGAGTTCTTTCACGCGCTCGACGATCATCTGGCAAACCACGTGCGGCAAGTAGTTAAAGAAGCGTCGTATGGTGGTCGCGTCGGCAGCAGCTATTTCGCCACCGAGCTTTTCTTGTCGGAAAAGCGTGCAACCAAATCGGCCTCATCGGCGGGGATCGCGCAAAGCAGTTATGTCCCGACCGATATGAAAGAGCGATTGGCGCCACTCGTCGATATGGTGAATTCGATGTCGCTTCGCACACTGACGGAAGACGAAGCACGGATTATCGCGGGCAATGCGCTGAACAAGACGTTTTACAACTTGGTCGGTGGAATCCGGAGCGCGCTTTTCGTCCTTATGCCGAGCAAGGAAGCCAAGATCAGGAACGAACTGGCGCAGCGATACGCCGAAACTGCATGGCAGGAAATCGAACAGGGCAATGCACCGAGGACGGGCCTCGGGATCCAACACCCGCTCGTCGAGCGGCTGGCTGCGATGCAGCCGGAAAGGGCGCTCAACCGCAGCGATACCTCTTCTCTGCGGGACGCGCTTCGCGCGATCGGCGATGTGCTTCGTGATGCGCCTGATGCTTTTGCGCTGGCGAAAGACCGCGATACGCTGCTCGCGTCGGAATTGATGACGAAGATCGCGCGGACGAAGTATTTCACGGATGCGGACAAGCTCGACGACGGCAAGTCAAAGGTCTACTGGTCCTCTGTTCGCGAGCTTGCGGCGCGCGCCTTCGAATCGTACGTGCAGGACCGCTGCGAGCAGAACGGCCAGCGCGATGACTACCTCGTGCACGGTACGGAGGAAGAGCGATTCGTCGGGGCTTCGCGATCGCCGTATCCAACGGGAGCCGACCGACAGGCGATCAACGCTGCATTCGACAGCTTTGTCGCATTCGTGCGGAGGGAACTCGCGCTGGATTGGGAGCCGGAACTTGCCGCGAACAACTTTGCTCGGCCTCGGGCAGCATAGGAGACGACGTGTCACAGTTGATTCAGTTCATAGAGCGGGTCAGAGGCGCGCTCACGGGCGCGGAGTGGCGATTCTTCAACGCGCACTATATCGAGCGCAAATCGATCGAGGATGCGATGCCGTATGCTCCGGGCACCCGTGGCGATGCCGAAGAGATGCGCGAGGCGATCTTGCGCAAGATGCGCGACGGAGCGGCGGTATGAGCGACGTCGATTTTACGTACGAAGAGAGGCGGCACGCGGGCGCGCAGTTTTTCCGGGATCTCGCCCTCGAAATGATTGAACTGACCGCGAGTGACTTGGCAAGACCGTTGCCCGATGCGCTCGATCGCACGACGACGGCATCCCGTCGGCGGGCGGAGTACGCAGGGGCGCTGGACTGGGTCAATGAGCGCACGAAGAATCCTGTCGTTCCGTTCTCACTCTGCTGCGATGCCTATAACGTTTCGACAACACATCTGCGTGAGGCGTTGCTCGCACGGCCGGAGGTGGTGCTCATGCAGATCCGGGCCACGCTTAAGGATCGTCCGGCGCATCCTCGCGGTGCAACGGATGATGTGGACGAACGGCGTGCTTCGCTTCGTCCTTGAAAATACGTATAATTAGTACGATACGAGGTTTTTTTGACATGGACGGTTTTCGGATTCCCGTGCAGCATCACCAGGCGCTTGCTCGCTACTTCGAGCACTCGCTTGAATGTTCGTTTGCGCTCAGCGGCGAGTCTTGCACGGCGTCGGACGTCTTCCACTGCAACGGCTTCTTGCCGCTGATCGTAGAAGTCGCGAGCCGCCGCAGTGTGATCGCGTTCAACGAACCGATCGCCGCGACGATCGCACCCTATCAGGCTGGCCTGTTGGGAAAGACGGTCACGCTGCCGGAAGAGTCTGACAAGGTTGTCCTGCCGCTGCTGGTCCGTGCCGCTGAGTTGCTTTTCAAACCGACTCCCGGTGAGACCATCGAGCTTTACCCGATATTCGAATACTTCTGGACACCGGCCGACAAGCGGGAACACGCAGCTTGGCAGCCTACGGATCTTTGACGCGATGACCCGCAAATCTCTCTTAGGCTTTCATTGCCGCGCGCTGGTGTTGACGGTGGCCGCTGCGCTCGCGAACAGTGCATTCGCCGGTTCTTGCGATATGCAGACGCAGATGCAAGCTGCGCAGTCAGCAGAACAGCAACGCCGTCTGAACAACATCGCGAACAGCTATCAGCAGCTTGGTCTGCTCAACGATTTGCAGAATCAGTGCCTGGCCGCAATGCCGGCCGTTCCGACTGAGATCGGTGGCTCTACTCTAATCGCGACCGCCATGAACAAGATTGTGCAATCGACGTGCTCGCAGCTAGCCAGTAAGGCACGTTCGACTGCGCAGTCCGCGATCAGCCAGGCGCGTAACTCCGCGCAGTCGGCTGTGAGCGGGATCATCGGTAATGGCGCGATCAGTAACACGGTCACCGGCATCGCCGGGAACTACGCCTCAAACAGCCTTTCGTCCGGCGCCGATGCGGCTGCGAACTCCGCTACGACGCAGGCGAAGGACGGGTTGTTGTCGAACACGACCAACGCGGCGAACTCTGCCATCAGCGGTGCCCTCAACAGCATCACGAGACTGTTCCAATGAAAAAGCAGGCTACTCTCACTGCGCTGGCGGCGGCTGCGCTCTTTTCGTCGAGCAGTGCGTACGCGGTGTGCGACGGATGCGTTGTCGGCGCTGTAGGGACCGCAGCAACATCCATTACCAGTGCACTAGGGGCCGGGTTTGCGTCCCTCAGCACGCTGCTTACTACGATCAACGGCAATATCGGCGGCGTCGGCGCAAAGACCGCGTCATCTATGATTCAAGCTGCGAACACGCAGCGGGAGATGGGGATCGAGATTCAGCGCCAGCAGGAGCAGGACAGGATCGCGCGCGAGACGGAACTGCCGATCGACCCTTGTTCGACCTCGGGCAGCAACTACGCGAATCAGGCGATTCGTGGAGCAGGCGCCACGTCGTCGAGCTACCGGCGCGGTGGTGGCAGCGGCACGGCGTCCGTGTCGAGCAGCGTGCTAGGCCACGCGCTCAGCGATGCCGCACCGTCCGCGGAAGCCTCGCGCCGTGCGAGCACAGCAATTCACCAGCAGAAATACTGTTCCGCGCTCGAAGTGCGGCTTGGTTATCCGGGTTGCGGGTCATCGTCAATGCCGGATGCGGATGCACAGGCGGAGTCGATTTTCACGGGTGCCGGCCAAGCCGGGAAGACGCCGGATCTGACGTTCACCAAGGATCAGGAAGAAGCCGCGCGCGCGTACACGAGGCTGTCGCTGGACCCGCAGCCGCCCGAGAACATTTCGCGAGCGGAAGCAGCCACTGAGTCCGGCAAGCTCTATATCGCGATGCAGAAGGCATATCAGGCAAACATGTCCGCTGCCGAGAAAGCGCAGAACGACGAAACCGCTTCGCACATGCCTTTTGCGAACAGTGCGAGCCTGATCGAGCAGATCAAGCAGTCCGATGCGGCGGCGCAGTACTTCAATGCGACCGCGTCGAACGTGGCGAAAAGCACCGGTCAGATGAGTCTCGCGGAACTGCTGGATTTCGAAGCCGGTCGTCGTTGGCGCAATCCGTATTGGGTGATCGAGCAATCGGCGGTTTCCGACCCGACGAAGCTCCAGCGCGAGCAGCTTATGACGACGGCGTTCATCGCAGAGCTTCAATACGAGAACCTGAAGACCAACAAGTTCAATTCGGTGGTCCTCGGACAGATCCTTGCGTCGCTCACGCGCTCTAATGACCGCCCTGCAATCGAATCCCAACTTCAGCGCGTACGCGCTACCAACGCGAGGTAACCGATGATGGTTGCTGCCGAATATGCGATTCCGTCGCCCGCCGAGCGACTGGCAATGTTCCGAGCCGACCGGCTAGAAAGCGGTGTGTCCAGCATCATGCCGGCCGCGATGGCGTTCCGTGACGAGACGGATCGAGCGCTCAGCGGGACTCGATCGCACGAGCAATCGCAGAAGGCGCTGACGAAGGCGTTCGTTGCCTCGTACCGCGCTTTTTCCGAGTCGCTGGAGTCCGCGCGCACTAGCGGGGTGATCGACGGCAGCACGATCGATGTGCTGCACGGGATCATGACTCGTATGCGCGAGGAGTACGCGAACGGGCTGGCGGCCCTGCGCGAAGACGTGGCGCGGCTGGAACAGGACGGCCCTGACGCGCTTAAACAGTTCTGCACCACAGCAAGCGACAAGATCGATCGCCTCGAACAGTTTTGGCAAACGACGTACCAACACGCTCCGAAGATGCGGATGTAATGGAAAACTCAGGATGGGTTGCGATGGGTCACAACCAATTAGCGACGACAGCGACGCAGATTCGGCAGGAAGTAGGTCGGGAGCTAATCGAAAGGTTCTTGCCGCGCTCTGATGCCTTCTTCAGAGACGAAATGAGCATCATCGAAGGCATCGTGTCTGATTGCGACAACGACGTCCAGAAGACACAACTCCGAAAAGTGCTCGATGATCTCACCGTGCTTCGTCGCGGCATCGAGGCGCTGGTAGTCGCGTCGGCGAGTCTCTTTCGGGCCGCTGAAGGCTAGACATGGCAATAGCGAATGTTGAGCCCGATGCCTCCAGCCTCGTCGGCTGCATCGATCGAAATCGGCTACTGACTGTGAACGAGGCGAAAGCCACCATCGCGGCCAAAGGCTGGACAAACCGCGCGCTCGCGCAATGGTGGGGATGCCGACCCGAGCACGTCAGCAGGATCATTCATGATCCGATGCGAAAGCGTCATTTCGACGACGCGCTGCGCGGACTTCCGTCCGCAGCGGCGGTGCGGGCGCAAGGGAGGGCTTGATGTCGGCATCGAGCATGGAACAACTCATCGCCGAAGTGCGGGAGAAAAGGCGTCAACGCGAAGCCCTCGCCGATGCTTTGCTCGGGGGCATCGCCGACGGCGATTCGTTGTCGTTCTATCGAGGGGACGGTCAGACCGCGCTCGTCGGGCCGGATGTATCGAAAGCGGGCCGCTTCCGGCTGACGCGGTTCGACAACATGGGGCCGGTAGGACACGCAGAAACAAGCAGCATGCTCGACGCAGTTCGGCAAGCGCTCGGTGAGGGCTTTCTGCCGTCGGATGCGGAAAACGTAGCAACGGATGGGGTACGGTCAATTGATGGAGGGTTTGTGTCGAGGGTCGATGACTTACGGGAGCGGATGGCCGCAGTTGTGCGTGAAGTGCACGCATACGGCAGTTCGCGCGTGAAGGCGCCGCTTCGAATCGCCGGTCGTACGGGACCGCTGACGGTACTCGAAGCCGACAGTGGCGACTGGAGCGCACAAACGCCGACGTACCTTGCTGGCGACCTGTTGCCGGTGAGCGAGGGCGTAGGGAACCGAAACGGCTCCGCATTTGCTTTCTGGATCGGTAATCGAGAGCCGGGTTGGCCCGAGGTCGAGAGCGCGATGACGAGCTTTATCGCGGATCATGATGTGGTGAGCGTTCGGTTCATTCGGGCGCTGCCGGTGGAAGTGCATGCAGCAATTGCGACGGAATGGGAGGCTGTGAAAGCGATGAGCGCAGGAGACCCGCAACGGCGGAAGCTTTTCAAAGACGATCGAGGTCATCTCGTCGAGGTCCAAACCATGGGGCTGGAAACGGTTGAGTTCGCCAACCAGGGTGGAGGCTTTCTGCGGAAATTGTCTCGCACGGACTTCGAACAGCGATACGCGCCGACGGACACGCCGTCGTACGAACCTGCGACGATCGTTGCCGAGTGGCTGGACGACGATGCGCGCTTGCCTGCATACAGCAACGGCTTGCTGTGGAACGGTTGGGCTATGCCGTACTTCGAGAAAGACACGGCCATGCGGCTGATGGAAATGATGCCGGGCATCCGCTATGACGAAGAGCGCGATGCGTTCATCGCTCGCGACGAAGGGGCCGATGAAGACGACGTCTACGGCAAGGTGTCGATCAGAGTCGGGGACAAAACGGTGGATACCTATGCGATCGGCGCGGGCTCGTGGTGTTGGGAAACGCCCGAGGACGAGCCTGATGTGGTCCCGCCTAAGCGTATGCGGATTTGACCGAGTTCCCGTAGACTGCCCGCATTCGTCTCGCACATTGCGGCAACCAAAGCTCTCTCAGGTTCTGGCACGGCCCTCGGAATTGGCCAGAACTTTTCAACCGACTCATCTGAGTCGGTTTTTTTTCAACAGTACAACGGAAGATTGCAATGGCGCTGAACAACGAAGTTGATGAAGAACTCGCCGCGCTCGGCGAAGTGGCGCTGCGAAACGCGTTCTATAGAGAATACAGCGCTCTCGTTGAGCGGTATGTGATTGCGGCTGACGGCCTTGGCATTGATGAATTCACCTACCGCCTCGCGGAGATGACCAGTCCGTTCGGACGAGGCAACATTGAGTCGGCAGGGCGAGTAGACATTGCGGTCGTTGCGGATGGAGAAGCTAGGCCCTGCGCTACGATGCGCGACGCACTTGCTGAAACGGGCGATGCTATCCAGGTTTGCGGGGAGACGGTTTTTGAGTGGCGGGACCCGCAAGGATGGTTCGTCGCCGAAACGCCTGCCCGTCGCCCGAAGCCGCGCATGTAACATCTGGTCGCTTGGGCGAGCGCGACGGCATGTGTCTCCAACACCTAAGATCGCGACATAGAACGTCCGCGATCCGTTCGTCTGTCAGTCCGGTGATGGGCCGCCGGGCGGCACAGGCGCGTGAAGGAGCGCTGTATCGATCCCTAACGCCTCCATAGCGGCGGTGAGCTTCCCTATCTCCTGCCTGAAGTTCAACTGCCATTCCTCGCCTTCGCACGTGACGGTCATCCCGTCATGAACGACAAGCGCATAGCGTGCGTAATGGAGCGCGTCGATGATCTTGGCGTCTTTCCCGGCCTGTTTGATGAACTGATTGGCGTCCACGGTATGTCCTCCACGGCGAGCGTTTGCTCGCGATCAAGCATATCGAGTGCCAGCCTCTTCAGTTGCCGCGCTTTTCTGCCGTTAACTCACGGACCGAATTCTGGCCGTTACTCGGCAGGCCGAAGGCAATGAAAAAAGTAATGACCATCGCAGCGTCGTTCTTGGCGCTTGCGAGCAACTCCGTGCCCGCGTTTGCGGGCCACGATCCCGACTGCTACGTCATGCGGCAGGCGTCGAAAATGCGGGAGACTATCGTCTCAAAGGATTCTCCAAGAGCCAATACAACGACTATCTGGCCGAGCAATTATGGGCCGGGAAGCTTGAGAAGCATGCATTCCTTCTGTGGCGCAAGGGGTCTGACATCGCGTACTTGCCCGCCAACGCCCGCGAGAAGCCGAAGGCGATCGCAGCGCGCACATTTGCGAGCTGCGCCGCCGAGTAGGGGCAGTGCACCACGACAAGAATTTGACTGGCACGCAACAAATTGCCAAAATTCCGTATCGTTGGTACGATAAGATAAATTCCGACGTCGCCCGCTGGCACCACAAGGACCATAACCGGATTCCGGCGCAGAATACCGCGTCACAGTGAAACGCCCGCCCGCATAGGCTCGTTGCGATCGAAAACCACCGAGGTACATGATGGACAACCGAGAAAGTGACGCTATTTCAACGATGCGACGAGTAAATGAATTTCTAACGGCCGATGTGCTCATTGGTGTCGTCCTGTGCGTCTTCGCATTTTTCGTTATCGGGAAGCTTGAAGGAGAGGGACTTCAACAGTTCGCGACTGATTGGTTCTGGCCGGTTGGCGGGATCGTCGCGTTGGTAGGCGTAGTAGTCGGCTTCGTCGTTGCGAATCGCCATCGGAGGCTCGGTCAGTACCTCGTCTTCGTGTTCTTGGCGGGCTATTTCCCTGCCTTTCTCCACTTCCTGATGGCCGGGGAAGAGCACACGCCGGAATCATTGAAACTGGCTGTTTCCTTGTGGTTGATGCTTGCACCGTGGCTGGCGGCTGCGAGCTTTTTCGCGGAAGCGCGATTCGAGAAGCGTCGGAAGGTGGAGGCTGAGGCAACGGACCGCGCATGACAATTAAATCGAGCACCCAAGTTTTTCTCGCCGACTTCCTTATCGCGAGCCCGTCATTCTTTATCGATATGGGCCAACTGTCTCGGACCGTCAAGCTCGCTTGGATTGCGATCCTGTGCGCAGGCGCAGTCGTCGGGACCATCGTTTATCTGAGAGAGCGGCGTGGCGAGTATGCGTGACGAATCAAGCAACCCGCACGTGCGGAGGTATCGGGCGTTGTTCGCTGAGCAGCAGCGGCGCAAGAAGTCGCTGCCGCAAAAGATGCTGCTGACTGCCGCTATGGTCGCGCCATTAATTGCTGGCGGCTTCGATCTTGGATTTGCCACGCCGTGGTTCGTCGTTCCCGCCTCGGCGGTGGCGCTGGCGATGATCCTGATCGCAGTCAACTCGATCTCTTTTCACCTGGCGTTGTCGGAGTCCCGAGCGGCGTTGAGGAAAGGAGCGGTGAGCGATGCGTGCTAAGACATTCCGCGTGAAGCTGAAGCGCGTCACTTATGCTGAAGTCGTGATAGAAGCGGAGTCCGCCGCTGCCGCGAGGCAGCAAGTCGAGGACGAAGGCCCGCACGACTGGTTTGTGACGTCGGAAAACATTGGGACGGACACCACGACAATCGTGTCCGTGTAGCGCGACAACAATGGCTGAAAAGAAAAGAAAGCGCAAACCTCCGATCAGCGATCGGGTCATAGCCGGACTCGAAGACCTGCTGGCATCCATACCGGTTAGTTTCCAGACGACTGCCGAGCGCACGTCTGCTATCCAGTACCTCTCGGCATTAGTCGAGTACTGCAACACCCCGGAGTACCGGCAGAAGCGCGAAGACATCAGCGCGAAGACGCGAGACTGGCATCTGCAAAACACCGGGCGGGTCATCAAACCACGGGCAATCGGTCGTCCACGGAAGGAAAAGTAATGGCAACCACTCTTGTGCCCGAATCAAGCGCTATCGATATGATCGGCCCCTACCTGGCTGCGAAGGCAACTTGTCCTGCTTGTAGCTATGAAAACGTGCTCGTGCACATGGAGGGGCCGACGAGCCCTGTGAAACCTGTCCTGATTTGCGCGCATATGACCGCGCACGTAATTGAGGAAGGCGAAAGCCACTTCGAATTTAACTACTAAGCGGCCAACTATAAAACTATGGTATCGATCTTGAAGATGCTGGCGGACGGCGCACAGGAAGACCTCGGCCGACCAGTCACGCTCCAACGCCTGCTTGCGAACACCCCTGATCTCTCCGTCGATTTAACCGCCGTTCCGGAGAATATCTGCGCGTCGAGCGTCCCACAGTGGCACAGGCTCGGCGAGAAAAACGACATTCACGATCGAGCCCGACGCGGTACGTTGATGGGATGGAAGCGTTACGGTGGTGATTTTTTGGGGTATCAGGTGCATCGCCCCGAATTCGAGCGGATTTGCGTCGAGACAGTTGTTAAGGACTGGCAGTGCGATATCGCCGACGTGCACGGCTTCGCGAATTCGAAGTCGGACCTGTCGCAGTTCGCATCAACCAACGCGTTCGTCGAGGAAAGATGCCCGCGCATGATCGACACAATTAGCCCGGAGAAGCTGGCCGAGAACCTCGCTCACAAGGAGATTCGGATTCTTCACAGCAGCGCTACGTCCGACCACTTTGCCTACTACGCGTGGGACAAGCGCGTATGGCTCATGAATGACGGAGGCTCGCATCACTTTGCTGCGGCCAAGTACATTGCGATGCGCCTAGAACAGCGCGTGCCTCTGCAAGGGATTCTTCGTGCATACGCTATCAACCCTGATATGGTTGCGTCGCTACGTCGGGACTACAAGATGTTTGCCATGCCGGAGAGCGCCGTGTTCGGTAGCGGCTTTTTCAAGGCTATGGAGAGCTTCAAGGCACCCTGGATGTGGCATGACATGCCGGCGCCATTTCAGCAAGCGCGTGCGATTCTGTTGCCCCGGAACGAGCGCCGATCGATGCGAGTGGCCGAAGAGCTTTCGAAAGCAGGGGTTACGGATTTCGGAGAGCATCTGATGGCAGTGGCGACAAATCAGGCCGATCGCATCGAGCTTTATCACGATCGGCCGGTTTCCCGGCCAAGACTGACAGCGTAATCCCCATCGATTGAGGAACACATGAGGCGTCTGGCTGTGGCATTGGCAACGGTGTTTGCGAGCGGCGCAGTGATCGCTCATCCTACCGATTTCTGCTATGAGCGGTCGCATTTCGCGCTGATGGTAGCCGAGGATCGCGACGCTTTCAGAAGCAAACGCACGGACGAGGATGAGGACTTCGCGAAGTCTGCGTGGAGAAGCATCCTGCAAGACCATAGTCAGCGCGATATCGACGCGCACATCGACATCATCGTTACCGTGTGGGAAGTCATGCAGCAGCAGACCCCAAGCGAGATCGAGGCGGTCACACTTCACGACTGCCTCAAGAGGCCGCAGCGGTATCGATAACAAATAGTCGGAGAACGTATGAGTGCGGCACCTAACGAGGGACCAATGACTGTCGCGGAGGTAGACGAGGCAGCGCGAACCGTGGTCACTCACCTTCAGGCGGCGTTGGACGAACTAGCGAAGAAGAAAATTCATCCGGCAGCAGCAGTGCAAGGTGGCATCCAAATGTGTTTGAGGTTATACGCTGACATCCTCGACGACGATGCAGAAGCAATCCGCCAGACGCGGAGATTCCTCGACCGGTGGGCGGCCGACTTGAGCAGTAGCGAAACAGACAGCAGACCCCACTGACATAACGGCGAAATATCGTGGCAAAAACCAACTATCCCTCAACGACGCTCAAGCCCGAGCAGATCCTCGACTTCAACCTTCAAGACGGCTCGCGCGTGCGAATCGTTCTACAACCGAAGCCCGACGCAACGGGAGACAAGGTCGCCCACGTTGACCTTGACTGCGCGCAAGCCGGAACATCGGCGCTAACGCGAGTAGGCAATACCGGTCGGCCCCGAACGGTATTTGAGGCCGGTGTTTTGGCGTATCAGTTTGCACAGAAAGAAGCGCAGCGACTTGGCGGCGTTGCCATCGTCGGAGCAGATCTGCAAGGAGAAGAATTCCTTGAATTGGCGGACGTGCAGCAGATCGTCGGCAACAGTCTTCCCGTCAAACTGTTTTGAGCGGTCCTCGATGCAGCGCACCTTGCATGCTATTGGCCTCGTGCTGTTCGTCGGTGGCTTGGTCCGTGGCGTGCCTTGCTAGCCTCTTGCCGGCATAGCCTAGTACCTTCGAACCGTAATAGGACAGGCATGGCTATTTCGCTCGTACTCAAATCAGTTGCGCAAAGACCGGCACGATCGGAGAATTAAAATGGGCATTCTGGTCCGAAACATCGGCGATCCGAAGGAATGGACGCCCGACTACTCAACCAACGCAACCGGCGGCACCAGTTGGGGCGGGAAACACGTTTCTATGCTGACAGCAACCGATCTGGTTGCGCTTCTCGATTTCTGCCGTGGCGAAGCGTCGCGTGTCGGCTGGAACGACGCGGCGAACAGCCGTACTGACGTTGCTGCGAGCAACCCATTCCACGCCGAGCTACTTGGCGGGTATCCGCATCGGGAGTGGGCGACTTACTATGTGGAAGGCATCTGCGAACACACGATGGCCGCATCAGAGCGGATCGGCTAACGATGAACAACGCTGCCGCGCGGCGTTGGAAAAGGATCGACATGGGTGTATCTCGAACGACGACAGTAACGTGTCTAGCCTTCCTTTTGGCTTCTTGCGCGATGACACAGGAAGAGTTAGGTCAACAACAGCCGAATGCACGTTTCACCGTACCCGCTGACCTTCGGTGTCTGTATGAAAAGGGAGCCGAGAAAGCCGCTTCGAGCCTTGGGATGACAGAGCCCAAGATGAGCGGGTACATTAACGCAGAGGCGGGGTACGCTTGGTTTAGACAACCGATGACGCTTATTCGGCTTCGCGCGGTAGGTCAGGGCGCAACCGAGATCACGCGGCAACAGCATGGTAGCGCGGGAGCGCTTGGGCAAGGCAACGATATGCTCGCCTACCTGAAGAGCAATCCATGCGCTGCCGGAGAGCAGTAGACCGGACTGGAGCGCGTATGACACAACTGACTGTCGCATTGGCGCTACGTGCAGCGATCAACGTGTTGCGCGACTCAGCCGAGTCGCGACGCATGCCGTGTGGCGAGCCGCTCGACGATGCCAGTGTCGAACTGCATCTCGACGCGGCCGAGACGCTCGAACAATCTCTTGCTGATCTTCGACCTCACGAATAAGACGAGAGGTGTCTACTAAGCGCCCCTGCGCAACCACGCGATAGCGAGTCAACTGAGCGTTGGACCCTATGACCATCATCGATGGTTTTATCGGCGTGTCGTGCCTCGCAGTGGGCCTGGTGACGCGCGATATCGTCCCGGTTTTTTTTCGGAAGAAAGCGGAAAATTACGCCACGAAACAAGACATCGCAGAGATTACTCGCTTGCAGAGGCAGGCGGCGCACCGGTTCGATGAGCTTCTCGAGAATTCGAAGCAGCGTCATTCGTTAAGGACTCTCGTCGCTGAAAAGCGAGTGGAAGCACATCAGCAGGCGTTTCTCAGGGTGAAGCGGCTATTGGGCGCGCGGCAAGACGAAGAAATAATCAACGAGTGCCGCGATTGGGCAGATGCCAATTGCCTATATCTAACGGCTGGCGCGCGCAAAGCGATGTGGTCAGCCATCGGCGGCGCAGAGATTCGTGCACAACACCTTAATGAGGCGGAGAAGGCGGGCGATCCGCAATACGTCCGTGTCTATCACGAGGAAGCCGGTAAGGCGTGGGGCGACATCATGAAAGCGCTAGATCCGATCGTTACTGACGTCGAGTTACCTCCGCTCGGTCGAGATGAGTTGGAGACATTCTCGAAGGGCACCAAGACAGATGAGGGGTAGGCCATGAGACGTTGCGCCAGGTACGACGATTGGACGATCGAAGCATCGCCAACCATTATTGCGAAACAGCGGCTTTTTCGATCGGGTGTAGTCATAGAGCGTGACGACGGCGAACGTTTCGTGTTCTCGGATCTTGGGAACCGCGTCTATCGCTGGCAGGCTTACGAGCGCGGCATTGAGTGGGCGAAGCACTGGATCGATACGAACTACCACCTCGGCGCACACAGTGCCCCAAGGGCGGTTCATAACGCCAAGGAGGAGAATATGCCGTTGAGAGAGACGGCCGCTATGCAGTGTTGAATCGTGAATACAAGCCGGTTGGATGCTGGACAAAAGAACACGTGACCTATGACGATCACCCGATTCTCGTGAAGATCAAGGGGCTAACGGCTGTTCGTGCCGCGAAGATCTCTTTCAAGGGTGACACGAACGTGGAGTTGATCTATCTGTACGATGACGGCTGCGTTCCGACCGATAACGCTGCAAACATGAATGCGTATCTCGCGCGCCTTGCCGTGCTGGCAAAGTTGGAAATTGATGGTGAACCGCATCGGAGGTAGGAAGAAGCATGGACAAGGTTGAATCCGGAGCGACGGAGCACCTGGCTCACACGCTAAGCAAGTTCACTTTTGTGGATCTGACGCAAGACGAACGTCAGGCGGCATTCATGGTCGCCCGTACGTTGCCGAAGGACGCCGTCTTGAAAGATTTTGCTGCTGCCGCGAGCGCTTCGGAGATCGAGCGCGCGGGTCTGCCAGCGGAGGTCGCGAGCATTCTGGCGCCATTGGTCGCGAGGCTGGAAAAGGTCGCGTATGCAGCCCGCTTCGCTGCGCTGTTCGACGCGAGCAAGTGAGACCTGTGGACAGGAGTCAGACGTCCAAAGTCAAGGTCGCCCGTCGGCCTTGTGAGTCCTGCCCTTGGCGCAAAGACCGGGATGCACGTGATATTCCAGATTTTTCGCTGGAGTTGGCGGAGAAGTTGGCCGCGAGCTGTCCGGACGAGAGGAATATGGGTCCGGACTTCGGAGCCTCTTGGTTCGCGTGTCACCTGTCCCGCGCAAACGGCGAGATGCCTTGTGCCGGCTGGCTGGCGATGGTCGGGCTCGCACACCCGAGCGTGAGAATGGCGCTTCGCGAGAAGCGTCTTAGCCCCGAGGCAGTTCATCCGCCATCGGACGGCCCCGTCCTGCACGAGAGATATTGTGACGTGCTCGAAAAGCTCAGGCGAACTGTCAAAAAGACTGCCGCCCCATGACTTTCGCCAATTTGCAACTCATGTAGTACCCCAAGTTGGTAGTCAGGGTAGAGGTGCCGCCGTAAAGCTTCGACCATTGGTCCGCAGTAAGCATTATCTTGTGGCTTTGCGGTACATAAGTCTGTTTGGTCAATAGCGCTTGCATGCTCAGGGCATATGCGTCCAACGGATAAATCGCGTGGAGAGCACGATCCAGCTTTGCTGCGTCCGGATTTTTTCGATACGTCACAAAGCCAGTTCCGGATCCCTCGTCGAGAATTGCCGCAATCGACAGTTTCGCCTTCGCAAGGGCGTTGCGCACACCCCAGACCGTGTAAAGAGGGCGCGCTTCAAGCGCCGCATATCGCGTGTTTCCTTGGCTTTGGGCGGGAGCCTTCCAGTTGTTTTTTTTCAGTTCTTCCTCGTAGACCTTCTGCGCGGCAGTGCTTTCTGCCGTCAGATATCGATCTTCTTCGGGGGGAATGTTCGGCAGCACTTGGTCCGCGTAATCGAGCGTGGCAGTCAGCGTTTTCAGGGAGGCGTCATCCCAGAAGTTGCATCGTCCTTCGGCGGGGTCATAGTCTTGTTGATGGCCGGCACTAATTGCAGGTGATGCCATGCTAAACAGCAGAGCTAAAACGGCTGCGTATTTGATTTTCATCCGATCCCCGATGTTGTTCTGGTACATCAATTATTGCCGCAGGACGAAGCATCTGTCATACCTTATTCGCTCGGATGCGCCTCATTGTCTTCGATGAATCTTTCGCTCACGAAATATGCCTTGGTCAGTGGAAGTGACCAGCCGGCCTGAATGTGAAGCTGCTCAATGCGCTCCATGCCGATATCGGCATCAAGCAAGCTCTCGAAGTACGGCATCCATGTTGACGTCCGGTCGTTTCAAAACGCTACGCTACGATAGCGTTTGGTAGCATTCGTGCGCTTGAGCGGCCGCGACAGAACGCGTCGGCACCGGCAGCAACGCAACGGGCGCCAACGGCCGCGTCGGCTGCGCCACGATAGGGTCTCGCTCTGCAGTGGCCGCGCAGTCGTGTTCACCAGACGCAAAGAAAGCGGATTGCCATGCGTTGGACAGTTCGCGAAGCTGCTGGAGGCGAGCGTGCGGCGCGGTGAAGTGCTGAGCGAAGGATATACATTCCCTTGCGCTTTCAGGCGTCGGATTAACGATGGCCGTGACTGGCTGACCACAGAAGCGCTGCCAGACGGTCGGCATGGTCAGCGCAACAAAGAACTGTTCAGTAGCGGTTAGCTCTCTCTCACGCGCGAGTTCGAGCAAACGAAGCGCGTTCGTATCGCCTACAGGGGTGCGTAACGGGTCCGAGGGGACGATTGGCGTGCCGGCCAGCACGACATTCGGGATGACGTCGTAGGTAAGCGCTACGTATGCGACGTGATAGTCATCACCCAAGTCCGTACGCAACACAAATTGGTCCCCTCGCCGCATGAACAACGTCTGCTCATCGCTGCCGAGCGGCACGGGCGATCGTGCCGAGTCTTGCTCGTGCGGGATACCCGACACACGGCCCACCGTGAGTGGGCCGATCTCCGAGCGTACGTGTACGGGAGCGTGATTGCTGAGCACAGCGCGCGGCGTCATGCCTGTGCGCTGTTGTACGACGCGCATCGCGCGCACGTAAACGTCAACGTCCGAGCCAAGGTCGCAGCGGCTGACGAAATCGCCGTCAATGTTGACGCTAAGGGAAATGGAGTGTGGGGTAAGCATTGTCGTCTTAGGACTTGAACCGGGGAGCGCGAGACGCTTGCGCTTCGACATGATCGGCGGCTGCCGCCTGTTCGTCGCCGACAATGTCGCGGATCTGCTCTTTGGTCAGCCCTTTAGTTTGCAGGCTGAACTCCGCTTGTCGCTTCTGCTCTTCCGAGCGCGCGGCGCGCAGTTGCGTCGCCTGCTCTTCTAGGGTGCCCTGCCCCGTCCCCTCGATCATGTCGCGCTTGATCTCCAGCGTGCGTTCCTGCGCCGCGACAAGTGCCCGATGGTGGTCGTAAATGCTTGCCATGACGCGGCTGTCCTGCGGGTCGCCTACATACAGCTTTTGGGGATCGTACGAGCCGGGTCCGACTTTAACGTACGCGCCAGCGCCCAAGAGGCTGGCCGCTGTCGCCCCGATCACCGCCGAACGCTTGAAAGCGGTGCGGAGACGGTTAGCGCGCGGCGTGAGTGAAATGCCGATGCCGAATCCGACGTCAGTCGCGAGGATCTGTTGCTGAAGTCTCTGGAGGCTTTTCATGGGAACCTCAGTGCTGAAGGGTTTGGCGGATCGCTGCCAGGCGCTTTTCGAAAACCTCGTCCGTGATGAGCCTGCGGTCCCGGAAAACGTCGTTCTCCGTTGCCGAATCGGCAGCAATCAATGCAAACGCGTACTCGACAAGGCGCGCGTCTGCGCGAACGGGTGACAACTGCGTGCTCGCCGCAGCAAGAAAGCGGGTTTCTTCTTGCGGCATAGCTGTCTTGGCGAGCAAAAGGGCGCTGGCAATGGCGATCGTGGCCGCGCTCAGCGTCCGAACGCCAGACGGTGTCTTGGCGAGTTCGGTCAACTGCTCGCCCAAGCGGGCGTTCTCAGGGATCGCAAGGACATCGGCGAAAACCTCTTGCACAACGGGATCCGGGAATCGGATATCCATCGGTTTGACTCCTCTTCGTTTTGCATGTATCGTTACAACGATACGTAATTTGTCTCATTGTATCCGAATTAGAAATCAGGGGTTCATGTTTGTCGAGAGGCGCCAGGCAGGCGGCTGACGCGCCGTCCGGGGTATTGCACGGTCTAGGGAAATCGGAATGGCAAGCAGCTTTTCACTGCTACTCAACGCTCGCGTGTCATTAGCCATCTTCCACTTCGCGCAAGGTCCGACTCGCCTGCTTTACGAGGCGGAGGAATTGGCTTCACAAGCGGGCGCAGCGAGTGCCATGGAAGGGGATGAGTTAAAAACGCCCCATCTATTCGCTCGCACCGGAGCGTCCGCCGACTACGACATTCATCTCGACGCACTGGCCGAGCATTTTCGGCATGGTTGGCGCACCCACGCGAAATGCATTGGCGAGTACTTTTCGGTGACCACGAACGGACTGTGGGTTCGGATTAAGAGTCTGGAGCGCGATGGCGCCCACGGCTCGATCACGCTGTCGCAAGCGACGGCGTCGCAAGTCTTCAGGCGACTGGCTCAGCGTCCTTCGCCATATGGGCTGTGGCGGAACTACATCCTCACGCCCGGTGCCTACCTGCTCCGCGTTGACGACCCCGAGGCTAGCTCGTACGGGCAACTCATGTTGCAGGTCGGTCAACCGGCGCAGGGCGGCATTTTCTTCGGTAATCCAGCGACTGAGCACCTACACATTTCTGCGCTTCTCGCTCTGGAAGGTCGCGTAAGTGCGTTGTTTGGTCCGTCTCCGCTGCTGCTCGGCCATATCGGGAGTTTCGACGGCGGGATCTGGACGAAGCGCGGGCGCATTAGTCAATTGTTGGCGCAATTGGGTGCGCCGGCATATGCGGCGATGAATCGGATCGAAGACGTGGGCGAGGGCAAAGCGCGGATCAAGCGGGACTCATCTCGCGCTGTCATCAGGTATAGAACTTTTAACGATCGATATGAGCGTTGATAGGGCGAAGATCCTCGACAAGATCAAAAAGTGTCTGGCACTTTCGAAGAGTGCGAATGAGCACGAAGCCGCCGCCGCGCTGCGGCAGGCGCAAACCCTCATGCGTTTGCACGAGATCGATGAGGCGGAGATCGAGGATTCGAAGATAAGCGAGGCGAACGCAAGCGCGAGCGCCGCGCGGCGTCCGGCTTCTTGGGAAACGATATTGGCGGGCAGCGTCGCGGACGCATTCGGCTGTGTGCGCCTGTTCGGCCCGGCAGCGAGCGGTAAGGGCTCATGGTGCTTCGTCGGGGCCGGATGCGCGCCTACGATCGCACAGAACGCATTCACGGTTCTGCTGCGTCAGGTAAAGGGCGCGCGCAAGGCGTATAGCGACACGGCATTGCGTCGCTGCACGCAATCGAGGAAGACGGTTCGCGCCGACATGTTCTGTCTGGCATGGGTCACGACCGTGGACGCACAGGTTGCGCGGTTCGCGCGGCAAGCGAAGAGGCCGCGATATCGGCTTACCTCAAAAAGCAGTACCCCTCCACGAAGGAACTCCAGCTTCGGCACCGCGCCGCTGACAAAAAGGTCGATGAGTACCTTCTTCGCGACTTCGATGCGGGACAGCGAGCCGGGGCGAACGTGCGCCTGCAACACGGAGTGGCGACTGACCGGTCTCAACTCGTGCTCGAAAACGCCTATTGAGCGTCAGCGCATAAGAGAACACGAACAATGCTGACCACCTTCCTTTCTGCGACTGCGGCGGACGTGGCCCTTCTTCCCAGGGCCGTCCTGCTTCTCATCGTGGCGTATTTCAGTGCCGTCATCGGCAGTTTCCTGACGGTCGTGGCTCATCGACTGCCGATCATGATCGAGCGTCAGTGGGCATCGGAGGACGGCGAGCCGCCGCAGGGTACATACAACCTCGCGTTTCCCCATTCCTCGTGCCCGTCGTGCAATACGGCGTTGCGGCCGTGGCACAACGTGCCGCTGCTGAGCTACGCGCTCCTGCGCGGCCGATGCGGTCATTGCGGTGTGCGGATCTCGGCACGCTATCCACTCATCGAAGCGATCACTGTGGGCCTCGGCTTGCTCGCTGCTATTCGCTTCGGCTGGCACTGGCATGCCTTGGCCGCGTTTGGCCTGGCATGCGCGCTTTTCGCATGTGCACTCATCGACATTCAGGAAGGGTTGCTGCCGGACGCGATCACGTTGCCGCTGCTGTGGGCTGGACTGGCGGTGAATCTGCTCGACGGATTTGTACCTATACACGAGGCGGTGATCGGCGCAATGGCTGGATACGGCTTCCTGTGGCTCATTTCACAGGCGGTCAAGCAGTGGAAGGGGCGGGACGGCATTGGCTTTGGCGATCTGAAGCTCTACGCGGCCGTTGGCGCGTGGCTTGGTGTGCACGCAGTTCCGCAAATCCTCGCGCTCTCGTGCCTGTTTGGATTGCTTCACACGGTCGTCCCTTCACTACACGAAAGCGATGGCGAGAAAACCATTGTGTTTGGTCCCGCGATCGCGCTCGCCAGCGCTGTGACGCTATACGGCGGTGTCTGGAATGCGCTCGCGCGGGTGTTTTTCTAAGCCCGGCATAGTCCGGGAATTTCAGTCGTTTTACTCAAACCACGCTCGAAGGGGAGAACCATGAGCATCGCAGAAAAAAGCAAAGCAGCAAGCCAGAGCGGCGTCATGCCGTTGACGACGGCACTCGGTTACTACGGAATCGCATGGGCCGCGCTCATCGTCGGCATGGTGGCGGCATCGCTGGCCAAGTGGCCGCTGCTCTTTTTCATCGGCTACATCGGCGCTGGCGTGTTCCTGAATCGCACTGTGCTGCGCAATCTGATTCAGTGGCACCCGATGTACAACACGCTCGATAACGTCTTCAAGGCGAAGGTCATTCACGTCATCTTCTGGCCGCTGAGCTACCTGTCTCTCATCGTGAAGATCGCCGTCGTGCGAGCAATCTAATTGGCGCACGCAGGTCGCGTGCGTCCCACGGCGCAGCCACAGAGACGGGCCGATCCGACACGACTAGACCACCTTACGAAGGAATCAACGTTGGAAACCGAAAGTACCGACATCCGTACGAGAATCTTGAAGGCGCTTGACGGCCGACGCGAGAACAAAGTGCCTGATTGCACGCTTCTCGTGGAGGACGAGAAGCTTCGAAAATGTCTCGAACTGCTCAAGAACGCCGCTACGAAGAAGAAGGTGTATCTCGACGTTCCGCTAACCAAGATCGTTGTCGTCGCTCACGACGGTCCAGCGCAGTACAGAAGCGAGGAGAACGAAAGCGGGAACGATAGGATTTTGACTTGGCGAGTCCTGATGGGCGGAGTGACGGCCGAAGGATGGACGCAGGAGCAGCTTACCTATCTGGAATCTGAGGTCGGCGAGAAAGGTTTCAACAGCAGAAGCCGAACTGCCCTCGAATTCGATACACTCGGTGGCGCGGTCGAAGAGACGAACGGGCTGCATCGACTGACGGCTGCCGTGTGTTGGCTGTCTTCGAAGCCGAATGGAGACACAGCAGAACTCCGCAAGGCTTGCGTTACCACGTGGACGTTCGCGCCAGAGGTGCAGGAGGTCTTTGCGAGAGCGAGCGCGGGCAAGTGGGAGATGCTCGTCGGGCGAGAGACGGTTTGCGGGTCCGAAAGGGGTCCGTTATTGATTCGATGCGCGGACGCGTCTAGCAAAGACGGGGTGCAATTCGTCGTCACTCGGGAGGGAGCGCAGAGGCTGACCGTAAATGAGCAGGAACGGAAAGGGGTCATTCAACGTCTGTTCTCGCCGGGGCGCGCGCGCGACGATGAGCCGTCGATTGCATGGATTCGGATCCCGCCCATGATTGTGTCGGCGATTGCCGACACAAAATGGATCGCGGACCAGATGAAATCGCCGCGCTATCGGGATGCTCCCTCGCAATTCAGAAAGCAGTTCGCCGGTCACTGGAGCGAGACTGTTTTCGTTGACGACGGCACCCGTGTCATCGATGACGAGTACTTCACCGAATCCCACGGCTACAACGACGCGGATCGTCGAGGGATTGCGGCCCTTGGTGTGGGCGAGACATGGGAGAGCGACGCGTACGGTGAGGCGCACACGGTGACGCGCTTGGAAGACGTTTGGTGCAAGAGCGAAGCGGCTGACGACGAGGACGAACCCTCAGCGCGTCAGCGCATGCGTCCGTAACGCTGGCGCGGCAATGGATCAAGACTTCCTTCGTAAATACCGGACGATCGTCGAAGCGACTGCTCATATCGACGTCGCGAGCGCGCAAGCGTTGCTCGACGGAAAGACGGAGAAGCCCCACGGGGTGAATCCGGCGCTGCAAGTCGATGCCGCTCGTGACCCACGGCGCCAGTACCGCATCGGAGCAGTGCCGCTTTGTTTATTCCGCGAGAACGAGGCGGACCACCGATACGACGGAACAGTCGATCTCGAACGGGCGAAGGACTATGCCTCGCGCGAGGCAAACGACGTTCCTCCGGTCGTCGCGGTCCTGTCGGCTCGGTCCGGACAATTGAACATCATCGATGGTGGCCACCGTATTTCTGCTGCGCGTATGCGCGGTGACGCGGCCATTCCTGTGGTCGTCGCGCTGCCCGCCGCGTCGAGCGTCCTCGTTATCGCAATCAAACTAGGGAAGGTAGGCCAACAGGAAATGAGTACGACCGAGAATGAAAGCAATCGGGACCGAAAGCCGCAGTTTGGGGTGCCGGACGACGTGTCGATTAACGTCGTGAGTTGGCAAGGGCAGGGCTTCTTCGGCGAGATTCGGTACAACGCCGGCAAGGACATCGTCACGGTCCCGCGCCCCAACATGCGTTGCCCGGATGATCTTTTTCCGTCCGAGGCTGAGGCGCATGCCGCTTGTCTCGCGCGGATCGAGGAAATGACGTATCGCGCGACGGTGTCCAACGTCGAACCAGCGATGAGCGCGCCCGTACTAATCTTCGCGAAGTCGGAGCCCGAGGCGATGGTGTTCGGGCGCAAGGCGATTGCGGAGTTTGGCAGGGCCGGTATGTCTATCGAGGTAGATCTTCCAACCTCGCAAGGCAAGTTCGTTGCCCGACGCGAAGGTGACGATGTGCTGTGCGCGACGCATTTCGAAAATCCGTGGGTGCGACCGCCCGCGAGCGAGTACTTGAATGGCCTGCTCGCGCCGCGTCACGAGTTCCAGCAGCGCGACGCTATGCGCATGCTCGACCAGTTCGATACGAAGACCGAGGTTCGCGATGGTGTCGTTCGCTGGCGCAGCAATGACCGAGTGCCACCGCAGGAATGCCTCGATCTGTGGAAGTTCGTCGGCAAACCGTTCGACGCCGAGATGAGCCAGAAAGCGCGCGACGCAGAGAATTCCGCGTTTCTCGCGGACTATCGGCAAGTGAACACGGGCGCGAAGCCGTCGGCGCAAGCGTTCGCCGAAATGCGCGCGAACTTCGAGGTAGGCAATCAACCAATGAACATCGTCACCGGCGATCGATACGACCTCGAAAAGGAAGCCGTGATTGCATCCCGGCCACGAGTGCGATGAACGTTAGCGATCCACCGATTGACGTAAGCAAGGACGAGATGAGAAATATGTGCAACATGGCGGCGAAGGCGTTGCTCGAACACTTCACGGCCGGCACGGCGCGGATCACCGACCTTGGTGTCTACGTTCCTGTCGATTTCCACATGGATACGCGAGGAGACACCCGGCACCGTTTTGAGGTCGCGATGATGGCGTTATTCGACCGACGGAAGGACACGGAGCGCTTTGATGCGTGCGGGCTGGTCAAGCGTGACGGCAGCTACGGCGTGACCGTCCGATTCGACCTGCCAAACTTCAGCGCGCGTTTCTTTCCCAAGCACGAACGCCTACAGTTCTTTCACTCGATGGCGGTTCGGGAAGTTGCAGCTACGGTAGCCAGTCAATGCTCGTCAGATTACGCGATTGCGTTGGAGAGGCATTTCCCGGATCCACGAAGCGCATTCGAGCGCGCCATCAGGGCGTCGATTGGGCAATATGGCGCTATACGGTGGAAGAGCGAAGCAGAGCGCGGCGAGATGAGCCGGTATCTGGAAGCGCAGGCGCTGGATCAGCGCGTCAATGGATCTTCGGCAAGAGTGACGCCATCGAGCATGTTTGAACAATCCGGCGATCGTCCCCTGGCGGGGAAAATGCGAAACTGACGAAAAGGTGAGGCGTGAGCGCGCGAGGATCCGAAGAACGTCTGATGGTCCGTTGCGTTGCCGTCGCACAAGCTGGCCTCGACGTCGCGCGCGACGCGATCGTCTTCCGCGTTGCCTCTATGATCTTGCGGAGCCGCTTTCCCGTCGCGGCAGCGACGTTGAAGGCGGCAAGCGATGACTACTTTGCGGAGCATCCAACGGACTTGCGGCATGCCGAAGAGGTGGTCAGGGAGGGATGGATCACCAGCTTTCCGCGACTTCGAGAAACCCTCACGGTTCGATTGGAGGCTTATCTGCGATTCAGCGCATGTTGCATATGCGTGGTGGTCCAATGTCGAAGCGGAGGATGCGGGCATTAACGAAATCTTCCCGGCGAGCCAGCTTCACTGGGCAACAACACTCGTAATGTAGGATGCCAAAGTATCTCCGCTAAATTCCTTTATGTTAAGTCAGTAACTGCTGGTGTTTCGCGAGCGCGTTGGTCAGCCCCAAACGCATCGGTGATCGATGGATCGTCAAAAAAAAAGCCCGCTCCGAAGAGCGGGCTAAATCCACACGCCCCGAGAGAGGAGCTGCACGTGGAGGAGACTTCTCCTTCGAGCACCGCGGTGGCAAAGCTTCAAAGCCTTTCGGCCTGGCTGCAGATGTGATCTAACAGGAGATATTGAACCGCGCCCTCGAACTGGTCGGGTCAGACTTCTGGCACCCGGCGCGCGGGTGCCATCATCCTCGGCTGCGTTAGCATTGCGGGCTGCAAAATTTCGTCGAGCTGCTGCTGGGTGAGCAGCCCTTTCTCGATCACGACCTGGGCGACGCTCTTGCCCGAAGCCAGCGCTTCCTTCGCGACGTCCGTCGAGTTTGTATAGCCGATATGCGGGTTAAGCGCGGTCACGATCCCGATTGAGCTCTCAAGGATCGCGCGCAGCCTATCACGATTTGCAGTGATGCCGTCGACACATTTCGACGCGAGCGTGAGGCACCCTGCACGTAAATGCGCGACACTCTTGAACAGGCTATGCGCAATGATGGGCTCGAACGCGTTGAGCTGGAGCTGGCCCGCTTCGGCGGCGAAACTCACCGTTACATCGTTGCCGATGACTTCGAACGCGATCTGGTTGACGACCTCCGGAATCACCGGATTCACCTTGCCCGGCATGATGCTCGAGCCCGCCTGCACCGTCGGCAGGTTGATCTCACCGAGACCGGCGCGCGGTCCGCTCGAGAGCAGCCGCAGGTCATTACAGGTCTTCGAGAGCTTGATCGCGACGCGCTTCAGCACCCCGGAAAGCTGTACGAAAGCGCCGACATCCTGTGTCGCTTCGACGAGATTCGGCGACGTCGTGAGCGCGATCCCGGTCACGTCGGACAGATGCTGGCATACAAGCTGCGCATATTCCGGATGCGAGTTGATGCCCGTGCCGATCGCCGTCGCACCGAGATTGATTTCGCAGATAAGTCTTGCCGCTTCCCTGAGGCGCTCTTCGTCCTCGCCGAGCATGACCGCGAAAGTGCTGAACTCCTGGCCGAGCGTCATGGGCACCGCGTCCTGAAGCTGAGTGCGACCCATCTTAAGGTCGATCGCGAACTCGAGTGCCTTACGTTCGAACGACGCGCGCAGCACACCCATCGCATCGACGAGTTGCCCGATTCCCGCGTACGTGGCGATCTTCAGCGCCGTCGGATAGACATCGTTGGTGCTTTGACTGAGGTTCACATCCTCGTTCGGATGGAGCACGCCGTAAGTGCCGCGCGGATATCCGAGGTGTTCGAGCGCAAGATTGGCTATGACCTCGTTCGCGTTCATGTTCGTCGACGTCCCCGCTCCACCTTGAATGACATCCACGACGAAGTGCTCGTGCGCGGTGCCCGAACGCACTTGCCTGCATGCTTGCACGATCGCCTGCATCTTCACTTCGCTCAGGAGGCCCAGGTCGTAGTTCGCGAGTGCAGCCGCTTCCTTCACGCTCGCCAGCGCATTGACGAGATTGGGGTAGCCCGAGATCGGAATGCCCGTGATGGGAAAGTTCTCTAGCGCGCGCAGCGTATGTACGCCGTAATACGCGATGGCGGGCACGGCGAGATCGCCGAGAAGGTCGTGTTCGATACGTTCAGTCGGAGCGAGCATGTTTTCTCTCATTTTGAAATGGGAACGAAGTCATCCCGCACATGTCGGATCCGTCTTCGTCGCGTGGATCGTCTGATGCGGTGAGGTCAGTGCGGCGGCACGGGCGCACAAGCGACGCATCGTCTCGCGAGTACGGCGGTCCGGTCGTCAACGCTCGCGCGTGTCATCCGTGAAGATGACGTACGCTTCGCGCAACGGAGCGGGAGTTCAGTGCCGCCGAGGCGTACTTGCTTATGTGCTAAATCCGCGTCCTTGCTACTCATTTCGTCTCGCCTTCTAACTGGCCGAACAATCTGCAACGAATCCGTGCTGGCCGTGACAGTTGACGCCGCGTTTGTCATTGCTCGCCTCGAAGGCCACGCCGAGGCTCCTCGCCTACGCGAAGGTGCGTTTGGAACCCGCGGAGAGCGCAATAAGGCATACCGATATATGAATGACAGAAAGGAAGACCATAAACCCCTGAGCCCCAAACCCCTGCATGAAATAGGCAACGAGGGGTGAACCGGCTGCTGCTCCTAGACCCATCCAAAAGACGAAGCAGCTAGTTGCGTGTACCCGTTCGGAGGGTAACAGTCGGTCATTTACCAATGCCAGACACAGTGGATAAAGAGTGAAAGAAAGGCCTCCCACCGCAAATATCGTAAACATTTGAAAATTAGCGGACGAGTGCGAATGAAACAAACACGTGACAGAGAATAAACAGGCAGTCGCCGCAACGGCTGAGATGACAATTTTTCTATTTAACTTGTCTGAAATGCGCCCGATCGGCAGTTGAAGGATAACGCTTCCAAGGAACCCGCTGGCCATATAAAGCGCGACATCCCGCTTTGCCAGGCCGATCTCAGAAGCATAAACCACCCCCATGCCCATGATCGCACCGATTACCATTCCAGTTCCGACGCAGCAAATTGCGACCAATGGCGAGAGTCTAAAGATGATGAACGTTCTGGCGACAGGCGAAATTTTGTAATAATTCGGCGTCGCCCTTTGATTCAACAAGATTGGCACACAAGATAAAGAAAATGCAACAGCCGCGATGTTAAAGACGGTAGCCACCTCCAAAATTAGAAACAGCTGTCCCAAGGACATCGTACCTATGGAGACTATCATATATACCGCTAACAGACGACCTCGTATCTTGTCTGTTGCTAGTGCATTGAGAGATGTTTCGACCACCGTATAAAGGCCTGCCATGCAGAATCCAGTCAATCCCCGCAACAACAACCACAAATAGAAATTAGGCGACAACGAGAGAAACAAAGTTGCGGCGGTCATCAAGGAAGCGAAAATGCAGAAGGTGCGCTGGTAACCAATAAGCGCAATAAGCTGAGCTATATACAACGATCCAGCTATATAACCCGAAAAATATGAAGTCGTTAGAGTGCTTACTTGTTGCCCAGAGTATCCGCCAATAGCCGTCGCCAGCGCCACAACCGAACCTTGCAAACCGCTCGCGAATGTCCCAAACGATATGCTCGAGATCAATGCAACTGCGGCGTTGCCAAATAACGCGGTACTCTGGGAATTACGGTCAGTCATGAAACCGCCTTCGCTATATGTCGCCTGCCTCGTCCGTGTTCAGTGTGCTAAGGTGCTCTTCATTCGATTGAAACCTTCTTTGAACTGCGCCTAGAAAGTCACTGCTTCAGAAGCGGAGAGCATTACGCCTTAAAAAGAACTGACGAAATAAATTGCCGAAAATGGCCTAGTTCCGTAAGAATTGAGAAAATGCGCCCGTTCTTGCGGGCGCAAACTCAGTTAATTCGTATCAAAGCACCCCGGTCCTCTTGGCAACACTGGTTGCGATTGCGTCCATCAGAGGAGGATTGAGGCTGTCATACGGCGGCAACCCTAGTTCGGTGAGCTTCGCACGCACGGCATCCATTTGCTCGGGGCGAGCCCCGCCTCCTTCGATTATGGATGACACGAATGCTGCGAAACGGGGCTCCTCCCAGCCTTGCTCATCCGACAACTCAACGTGGACGAAGTCAAGGCCGTAGAAAGGGTGGGCGGAGTTCTCTATACGCCCATACATATGGACACCGCAACGACTGCACGCATGCCTTTTGATGACAGCATTCTCGTCAACGGGACGAAGTTTTTCTGCGTGGGCCACGACCTCCACCTTATCCCGGGGAACCACTCCAACCACTGAGAATGCGGCACCTTTCGGCTTCCAGCATTTGGTGCAGCCACAGGCGTGATTGTGTGCGACGTTGCTATGCACTCGGATTTCAACCTTGTCTCCTGTGCACTGGCATCGTAGGGTGCCACCGGAAAAATCAGACGACCCCTTCTTGACACCGTTATCGATATTCGGATGCAATGCTACGGAACTCATGCAAATCTCCTGTAGTACAAAAGTAACAACGCTTCTAGTGTCTAAAGATGAGCGATGCTCAGTAAGCAACCACGGTCCTAATAGATTTTCCCTCGTGCATCAAATCAAATGCGTCGTTGATCCGGTCGAGAGGCATAGTGTGCGTTACGAACGGCGCAAGCTGAATCTCTCCATTCATTGCGTCCTCGACCATCTTCGGCAACTGCGATCGTCCCTTAACGCCGCCAAATGCAGTACCTTTCCAGGTTCGCCCCGTAACAAGCTGGAAAGGTCTGGTCGATATCTCCTGCCCGGCTCCTGCGACGCCGATTACAATTGATTGGCCCCAACCGCGATGAGCACTTTCAAGAGCCGCCCTCATCACATTGACGTTTCCGATGCATTCGAAGGTGTGATCAACCCCCCAACCGGTCATTTCAACCAAAACTTGTTGAATTGGTTTCTCATAATCCTTTGGGTTCACGCAATCCGTCGCGCCAAAGGCGGTCGCAAGCTCGAACTTACTGGGATTTGTATCGATCGCGATAATTCTGCCGGCTTTGGCTTGACGAGCCCCTTGAATGACAGCGAGTCCGATTCCACCCAGTCCAAAAACGGCAACTGAATCACCTGCTTGGACCTTTGCGGTGTTATGAACGGCACCGATGCCCGTTGTGACTCCGCAGCCGAGCAGGCAAACATGCTCGGGATTTGCGTTTGGGTTGATCTTTGCAAGCGACACCTCGGCTACAACCGTGTATTCGCTAAAAGTGGAGCAGCCCATATAGTGAAAAAGGGGTTGTCCATTGTAAGAAAATCGAGACGTTCCATCAGGCATGAGGCCTTTGCCTTGAGTTTCGCGAACGGCGACGCATAGGTTTGTTTTTCCGGACTGGCAGAATAGGCACTTGCCACATTCAGCGGTGTATAACGGGATTACGTGATCCCCAACGGCTACACTGGTAACACCCGGGCCGACTTCTACGACGATACCTGCGCCCTCGTGTCCTAAAACAACGGGGAACAGCCCTTCCGGGTCTTGTCCTGACATCGTAAAAGCATCTGTATGGCAAACACCGGTGTGAGTGATTCGAATTAGGACTTCGCCTGCGCGAGGGGGAGCGACGTCAATATCGACGATCTTCAGCGGCTCACCAGGACCAAAAGCTACGGCTGCACGAGATTTCATAGGGGTTCCTTGTTGCGTGCACGCTTCGCTGTGCTGCATTCGCAGCAGGCGAGCGCGCCATCGTTCTGACATCATTGGGCAATGGTTTTAAAACGATGCATTTACAATGCACCGCCGCTTCAAATTGTTTTGACCGCGCTCTCGGGCGAGGCAGGGACCGCAACGGGGCCCACTTGCCAGTGATTGCGACCGACTTCGAAAAGGTTCGCCCCTACGAACTTGCCTGGAGAAAGCGCTGCGCTAGCGTCACCCAGTACGTAGATCCAACAGACAGCAACTCGTCGTTAAAGTCGTAGCTCGTGTTATGAAGCATGCAGGGTCCCTCCCCATGGCCATGTTCTCGGTGAGCGCCGTCGCCGTTTCCTAGAAACGAATAGCAGCCGGGCTTTTCCAGAAGCATGAACGAGAAGTCTTCGCCAGTCATAGCCGGTTCGACCGGATAACGAACGTTGCTCTTGCCTACCACTTCTTCCATAACGGAGGCCGCGAAGCGCGCTTGTTTTGGATCATTGATAGTTGGCGGATACCTTCTATTGAAGATCAACTCGACAGTGCACTCGAACGCCGCCGCAGTCATTTCTACGATGTGCTTCATCCGTGACTCAACCAGGTCCAAGGTCTCTACACTAAATGTACGCACTGTGCCGCCGATCCACGCCTCGTCCGGGATGACGTTGAGAGTGTCACCAGCATGAACCTGCGTGATCGACAGAACCGCCGTGTCAATCGGCTTCTTGTTGCGGGTAATGATGCCTTGGAGACCGTTCGCAATTTGCACTGCGGCGAAGATCGGATCGCGACCGCTGTGTGGCAAGGCAGCATGCGAGCCGATACCCTTGACGGTGATGCGGAAATCATTGCTGGAAGCCATGATCGGGCCGTCTGTAACCCCAAAGTGGCCTGCTGGCATCCCAGGCCAGTTGTGTATCCCAAACACCGCCTGCACGGGAAACTTTTGAAACAGGCCGTCATCAATCATCGCTTTCGCGCCTGCTCCGCCTTCCTCGGCCGGCTGAAATATAAACACGATGGTGCCATCGAATTCACCATGCTTAGCAAGGTACTTCGCCGCGCCAAGGAGCATTGCAGTGTGCCCATCATGTCCACAGGCGTGCATGCGTCCGGGATTCTTCGATCGATGTTCGAATGTGTTGAGCTCGTCGATCGGCAAAGCGTCCATGTCCGCGCGCAGCGCCAGACTTGCTGACCCGGCCCCACGTCGAAGTATGCCGACGACGCCTGTCTTCCCCATCCCGCGGTGCACTTCCAAGCCCCATCGGTCCAAGTTGTCTGCGACCAGCTGGGATGTTCGGTTTTCTTCGTAACGTAGCTCTGGGAACGCGTGGATCGCGCGCCGCAATGCTTTTATTTCGTCATTAGACGCCTCAATTTCGGGGATCAACGCCATGATTGCCTTATCCGTGACCAACAATGGCCTTGATTTCAAGAAACTCTTCGACCCCTTGAACTCCATATTCTCGTCCGTTCCCGGATTGCTTATAGCCTCCGAACGGAGCACGCGGATCAAAAGCTGGATGATTGATATGGACCTGCCCGGCTCGGATACGATAAGCCACGCCGCGCCCTGCTTCTATATTTTGAGTCTGAACGTGAGCACCCAAGCCATAGACGGTGTCGTTAGCAATTGCGATTGCGTCCTCGACCGTGTCGTAAGGAATAATGCATAGCACTGGACCGAAGATCTCTTCCTGCGCGATTCGCATGTGCGACGTTACTTCGGAAAAGATTGTGGGTCTTGCGTAGAAACCCCGGCTAAATCCTTCTACGCGCCCTAGTCCGCCACACAGCATTTTAGCGCCGCTTTCGATTCCGACTTGGATCATTGTCTGAACGCGATTGAACTGAGCTTCGTTCGCGATCGGTCCAAGAACAGTTCTCTCTTCCTGCGGATCACCGACTACAATCGCATTGGCAGTCGCACTAGCAATTGCCTCGACTTCAGACAATCTGTCGCGAGGTACGATCATCCGGGTAGGTGCGCTGCAGGATTGCCCAACATTGCGAAACGCAGACATCACGCCGAGTGGCACCGCTTTTGCAAAGTCGGCATCAGGCAGCATCACGTTAGGGGACTTTCCGCCCAGCTCCTGAGCCACGCGCTTGACTGTAGGTGCAGCCGTTTGTGCAACCAACACCCCTGCACGGTTTGAACCGGTGATCGAAATCATGTCGACACTGGGGTGCGCTGCGAGCGCGGATCCAACCTCCGGCCCACTGCCATTGACAAGATTGAAGACGCCGCGAGGAACCCCCGCATCGTGAACCAGTTGAGCGAATAACAGCGCACTAAGCGGCGCCAGTTCACTTGGCTTGAGCACGACCGTGCATCCGGCGGCGAGCGCGGACGCTACCTTTGCGGTTATTTGGTAAAGCGGCCAGTTCCAAGGAGTGATAAGCGCGCAAACTCCGATGGGTTCACGGAGCGTTGCCGTGCCGCCTTTGACGGACAGGAATGGGTATTCGGATACCACCTCGCTCGCCGTCCGCACATGTTCGGCTGCAAGCGGGACTTGCGATGCACGAGCAAACGAGATTGCCGCGCCCATTTCGAGCGATATAGCTTGAGCAAGCGATTCCTTGCGTTCAAGGATAAGCGCATGGATTCTGTTCAGGATCTCGAACCGAGTCTCCACCAACGACAGCGACCACCACGTGAACGCCTCACGCGCCGCATGTACGGCTTTGTCGACATCCGCAGATCCGCCCATGGCCAACTGGCCGAAGGGCTCTTCCGTCACGGGACTAATCACCGGGACAAACTTGGGCTCTTCGGGTGCGACCCATGCACCATCGATATAAAAGCGCCTCAAAGCTACTGGATCGATGACGTTAGACACTGCTGACATGGAACTCATTTCACACGACCCCGAGATAGGAACAACGCTAGTACTCTGACGAACTCACGCTTACGCGAAATACATGTTGCAACGATAGGGATTGGCGACCGACGGCAACAACCGCTGTATTAAGCAAAACTGTGCGGTAGAGATGAATCCGCGCTAGCGCCGCGGAGAAATGTCGCCAACGACTATATCGGCCACAACGGCGACCGTATCCCCGCGTTTCACCAGTCCAGGGAAATGGCGTGCCGCCAGTAACCCGTCTCGTTTGGCCAGGCATTCAACTGCTGGTGTTCCAGTACGACCGATATCATGAATCCTAGCGATCACGTCCCCTTGGCGAACCAATGCGCCGAGATCGATACATTGCTCGAGCAGGCCATTGAGTTCGCTCGTGACGTAACAGCTTCCGTCTGGCATGTCTAAGAGCGTCGTCGAATCCTCAACGCCGAGAGATGTTTCGGTGTGCTCCACTACGCCAGCGTTTGCCAGAAAGCCACGGATACCTCGGTCTGCAATCGCTACACTCCGGGCAGTTGATGAACCTCCGCCCCCAAGCTCCGTAGAAACAAAGACTTTGCCTGCCTCCTCGACGGCAGTGTCGAACATGCCCACTGCATCAAGTTCCAGCATTTTCATCGAGTACGGAGCGGCAAACGCGTACATCGCCTGCTCACATCTAGCCTGCTGGTTCTGATCGCGCAATACATGAATCGCCGCAAACGGCAGGAATTCCAATGTCCGTCCGCCCGAATGAATGTCCAACACAAAGTCCGAGGACGGAAGCAGATATCGCTGAAAGAAATCCGCGATTTTTTCAGTGACGGCTCCATCGGGCCGCCCCGGAAAGCTACGATTTAGATTTCCCTTGTCAATCGGAGATGTCCGCGATCCTGCTTCGAATGCTGGATAGTTCATGTACGGGACGACAATCACCCTGCCGGACACATCGCTGGCTTTTAATGATGATGCCAATTTCGCCAAAGCGATGGGTCCTTCGTACTCGTCCCCATGGTTCCCACCCGTTAATAGCACCGTGGGGCCACTACCATTCTTGATTACAGATAGCGGAATCATCACCGCGCCCCAAGCCGAATCGTCGCGCGAGTACGGAAGCTTGAGAAAGCCATGGCGCTCCCCATTGGCGTCGAGATCGATCGTCGGCGCGAGTGATGATTCACGCATTGCTACTCCTTGATAAACAACTTACGTGGCGTCTGACAAAAGGTTTCAACGCCAGTCTCAGTGATGAGGATCGTCTCGGAGATCTCCAAACCCCAATCTTCTTGCCAGATACCCGGGATAAAGTGGAAGACCATGCCCGGTTGCAACACAGTGCGGTCCCCTGACCGCAAGCTCATCGTGCGCTCGCCCCAGTCAGGCGGGAAGCTTGCGCCGATGGGATAGCCGCAACGGCTGTTCTTGTCGATCCCCGCTTTGCGAAGCACACCATAAAAAGCATTCGAGATGTCTTCGCAGACGTTCCCAGGCTTCGCGGCGTCAAGGCCTGCTTGGATGCCCTCGACGACAGCCTTCTCGGCATCAAGGAAGTGTTGCGGAGGCCGACCCAAATAGACCGTCCGAGATTGCGGGCAGTGATATCGCTTGTAGCAACCCGAGATTTCAAAGAAGGTACCAGTGTTCTTCGCGATGGGGCTATCGTCCCACGTTAAATGCGATGCGGACGCATCCACTCCGGACGGCAGCAAAGGCACGATCGCCGGGTAGTCACCGCCGTGTCCGTCTGCCCCCTTGATCCCGGTTGAATAGATCTCAGCTACGAGATCGCTCTTCTTCATGCCAGGCTCGATCACCTCCGCGATCTTCCCATGCATTTTTTCAACGATACGCCCGGCGATGCGAATGTAATCAATTTCCGTTTGCGATTTAACCGCTCGCTGCCAATTGACCAAACCGGTTGCATCTTTGAGCCTCGCATCGGGCAGATTGCGCTGCAGAGAAAGATAGGCGGCTGCGCTGAAATAGTAGTTGTCCAGTTCGACGCCGGTCGAAAGGTTGCTCCAACCCCGAGCCTGCAATACTTCCTTGGCCAGGTAATCCATTGGATGTCGTTCGGGCGACTGCACATACGTGTCAGGATAGCCGACGATGTTGGAGTGATTCAGAAACGTTGTGCGCTGGGCACTGGCGCCGTCCATTAACCGACCAAACCAGACCGGTTCCCCTTCTAGTGATAGGAGAACGCATTGATGTACGTAAAATGACCAACTGTCATAGCCGGTGAGCCAATACATGTTAGTCGGATCGGTAACGATCAACAGTTCGAGTCCAGCCTTCTGCATCGCTGTACGGGTTTTCGCTATCCGCGACTCGTACTCGCTTCGAGTGAATGCAAGCCGTGGGGCCATTTCATTCGCGTGAGATTGTCCCATCATGTCCTTCGTCGATTTTGGTCAGCCTAAAGATAGATCCGATACAGGGGTGCGTGGATAGTGCTTTGTGCGAAGCGGAGCGATAGGTCGGGAATGGAAGTCCCACGCTGGCGTCGTCTAAAGGCTGGCGAAATCGTCGTACTGTCCACGCTCATCGTTTCGGCGAGCCCAGTGTAACGACACAAAATCGGAAATCGAAATGTCCTAGTGCAATTCCTAGACTGACTTCGGAGGCGTCGGGGTTGCGCTTGGCTGTGACCGCCGATTAACACCGTCGGATCGGGGGTGTAGGCTGAGAATGGGGGCTCGAAAACGTGGCCAAGGCCAGCGCCTGTTAGCCAAAATCAGAAGGCGATAAGGGTCCATCGGTGCTACTAGCATTGCTTTTTTTGATGCCTCTTGGATTGCACCACTCGCGTGGCGACAGCCTAGCCCAGAAAAGAGGACTTCTGCCGGTAAGCCTGCCGCCGCATCAGAAGTCGTGGACTTGCGGATATTGTTCGAATGTCTCTGCGATCGTACGAAACGCTGCCTCACACGTCGCATCTGTAACGTCAGCCCCAACGCAGATGCGAATTGCGTTGGGACAAGGCGTACCGGGAACCAGAAAGGGCTCGGGCGACGTTACAGCAATGTGTCGATTACGCAGTTCACGAACGATGCGGTCAGCGTGCCAATGCTCCGGCACTGCCAACCACGCGGACAATGCATTGGGATGCGCCCCTTTGACGAAGCTTCCCAGGGCCGCGCGCAGCATTCCTTGCCTCGTAGCTAACTTTTGTCGTTGCAAATCAACGAGGCGCTTTGCGGTGCCGTCATTTATCCAGCGTGTTGCGACTTCGGCAACCGGCGGTGCAGTCATCCACGTACTGACGCGCAGAACGCTCTCCACCCGCAGAGCGTAGCGACGAGGCGTGACCAAATAACCAACGCGCAGTCCGCTCATCACCGACTTTGCCAAGCTTGTGCAATAGAAGCCCAGATCAGGAACAAGACTTGTGATTGGCGTAGAAGATGCCTCGAACAATGCGCCGTAGGCGTCATCCTCGATCACAAAGACTCCGTGCTTTGCCGCGATACGAGCGATCGACGCGCGTCTTAGATAGGGCATTAGTGAGACTGTCGGATTATTGAATGTCGGCGTACAAACTATCGCCGTGACACGCTCGCTCGCACAGACTTCTTCGAAGTGCTCGGGGCGAATACCATACTCATCTGTCTCTAGTCCCTTCAACGTAAAGCCAAGGAGATTGGACAAGCCAATTACACCGTGGTCGGTAACGTTCTCCGAAAGCACGGTGTCACCGGGACCCACGGTCGATGCCAGTGCAAGGAAGATTGCTTGAGTCGCCCCGTTAGTTACGATCAGCGACTCGGGGTTAGTCGGCATGTTGAGAGTCGCAAGCCATTGTGCACCGGCTTGCCTATGATGATCGGCTCCAGCGATCGGCCGATAAGACCGTATCCACGGTTGGTCGTCCACGCGAGACAGTACGCCACACACTTCCCTCCAGGCAGCGTCGTGCTCTGCGCAGTGCACGATGTGAGCGGTAGAAAAGTCAACGACCTCTCGGTCGGCAGTATCCAGGACGTAATTTGACACGGTGACGCGAGGCGCAACGAAGCTACCTCTTCCGACTTCGCAGCGGATTAATCCTTGACGCTCTAATTCCTTATAGGCGTTTGTCACCGTCTGCACGCTTATCCCGAGATCGGCTGCTGTCTCCCGCTGCGTCGGCAACCGAGCCCCCGCCGCCAGCGAACCACTTTCTATATCTTGGCTAATCGCACCGACCAGCCGTTTGTACTTCGACTCCCCTCCGGCGGCTTCGCGGACAGCGGTTATCCAACCGCCCCCATTTTTCAGATGTTTCATCCTGCCGCCCCTCCTGTAGGCGAACCTTTGTAGTCACGGACAAAAAAAATCGACCAGTAGGGTTTATAGGAATGTTCCATTACATTAAGCCTAGCGGGCGGGCCATGCCAAGCGTGTGTCCAGCGGGTGTCGCATAGGGAAATACATTACATGATCTAGCGAACTCCGCGCTTCAATCGCCCGACTTGCCCCTATCGAAAAAAACTTGTACTAGTTCAATTCACGGCGAAATATGGCTATGTATGCTGGTCTGGACGTCACACAACCACCGACGCGGTTAGCTTTCTAGGGCGACCGCGCTATCAGCCTGAATCCTGTCGAGGGAGACAAAAAGATGATCAAAAGACTTGGAGCCGCCCTGCTTTGCGCTGGCATTGCCCTAACCGGGATCAGTGCCCCGGCCGCGGCTGGACCATTGATGGAACGTCTTAAGGCCGGCCAGCCGATCCGTATTGGTTTTGGGAATGAGCCTATCTACGCCTATCCCGGCGAAAATGGCGACCCAAAAGGCTTCGCCAACGCGGTCGCAATCGCCGTGTTGAAAGACATGGGTGCTAAAGATATTCAGGCAACCGTCATGGATTGGAGTGGCCTGATCCCAGGGTTGCAGGCGAGTCGCTACGATGTCATTACTGGTGGAATGTACATCCTTGGGACGCGGTGTAAAAACGTGGCTTTTTCTGACCCAATCGCGAAAACAAGCGATGCGTTGCTGGTGCGCGCCGGCAATCCGAAGGGCCTCCAAAACTATAAGGATGTGCATAACAAAGGAGCCGTTTTCTACACCAATACCGGGTCAAGCTTGATCGAGGTCGCGAAGAAAGAAGGTTTGACCGACCAGGAGATAAACTTGGTGCCCGGTCCATCTGAGGTCATGGCGGCAGTCAAGTCAGGCCGCGCGGATGCAGGTGGTTTGACGTACTTCGAAGCTAAGCATATGGCGGAGGCATCGAACGGGAGCCTGGAAGTTACAAATCCGGCCAACATGCCCGAAGGGGATCAGAACTGGGTGGGAATCGGGTTCCGCTCTGAAGATGCTGATTTTCTAGCCAAGTTCAATGAAACATTAAAAAAGTTTATTGCTAGTCCGCGTTGGGTCGAAGCAGTTAAACCCTACGGCCTGACAAACGTCAATTTACCCGGTTCGACTACTACTCAGTGGATCTGCGCTAACCGGTAAATCTATGACGTGCGAGCTGCACGAAGCTCGCACGTCTGTCGCGGATGAAAAACATGGGCGTTTTCGAGTTTCTTCAGCTTTACTGGCCAAGGCTGTTGTCAGGCGCTTGGATCACGGTTCTTGTGTTCTTTTGCTCGACTGTTCTGAGTGTCGCCTTAGCGATCTGTGCCGGCCTCAGCAAACTTTCCAGAGCACGGCTTCTGCGCGTGGTTGCATCTTGCTACATCGAGCTGTTCAGGGGTACGTCTTTACTAGTCCAGCTCTATTGGATCTTCTTCGTGCTACCTCTTTTCGGCCTCACCATTGGCAAGTTCGAAGCGGGAGTCTTGGCCGTCGGTCTGAACCTTGGGGCCTATGGTGCGGAGCTGGTAAGAGGCGCCATCGTTGCCGTACCTAAAGGGCAGTGGGAAGCAGCGACAGCTCTCAATATGTCGCCAATTCAGCGCATGCGGCGAGTTATCATTCCGCAGGCATTAGTAATCTCACTGCCGATGTGGGGAAATCTCTTAATCGAATTACTGAAGGCCACGGCGCTGGTGTCGTTGATATCCGTAACGGACATCATGTTCCAGGCGAAGCAAATCAACGGGCTCACATTTCTATCCGCCCAAAGTTTTGGGTTGGCCCTGGTCATCTATTACGTGATGGCAAGGTTCTTGTTGACCCCCGGGATGCGCTTTCTGGAAAGGCGACTTCGGTCAAAATTGGGAAGGGGATAAGAGATGTTCAAATGGGATTGGGTCTTCGCTTCGCAGATTTTTCCGCGACTGCTGCAGGCGACAGGCAACACCTTAATTGCCGCCTTATCTGGTTATGCGATCGCTTTGGTGCTGGGACTAGTGTTGGCTTTAATTCAACGAAGCAACGCGGTATATCTGCGATGGTTCTTCAACGAGTTGATGGAATTCGTTCGATCGACGCCACTTCTTGTTCAAGTCTTTTTTGTTTTCTACGTCGCCCCGCAATTTGGGTTGCAGTTGAGCGCATGGGCTTCAGGCATGCTTGCCATCGGACTTCACTACGGGTGCTACATGTCTGAAGTCTACCGGGGCGGAATTGAGGGCATTCCTCGCGGGCAATGGGAGGCGGCGACGGCACTAAACATGTCGACAAGACAGACGTACACCCGACTCATTCTCCCGCAGGCGGTCCCATTGTGCATTCCGGGTATGGGCAATTATCTTGTCGGCATATTCAAGGACACGCCGATGCTCTCTGTTATTGGCGTTGCCGAACTAATGCACACGGCCAATGCTATTGGAACCGATAATTTTCGCTATCTTGAACCGTACACCCTTGTTGGCTTGATATTTTTGGCGATCTCTCTGCCATCGGCAGGGCTCGTGAACTTATTGGATAAGTTCATTCGTCGCAGATTAGGAATGTAACATGATGGATATGCTTAACATGCCCTTGCCGCTCGCCGACAGCAGTGACCCCGGTGCGAAGCCAATCTTGAGTTTTAGAAACGTTCGAAAGGCGTATGGCTCACATGTCGTCCTGAACGATCTAAATCTCGACGTGGCACCAGGCGAGACGGTGACGATTATCGGCCCTTCCGGTTCCGGCAAAACGACGGTATTGAGGGCACTAATGACATTGGAAACAATCGACGACGGATACATTTTTGTCGATGGCGAGCCTTTTAGCCACATGGAGGAGCGCGGTGTCTTGGTGCCAGCATCGCAGAAGTACATTCGTTCCCGACGCTCCGCCGTTGGCATGTGCTTCCAGCACTTCAACCTATTTCCCCATATGACCGCTCTGCAAAATTGCATGGAGGGTCCGGTGCAAGTCTTGAAAATGCCGAAAGCGGAAGCGCGCGACCGTTGCGTTGAACTGCTGGAGATGGTGGGGATGGCGGACAAGATGGGACAACATCCATCGCGTCTGTCGGGCGGGCAGCAACAGCGCGTGGCAATTGCGCGGGCGCTGGCCATGCGGCCAAAAGTGATGTTATTTGATGAAGTCACTTCAGCGCTTGATCCAGAAGTAATTGGCGAAGTAACCAATGTAATCAGAAAGCTCGTGGCAGAACATAACTTGACCATGTTGATGGTCACCCACCAGATGGGGTTTGCACGCGATATTTCTGACAGAGTCTGCTTCTTCTATGGCGGGAAGATTGAAGAACAGGGACCGCCTTCTGAACTCTTTTCTAACCCCCGCAAAGAAAGAACTCAGCAGTTCCTGCGTGCAGTGAGGGAAGCGATCTGATCTCACGCGCTTAACTTGCCGGGTCGCTGTTTCAGCCGGCATTTTTTAACGCCCTGGGCAGATGCTTCTACCGATCATCTGAACCACGCACTATTGAATTAAAGGATGATTTCGAATGGGTCACACTACTATCCCAGTCTCGTCCCCTGAATGGTCAATGCTTTCCTTGGCCAACGAGGAACCGTTTCAGGCCTACGACGAACTTCGCAAGCGCGGACCGCTGGTTTGGGATCCTGGCATGAATTGTTGGCTCGCCGTGAGTTATGACGCGTGCAAAATCATTGAAACCGATGAGGACACGTTTCATATCTTGTACGCCGATATCGATGAAAAAGTGCGCGAGATCAACGGTGGCTCGACCGGCATCACTGTCCTAACCGGAGAAAAGCACGCCGCAATGCGGCGGGTGTTTCTCAAGATGTTGAGCCCCCATTCTATCGAAAAGTATCGAACTGCCCACGTGCTTCCGGTCATCAATGACGCGATCGACCGGTTTCAAAAACGAGGTAGCGCTGAACTCGTCGAAGAGTACGCGCAGGCAATTCCCGAGCGAGTGATGGCCTCATTGTTTGGCCTTCCTTGGCGGGACGATGCGCTCGTCAAGCAAATTGCACTTTGGCATAAGGACATTGTGGCGTGGGTTGGGATGGCTCACGGGCCTGGCGAATTGATGATCAAGGCACAGCTTGCGTCAGATCGGCTGAACGAGCTCTTCCTGCCGCTTGTCATTGAGCGAAAGGAAAACCGGGGCGACGATTTCATCAGTTCGCTCTGGACGCAGGGTGAAAAGGATTATCCCGGCTTCGGCGTCACGGAAGTACTTCACAACACCCGCGAAGCGGCTGTCGGTGCTGGTGAAACAACCGCAAACGCAATCGCTAACGCGGTGTACCTCTATTTGACGAATTCCGAAGTTCACCAGGCCATCACGGCCGACCAAGAGGGGCCTTTGAATTCCTTCGTGGAAGAAACATTGCGTCTTTTGGGATCGCTGCAGTGGCGCTTTCGGGTCGCGGGTCGCGACGCAACGGTTTTGGGCGTCGATGTGAAGAAAGGCGATCTGATCTGCAATTTGCATGCTGCCGCGAACAGAGATCCGTCGCATTATGGTTGCCCTCACGCCATCGACTTGGCCCGAAAAGCTCCTACTGACCACCTCGCTTTGAATGTTGGGCCGCGGCTTTGCGTAGGGATGCACTTGGCCAGGATGTTGATTCGCGAGGGGATGAAGACACTAATTGAGCGGCTTCCGGAGCTTCGCCTCGATCCATCTAAAGAAAAACCACGCTTTAGGAACTTTTCTCATCGTTCCTATGGCCCCTTGAACGTACTTTTTTGAGGTAATCACGGTGCGAATCGTTGTATATGACCAAAGCGGTACGAAGGTTGAAATCGGAAACGTGTCGGACAAAACGTTGATGAGCGCCATTCGTAGTGCAGGGCTCAACATCACCGCGCAGTGCGGCGGCTGCGCTTCGTGCGCGACTTGCCACGTTTATGTTGAAGACGACTGGAATCGCAAGCTCGAGCCTGTTAGCGACATCGAAGATGCAATGCTTGACGTCGCAGAGGAGCGACGCGAGAACTCTCGCCTGTCCTGCCAGGTCAAGCTCAGCGATGAGCTTGATGGCCTGACTGTAAGACTTGCGCCTGGCTCGGGTTTCTAACGACTTTCAACGACAGTACGGGCTATCTTCAATAATCGGACAATGCGGGACCAAGCTTCATGCAAAAGAGACTACTTATCGTCGGCGGATCGTACGCCGCATGCGAGCTTGCCGCTCAGGCACGCGAGAGCGGTTACGCGGAGGACATCTTGATCGTTAGTGACGAGCAAGACCTCCCGTATCATAGGCCCCCGCTATCAAAGTCCTTCTTGAAAGATGTCAATGAAGAACTTATGCCTCTGCGCGCGGAAGCGTTCTATCGCGATAAGAAAATCGACGTGGAGCTTGGGACCCGAGTCGTCTCGATCGATGGAAATAGCAACCGTGCGCGTCTATCAAACGATGTTGTGGTCACCTTTGACACCCTTGCGCTGGCTACGGGCGCTCGCGCTCGCGTGCTTCCGGGCCTGGAAGCATGTCCGAGCAACGTGCATTACGTTCGCAACGTGGCAGATGCTCGTAACCTTCGCTCCACGATACAAACTGCAGAGCGTGTGGTCATAATCGGTGCAGGGTTCATTGGCCTTGAGGTTGCATCGGCACTTGCGCGTCAAGGCAAAAAAGTAACGGTGGTCGAAGCAGCTGATCGCGTACTTGCCCGCGCCGTTTCACCCGTCCTCTCGAAACTGTTAACAGAGATTCACCTCGACAATGGAGTTACGCTTCTAACCTCACGGATGGTGCGGCCTATCGTTGGACCGACCGGTCTGGTGAACCGCATCGAAGTAGACGATGGCTCCGTCTTGAGCGCCGATCTAGTAGTTGTCGGTGTTGGCTCAGAGGCAAACCTGGACCTTGCGCGACAACTTGAGTTAGACGTGCGCAACGGTATCGTTGTCAACAATAGGTCGAGAACGTCGAGGGATAACGTCTACGCAGCTGGCGACTGCGCGACATTCAATGGTCCGTTCAATCCAACGGGCATTCGCTTGGAGTCAGTCCAGAATGCGATGGACCAGGCCCGTGTCGCCGGCGATGCCATAGCTGGCGGCAACAAGGTGTACAACGCTGTCCCATGGTTTTGGTCGGATCAGTACGAGTTCAAAGTTCAAATTGCTGGTCTGTCTGGGGCCGGAACTGACTGGGTTTCTCGACCGGGAGACAAATCGGATGTTTCGGTGTTCCATTTTCGCGATGGCATTTGCGTTTGCGTCGAGAGTGTAAATCGCCCACGTGACCACATGGCAGCGCGGCGCCTTCTCGCGAGCAACAAGCAGATCACTCTTACGAGCCTGCAAGCGGTCGACTTTAATCTTCCGGAGCTTCTCAAAACCTAGTTGCGTAAAGCGACGTTTGAACATAAACAGGGCATCGAAAGCACTATTCCTATGATCGGGGGATTGTAGTCAAGCGCTGGATCGTGTGCTTATTTGGATAGCTCGTAGAAGCGGACAAAACCGGCCGCTTCGACACTTCTACATCCAGTAGCACTAACGAATCTGTCGGTCGTTCTCACCACGACTTAATTCAAAAATTAAACAGAAAGTAAACCCAATCCGTAAATGACCCTCGGAGAAAATAAGGAGAACTACAGAATGCAAGTTAAGCACCTTTGCACCGGCATCTCGCTCGTTGTACTGGCTTTCGGAGCTTGCCCGGTCGCCCACGCGCAAAGCAGTGTGACGCTATACGGCATTATCGATGAAGGCTTCGATTACATCTCCAACGTTTCCGGAAAAAGCTTCTATGGCCTAGTTGGTGGTGAAGTGTATGGCAGTCGATGGGGGCTGAAAGGAACCGAAGATCTTGGCGGGGGTCTCAGTGCTGTCTTTCGACTTGAGAGTGGATTCGATCCAAATAACGGCCGGCTCGCTCAGGGCGGCTCCGCTTTCGGCCGTGCCGCGTACGTCGGTTTGGACAGTAAAAGCTACGGTACAGTCACCGTAGGCCGACAATTAAATGCATCTGACGATTTGTGGGCGCCTTTCACTGGCACTGGGTCAATCGGCGACTTCGCTGATCATCCGCTCGACAACGATAACGCTGATTGGTTCGTTCGAAACAACAACACGGTGAAGTACCTATCCCCCACCTTTTACGGGTTGAACTTTGAAACCACGTATTCATTCAGCAACAGCGTCGGGTTTGCAAACAATCGCCAGTACAGCGCAGCAGTCTCATACGCCAATGGTCCTTTCTCGGCCGCTTTGATGTATGTCAGAGCTGACAATCCAAGTGCGACCGCGAACGGCGCAGTATCCTCAGAAACAGCATTTGGCTTTATAGCCTCGAAGCAGCAGAATATCGGTGTTGGGCTGCGTTACACGTTCAGTAATAAAGATAGTGTTGCATTTGCGTATTCTCGGGTTGACGCTTACGCTTTGCCAGACGGCACGCTGGGCAGTAACGCGACTGGTTTAAGCCTCCAGGGACAGAATTCCTGGAAGTTCAATAACTTTGATGTCAGCGCTCAACATTATTTTTCGCCTGCATTGTTGGCAGTCGCGGCGTATGTGTTTACCACCGCAGATGTGAATGCGGCCCAACACAGCGTAGCCAATTTCCATCTCGCCTCCCTCATGCTTAATTACGACCTCAGTAAGCGTACGGCCGTTTACGTACAAGGTGCATACCTCCATACCAATCAGGCGGCAGCCGAGGTATTCGGTGCAAACGTCGCGGGGTTGGGGCTGTCGTCCAGCCAAAATCAGGCGCTTGCGCGGTTGGGTATGACGCACAAATTTTGACGTTCCTTATCAGACTTTCCTAAATTTTCCTTTTGCGGCGGATGCGTGCCCGCTTACCACGCGGGCACTCGTCGTTCATTTAGCGGCATTCGGCGAGATAGGCGTTCGACGAGATCGAAGAGCAGATTGACACTTGGGAAAAAGCCATGACATACGGCTCCGATGCGAGTGACGCCAGGCCGAAGACGACGTCGGACGCTGAGCGTTGGCTTTCTGTTGGCGGCCCGGTCGCCTTTTTGTTGCTGTGGTCGGCCGGCTTTCCGTTGGCCAAGATCGGCTTGCAATATGCTTCACCCCTGACCTTTCTTTCAATTCGCTTCGCGCTCAGCATCGCCGCGCTGATCGTCGTGTGTGCTTTCAGGCGCCCGCGCTGGCCGCGCGACATGCGCAGTTGGCGGTATCTGATCGTCATGGGCCTTCTTGTTCAGGTCATGTATTTCGGCTTGAGCTACCTCGCAATGACGACGGGCATTGCGACTGCCTGGCTAGCGCTCATTGTTTCTTTACAACCCATCCTTGTAAGCATGTTAGCGCCTTCTTTGACGGCTGAACCGATTGGCGTGCGTCAATGGCTTGGTCTGATTCTGGGGCTCTGCGGTTCAGCCGGTGTCATCCTCTCCCGCGGTACGTTGCCGGGGTCGTCTGTTGGACCTGTTTTGCTCGCGATTGGCGCGCTTGTTGGTATTACTGCGGCGATGCTTTACGAGAAGCACGCGGGCACGGCACAGGATCCGCTCACATCAAACCTCGTACAGTATCTAGTCGGTTTCATATGTTGCGCGCCAATGGCTTTAGTCTTTGAACATACCGAAGTGCATTGGAATCTTTCGCTGGCTGCTGCACTCTCGTATCTTGTGATCGGCAATTCGCTTATTGCGATCACGTTATTGCTCGCGTTGACGCGAGCCGGCAAGGTATCACAAGTAGCGGCTTTGTTTTTCTTTGTTCCACCCGGCGCTGCGATAATGTCCTATTTCTTCCTTGGAGAAACGTTGCCCGCGAAAGCGTGGTGGTCAATGAGCCTCGCCGTGTTAGGCGTCGCTATTGCGACATGGAAAGGTCGTGTAAATAGCCGTTAATCCTAAAAGTTCACCTGTAGACAACCGCCGTTGACCAGGCTGGATCCTGATGCTTAGCCCAGTATAAGTCCGTAAGGCGTCGCGTTACCGGACCTACGGTTCCGTCCGCAATGAGCCCGTCGTCGATTCGGGTTACGGGCATGATGCCGCCTGCAGTTGATGTGATAAACACTTCGTCGGCATCTCCTAGGGCCTCTCGCCCTATGTTTCGGGCGACAGCGCTTAATCCCAACTCTTCGCTCAAGTCGAAAACAGTCTGACGAGTGATACCGGGGAGCACACCGAACGCTGGCGTCGCGATCTCCCCATCCTTGACAAGGAAAATATTGAAGCCCGGGCCCTCAGCGACAAATCCATTTGTATCTAAGACTACTGCGGTCTCAGCTCCCATGTCGAAGGCTTCAAAGAGGCCTTTTACAAGGTCCAGCCAGTGATAATTTTTTATTTGCGGATCAACTGACTGAGGAGGGATGCGGACAGTCTCGCTGATGGCGACATGCAAGCCCCGCCGCAATTGCTCATCGCTCGCCACAGCGCCATATGGAACGGCAAAAGCGACGAATCGGTTTTGCGCTTGCCTAGGGTCGCGGCTGAAAGTCGGTGATGAACCGCGCGTGCAAATCATTTCGACGTACGCCGCCCTGAGCCCAGAGAGTGCGACGCAATTTGCCAGAATGGCCGCGATCTGGTCGCTGCAATAGGGTACTTCCATTCGAAGGCGCTTTGTTCCTCGGAGAAATCGATCAAGGTGTTTTTCCAATCGGAAGAAGCGTCCGTTCCACACGTGCACTGTGTCGTACGTCGCGTCCGAGTGAAGAAAGCCCCAGTCAAGCACAGAGATTTTTGCCTCGGACATTGGCAAATACTGCCCGTCCATGAAGGCGACCCCTTGGGGATACCGTCTATCATCGTGGTGTCGATCGACTAGCACGGGAGACGTGGCGTGGATACCGGAGTTTGTGCTGTTCATTTCGTTTCCAACAAGCGTGCGGCGCTTTCCGTTGCGCCGCTTAGTCATTGAGGAAAACATCAACGCGGAAGCTTTCTGACACGCATCTCAAATCATAGGCTAAATCGAACCTTGACACGATTTCGAGGTCTCGGAGAGTTCTAGAACCGGCCAAGCATTCGCTGATACTCCTCGCCTAAAGCTTGATCCTCCATCGTGGCTGGCTTGCCGGCCGCCGGACTGTCTGCCCCCAGGACGGTCTGCCCTGCTCTACCGTTGCTATTGCAACGGTAGAAACATCGCCTGATCAACCTACAACGCCTTCGCGCGTCAGTTCGTCCAAAACCTGCCGGACGGCTGCGGAAGCTATATGGACGATCTCCTCCACCTCCTCTTTCGTCGTGACGAGCGGAGGCGCGAACCCGAGAATGTCCCCGTGGGGCATCGCGCGTGCAATCAACCCGCGATCTCGGGCAGCTTTGGAGATTCGCGCTCCGACCTTCATATGCGGTTCGAAACGCGTCTTTCGCTCTCGGTCAGCGACGAACTCGACGGCGCCCATTAAACCCACGCCTCGAACTTCTCCGACTATGGGCAGTTTCCCAAACTCGGCCTCCAGCCGGTCTTGGAAGTAAGCGCCGACGTGACGCGCGTTGCTTGGCAAGTCTTCCTGCTCAACAATGTTAAGAACAGCGTTAGCTGCGGCCGCTCCGATCGGATGACCAGAATACGTATAGCCGTGCGAGAAGGCTCCTACTTTATCGGCACCTTCTTCGATGACGTTGTAGACTTTCTCGCTAATGATCGATCCTGACAGAGGAAAATATGCTGATGTCAGGCCCTTAGCGACGGTAATTAGATCGGGCTCGATTTCGTACTTTTGGCAGCCGAACATTGCTCCTGTGCGTCCAAAACCTGTGATCACCTCGTCTGCTATGAGAAGGATGTCATATTTCTTGAGCACCGCCTGAATAGCTGCCCAGTAGCCCTCCGGCGGTGGCGTGATACCACCCGTTCCGAGGACCGGTTCGCCGATAAAAGCTCCGACAGTGTCAGGACCTTCCCGCAAGATCAAAGCCTCCAGTTCTTCAGCGCGTCGTGCCGAGAACGCAAGCTCCGTTTCTCCAGCCTCAGCGCCCCAGTAATGATGAGGAACACCTGTGTGAACGATGCCCGTCACGGGCAGATCCATATAGTCATGGTAGAAGCTCATGCCGGTCATCGAACCGGAAACGACGCTACAGCCGTGATAGCCACGCTGGCGTGAAATGATCTTCTTCTTGGTGGGCTTTCCACGAAGATTGTTGTAGTACCAGACCAGCTTGGCGTTCGTTTCGTTCGCATCTGAACCCGACAAGCCATAGAACACCTTGCTCATCTTACCGGGAGCCATCTTCACGAGGCGGTCCGACAAAATGGCAAGTTCGTCGGTCGTGTGCGCAGCATAACTGTGGTAGTAGGCAAGTCGGTACGCCTGTCGCGAGATTGCATCAGCGACTTCCGTGCGGCCGTACCCGACGTTGACGCAGTACAACCCGGCGAACCCGTCGATATACTCACGACCCGATGCGTCTCTAATCCGGATTCCTTTTGCGGACTCGACGATAGTAGGGTCGCCTGCTTTGCCTGTCGCGAAGTCCTTGAGTTGCGTGAAGGGGTGAAGCACCGACGCTTTGTCAAGAGCGGAGATTTCCTGGATGTTGATTGTCATATAGCTACCCTATTTCATTTGGTCAGTTGGCCGATACACGTGTACTTGGCTTCAAGGTAGTCGAGCATCCCGTAACGAGATCCTTCCCTACCAAGACCAGACTGTTTCCAGCCACCGAAGGGAATCGGCGCACCGGTAAATTTCGGTGTGTTCACCGCCACCATTCCATATTCGAGGCTGTTCGATAAGTGCATCGCTCGCCGGAGATCGGACGTGTACACGTAAGCGGCGAGACCCATCTCGCTGTTGTTGGCTCGTGCGACCACCTCCGTTTCGGTATCGAAAGGCATGATTGCAGCGACGGGCCCAAAGGTCTCCTCCGTAGCTATTAGCATTTCGTCTGTTACATCCGAGAGGACGGTAGGCGTCACGAAGTTTTCGCCCAGCGGGTTGTCAATGCCACCGACGACAAGAGTTGCCCCCGCGGCGAGTGCTTGCGAGATTTGATCGCGGCACTTTTCTGCAACCGACTTACGGGTCATCGGCCCAATACGGACGTTCGGCTCGAGGCCGTGGCCTACTTTGAGTCCTGTCGTCGCCTTCGCAAAGGCATCCACGAAAGCGCTATATATACCTCGCTGCACGTAAATTCGATTCGCAGCCAGGCAGTCCTGACCGGACGTCGCGAATTTGGCGCTGATGCATCCTGTGACGGCTGCCTCCAGAGGCGCGTCGTCGAAGAGAATGAAGGGAGCGTGACCCCCCAATTCGAGCGAGGCTTTTTTCACTGTCTCTGCAGCTTGAGCGAGAAGGATGCGGCCAACGTGCGTGGATCCCGTGAAAGAGAAGGCGCGCACCTCCTTATGCTCCAAGAGACGCTTCGCTAAGGGTGCCGCTTCGCCCGTGATCACTTGAAACACTCCCGGAGGAAGTCCAGCTTCTACGCCGAGCTTGGCGAGTGCAAGCGCAGACAATGGCGTTTCAGGCGCGGGTTTCACAATCATCGTGCATCCCGCTGCCAAAGCGGCACCCGCTTTTCTCGTGATCATCGCGCTTGGAAAGTTCCAAGGGGTGATGGCCGCAGTGACGCCAATTGGTTGCAGCTCGACGAAAAGCCTGCTGCCCGGCAAGTGACTTGGGATTGTTTCTCCGTATGCCCGTTCACCCTCAGACGCGAACCAGTCAAGGAAAGAAGCGGCATAGGCGATTTCCCCCCGAGCTTCGGCCAAAGGCTTCCCTTGCTCCGCCGTCATGATGACAGCGAGATCGTCGGCGTGTGCACGCATTAGGCGGCCCCACGAACGCAGGATGTTCCCTCGCGAGACGGGTGTTTGCTGACGCCAATCTGCAAACGCGCGGCGGGCTGCAACTACTGCGTCGTCCACCGCATTTAAGGGACACGATGCAACGTCGAGCAGGTGCTCACCCGTCGCGGGATCGAGCACGGGAACAATCTCCGAATATTCGACCCATTCACCCGCGATATAGGCACGATGTTCAATAAGGTCGGGTCGTTTCAGTTGACGCAGTGCAGCCGCAGCAAGGTCTTTCATGATTCTCCGAATTCTTTCGCAGTGTTTGATTCAGGTAATGTACCTGCCGAAAAAGTCTGGTTGACCGCGTTAGGAGGGGTTGGTACGCTGGAATTCGGCGAACCAACGGCGGCACGCGCCCAAAAACTGCATGGCAAATTTAGACAGGATCGACGCGGCGATTCTCCAAAGAATTCAGAAAAACAACCGCTTGACGTCTGATGAGTTAGGCAGCGTTGTTAATTTGTCGGCGTCAGCGTGTCAGCGACGGCTTAAGCGCCTTCGCACTGACGGGGTTATCGAAGCTGAGGTCGCTATCGTCTCGCCCAAGGCGCTCGGTAGAGCAATCACTATGGTCGTGCTTGTCTCGTTGGAGCGGGAAAGGGCCGATATCGTAGATCGATTCAAGAAAGCGTTGCGCTCAACTCGAGAGGTCATGATGGGTTTCTACGTGACGGGAGACGCAGATTTCATGCTCGTGGTGACAGCAAAGAGCATGGAAGACTACGAATTGTTTACTCGGCGCTTTTTCTACGAAAACCCTGACATCAAGGGGTTTAAGACGATGGTGGTGATGGATCGAGTGAAAGCGGGATTTGAGTTTCCGATCGACCTTGATGATCCGATGTTCGGCGACGCATAGGCAGATCGCCGCCAAGCTTCCAGCGTTATTTCGGCTGTTCGTGATTTCGACCGGAAACGGCCGGTGCCTTGGGTTCTTCCGGCCTGATGTTTATCGTCTGGAACCACTTCGCGTGCCACGCATAGGGCGCACCGGCATCGCGTTCTGCAATTTCTCTTATGCGGCACTGAAGGCTTGAAGGCTTCCGCCGGTTGGAACCTGAGCAAGAAAAGGACGCACCGTCAGGTACAAGCCCTGTCTCGGTGATTATTGAAACGCCTGACCGCTTGCCTTTCGCTTATCCGACGACCTCTTTCAGCGCGATTTTTTGCTCGATTTCTTGCGTCGACATTCCCTGCATTGCCCACGCGACGATGTACTGCCCTGTAACGTCCAAGACATGGTTGTTACCAAGCCCTTCGGCGCGGATAAGAGTGACATCGTGCCCCAGCGCCTTCGCAGTTTGGTAATAATGCTCTAGATTTAGAAAAAGCGCAGCCTTATCCTTCTCGTCGCCGATGATAAACAAACGACGTCGGTGGTTGGTCGCGACTTCATGCAAATGCGCCACCGGGTCGTAGATGTCAGGGCCTCCGTCGTATCCGCTGCGCGTCAGGCTACCGTTGCGCAAACCATCAAGAGATAAGCAGGCGGCAGAAAATGCAACACATTCAACGTCTGGAAACTGGGTAAGCAAATAACTGGCTACGCTGCCGCCACCCGATTGGCCTGCGATCCCATAGCGCTTGATTTTGTAGCGCTCGAGCAGATGTCGAACCGCACCCGCAACCAATTGCAATTCGCGCGTTTGACGAGCTGAACTGTGTTGGCCGGAAGACCCATATAGTCCCGGCCGGGCGATCTTAATGAATGGCATTCCGAGCGAAGACGCTGCCATCTTCGCGTAGGAGTTTTGCCTCGCTACGCTATTGTCATCGTAGCTAACAACTTCCCCAAACCATAGACGATCTCCGTGTATGTAAAAAACCGCCATCGGAGTTTCATCGGTAAGGCCCGACGACCAGTAGCGGATACAGTCGCCTGACCCATCGACCTCTACCCATATGCCGTTGCCGCGCGCCCGGCACTCAGCCTCGGTGCATGTCGGCACACCTTCCACAACGCTGGTAACGGCAAAGATTTCGTCGTAGATCGGCTGTTTCTTTGACATGGTATGTCGCTGCTCCTAAAAATCACCGATAAGATTTACTCGCTCGATACTAGCGGGAAAAGCAGTCGCTTCAACTTGTCCTAGTGCAGGCTGCTACTCAATTAGAGAAGAATGCCGCCGACTTGGCTCGGCAGCCTGGCCCACCGCCGTGCTTTCAGTGCCCGTGATCGGGCGTTTCAGTTATGTTGGCCGTCACGAGGCTTGCAGCGTTCCTATATTGCAGTGGCGCGCGGACTGCATCAGACACAGCGTGCACGATAGCCGAACTCATTGCGGGCCCTGAACCGTTATTGTCGAACGCGAAACTTCGAAGTCGAATTTTGACTCAATCCATCGATTCGTATGCCGATTCCCCACGCGGAAGGAAATTTCGGCTTGTATGGAATTGATGACGGAGAGGACGTTAAAACGCCCGCGCGAAGCGGGCGTTGAAGCAGTGAGCCATACCGCTCGAGGCGACTAGGCTGCCGACAGTCGGTTACGGCTTCGCCGCATCGTCAGCTGCATCCTTCAGATCTTCCTTGGCGTCGCCCAACTCCTTGCGCGCTGCGCCCTCGACCTGTTGCGCGTCGCCCTTCGCTTCCTGCGCGGGATCGTTCGTCACTTTGCCGACGCCTTCGTTGATCTTGCCTTTGATCTTCTCCCCGACGCCCTTCACCTGGTCTTCATTCATGGTCGCTCTCCGGTTTGCCTTGGCATGCAGGCACAACGAAGTCGGCGCAAATAGGGTGCCGCGTCGTGGCCCGTAAGCGTCGGCGTCGCAGTGCCCATTTTCACTAGTGAAAATCGCCCTCGTCCCGCTTTCCAAAGACCGCAACCGTTGATGACGAAGAGGACAGGTAAGGTGCCGTCGTGGGCCCCACAGGCGTCGCTCCGCTTCCTGCGTCGCAGTGCCCATTTTCACCAGTGAAAATCGCCCTCTTCCCGCCTTTCCAAAAACCGCACGGTTGATAACGAGAGTTATCACGGGTGTTCTGTTTTTCGCGCCACGCGCCGGACGTGGCTGCCGTGGCCTCGCATTCCCTCGCAACGCGACGATCGCCATCGAGTTGCAGTCGTTCCGCACGCACGGGACGTCAGACGAATGCTCTTAGCGAGTCTTGTCATCCATTTTCTCAAGCGCTGGCAACAGGATCGAGTCGAGTAGCTGTTGCTTGCTCTTGACGTTGGTGTTCTTGTAGACGCGCTCGAACATGTCGCGCGTGTGTTGGCTGACGCGCCATTGAATCTGTTGGTGCTTGTCATACGCGACGTGCTCGGCCGGGTTTGCTCGCTCGACCACAGCGACTTCTGGCACGTTGACGGGAGGAGTAACTGCGACCGACGGAGCGGCGGTAGCTGAAGCAGTGACAGCGGACGGAGTGGATACGACCGACGGAACGTCATTCGCCGTCGCGTCTTCTCGCACGGGTGAAGCAGCATCAACCGGTGCTTGCGGGGGCTGCTCTGCCGGATCTGCGTTAATCGCCGCACGGCGGTCATCCGCACCCTGAGCGAAGCGTTCCATTGCCTCGCGATCAACAACGCGCTTCGGCTTCTTGAAGGTACTCATCTCATGATGTCCTGTGCAAACAGTTGAATCTCAGCGGCCGCGAGCGACCGCGCCTTGCTTTTCTTCTTGACCTCGACGACACCAAGTCCGTCACGCAGCGCATCCTTGTAGATCTGCCGGAACCCAATTGAATGGTTCACCAGGTCGATTTCTTCATAGTCTTTAAGGAACTCGCGTGCTTCCTTGTAGTGCTTCTGCGTAGGGTGGTACGTGAGCATGCTCAACAGCCCGAATGTCTTCAGGTCTTCGTTGAGCCCCTTGGCGAGACCGATGACCTCGTTCATGTGATCGAGCGTTTCGAGATCTGCCTGACTGGCGGCAAACGGAATGAAAGCAACATCGGCAGCTGCTAATGCCGTCCGCGTCTCCTGCGTGTCGCCCCCGCCTACATCGACGATCACAAGCTGGTAACGGTTGGCGAAGTCGGTGATGGCGTCGTACACCTTCCCGGTCTTCTGGGCGATGTGGATCTTCGGAATCTTCGCGCCTTCCTTGATCGCGTCGTCCCGACGATCGATCCAGTTTTTCGACGTTGCTTGCTCGTCGCAATCGACGATCAGCACATCGACGCCCTCGCCAGCGAAATGTGCGGCCAGGTTGGTGCACACCGTGCTCTTTGACGTGCCTCCTTTTTCTCCGCAGATAACTATGACTTTCACCGGTAGCGTAATGTCAGTCACTATACCCCTCCATTGTATTCGATAGCAAATGGTAGCAATTGATAGGATACGGTAGCGTCCGCTCTGATATCAGGCGCATTCCCGTTGGGCGGAGCTCGTGATGCCGATAAGTTTTCATTGTCGCGTCCACCATCGTGTTGTTGCTCCTGTGCACAGTCATCGCTTCGCTATGCCGTGGCGTCGGGGGACTGAATGGCGGAGAGCCGTTCGACCTCCTTCTCCAGATCCGCTATGCGCGCATGTGCGGCTTCAACTTGCGCGGTCGTCTTTTCCTGCGCAATCAGCACCTCGTCACGGTCGCGCCGGTATCGCTCGGCCAGCGCCTCGGCCGATTCCGCGCGGCCCTGAAGGATGCCGTGCTCGCTGTGAAGGCGATTGACCTGTCCCTGCATGCTCTGCATTGTGATCGTGAGCGTCCGATTCTCGTCTTCGACTTTCCCTCGCAGCTCGCGATCACGCGCCGCTGCTGTCTTGTAATCATCGGCAACGACGAGCAACCGGCGCTGCTCGGCTTCAATCCGGTTCGATGCCTTCTGAAGGTCTTCGATCGTGCGGTGAAGCTTAGTGATTTCTTCGGTTCGTCTGCGCTCCGCTTCGGCGGCTTGTTGTTCAAGTTGCTGGAGCGCCTTCTCGCGCTCGACGCGTGCCGCCTTTTCGCCCGCAAGCTCAACAGCGAGCGCTTCCCGCGCTTCGCTTTCGGCTGCGGCACGCTGCCGAGTGGTGTCGATCTCAGCGCGCGCCTCGCGTAATTGGTCGAAGGCTTGGTTCTGACGCGCTTCAGCGTCGCGGATCTGCTCTTCTGCCTGGGTGCGGAACTCCGCAAGTGCGGCTTCCGCTTGGGAAAGAGCGTTCTCCCATACCTTGCCCGCCGCGTCCGCAAAGATCTCAAGCAGGAACGGGGGAAGGTCCGGACGGTCGAGCTTGATCGCCGCGTTATCGCGGATGGTCTGCCAGAAACGGTTGATTTCCGCCAAGGCTGTCCCGGTGCTCGGCGAGCGCCCATCGGCGCCAAGTAGAGCGACGAGCCGCGCCGCGCCGGCCCGCTCGCCAAACTTGAAGAACAGTACGTGGATCAGCGCCTGAAGCTGCTCGCGGTAGTCGCCTCGGTACGGGTGCTCGCGGCGAATCCTGATCACCTCTTCGCGGATCTGATCCTCGACGCCCAAGTCGGAGGGGCGGTTCGTGCTCTGTTTCATATCATTTACGGTGATAGCGATTGCTAGCATTCGCTAGCAAAGCGTAGCGTCGTCAGCGCAAGCCGCGAATTATAGGGGACAAAACTTTCTCGGTCAGCGCGAACGAAAGCGGCAGGAAGCGAAAATCCTTTTAGAACAACGACCAGACGCGTCATATTGAAGCTTATCCACAGGTCTCTCAACAAAAATCGTTGAAAACTCCTCTCCCCAAGCTAACGGGAACGATCGTATGGTAGCAATTGGTAGCGTAGCAACATTGCGCGGGGAACATGGAGCGAGAACGAGCGTCGGCACGGGTCGCACGGCAGGAGGGAGGCATGTGTTTCCGGCCGCTACCAACGTTTAGCCCACTAACCTTACGCTACGATAGCGAAGGAGCAACGCTCCCGAAAGTGTCCGGTTTCTCATTGCGCAGGCAGGGGCGGGAGGCGCCTAGCTGGGCGACCCAACGCTACCCTACGGTAGCAAATGGTAGCAACGGTTTATAGCAGAACCTCCAGCGCCTCGCCGTCAGCTAGCCTACTCAACGCTACCGTACGGTAGCAAATGGTAGCAATAACCGCCTCCGGCAACGGGCCCAGCGAGGTCTTCCCGATGCTACCGTACGGTAGCAATTGATAGCTTGTTTCGAGTTCTCGTCTCCCTCCCCCGGCATTGGTTGAGGGGGAGGATCGGATCGTCGTGGGGGTGCCGAATGCTTCGCCGTGTTGAACGGTTCAGCGCTATTTCGCTATGACGTAATACGTCATGAACATGACTAACGGTTGAGCTTATCTGACATAAGCGCTATTATGTCATCTAACGGCACAAGACTGAGGCAGATGGTTCGCAATCCGTGAAACATCAGTCCGGAAACCACCGCCAGGCCCATACTGCGCAACGCTTTCAAGGAATCGCGCAATTTGCCGTGAAACATGATTTGAATTTCGTATCATTACTGTGATGCGAGAATTGACAACCGTTTAGGGTCCACTGGTGACCTCTTAGGGGCTAAGCATGGCGATGGCATTGAACTCGCTCCGCGCGATCGCGGACCAGAAGACGCTCGGCGTCGGCAAGGACAACATCTTCAAAATCGATCCGCGCGTCATCAAGATCGAGCAAGGGTTCAACATTCGCTTCGAGACACCCCGCCGACGTGCGTACATCGACGATATGAAAGTGGCTTTCCGCGCCGGAGCGACCTTCCCTCCGCTGCGCGTGCGCGCTGAGGACGGCGAGGTCATCCTGGTGGACGGTCACAACCGACTCCAGATGTATCAGGAACTGATCGAGGAAGGCGCAGAGATCCTTTTCGTGCTGTGCTTGGAATTCCGCGGCAACGAGGCGGAACGTGTTTCGCACATGACGGCGACGGGCAAGCAAGGTCTTCAGATCCTCGCGCTGGAAGCTGGTCACGGCTATCGCCGCCTGACGAATTGGGGCTGGCCGGTCCAGCAGATCGCGACGCGGGACGGCGTTTCCGACACTTACGTCGAGCAGTGCATCATGCTTGCCGAAGCGCCGATCGCCATCCAACAGATGATCGTCCGCGAGGAAGTCGCGTGCCACGTGGTCGTTGACGTCTTGCGAAAGCACGGCAAGCGGGCACATGAAGTTCTCGTCGCTGGCCTCGAACGCGCCAAAGCGACGGGCGGGAAAAAGGTCACGACCAAGACGCTGAACGGGCCGGCGATTCCGCGTCTGGTGGTCGATAAGGTCGTATCGTCTCTCGACACCTTCTACTCGCGGCTGTCGGAGACGGATCGCGAACAGCTTCAAACAGTGTTGGACGGCAACGACTCGGAACTGGAAGGCCGATCGATTACGCTGTCGGCGGCAAGCCTGAAGGCGCTATTGGACGCACGTGCGGAAGTCCAGAACGTCTACGCAAAGGCCGACCAGCGCAACCAGAAGCGGGCGGCTCGCGCGGCGAAGGAAGCGGCGGGCGCCGACGGTGCCACGGAGTCTGACGACTCGAACGAGCCCGACGAGGAATTCAGTATCGACAGCGCTGTCGCGGATCACTTCACTCAAGCCGCGTGACAATGCGGGATCTCACGACCACACCCAATCAGGCGTTTGCGCTCGCTCGCAGCGCGACCCTGCCGCCGTCGCTCGACGGTAGCCAGGGTGACAACCGTGGCACCGGCCGACAGCAAATCGCGGCCGGCACCGATTGGGATGCCATACGCGTCTGGCTCGGACAGTACCGCGATCAGGAAAAGACCTACGCGGCATACGAAAAGGAAGTCGTGCGCTTCTACGTATGGGTCATCGCGACATTGAGCAAACCTCTGTCATCCGTGGTCTTCGAGGATTGGGAGTTGTACACGGCTTTTCTCGGCGACCCACAACCGGCGTCACTCTGGATCGGGACAAAACGCGGGCGGCTGACGAAAGACGGATCGCTCTCAAAGGAATATCGCCCGTTCGCCGGGCCGCTCTCGGCGAACAGCATCCGGTATGCGCAAGGCGTGATTTGGTCGATGTTCGAGTGGCTGCGAAGTGTCGGATATCTAGCGGGCAACCCGATCATCATCGCTCGCGGCCGTCGCAAGCGCGCTGCGCGATCGCCATCGCGCTTCCTCACCGAGGATCAGTGGCGCGCGGTCCTCGAGGCGATCGAAGAGTTGCCGCGTGGGACGGTCGCGGAGCAACGCGTATATGCGCGTTGGCGATGGATCGCGACGCTGTTCTACATAACGGGCGTTCGTACGGCCGAGGCAATCGACGCGACTATGGGCGGCTTCTCTGCCGTTCGGGACCGCGAGCAAGGTAGGAACCGCTATTTCCTTACTGTCATCGGCAAGGGTGACAAGGAGCGGTCGATCCCCTTACCGGATTCCTTTTTGCCCGAGATCACGCGGTACAGGCGTGCATTCGGCATGTCGGACTGGCCTGCGGCGGGGGAAGCCACGCCGCTCGTGTTTTCACTGCGTACGAAGTCGGGCTTTCGGCGACTGACGCGCCAGTCGATGTGGGCGTTGTTCAAAGAGCTTTTCGAGCACGCCCACGCGGTATTGTCGCGGCGCGACCCGGAAGGCGCGGCCAACCTTCTCGCTGCATCGACGCACTGGATGCGCCATACAGCGGCCACCGACATGCTGAACAGCGGAGCGGACTTGCGCACCGTTCAAGCGATTCTTGGACACGAAAGCATCGCGACGACGTCGATCTACTCCCACGCCGAGGACATCAAGCTCCACCGAGATATTGATGGCAAACATGGCATCGACTGGTCGGGCAAGTCAGACGGCATGTGAGCGACCCTCGCCACGTGTTGCTTGTTTTTGTCTAACAGGCGGCCTACAACCGATGGAAAGCATCTGCGTGGCGAGAGGGGATCATGGCGCTCACGGCGGTACGTCTGACGAAACTGCGAAACTTGTTTGCCGTGGCGTTCGTGCTCTTCGCGTTAATCACGGCTCTCCTGCTTGGGACCGAATCGCTAACGGAGAGATCTAATCCTCCAAGCAAAAACAATGAAGTCGTACCCAAGGCGAAGCCCGACGCTACGCAAAGTGAGACGCCCCTCAAGACCATTGCGCCACTATGTCTTCAACTAGTGCAAAAGTTGGAAGCAAGCAGCCCGGCCAGTGTCCAATTGGAAACTTATCAGCAGTGCATCGACCTAGCAGTTGGAAACGTGCCCCCCTCATCAAATACCGCCGAGAGTCCGTCTACGCCTCCTGTCGGTCCCGTGATTTCAGGTGCGTCCGCACTCATCGCCGCCCTTTGCACCGGGGTGACGACGTTAATGGCGTGGCGCAAAGGGCGGCATGAACTCGAAACAATGCGGTTAGAAAACGAAAAGCTTCGACGCAAACTAAATGCAGACGCGTCGGCCGAAGAATCTAAAGTGACACCGCTTATCAGGCGACGCAATCGACGCGGCTAACCGACAAGCGGTTACCGCGGTATCGCGCTAAAGAAGGGTTATCGATAGCCGACCGGAGGGCCAAAAATGTCGACACTTAGACGCCGCATCGAAGTCGCTCGCCAAACGCTACTTTGGCTTGCCGTAGCAACGGCGATCTTCGGCAGCGGCCTGCGAAGTGTCACATTATCCAACAACCTCGGTGCTATTGATCCCGGAACTGTGGCGCTCGTCACATCGGCAACGACGTTTCTAGGATTCGTCATAACCACGGTGATTGCCCTTCGTAAAGAAAGGCGCGAGTCCGCGCGCGCAGACGCCGAACTGGAGAAAGTACGGCTGGAAAACGAGAAGCTACGCGCAGAGCTTGAGTCAAGAAAAGACGAGCCCGCGCGCCGACGCGTCAAGCGCCCTTTGTGAGTCAGGCTGCGAGGGGTGGCCCAAGCCACGACAGCGCCGTCTCAAGCTCCTCGATCTCACGCTTGAAGAATCGCGAGCCGGATATCTTGCGACGCAAGAAGCGCGTATTGAGCGTGAACAGCACGAGCCGGACCGTTCCGGTAGGCCGGTCCCATAAGGGCATCGGACAGGCCGAGCGCCAGGCGCGAGCGAGCATCAATTCGAGATCGTGTATCCGCAGGCTTGCGCGTTGCGCGAATTTTTTTCATAGTTTGGTCGTTAATACTTTCGATTCGTCAATGTGGCTCAGTGGATTCAAGCACTTCCCTCGGTAGAACTTGGCCCCTAGGAACGGTGATGTCCATCTGAGTATCAGTGTGAATTTTAGAAGAAAAACCCAAGGCGCTGCAAACCTCGTTGATTGCATTAAACGCGCTATCGTCAGCACTTTCAAAGGTGGTCGAGTTGAAGGATTCACTCGGCCGAAGGGCTCTGATAATCTCTTTTCCGCATTCTCTTGTTCTATGGATTAGATCTTGTATTTTAGTGTGATTCCATTCAACATATTCGGAACGGATAGTGTCATTCCCGGTGTGTATTACGGCAGTAACATCAGAAGCGTACGGCGACTGGCATGGACCATTATTCTTTTTCGAATGGGTTTTAAAGATCAAATACATGGATCTAAGACAACCGTTTGTCTCAGCAACCGAAGAATTGAAACGCACCATACCGGTGAACGAGATCACGAGAAAATTTACCGTTCGTTCTTTTGCCCTGTCGTTGATTGGCCTGCCATACTGGCTAAGGGCTCGACTCAACTGTTCGGTCGACGCGTAGATTGTAATATAGGCTTTAATGTATTCGTCCATGGCCTTCTCAATCTGCTCGGATGAAAGGCCGTTTGATATGACGTCGTCAATATTCGAAGCACGGACTTCCCAGGAAGATAAGTTTGCTTCATAAAGATCCAGTGAAGCTCTGAAATGCTCCGCGATCCCGGCCCGGTGCGCCGCCGCCTCATCACTGCTTTGTTTAATGTACGAGATCCCACTACCAACAACGCCTGTCAAAAGGAAACCGATGACAAGGAGCGTCAGTGGGTGGCGAGTGAGAGCGTTAATCCGTGCGAAGCGGGAGGTTTGCGATCGTTGGAAGCGCCGCATGTTCAGCTTTCGCTTAACGATCTTGTTTTCTCGGCCAAAAAGTAATCTCATAGGGCAGTCTCCAAGATCAACGGTCGCCGTCGCGGATGTGCAGCGATATCATGGAGCGCCTGCTCCATTTTTCGAGATCTAGCGCTACTGCAATATCACTTGCAGTGGGAAAACAAAACAATCCGACATAGAACGTAGTCGTGAACGCAGGTGCACATTTTGTTGACAATGCGCGGCGTGTCTAGCAACCAGGGTGTCTTCCAGATTAGATGCCGGAGCGCTATTCTGCGACTGCTGTGAAGTCGCAGTCGCTTCGATCATGAATCTTTCGCCTAACGGCAAAATGAATAGCAAGCTGCGGCTCTCCGCGTCTGTCGCGAACAGCGTTTGTGTCAAGGAGCATCTATGCGCCCCATTGATCTGGACGCCACTATCGGCACTTGGGCGATCGGCGCTTTACGCTGAAGTCTTCGTCGCCGGCTTGGCCGCCGCTACAAACGCCTGGGCGGGAGCGACAGGCTCACCAGCTCGCGAAGTCTTGAACACGTCCATAGCGCCGCGCAACTGCGCGGCCTGCTCTGAGCAAGCGGCGGCGGCGGCTGCATCGGACGAGCGCCGCATTTGTTAAGCGTTGTCGCCCGACTGCGCAAATAGCAGGCGCTGACCGGCCCACGTGAGCGGTATTTGGCATAACAGAGGGCGACCGGTGACTGTGCGATGGGTCGCGCGCTCGCAAGGCGACTCGTCGCAACACGGATACCCCAACATTCTTCGCAACGCGACATTCACATGAAACTAAAATCCTGCCCCAATGTCGTTGGCCTAAGCCATCGTTTGGCTTCGAGTGCCGAGGCATCGAACAGGTGAATAAGGCTATCGGCCAAATGGACGAGGTGACGCAGACTTGCCGCGAAGCGCTGATGCCCAGCACGCTGCGCGACTGCGTCAGCCAACCGACAGGGTCGATTTGTTCACTTCATATGCGCCCTTGGTCTCTCGCGGCGTCTATGCGGCTCGTCGCACGCCCCGCCAGCCGCCACCGCCTAACGATAACGAACGGCCATCACATTGCCAACGCCGGGATTTTAACGTATGGTTGCAATCATACACATCTGCACAAAGCCAAGATGCCCTACATTAACAAAGTAATCCTGGTCGGCGAACTGTCGGCCGACGCTGAAGGCCGCTCGCGGCCGAACAGCACCGAGGTGATCGCAAACCTGCGCGTGCAGACCCGTGAGCGCTTTCCCGATCGCGCGACCGGAGAAACGCGCGAAGTGAGCGACTATCACCGCGTCGTGGTTTTCGGCCGTCTCGCCGAACAAGCACGCTCCCTCAAGAAGGGCACGTTTGTGAGCGTCGAGGGCCGCATTCGGACGCGCAAGTATCAGGTCGATGGTCAGGACCGGTACATCACCGAAGTCAACGCGGACAAGCTGGACTTCGACCTGCCGGCCACCGGCAATGACGTTTCTCGAAGCGGCGACGATTCGAATGATTCCGGCCATACCGGCAACGAGCCGCCGCTCGACGACGATCCTCTTGGCCCCCCGTTCTGATCGTGGCGACTCACCCTGATAGCGGCCGGACCCCGGTCGCTTACTTCCATATCGTCGGCGCGTCCGGGAAAGATCTTGGATGGGTAGGCTTCTGCGAAGCAATCAACCAGGCGATGGTGCCGGTCGTTCTTCACCCTGGTGGTCTTGACGCGGCCGAAAAGCGGGCCCTGACGGACCCGCCGAAGGTAGTGAGCGTCTACAACGGTGATGGCTATGTTCCGCATGACTGGATGCGTCGTGCAATGACCGCTGAGCGCGATCTGTTCGTCATCGATGCAATGCGTCTCGCTGCCGAGAAGGCGAAGACGTCGGACACTCAATCCGGCAGTGGCGATAATCCCTGATTGCCCCTCACGAAAAGAAACATGATGAAGAAGGTCAAATCGTCCGCTCTCGCAATCGCCATGTTCGGTGTGGCGCTAGCCGCGCCTGTTGCCCATAGCGGCGAATCGCACGAGAAGGCGTACTACGCACATCACCTCGATGAGGCCGAGAAGCGCAGCATTTGGTGCAACCACGTGATGTTGACTCGCGGCGTCCTCTCCACGTCGGAAATCGCCGATTGCAAAGCGGCGGAAAAAGCCGTGCACGAGCGCAACTTTCCGGAGTACGTGCCCGGCAAAGGCAAAGCGTGGTCGAGCGCAGGGGGTACGAACTAACATGTCGTTTGATCCCCGCGTCACCTTGAATGAGATCGCTCGGACAGGCTTACTTGGCCGTTTGACGGCCGAGGAAGACGGATTCCTTACGTTCGAGCGTGCGCCTTTACTGCTGTCAACGAAAGAAGAAGCCACCGCGCGCGCTGGTCGGGCCATATGGCTGGATGAGCCGGCCGGTTGGTTCGCGGCGAGCGGCTCTGACATTAACTCGCTTGCGGGTTGGATACCAGACTGCATTGCCGCTCGTCCTTTCCTCGCAACAAGCTCGGCGTCCTGCTGGAAATGCGGGGACTCGACCCCGGTGCACTGTCTCGCGTTACCGCAAGGCCATCTGTCGCTTGAATTCCGAGATGGCGATGAGGACGACGGCGAAACCGAGGGTGCCGTGGAATGGAGGCTTGCCGATTGCGGAACATTCATCAGTAACCTGACGCTCGTCAACGGAAGCGTTCAGCGATACCTGAAGGCAGCGTGCCCGAGCTATTACCTTGACTTCAGCAAGAAGGCTGAGGGCAACTACTTCATGAACCACTGCAAGCACTGCGGTGCCAAGCTCGGCGACTTTTTCATGCATAACGAGCCTGGCGGCGCATTCTTTCCCACGACGGAGGGGGAGGCGAGAAGCATCACGCTGCGCTCGATTGACGCTACATTACTAGCCTGCGGAGGCACTTCCGTCCAGTCTCCCGACTACATGCCGTGCTGCACCGTTCAGCGCTGACGGTCGTTCTTGTCCAGCAGATCGAGCCGCTTGTTCGACTCTTGGACAAACGACAGAGCATCATCCAACGCTTGGTTAGCCCTCCCTGTTGACGCTTGCACGCGCTCTAACGCTTCCATCAAATCCGCCCGCGATCGATGGCGCGGTGATGCAGCTTCAGCAACGAACACTTCTCCGCGTTCGACGTCGAACGTGACAAGCTCTCGACGTCCGTCCGGATACTCTTTTAGGCACATACGCTCGGGTGTGTCCGCTTCCGTGTAATAGATCGGATTCCCTGCGGCCAGGTGCGCCTTTGCAGCAGCACCATCGTCGTCTGCTAGTGGTCCGCGTCAAACGGATTGCATCTTATTAAGCTTGGCCCTGGCACGCGTGACTTTCGCGAGGATGTCAGAGGCCTTTGCTGTCCAGATGAACGGTTTCGGATGGCGGTTATGTTGCTGCACGTACTGCTCAATCGTGCCGATCAATTCGGGGACCGAGCGGAACGCCGAACGTCGCAACTGGTTCACTGACAAGTCACGAAAGAAGCGTTCAACCATGTTGAGCCATGAGGCACTGGTGGGCGTGAAATGCATGTGAAATCGTGGGTGTTTGGCAAGCCATGCTTGTACCTCCGGGTGCTTATGGGTTGCATAGTTATCAGCGATCAAATGCAGTTCCTTGTTCTTAGCCGTGTCACGATCGATCTTGCGCAAGAAGCTTAGCCACTCCTGGTGACGATGTTTGGTCTTGCACTCGCTAATGACACTCCCATCGAGCGTGTTCATCGCGGCAAAAAGCGTCGTCACTCCATTGCGTTTGTAATCGTGCGTCATCGTTTGCCCGCGACCTCGCTTAAGCGGCAATCCCGGCTGGGTCCGGTCAAGCGCCTGGATCTGGCACTTCTCATCGCAGCACAGGACCAAGGCGTGCTCCGGGGGATCGAGATACAGCCCGACGATGTCCTCGAGTTTCTCGGCGAAGTGCTTGTCGTTCGATACCTTGAAGCTCTCTAACCGATGCGGCTTGAGGCCGTGCGCTTGCCAAATGCGACGCACGCTCGCCGCACTTACACCGGCCACCGCTGCCATGCTGCGTGTGCTCCAATGCGTGGCGTTGTCCGGACGCTGCTGTGTCGTCAGCGCCACCACGGACTTAACCTTGCGCGCGGAGATCTTCGGCTTGCGCCCGGGTCGAGTCTCATCCCGCTCGATCCCCGTCACCCCGTCAGCGATAAAGCGGCCGCGCCAGCGCGCTACCGTGCCGCGCCAGATGGTCAGTTCCGCACCGATCTCTTTGTCTGTTTTGCCCTGTGCTGCGAGCAAAATCATCTTGGCGCGCTCCGCGAGTCGAACCGGGATCGTCCGGCCAGTAGCCCACATCTCTAACTGTTTGCGTTGTGCTTCGCTTAACTCAACTTTAGCCGCGATTCTCATGAGTTCTCCCTCCATGAAACCAGAGACTCATAAATCTCGATTAAGTTGCATTATTTATGACGCACTACACTAGCTGGCGCTCGAACGCGTCCCAATCGGCGTCGCTTGGGTTTTCGAAGTTCATGCCTTTTCTCCAATTTCGCGGGCATGCACGCCCGCGATTTCGCTACCTTCGGCACCGCCAACTCCGAGTCAAATGCCGTTACTTGGGTGCCGGTCCGTTGGCGTGACTCTTCGGGGTTTCATCGACCGGCTCAATCTTGCCGTGTTTATAGCGATAGCTGATCGCCTGTTCCTGCCCCTCGCGGAACGCGGCGTTCGCCGTCAATTGGCGATCGTGCAGAACGAGTTGCCCGGCGACCTCCTGCAAGACATGCCAATCAGTGACGCGCAGAACCGTACCCACGTAGTCTTTTCCGTGCACCGCCTCCGCGGTTTGGACAGTGCGGCCGTCTGACACAACACCCGAAAGCAGCTTGCGGGACCACAGTCGGCGCATATATGGGTCTGTCAGCTTTTCAGCCACCCACGGCACCAGTGCGTCCTCGACGGGAAATTCGACATCATCGTCAGCCTTTGTCGCGACGATCCGCAAATTGCCCGGCTCTTCCGAGTTGTCGAGCACAGTCGCCTGATCGGCGTGCTCGAAAGCGGCCGGCAAAAGATCCATCGTTGCCGCATAGCGACGTCGGATCGCGTCAGGCTCGACAGCGTGGCCTCCATCAGCCACGCGCCCGGCGACACGCCGCACGTTGATCTCCGGATCTTCCGTCGTGACGAAAAAGAGAGAGACACGATAGCCGAGCGCTTTTGCTTGCGTCATGAGCGCGACCTTCTCCGGCGTTGACATGACCGTTTCGAACGCAAAATCGCGGCCCTCGCGCAACGCCTGAAGGCGACGCTCCTCCGCAATCTGTGCTGCTTTCAGATTGCGCTGAAGATAATCGGGGATCTCGGTTTGGAGGCTGCGGGCGATGTCGTCGGCGTTGATGTATTCGCCCGAGAACTGCTCGGGATCACCGACGACTGCCTCTGTGATGGTGGATTTCCCCGAGCCGTTCGGCCCGGCAAAAATGATGACTGCGGGAATTCCTTTTTCTTCGTCGTTCGTGGTCATGCGACTTTGAGAGGTTTACGCTTCGCGCTTGACGCGCCGACGCTCACCTTGACGACCTCCCCGGACACTTCGGTCGCAGCCTCTTTCGGCTCGCGTACGACGTAGGCCGGCTGGATGCCCTTCTCTTCAAGGCTGCGAACGGCCTTCTTTACGGCCGCATTGGCGCGCGACAGAAACGCTTCGCTGGTCATATAACGGCCGAGTTTGTCAGCAGGCATGATCCACTCCGTTTGAGCACCTTGTTGACATTATACGCCCCGGCATGCTATTCGCGCATGTAGAAAAAGCGCGCAAAGCCCACGTTTGTGGGGGAGCCGTCACACGGACGGCTCCACTGCGGCTATGGTCGCATGCTCATTGCGGAGACATGTGGCAACGGCTCCGTCACGGTCGGCACCACGTCGCCAGAATCGACGTCGATCATCCAGGGCGACTTTTCCATGACTTGAGTGATCCGCTCGTGCAGATCGACCGTGTGAGGCTGATCCTGGCCCATGGCGAATGCTCTCTCCAGCCCTTGAACCCGGTCATCGAGAGCGCGATAGTCGGCACGAGTGAGATCGTCAGTGCCGATATCTCGCCAGGCGTACGGCAACTCCTGATCGGTCGCTACCACTACCTGCGAGATGTCGATCTGCGCATCGGGATCAAAGCTCGGATCGGTGCCGTCATGCCACCGGAAGGGATAGTTGATAACCACACGTCCACCCGACAGTAGAAGTCCCTTGGCCGAGCATTCGATCGAAACACGACGCATGCGATGCGACAACCGTGACGGGGATTGGCATCGGCCCATGAGTTGCCTCCAACCGGCTCTCGCGCAACGAGTACAGCGAGCTTTCTATGTCCGCCCGACGATTCGCGTCCAGCGAGGTCCCAACAAGAGGCGACTTCGGTGCGCTTAACATGTACTCGCACCATGCGATCTCGGCGTCGATTTCACTGATCGTTTCCGGATAGTTGTCCGCTCCCAAGCGCGCGCTGTCGCGAACGCGCAGCGAAGACAAATCCAGGTCGCGCTCGATGATGGCCGTACGGTCGAGCGACGACGGTTCCACGCATACATGAAAACTGCCTGCTTCGTGGTCGTATCCGGCCAACTTGAAACCCATCGACGTCAGCATTTCCGCTTCGTCACTACTAGCCGGGATACGGCCAAAAAGCTGATTTCCCTTCTTCACGAGCAATAGCTCGGCGAGAGCACGCATCTTGTCCGGACTATGATCAGCAAGGGTCACGAGGCGCATCATCGCCGACTTTGCAGGGAACCTTTCCCTGCCGCCCGTCAGGGTAAAAAGCGTATCGGGCACGGCATCAAGTGGACGCTCGCTTGTCCACTGCACGCGTTTCTCGTCCGGAAGACGGTCGAGAGATAGGAATTGCACACTCTCCTTTTCGTCGCGGTATTCCCACGCCTTTGCCGTCGCAATCTGCGACGCGATAGCGGCCTGAAGGTCTGCATCTGCGACCCATCGAATGAGATGTTCGCGGCCACGCTCCGCCACTCTCAACTTCACGAGTGAGCCATCGCGCGCGATCGGCTCAACGAGACAGTTCACCGTGTGTCCGTTGTATCCATCTGGCAAGCAGACGATCAAAGACGCTATGTGTTCGTCTGCTGTCTTCTGATTCAAGTTTTCCATTTTGCGTTCCTATGTCTACTTGTTTCGCATGCGCATCGCTTGCGTTTCCGCCATCTGCTCGGCGTCCTTCACGTCCTCGTCCGCTTGCTCATCGACCGCCTTCCATCCCTCGACCACAGTCTTGCGTGACGTCGATTTGAAGACGTCTTCGCCGTACTGCGCTTCGAGCTTCGTTTCCAGGTATTTGTGCTTCGGGTAGAACTGCGCCATGTATCGGCGCGCAACGGCGTCGTACACGAGTTGCTCATCGCGGGTGAGCCCGCTCGCGAGTTCACCCGTCGGGATAATCGCGTGGTGAGCCGAGACCTTCTTGTCATTCCAGCAGGAATACTGATATTTCGGGTTAGCTCCGCTGGCGACCTTCATGAACTTTCCTGCGATGCCCTGAAGCACCTTCGGCGCTTCGGCATGCATGGACTGCGGTAGGTACTGACAATCGGTGCCGATGTAGGAAACCATCTTGTGCGTCTGATACAGCCCTTGCGTTGCCTTCGACGTTTGCTTGGCCGATAGACCGTGACGCGCAGACATTTCCGATTGCAGCTTCGCCAAGTTGAAGGGTAGCGGCGGCTCCTGCTCGCGCTGCACTTGGGCGAAGTCCGTCACCGTGCCTTCCAAACCGGCGTTGATGCGGCTGACGATCGCTTCGGCGAGTCGCCGATCGGTAATGCGTCCTTCGTCATCAACGCCACGTGCATCGGCGCCGTCGATCCGGCCGGACCACGTCAAGACGCAACCATCAGGAAGGTGAATTTCCGGGACAAAATAAGCCACCGGCTTGAAATTGCGGATCTCCATCTCGCGCCGCACGACCAGCCCGAGGGTCGGGGTCTGCACACGCCCAACTGACAGAGCATTTTCGAGCCGCACGGCGATCGCAGCAGAGAGCGCTCGCGACCCGTTCATACCGATCAACCAGTCGGCCTCGCCGCGCGCAAGCCCCGCTTCACCCTGCCGGATCGCCTCCGGTTCGCCATTGCGGAGTCGGTTCTTCATGTCGAACGCGGTACGCAAAGACGCATCGTCGTATGCACGAACGATCACACGTTCCACCGGCTTGGCTTTCCCGGAAGGGTCGATTCCAGCGAAAGCGATTGTGCTGTTCGAGATGGCCTGCCCTTCGCGGTCCGGATCGCCCGCGTTGACGATGATGTCCGCCTTCTTCAACAGATCGAGTACGACGTTCAACTGTTCACGCTTGTCGGGATCCGGAAAGAAGCGGAACCGATCGGGCAGAATCGGGAGCGCTTGAAAGCCGCGCGCCGCTTTTTGCGCCTCGGACATATAGTCCTCGGGCTTGCCGATATGGAGCAGGTGTCCAATGTTGTTGGTGACGTAGTCACCGTTGTTCAGCAGGTAGGCGCCCTTCAGTCGTTTGGCGACGCCCAAGAACTCCGCGACGTGCTTCGCCGCATCCGGTTTCTCGCTGATATATACGCGTACTGGCATGGTCTCGCTTCTCACGCGGGACGGTAGCGGCGCACCGGGGCTTCCGGCTCGTCGTTATCCGCGAGGTTGTAATCGCCAGGCATCCCGCTCGCTGCGTTCTCAGTCAGGAAACGCGCTTTCGCGGCTTTCGCCAAAGGGGAATCTGCGTCCGATATGCTCGGCAACGTCATTGCAGATTCCATGGCGAGTGCGATCCCGTTCTCATACTGAATGTCCATATGACGGCCGAGCGCGGGCGGCTTGTCGAATTCACTTGCCTCGTGCACGACGCCCGAACCGTCGGCCAGGCGCTGAATGATCGCGCCGTGTCCGACAGCGACAATTTGGCCTGCATGCACGCGAGGATCGCCAGGCACAGGTTTGGACAGCGTCGTAACCACTTCTGATGCCAATGCGGCAGCAGCGGCCGACATACCGAGAGCTTCGGAGAAGTCGGCTGCTACACGATTTTTCAAGGCGATCTCCGGCCGTCCAGCGACGCGATTAAGCGAATTTCCAGCGTGATGCCCGACGTCAACGAACGTCTTGTAGATGACCGATTGGCCCGCGATCTCGTGCTGAATCGTGTCGGACGCGCCGCGCAGTAAGTGCGGTGGGATTGTCTTCATGCGCGCATGCTCGGCAGTCGTGAACTGGCGCAGAAGATCCGGATCTGTAGGGTGACGCAGCTTCGGGTCAGTACTGCGTACGCGCGAATAGCCCTTCGTGATGGTTCCGACTGAGGTGTCGGACTCATCGTAGATCTGCATCTTGAAATTCTTGCCGCTTGCTTTGTCCCGCTCCTGCTTGTCCTTCAAGCCTTGCATCGCCGACCATCGCGGATCATCTGCGGCGATCGGATCAAGCACTTCCGCGATTTCGCGCGTAAAGGCTTTTGGCGGCATCAACTGATCGAAATCGAAGTCAATGCCTTGCGTGACGGCGATCATGCACCAGCGTTCTCGATTCTCGATCGCGCCCCACTCTTTGCCGCTCATGACACGCTCGTGCGTCACGAAGCCGAGATCGCGCAACTGATTGCGCAAAATGCTTGCCGATGCCGAATTCGCGTACCCAACGACGTTCTCGATGAGCACCACGGCAGGCGCAGCCTTGTTCAACAAGACGAGCGCCGCGACGACCAGGTGACCAACTTCGGGATGGTCTTCGGGATGCTTCAAACCGCGCTTGGCAACGCCAGCACGACTCGCGCCGCTGCACGGGATACCAGCTTCAAGGATCTCGACCTTCGGCAAGTGCGCCAGACCGCGATCGTCGAAGGCAAGTTCCTGCATCGGCGCGGCGAGGGGCAAGGTGTCATCGGTCCATGCGTCGTTGTTCTCGGCCGCGTGCTCCAGAAGCTCGGGACGGATCTCGTTGGCGAAGGCCAGCTTCGACTCGATGCCGGCGCGACGCAGGCCTTCGTGAACCGCATGAGTCAGGATGCCACCACCATGGGACAAACTGCCGATGAGCAGCGGATCGCCGCTTTCGAGCTTGCTGCGCAGGCGCTGAAACCGCTCCTGCTTCTTCAGTTCTGAAGCCAGCGGAAGGATGTAGATCTGGCCGTCTTTCGGCACAACGCGCACAGCCGCCATGCCATCGAAAATCGCCAGCATGACCTTGCTGTTCAAGTCGATGACCGGCATCGTTCGGTCGCGGACCTTTTTCGGCGACACGACGCGCGAGCCATCGTTCTTCAGGGTGATGACGATCGACCGCCCTTTGACGTCAACCTCGTAGCTCGTGCCCGGCGCGAAACCCGCGCGTTCGAGTTCCAGACCTTGCAGCCACACTCGCGGAGCGCCACGATTGCTGCCAATGTTGCGGATGAAGTAGCCATCCATGTATCACCCCGTCCATGTGGAGTTCTTCTTAGGTTCGTATGACCTAAATCATACGTATTTCTCACCGCAATCATGCTCGCCTGTGTCTGCCGAGCCTTTAGAAGCGCGTGCGCGGAGCCGACGCAGGCGCGTCAGCATCGGCGCTGTCGGAGTTGACTGCGGTGGCGGCGAAAAACCGTTCCTTCGCTGCGCGCACCGCCGTCGAATCATCAGGCGACACGGCCGGCAAGCCGGCTTGTTCCGCCGCTTTGACTCGCGTCTTCAGCGCCTCGTCATACGGAAACTGCGCGTTGTAGCTACGCAGTGCTGCGGCGATTGGCTTGTACAGCGCCTCGGAATTTGCATATCCGTCTCGTGTCGTGCGCCCGACGTCCGCGAAAAAGTGAGGACCGGCGCCGGCCGGGTCGAAGTCGGGATGATTGCGGATCGCATTGAATTCCTCGACGTTCGCCGCCTGTGCAGCGACCTCGATCGGCCGCATGCCAAATGAGTTACGGGCGTTGATCTGGAACGCTTGCGCATCCCATCCGGTGGTTGTGTCTTTATCGAACAGCGCATATTCACGCATGGTGGCATCTTCCTTTTGCTTTAGAACCGCATGCGCGGAGCCGTAGAAGGCGTATCAGCATGCGTCACGCTCGACGCAATCTCGTGCGTCGGCGGCGTATCCGTCACGCCGAAAAGATCGTTCAGTTGCGCGTCGAGCGCCTTGCGCTGCGCATCGGTCCATACCTGCGATTCCGTCCTCGCCACCATCGTGTCAACGAAACGCTCGGGATCATCCTGAAAGACCTTGCCATCGCGCACATACAACGTGTCCGGGTCCAAGCTCTTGTCGTGCGCGAGTGCGTGAATCGCGAGCGCGTCCTGCTTCGTCTCCTGCCAGAATCGGGAATCTACAGTCGTAAGGATGCGGCGCTCGTCCGCGCGACCAATCATCACGTTGTCGCCGCTGAGCGTGAGCGACTTCACGTCGATGCGGTACGAACGAGCCAGACGTTGCAGCATCTCGACCGCGCCTATTTCCTGCGAGCGGAAACGCTCGGGCGTGGGAGCATTGACCGGCCTCGCGTCTTCGACTGGCGCGGCTGCCTGCGCGGGGAGCAGCGCGACCGCGCGTTGCTGCGCCTCCTTTGCGACACCCGCAAGCGACTCCTTCAACCGCGTGAACCCGCGCGCGAGCACAACCGACGCTGCCGAGATCACTGGTGCCGCTGCCATGAGCGCAAAACCCCTCGCCTGCATGTCACCGCCGAACGACTGAAGTCGCCCGCTGAATCCCTGCGAGATCCACGCGGCGATCGGCAGATCGGCCGCAGCCAGCGCGTCTTTGTACGCGTGGAGCGCCGTGAGGCCGCTCTGATGCAGCAACGCAGTCTGACCGTTCATCTCCATGACCACACCGCCCAATACAGTCACGAGACCGACCGCTGCCGGGATTGCTACAGCGGCCCGCAGATCGACCTTCGCAAGGCGCTCGGCAAAGCGCGTGAAAATACCTTGTGCCTTCTCTTGGAGTTGGGACATATCGGCGTTCAGTTGACCGTTTGATATTCGGATTCGACCAGCGTGCAGAATTCGTCCGCCAACCCGACCATGTCTGCGATGTTGGGATCTGCCGTATCGAGCCTGCCGGCCCCAAGATCGGTCAGAAACGCTGCGTACATCACGGCGTGCTGTTTCACCACACTGCTATCACCAATGCGGTCGATACAGGCGTCGAGGCGAACAGAAAGGTGCTTCGCGCGCTGCTGCTGCGCGATCGCGACTAAAGACATTTCGGCTCCTTTACATTCGTACCCTGGTAATCATACGGAATGATACAGCGAAATAGGGAAACGCTAGTTGCGCGGGCGCTGCACTGAAGGTTTCGTCTCCGGATTTTCATCGCAGTGCTCAGACAGAAAGCGCTGCTTGGCCAGGCGCACAGCGTCCGAGTCGCTCGGTGCTGGCACGGGCTTGGGCGGGATGAGGATGGCACTATCCAAAGCTGCTCGCACGTCGTAAGTCGCCTCGGTCAGTTTCGCGAATGCCGCGTCGTGCGCGGCGAGACCGGCTGGCGAGTATCCGTGAAAATCAACGCCGGACGGCAACACAGTTGGAGGTTCGTCTTTGCTGCGTTCCATCGCCGCCGCGAGGATCAGCGGCACGGAAAGACCTTGTCCGCGATAGCGCTCATCCAACCACAAGCACGAGCCCTCGTAGAAGCCGATCGTGTCATCTCGATGCATGAGCACGAGGCTCGACGATTCCGAATAGTCATCGACTGCAATCGAGTAGGTTCCGCTCGACCAGATTTGACGGCGATCATCGATACTGCGCAGGACGTCCAAGATATCCTGCGCTTCATCGTCGGACACGGCGTAGACCGGCGACGGCATTTCGGCACCGCCGCCGAGGAACGTGGCGCGCGCGGCTGCGCGATCCTCTTCCGGGGTCGTCCAACGCTCTCCGGCATTGAACCGGTCAGCAAGGGTTTGATACTTTTCCTTCGCCCGTTCAATTGCGTTCGCGGTCTTGAAGTAGTACTGCCACGTCACGTCGCTCGCGACCAAGCCCCACCGACCGTCTTGAAGCTTGCCCGTGAACACGCCCGCGCCCATGCGCCCGAAAATCGGGCGCATGCCTTCCTCGGGCGGAATTTCCCATTTCCACGGCTCGACCTCGACCTTGCGGGTTGCCTTCCGCGAGCGTCCGGAGCGCTTCGGGTTGTCCTGTGTGGCAATGAACTTCCCGCCTTCGTACCACTCGCCGTTGGCGCCGGTCTCGCCACCCGGCTTGGCTCGACGCTGCGTGCTCACGCCAGCACCGCTTCGGGATCTTCCTCCCGGACCATCATGCGAATGGTCTCCGCAAAGCGCTCGAACAAGTTTTCGTCGCGATCATCGAGAAAGCGGACGTCGCCCGACGGCTTAATAGAGGCACGTCCCGTAACGTAGAGCGTCTCGCCGTCGAGGGTTTCGTACACGCCGAACTCGTACTGTTCGGCGTTGCCATCGACGATCGCGTCAAGGCGCGCGGACGCTGTCACCGGACCAGTCGGATTCATGGTCCAGCGGACGACGGACATGTCGTCATCGGGAACCAGGTCGAGCGCTGCAAAGAATTCATTCTTCGTCATGATTGTTTTCCTAGTCTTTTGCTAGCCTACGATAGCATTTGGTAGCATCAATACGCATCCACGATTTATCGCATACGCTGCCGTGCGGGCACAGCCGTCGGGGCGTCTTCAGCACCGTCGGCTGGCCTGATTTCGGTCACTTGGCGGAAAAACGAATTGTCCTGAAACATCGTCTCGGCCTTACCGTAGTAGCGAATGTCGGCGGCGATGACTTTCCAGCCGCTTTGAATCGCGGCCTGCAAACGATGGTTTCCTTCGAAGATCGTGATCGGTTCGTCGAGATCGATATTGATCGTGATCGGCTCATTCATGCCGTCTCGATTGATTGCTTCCTTGAACGCCTGCCAGTCGGACTCGGCGAAGTTGCCAAAATAGCGCTTGCCGTCGCCGGTCTCGTGATAGTCACGCTTTTCGCCGCGAGCGCCCGAAAGCTGCGCGACCGCCGCCACCGGGATAAGGACGAGTTCGCGGCGCGTCCTGTGACGCTTGTTGCCGCGCTCGCCGTCGTAATCAGCCTCTGTGAGGCATACGGGCGCCTCGTAGCCCCGCACGCCGCTTCCATCCTCTTTCACAGTCGATTGCTCCCGGAAATCGGCATCCTTCACCTTCACGAGCCATGCCGGCCCGAGGTTATTGCGGATCTGCTGGAGGGGGCCGGGAAACGCCGCGCGCATCCAGCCCTGCAACAATTGGTGCTTCCAGCGCCGGCCGTGCTCTTGTCGGAACTGGATGATGGCTTCCCGCTGTTGCGGGTCAAGCGCCGAAAGTGCGCCGCCATTGCGCGGCACGTTGTCTTGCTTAGCTGAATCGATCGTCATTTTATGCCTCGCATTTACGCTGCAAACCGGGGGCGCTGCTGGCCCGCCGAGTCGTCGGAATCGTCGTCGTGGTCATCGTTCGTGTCGTCCTCCACCGCTCCGCCCAATTCCGGCAGAAGCCGATTTGCCGACTCGACATCGATGTAGAAAGATTGATTGCATCGGCTCACGAGGCAATTCATCACCGCCTCCATGCGGCTGAAATCGACCGTAGCGCTCATCGTGGCGCGGCTACCCGCGAAATCGCCCGTGATCGCGGTCAGATCCTTGTTCGCGAAAACAACACCACCTGCCGCCTTGGATCCCGTTGTGGTGATAGTCAGCGACGCCGGCCGGCTACGATCGAAGATGACCGCGCATTCCTTATCGCTGAGCGTGGCTGAGGCGACCAAGCGCACGGAGTAGCCTTGTAGATAGGCTTGCTCCAGCACCTTCGAGATCGAGCTGCGATTCAACGCGACAGGCATCTTCATGACGTCGTCCTGCGTGACGCGCGAGTAGAGAACGACCGCGCGATGGCGCGCACCGGAGTCGTCAGTAAAGATCGCGGCCGAGCCCAAGCCGTGCTCCGCAACAAACTGAGAGGCAGAGAACATGTTGCCCATCAGCACGTTGCGCGAGAACGTAACGATGCCGGGCTTGGCCACATCAAACGCCTTCAGCGGATCGCGGTAGTCGTTACCGAGAAAGTGTTCGTGCGAAAAGAGCGGATCGTTCAATAGTTGATTCAGCGTGAATTCCTGCGTCTTGTCCGTGCCCGGCACGATGACCCGGACCGAGTACTGTCCGAGCAAGTGAGCCTCGTGTCGCCTTTCCTTGTCAGGCGTGAAAAGCGACAGGATGACGCCCTTTTCCGCTACGTCTTCGCGACCGGTGAAGCCGATGATCGAACCCGGCATCAGCGACGGCAAGTGACGCTGCATCCAGTCGTGCCGCATGGCAGACGCTTTGATCGGGTTCGCTTCGGCTGCGGCGACAGCCTCGTGGACGTCCTTGAACTGCGGAAGCGATTTGAGGGCGCGGTTTTGCACTTGGCGGAAAGCATCCGCAACATCCTTCAACATCCCCTCGGCTTTGACTTGAACCTTGTCGTGCTTGCCGACGCTGTACTGCCGCTCGACCAGCGAAAAACGGGGGTCGTTGGTCGTAAGCATCTTCCGGCCGCGCTCGATGCCTTGCAACACGTCCTCGGACGAGTACGGCACCACCTCCTCATCCCATTCAGCGCGAGCGAGATAGACCGGCTCATCGAACACGGAGCCGGTGCGCTTGCCTGCTCGGAAAACCTTCTTATTGATGATCCGGGCCTTCCAATCCCAAACCGAGGTCTGGAACGGGTTGACGCCCTTCGCTTCCATCTCCTTGACCGTCTCATTGAACACGCGCGAGAGTTCGGCATACGCCTCTTTCTGCTTCGCAACCGGAAGCAACGCGATGCGGCCCGTGAGCTTGTTGGCGAAATACGCGTCGTCGTCGCTTGCGACCGACTCTTCCGGATCGATGCCAAGCAAGGCAGCGATGTCCGGATTCTCTTCAAGGTATCGACGGCAGATTTCGTCGCCCACGGGATTAAGAATGTCAGGGACGTCGCGCATTTCCGCCTGATTGTTGCGGTTCGACTGCGTGTTGGCCGACAGCTTGCGCAGCTTGGCGTTCTGCATCGCGAGCACGCGCTTTTCCGACGGCAGTGGAGTGACGACCGTTGTGATGCGCGGCGAGTTCACCTGGCCGCGACGATTCACGCGGCCGAAGAACTGCACACGCTCGGCAACGTTGTTGGCAATCTGCGCCTCGATCATTTCCCGCTGGCGACGATCGCCGAATTTCGAACTGGAGTGCGCCGACAGCCCGGTAGAACCTGCGCGCGTCAGGGTCACCGCATCGACGCTGCCGTTGTTGAAGGCGGCCAGCGTCTGGATGCGCTGGTCCGGACGAATGGTCACGAGGATGCGGCTCGGATCGTCGGGCACGGGTTCCGTCTGGAACGATCGACCAGAGATTTCCCCATTCGAGAAACCAGCCTGAGACAGCTTGTAGCGCAACGTGTCGAGCGGCGAGACGGGAATGTCCGGCAACTGCGCGATCTTCTCTGCAATGTCCTTGATGGACTCTTCGATCGCTTCCGCCTCGTCCTGATTCTTCGCTTGCGCTTTGACGTGCTCGTAATGACCGTTGCCGTAGTCATCTCGAACGTAGATGTATTCCAGCTTCTTCGCGACGCGGCGCATGACGTCACGGAAGGTCAGCACGTCCACCGTCCGGCCGTTCATCGACGTCGCGACGTTCTCGGAAACCTGCTCGGCGATCGACGTTTCCTCTTCGTCGTGTCGAACCGCGTCCGAAAGCGCCTCTTTCAAAAGCGCTTCGAAGGTCTGTTCGAGCACGATCACCGGCTTGCGGCCGTTTTGCAGCGCGACGACTGCCTGATCGGCTACCTTGTCGATCTTCAGCGAAAGCGAAAACTGACGAAGAATGTTGTACAGGCGCGAGCCAAAGCCCTGATAAGACACGCCCATGCGATTGCCCTTGCGCGCCTCCTCCGGCATATTGTCGAGCTTCTTCTTGATCTCCTTGTCCATTCGCTTCATGACGCGCGTTGCATCGCCCGAAAGGAATGACATTGCGCGCAATGCAGCGCTCAGCGAATCAGCCCATTCTTCGTCCCGCTCGCGCGTGTCCTCGGTCGAAACGGTTTCGAATTCCAGCTTCGACAGGTCGTGCTCGCGCCGAACAAAGACACCCTCTTCGGCCAGCATCGCCGACAAGATCTCCTGCAAAGGCTCGCCACCGGCAACCAGCGTATCGGCGAGCGATTCGACCGACACGCTCTCAGGAAACACCTTCGCATACGCGCGCATGTTGCGTGCGTTCTTGGCGAAGGTCGCGCTCGAATAAACGCACGAGTCCGCCATCTCGACGGCGAGTCCCATGTTGTCGGCCGTATTCGACTCACCAGCCGCAACGTGCGACTCGTCCACCAGCAGCATCGCACCAGTGGCAGCGGCCGGGAGCCATGCCGACTTTTTGCTCGCAGAGCGCTCGCGATTGAACTGCGAGTACGTGCTGAACATCAGGTTGTAGCCCGCGTCGGCAATCGACATGTCCTTGTCGATCAGTCCGGTAATGACACTCTTCTTGGTCGCCGGGATCTCGATCTTGTTCGTGTCCATGTTGCGGATCGGCTCACCGTCGTTGAGGATCAGCGGGCGGAACAGCTTGTGCGAGTCGATATCCTTCAGGTCACGCCAGAAGTCGGAGAAGAGGTTTGCTTTCTCCGTGAAGAACACGACCGGCTTGTTGTTCAGCGCGGCATATCGGGCCAGTGCCGCGAGCACTCGACCTTTCCCTTGCCCCGTCTGATCGCCATTGATGAAACCACGCCCTTCCTCTGATCGCTTGATAGCGAGGGCGATAGCATCGACTTGCTCGGCCGAAAAGGCGAGTTCCATCTCATCGACAGTTAGTTGCAGCTTGTCGGCCACATACTGATCGACATCCATGCCGATCTCCTCCACCAGACGAGCTAGCGCTCGGCGCACCGGCTCTTCCAGATTCCGGGGAATCATGGCCGACGGTTCATTGAGCTTCGAGGCCGGCATGTACGGCGCCTGATAGTCGTTGTATTCGACTGGTTGCACGTCTTGCGGGGCTTCTACAGGAGCGACAGGCGTCTCGGCGGGCTCGACCGATGGTGCAGTGGCTTCGGGCTGTGCGACGGCTGCTGCCGGCGCAGATGCCAGTTCGCCAGTCTCGACAGCAGGCGCCATGGCGTCGCTGATCTTCGTGATGTCTGCCGCTTCCGGCTTGCCGAACAGTTCGTTTTCGACGTCGTCAAACAGATCGTGATTAACGTCCGCCCGTAGTGCAGCATCACGCTTCGCGATCAGGTAAACGGCATAGTCAATCCCGGTCCCAGTAAGCGCCGACTGACTCATGAATGTGCCGTCGGCAGCGACCAACGCACGCTCACCGTGGATCGGCTCGAACGTGCGACCCTCGTTGACGAGCGTACGCACAACGTCTTTGATCGACTTAACTTCGCCACGGAACCGGCGCTGCGAGTTCAGAACCGAGACGGCTCTGCCGCGCATCATCGGGTTCATATCGTCACCGAAGCCGTCGATATCCTCAGCAATTGCCTTCTGCTCTGCGGCCTTCGCATCATCTTCGACGATCCGTTTAAGCCTTTCCTCGTATTCCGCTGCAACACGCTCATCCAGCGTGATGTGATCTTCGAGACTCGCGCGTGGGACGATCGGCGATCCGCCGACCTTGCCATCGAGCGTGGTGATGTACTTGTCGGTGCCGTTGCCCCAATAGCCTACGATCTGCACTTCGCCATCGCGGCTCTTCCATTTGCGTCCGAGGTTGGGGTCGGCCTGCTGAGCCTTGGCGACCATCCGGCCGAATTTCTGCTCTTCCGAGCCATCGATGATGAGATCGAGCGCCGGGCCGTCGGTGATTTGCGAGACGATGATGCTGTGCTCATCGGTGGCGCTTGCGAAGAAGCCCGCACCCTTCAACCAGGTCACGAGAGCATCGCGCCCTTCCTTCGTGAACCCCTTGCCGACGAGGGGAACGATGTAGGTGGAATTGCGGCGCTGCGTAATGCGATAGTCGAGCGTCGGCGGTGCCGGTATGTCGAACTGCTTCGGCGACGGATGGTCAGAATCGGTCCGCGCTACGGGTACATTGGAAGCCGTTTGCGCGGTCGCTTCCACGGTAGCGGCCTGTCCCGTCTTCAGCTTGTGCGCGAGGGCAACGGTGTGCTCCCAAAGCGCATCCCACGTGTGGATGACGGGCAGGCGCTCACCCAAACGATATGCTTTGGTCGCGAGCGCTTCCTGCGCTTCTTCGGCCGCACGACGGCGACCGACGGTCACCATACGGACCGGATACTCTGCACCTTGCTTGCGATACAACGCGCCATCGAGTTCGACTGCATCCTCGACCACGTAGTGATCGGTCAGCCACGCAAAGAAGCTCTTGCTGCCGCCCGCGACCTTGCCCTGTTCGATCAGGCTCTCCCGGTCTGCGGCGATGATGAAGACGGCGCGGCCGTCGTCCTTACGCTGCTTCAGCGCTTTTAGCGCGATCAAATGATCGATGCGGTTGCACCGCAGGTCTTCGAACTGGACGGGCGATCCCAAACCGCCGAATGGCGGGTTGGCCGCAACGAAGTCGAAGTCCGAGGGGAGCGTACCGACCAGGCCGAGCACGTCGCCCGTGATGACCTTGATATCACCACGCAGCACGCCCACCTGTGCCGAGCGCGCCGGATCAATTTCGACCCCGGTTATGTTGGTTCCGATGGGCAGTGCGGTCACGAGACTGCCGTTGCCGATCGTGGGTTCGAGCACCCTGCCGCGCGAGGTATCGCCGAGAATGTGCTGAACCGCGATCGACATGGGAAGCGGCGTCGAATACTGCTGGTTCTCGACCGACGTTGATGTACGAAAGGAGAACGTGGGTTGCCGCTCCACCAGATTGACGGCGAGGCGATATGCCGCGTCGTCGGCTACCCGATAGCGGCTCGAAAGCGCACGCTGCATCGCGGCTTCGACCGCCTCCTGCACCGCGCGCAGCCGCGTGTCTGAGACGTCGAGTGCACGGGGCTCGTCGTAGATGATTCCGCCGAAGTGCCGTAGATCGCCAGAATCCATGTTTTTCCCGGCGAGCATCTCATCGACGAACGTATCAGCGCAAAGCGCAAGCGCCGCCTTCGACGTCACGCGCAAATAAGACGCTGCGAGTGCGGCAGAAGCCGCGTCGTCGCCGGACATCGCGCCCGGTTCGAGGTCTCGCTCGCGAGAAACCTGACCATCGGTGAACGTCACGTATCGCGTGCCGTCCTTGTCCGCCCGGACAACGTAACCGAGAGGGTTCCGCCCGAGTACCGTTCTGTCTACGGGTCGTTTGGCAACGACGCTTGCCGCTTGCCCGGTCACGCGCATCCAGACTTCGGACAGTTCCATGTCGCGGACGCGATTCTTCGGAAAGATCTTGCGCAGCGCGCCCGTTTGAACGTCCGTACCGGCGCGGACCAATGTGCGTCCGGATCGCGCTGGTTCGAAACCAAGCGTCTGGACTGCCATCCATTCGACCGAGCCGGGCACGATGCCGCTCAGAACCAGATTGACGGTGGTGTCCGTCATTTGAAACAGCCGGAGCTTGACGCCGTGAGCCGTGAGATCGAGCCACTTCATTCGTTCGGGCGCTGCCATAGTCCTTCTTTCCCCTATTGAAAAGACCGCCTAACGGCGGTCTTGACGTTTTCCTTGTTGTCTGCAATGGCGTTATGCGCGCATGCGGGGTGCCGACGGGGCCATTGCTTCGGCCGGAATGTGGTTGCCGATCGCGTCGTCGATCGAGAATTCCTCGTCGTCGTCCGTCGCCATGCTGCCGGTTTGCGTCTCGGCATGAGCCGCGACCGGAACGTCGCGGATCTCAGCCACAGCGGCAGGTTTGCCGTCGAGATGCTTCGTCGAGATATCGCGCGAGTGGAACAGCGCGGGCTTGTTCGACAGCGGTTCAGCCGTCGAGAAGACTTGCGCATCGCCGACGTCGTGGAGCACGACATACGACGGCGTGAAGCCCGTTTCGCTTTGATCGGCCTTCGTGAAGCGATACAGACGGTTCACCTGTTCGAGACCGTTCGCTCCCTGCTCGAACGATGCTTTTGCCTGGCTGCCGAGCGAGATACGCGCGCCCGGAATCACTTCGATCGTCAGGTCCGGGTCGCCCGCCAGTTGCGCGGTCGCCTTGCCCGAGTCGGTGCCGAGGAAAACCTTCATGGCTTGTCGCGGCGTTGCCTTGATGAACTCGCCATCCTCGTTCCGCTTGACGGGCAGCGGGAATTCGATCGCTTTGCTTTCGCCACCGTCGTTGAGGCGGATGAGCGCGAGCGGTCGCGCATTGACACCCGGCAAACCAGTGAAGGCCGCTTCGAGCGCCGCGTTGAGTTCTTCCGCCGACGTCACGAGTTGCGAGCGCTCCGGTGCGATGGCGGTCGCGGCGGACGAACTGACTTGAACGCCGTTGCGCTCGGCGTAAGCGACCGGATCGACGCGAAGCATCACGTTGCCGAGAACTGCGGAGTGTTCCGGGTATTTCGCCGCCGACTGGAGCCATCCAGCGTTCACGATGCCCGTGCTCGGCTCGACATATGCACGCTGCACGAGGATCGAGCCGCCCGGCTCCGTCTTCGCCTTCATGCCCTTCAGAACCTGCTTGCGCATTTCGTCACTCGGAAGATTGCGCATCAGATTCGAAATCTCGCCATCCTGCGCGATGAAATCCTTCACCTCCGCGCGCGGCGACTTGAGCGGCTTGTCGCCCTTGTAGGGGCGCAGCACGACGGTCACGTCTTCGCCCGTGTCCATACGCAAACCCGTGATCGCGTCGCGACCCTTCTCGTCCTGCGTGTAGCCGGTGACTTGCAGCACGAAGTTTTCGGTAGCCGGCAGTTCGCGCTTCGAGCCGGGAACACTTTCATTGATTGCAGCCAGTTTCGACATCTTCAGATCCTCTGGTTCGTGAAAGCCCGCGTTTCGCCGGCTAAGTCGTTGAAACGGAAAGATTCCGTATCGTCGTAATGATACACAACGCGTACGGCACGACAAGAGTTCTCTGGAGAAACGGTGAGAGGGTGCGATTCGGCGCATGGTCGTGCGCTATACCGCACGCTTACGGGCGGCCTTCCGTTGCTTTTTGGTCGCGAGGAGCGGCCAAAAAGCACGGTTTCGGCGAAAAGGGACAAGGAACGAACGTGAACGGCCTACAATTCCGACAATAGTCGGATGCGCTTCACAGGGGTGGTAGTGACAATTTCTGGCGCCACGGGGAACAAGCCAGAGAATGAAACCACAGGACCGCGCCCATAACAGAGCGTTCGGACAGACGTTGCGCGAGTTACGGAAGCGACAGGGACTATCGCAGGACGCACTCGCGGCTCGCGCTCACCTAGACCGCACGTTTATCTCGCTATTGGAGCTTGGTCAGCGCTCCCCGACACTCGACACGATAATCGCAGTGATCGCTGCGCTCGACACCTCGCCGGCGGAGTTCTTCGCGGCGTTTTGCGACAAGCTTGGGACCGGTGGTCCGTCCGTGCCTCCGGCCGGAGACGTGCCACATTAGCGAATAAGCCGTCGCTGCGTGGCGATGGAGCCCGACTGGCCAATGTCACGCGTTCATGGCAACACCCCACGATCGACCAGAGCACTTATCTGCTGGCCTAAAAAGGTGTGGAACGGCTTATCCGCGCCGACCAGCGCGAAGCCTGAGAGCGCGTAGAGAAGCCAGTTGACCCCGCCGAGGGCGCGGTCCCATGCTTCCTGACTGTCCTCTAAGTGGACAAGCAGCTCGTCGATAGCGGCAATAAGTCTGTCGATGTACGGCTCACAACCGGCGCTGTCGAATTCGTTGTGCCGCCAATGATGGAACTTGCGCCGGACGTCGTACAGTACGGCGGAATCGCGCACGGCCACAGATCAGCTACCCGCCAACCGGAGCTTATCTTTTAGCCGCTGCTCATCGGTTTCTTCTCGATGCATGAACGTGACGGCCATCCATCCCATAAGCACCCCGGCTGCGTATTTCTGAATGTGCACACGTTCCTCGAACTTCGCCGTCGTGCGAGCTTCTGCCATGAGCGCATCAATCTCTTTTTCGGCGACCTGCGTCAGTTCACCATAAGTCCACACCTTCTCTACCATCCCGTCGATCCTCGCTTTATTAATCGGGCTTTCGTCGCGACTTCTCGTCCAAGACAATCTCGATCTCGTCGTGCGGCGTTAGCGGAATCAAACGCGCTCGTTTCACCGCACGCTCGACCCTGTAGGCATGCTCTCGCATCTCCGACGTCGGTTCGGTGCTTGTTCGGGTTGTTGCCATCATAATCGTCTAGGCGACGCTGCGCTGCTGCCAAGGCAGCGCGCGCCTTCTCCAGATCCCCAACGTTATACATTCGGTTTCCTATGCTTTTTGCACGTCGGATATTACCGTAAAGCTTCCGCTGCCAGCCTCGAATTCAATGCGCGGAACTTTGCCCTGAGCGATAAACGCCTTCACTTGGCTAGGGATCTGCGAGTGCAGTTCTCCACGTTCGGCGCGCGTATTCGCTCCCCTTCCGATCTCGAATTCGCCGGCGCAGTTAGGGCAGGAGTATCGGTAGCCGTTCAGGGATTCCAATGTGTAGCGGCTCGCATTGGCCCCGCAGAGTGGGCAAGAACTGTCTTGCATGGGGCTCTCCTATCTTTCGCGGCGATATTCGTACCGGTACGCGTACACCATGTAGTGACCACAGGTGCACTGGAAAGACTCGCCTTCGAGCAAATCATCGTATCGCTCGTGAATCATAGTGCGGTCGTAGCCCTCGCGTGGACCGCTGCAAGAGTAATGTTACAGATAGCGTGCGACGGCAGTTCGCGCAATCGATAGTCGAGGGTCGTTTCCGTGCTTTCATTTTCGGTCTAGCAGATCGACGAGTGTGCAGGATCCAAAGTGTAGATCGGCCGGTCGCATGAAGCGAGCACACGCCGTTTGCAAACTGCACGTCGCATTCCGAAACGATCGCCCGTCCGCCTCGGCCTCGATCTGAACCTGGATACCCTGCGCGCGGCATTGCATCGCGCCGACCAACTGTCTCCAGTTGGCGTGGTTTCTATCATTTGACACTGTCATGGCTCCTGGATTTGAAAGCGGGCGAGAACGTTAGCATTTGTGTGCCATCTCGCAAAGAAAACCCCCGGCTCGCATCAAGGGGTTTGGTCCGTCTTCCGATTTACTTCGGGACCTTCCCGTCATTCGTGCTTGTGCCAGCGCGCGGGTCTGTGGCGAACGCCCCGCAATCGCGGGCGCTGCGCCCCCGAGAAGCGCGAACTGATGGGCGAAGAGGACCATCAGTTCGCGACGATCTGGAGGAAGTCGAAATTATTACGACGACTGCTCGCAGTTCAAATCCTAGACAACGCACCGGAATGCTATCAGGGCTCGCCGTGCCTAGTTCATGTCCATACACATGATCTCGGTGCCGTAGTTCCCACCCTGACAGCCCGACCCGGTATTACAGGTGCTCATGTTCCAGTGGTATTTGCCCGCGCCGTCCGGACCGCTCACCACGTACACTTCCGGCACAGTCTTTTGGTATGTGTCGTATTTCGAAATCGCGCAGTAGTTGTGCACGCCAATGTCCCATGTCCCATCAACACCACCGGGCATGCCATAGGTAGCAACTGATGTACTACCGCCAAGCCCTTTCCAGACGCCGTTCTGGCAGAACAGCGGGCCGGACCCGGAATTTCCGATAAGGCCATTCGGAGAGCAGCCGCCACCCTGCGCCGCCCATCCGCCAACCTGAACATACTCGTTCGCGAAAGTCCGACCTGCGACGACAAGTTGGCCGCTGCCACCACCGCCCCCAACGATCGTCTGCGTGCCTGACCAAGGATTCAGATAGAGCGTGCCTCCCGAGGCGTTCACGGTCAGTTGACCCGGCGAATCGATCCGAGATCCACCTCCAGCGAGGTACAGCGCACCCGTGTTACTGACGAGCGTGTTGTTAGCAGTCACATTTCCTGCCGCCCAAACATTGCTATTCGCATTGACATTGCGGTTGGCATTGACATCGTACGCTGCCGTGACGGAGCCGTTCGATGCGCTGACGTTACCCCAATTTGACACAACGCTGGAATTAGCAACGACGTTCCCTTGCGCGGTGACATCGTGGTCAGAGATCACGCTACCGTTCCACGTCGAGATGTTCTGCGCCTGAAAATCTGTCGCTCGCGCCCACGTCGGATCGCGGGTGTACAGCGTGCCATTGCTCTGGATGACGGCATTCGTTCCGTCACCGTACATCGCGGTCTTTCCACCGCCAAGTGTCACAATGCCCGAGCCACCATTATTTACGACCGCGCTCTGCGCGTTCAACGCGTTCACGTTGTTGATGTTGTGTTTAACGCTGTTCGTGCCGGCGAGATTGAAGTCGCCTTCCATGCCGATAGAGCCATCTTTACGCACGAACTGCGACCACCCGCTCGTGTTGTAGCCGACTTGCATGCACAGCGTGCCGGCGACGCTTCCAATTGGATTCGCAAGGCTCAGCGAGCCATTGCGGCCCCACAGCGTACCGGGCGACATAGGGTCCGAAGCCATGCCATCAGCGCCTACACCAGCGACCGCGTCCCCGAGCGGCTGCGGATTGCCCGTCGTTGGGTCAGTAATCGCACCGTTCACGCAAACGAGCCCTGTTATGTTACAGGCACCTCCCGTGCAACCAGCCGGAACCTTCTGCAACTGCGCGATATACGGCAGGCCGTTGATGAGGCTCGTCGATTGGTAGCTCGCGGGCAAATCGCCCGTCGTTTGGAGGTTCGAAATCGTGGGACTCATCGGACTCGCTACACCGGACACTACCGGCGTTGCCGCAGTCAGCCCCTGGTAGTGGTTGACGATATAGCTGTTGTACCCGTTGCCGATATCGAAAAGCATCTGGCCCTGAGCTTTCCGCAGATCTGACAGCATGTCCTGCCGTTGCCCCCACAAGGCCGCGCCCGCCATCATCATGCTGATGGTCGCCGTCAGTGCAAGTCCGACAAGGGAGATTTCACCGCGTTGGCGCCAACGATTAGAGCGGTTTGCGCGCGCCGCGCGAGCTATGAGTGGCATAACGAGGCCCGCTTAGAACGTCATTCGAGGTTGTGCTGCCGCTGTCGAGCGCAACGCAGTGGCAGCAGCAGAGCGACTTTGCTGGTCGATCGCCGTTCGAAGCTGCGACAACGGCACCTTCGAATCAGAAATGACATTGCGCATCTGCTCAGTGACCTTGAAGTACTGAACGACCGGACGTCCCTTCTGGATCTTCTGATGGACGACTGCCTTCAACCCCGACGCGAGAAGTTCGCGCGCGTACGTCTCACCGCCGCGCTCAGCGAGAGCGACAAGCATGCGGATACCATCTTCGGGCGATTTCGCGTGAATCGTCGTGAAAACGAGGTTCCCACGCGGCACGAGTCGAGCAAGCTCCGCAGCAGCGTCTTCACCGAGCACCTCACCGAAATAGAACATGCTGCGTGTAGCCGCTGGAAACTTCCGCATCGCGGTTTCGACTTCATACGCATAGCCCGTGTTTGTGGCGTCGATCTGCTCGACATAGCCGTCGCCGTGAAATCCTTCGAAGTCCACTTCGATCGGCGCTTCCACGGTCTGACAGTAACCACCGTACTTCTTCAGCCTTTCGACAATGGCGGAGCGCGCCGTCGTCGATTTTCCTGCGCCGTGTTCGCCACAGATCAGAACCAGACCGCCCGAACGAAACTCGGGATCGAGCAGGACTTGCTCGCAACCCGAGCCGAGTCCGAGTCCAGACAGTGGATCGACTTTCGAGCGGGACCGACGCAAGGCGTAGCGGCCCGGCCGCATGCGCTGGCCCCGAAAGCGCATGTCGCCGAGATCGAACGCGAACGCAGGATGGTCGCCTCCGTCGCGATGGGCCGTCAGCGTGTCGATGATGTGGGCGAGCACAGGCTTGAGCGCGTCGGGCACGCGCATCGGCTTAGCTTCGGCCAGGTCCACGCCCGCGTCGTTCTGCGACGCGAACACCACGGAGGATTCGGGTTTGTTGATATCGACGTGCCAGTCCGTGAACTTAGCGGCCGAAAGCAACAGCATATCGTCAAGTTGCGCAGTCATGCGGCCCCCGGCTTACTTGCTGATCGTGTAGATCACGTCGTTGTTTGCGCTCGCGCTGCAAGCAGTGGTGAGCGCCGCAAGATCCGTCGGGTTCCGGTCGGCCTTGACGGAGGTGCCATTCACCGTCACGACGCGTACTACATTGTCGAGCTGCGGAATGATGTTGTTGCACTCCGCGCTTGGAACCCCTGTAGTTTCGTATGTGAGCGCGTTATTCGTGCCGCCAGCAATCGAGGTGACGCCGATCGTAACCGCTCCGCCCCAACGATTCGTTACGTTCGTCGATCCGGACGTCGTCATGGAAGTCGGGAACGCGTTGGCGTTGACAAAGATCGCTTGCGTCGCGCCGGCAAATGACGCGCGTTGTCCATACACCTTCTGCATGTTGGTGAAGATCTTCGGCAGATCGCCGACCTCGTCCGTACTGCGCGAGTCCGACATGGCACCCGTCACGCCCTTGATGCCCACCGCCACGATGATTAGACCGATGGCAATCGCGATCATCGTCTCAACCAGCGTCATGCCCCTTTGCCGACGTGCGCGGCGGTCCAAAGTCAGCTTTTTCATATTTCCCCGGTGTTTCATCCTGAACCCCTACGTTCAATGTACGTATCCTGCCAATTATACGGAATATGCTTCGTGTCTAGGAAGCAATTTCGCGCGCCCGTCAGAGGCGCACGACACTCGCTCTAGCGTTTGATTGTCGGCGACATCAGTTCGCTTCTCATCGCATTGCTCAGACCTTGAGACGTCAGCGTTGCGCCGATCATGAGAAAACCGACGACGACTCCCATGACAACGAGCAGGCTAATGTTGAGCACCTTGGCCGACTTTTGCACCCGCTTGCGTGCGTCCTCGACACCCTTGATACCCAACTTCTGGATGACGTCCGCAAAGTTGGCGGTGCGGCGGCTGTAGTCGATGATGCGGTTCGATAGCTGACGATCGAAAACGCCTGTATCGAAAGCCTGACCATAATTCGCGCTCTGCGAGGACTGTGCTAGAAGCCGGGTCAGAATCTTGTGGATATGCCAGGCTAGCCACGGTGACGACCGTTTTTTGAGCCGCTCCAGCGAACGAACCAATGGCTCGCCAGTCGCCAGCAGGGACGCAAGAGCCGTCAGGAAGATCGACGAATAATAGTCGCGGAACAATCGATACGGCGTGTACCGGTCGAGCACCAAACGGTACGGACCGGTCCAGTTCGGAATCGACCACGCGAAGCGCCACCCGAGCCCCACGAGCGCAAGTAGCAAGAGCACCCCATATCGGGTCATGACGTACGAGATGGCATACAGGATCTTGCCGACGGTGTCCCACTTTTCCGGAGGCGCGATCTGCTCGAAAACCGGGATCACGAAGAACGACATGATGGCGAGGAACACGAACGTCATCACGATCAGCAGTGCAGGCATCGCGAGCGCCCCGATCATCGTTGCGCGCATTTCTGACTGGCTCTCCACAACCTTCGCGAGAAAGCGCAATCCCTTGTCTACGTCGCTCTGCTCTTCGATTGCGGAGATCACCATCACATCGCTGTCCGGAACCATGCCTTGCAGCATGCGCGAGTAGCTACCGCCCTTCTCGCTGTAGCGCCGCAGCATTTCCTTGTACACCCCAAGGAAAGGGTCATTCTGCTTTATGCCGCGTGCGATACGGATGGAGAGAAATTGCGCCACGCCTTCTGAGTCCTCGATCGCTTGCGCAAGGTCTTCGTAGAAGGCAACCCGTTGCCTGCGGAAGCCCCGCACTCCGCGTTTGAACAGCTTGCGGTCTTCGTCCCGTTTCGACGTGGCATTTTTCAGTGCGGTGACCACGCCCTCAAATGACAGATTCATGTTTTAGCCAGCCTGATTGATGATTTCGTAGTGCTCAATCAACTCGATCGATTCCAACGTCTGGATATCGATCGTTCCGCAGTACGCCTTGTATAAAGCATGTTCAAAAACCGTCTTACCCGTCATATCAGGCGAATCGTAACGACCATCGCTCGTACCACGCCATTCAAGCTCGGCTGCATAGTCATCGCCGTTGCGCAGATGCTGCAAGAACAGGCGCGTCGGACGGTAGATCTCGGCGGCTACCGTCATGCCTTTGACGCCGCGATGGTTGCACAAGGCGCATCCGCCCTGTCGGCGAGTTTTCATGTTTGCGGTGTCGATCCGGAAGCGTTCACGGATGAACGCGGTCATTTCAGGCATCGTCTCGTCAGCGGACTCTGCACAGACCGAGCAGACCTTGGCGAGCAGCGCCTGATAGACCATCAGCGACCAAAATTTCGGCTGCGTGATCGTGTGCATCGAAAAGCCGATTTCGCTGCTGGTCATGCGGCTCGCAATGCCCATGATTCCTTCGGTGTGGAGCGTCCCGAGAACCTGATGGCCTGTCTGCAATAAGGTCTGTGCGCAAACACCAGACGCCTCGTCGCGGATCTCACCCTGAAAGATGACGTCCGGATCCGATCGAACGATGATGCCTTGCACTTCCTTGAAACTCATCTTGCCGGCGTCGGCGTTGAGCGAGCGTTGCAACGAGATTTGCAAGCTCGCTGCGTTGATGACCTTCTCGACGGGATCTTCTACTGTGATGACGTTGAGCCGGTCTACGCCAGGCATGGTTTCAACGTAGAACGTCAGCGTCGTAGACTTACCAGAACCTGTGATCCCTGCGATCAGCACCAAGCCCTTGCGGTTCACCGCAGCGCGAGCGAACATGCCGGCTTGATCGTCGGAGTAGCCGAGATCTTGAAAGCGCGTCGCCGAAACCGAGTTGTCGCTGTCGATAAAGCGGATGTACACCGTGAAAGCGCCTCCGCCGTCGTCGGCGAAGCCTCGACTCGACTGATAGCGAAGATTCACCAGCTTCTGGTTCTTCCAGTACGGGATCATGCAAGACTGCGCAACTTCGATGTTGAACGCCGAGTGAGAATTCGTTTTGATGCCCATTAGCCGGTTATAGCCGTACGCGATAGCGCCGCGAAGCTGCTCCCGCGTAAAGACGCCGCCATGCGCGCCTTTCATCGGCTCTAACTCGGTGTCGATGCGGTACTTCACCACAGCGCTTTGGCCTTTCACAACGAAGTGCACATCAGTTGCGCCATTCTCGAGCCCATAGCGAATGAACTGATCGAAAAGCTTCGCCTCTTCGCTGTTCTCCCCACCTTCCGCACCTGCCTCGCGAACCTCCGTTCGATACAACGACGCGATTAGATCTTTCGGCGCGAAAGCAGTTTTCAAGATCGACACGTCGCCGTTGCGCAGCTTCGCGCGCAACGCGTCGAGGTGCACCATGTTCTGGTGATACGCCGCGGGGTCGATAAGGATCGTTGCGCTGCGGGCATCTTCGCCGACCGCAATCAATGCGGCGCGGACAGCGTCAGGTTGCTCATAGAGCGCGCCTTTGGCCGTGTGAATACACCGTACAGAAGGAAGCCCGGCGACCGACTCGATCTTCTTCAAATCCGGCAACTGCCGCTGTGCTTGTCCGCCCTTCTGCGGAGGTTGGCCACCACTTCCGACGCTCTGCGGACGCTGCGTCGCGCCCTGCGTCTTGCGTGGCAGCGCCTGCGGCGCGCGTGCGCGTTCCGCAGTTGCCGTGTCGCGTCCCATGAAGGGAAGCAGGCCAAGGAAGTTATTCATCGCCGCCACGGTAGACCTCGAAAATTAGTTTGATTGGCTGACAGGCGGACGCGTCGGCCCAATCGGCGGGAGGCTCATCGGGGTGGGAAACATGGGCTGCTGAGAAGCCGCAGTCGCGACCACCGTCGGCGCCGCTGCGCTGACCGTAGGCTGCGCCATGTACACCACCTTTTTCGCCCCATTCTTTCCGTGCTGAAATGTCACCGACGCCTCCGAAATGTCGGCGAGTGACCAGCCTTCGATGGAGCGTCCTTTGGTTAGCGGAAACGATGCGCTGTTGCCAACGGAGACGTCAACAGTGACAACACCGCGCGCGTCGCTGTAAATGCCGTTCACGCGAATGTCATCGACCGGGTTCCTTGGCTTCGATTCTTTCGGCGTCTTCGCTTCCGTGATAGCAGGCGCGACGGCAATGGGAACGGGAAGCGCGCTCGTCGCTGGTGCAGTAGCTGCTGTCTTGTCACCCTTCGCATCAGCGATCTTCTTAGCCATCTCCGCGCGCATTACCTCGCGTTGCGCTGCGACAAGCTCTTCAATCGTCGCGGCCTGCGCTGCATGCGAGAGCAGCCCGATGCCAAATGCTGCCAAAGTGATTGCCAACACGCGCCGCGCACTGGCGCTAAGGTGTCGCGAGTTCAACGCGGTAGGGTCAGTCTTTGACATAGTAGCTTCCTCTTAATTCGAATACGGGATCGATGCCAGTGATCGTCAGATCCATGGAATCAAGCGTTACGCTGTCCGGCAGATGCCGCAGCACGTCGTCAAACACCGCTGCCTTGCCGGTCACTTTGAAATCGCCCGAGCGGATAGCACCATGGAGCTTGTTCAGGTCTATGGCGCTCGGATTGTCGGCTCCGAACAGCTTGGTATCCCCGAACTGAAAGCTCACGTTGAGCAGCGACAAGTCCTGCGCGAACGAGCCTTGGGTCCGGCGAAACTCCGCAGTCGATGGCAGCCGGTCGCTACTCAGCGGCGTTTGTGGCGCGGGCTGATTCTCTAGGGTCACTAGCGCTTGTTGACCATCTGGACTGAACATGATGTTTCGAGTGCCAAGCGCTCGTTCGAGCGCTGCGCCGTCCCCACCAACAATGTTCCAGGCGTAGGAACACTGAGCGATCGAACACGAAACCTTCGTGAGGAACCAGCCTGCTTGAAGTGTCTCCTTGCTCCAGTCGCCATGAATGAACCTTGCAGCGACGGGCGCCACGGTTCCAGCCATAGCGAGGCGGCTAGGCAACTGCTGCAGATACTGTTTGGTTGCATCAACCTTCTCGACCTTTTTAGGCGGATGAACGAATCGCCAAACGTCTCCGCCGTACTGCCACGCAGCCAAAGCCAGCGCGACAGCACCGATGACGAGCATTCGCTTGTCCGTGCTCCGACTTGCCTTGACCAACGTTGCAACTTCAGAGCTTCCCTCGTCGCAAAGCTCGGCCAACGAAATCGGCACGCTGCTTTCGTAGACCTCCGAATAATTTCCGTAGAACGTGAAGGAAATCCCGCTATCCGCCTCGATGTGACGGATACGGTCATCGGCTTCCATCACGCTGCCGTAGAAATCGCCCAACGGCAGCGGAAGACCATCGCGAAGCGCAGCCATCTTCGCGGTCTGCCCATCGACTTCAATCCAGATAGCATTCGCTGCTACGTCGGGAAACGAGGCGAGCAATGCTGCCGCGGACTTGAATTTCGGGTTCTTGACGTCGTCTGGAACATCCGCTTTCGCGAGGAAGCCAAACAGGATTGCGTGGTCAGCAGCGCAACGCACTTGGTACGCTGCCTTGTTGCTTTTTACAATCTGAACGACTTCGTCCTTCTCCGAGCCGTCTCCGGACAACGGCACCCAATCAAGTCCGAACACGACTTGCGTACCGTTGACCTCGACTATGCGTGCCGACATATGTGCTCCGCCGACTTAGATCGAACCTTCAGTGACGACGGGCGTCACGAGGATCACCACCGCTTCGCGGTCGTCGTTGCCGTTGAAGCTGCCGCCCGCGATGATTGGGGCTCCCGGCGTAAGCGTGCGCTTGTCGAACTGGCGGCTGTCGCGCTCGTAGCCCGAAAGGACGAGCGTTTGTCCCGGCTTCATCGACACTTTCTGCAAGAAGTCAGTGCTCGATACCGTCGGCGTCTGGATGCTGTTTTGAGTCGCTCCCGTACCCGACGTCTGGCGCACCAGCGCGTCGAGCGACGAAATGCCCACGGACACCTGAAGCTGAATGTTGTTGCTGTCCAGCACCGTGGGAAGCAGGTTAAGCATGAAGCCAGTCGTGACCGTGCCGGGCGTCAGACCGGGCGTGCCACCAGCGCTGCCCGAGGCACCGGCCGGTGCCGGCGTCACTTCCGCCAGGTAGCCAGTTTGCTGAGTGATTGCCACCGGGACCGGCTGACGGTTGATCGTCATGGCGTTGGCGGTAGTGAGAACCTTGGCGCGGCCGTAGTCATTAAGTGCAGACACGAATGCCTGTGAGCCTGTCCACGTGCCGGCCGAGCCGTCCGTGGGCGCGAGGACCGAAGCGCTCAGATTCCCTGCCGTCGTCGCGCTAACCAGCGAAGCCGGCCCCGTGTAAGACAGAGCCCAAGGCACCATGTGCGTGACCTTTTGGAAGACAGCGGTCCAATCGACACCGTACTGATTGTTGCCCGTGAGCTTCACCGAGATCACTTCGACCCGCATCGCGACCTGTCGCGTCAGGGTCGCGTTTTCGTGCTCGATAATTCGGCCGATTTCGTCCACGGCCCCACGCGTGTCGGTCACCGTGATCGTTCCGGTAGCTTCTGAAATTGCGTATCGGCCAACGGGCGTCTTGATTGCCTGAATAGACTTATCAAGCGAGGACCACACGCTGAACGTGCTGTTCATCTCGACCTTGCCGGTCGTCGTGTAACCACCGGTCGTGACCGACTGCGACGCCGTGCTGCTGCTCTGCGTACCGGTTTGGGTTTGACCATCGCGGCCCATGCCAGCCTGAAGGCCGGACGAGCCCGGCAGTGCTTTCAGCACGAAGGTCTTGGTCACGAGGCGGCGCAGCGTGATAACGCCGTCGTGGTAGTCCCACGAAATGCCAGCTTGCGCGCATAACAGTTCGAGGTAGCCTGCGAGCGTTCCGATGTAGCGCATCTCGTACAAGGCTTGCGACGCCGGTCCAGCCATGGTGGCTGATGTACCAGCAGCCAGGGCACCGCCCGCAGCCGGACTTGGCAGCGGCGGCAAAGTCGTCACCGACCCCGGCGTCGTCGGTGCGGCCGGCGCTGCGCTCTTGTCCTCGGTCGAGATAGATGTTCCGTTGATGTTCATGAACGCGCTCATCGGCATGAGAACGTCGGGCTGCACGCGCACCGGGATACCGGTGTTCTTTTGCAGCCGTTCCGCGACCGTCAGCATGGTTCCCTTGTCCGGGAAAATAAAGCGCCATCCTTCGCGACGGAAGATCTCCGGCAGTGCGGAATCTGCCTGCATAGGCACCGCGTGACCGCCGAGCCAAGCGCCCGACACGCGTTGCACGACCGCGACGTTAGACGTCACATTCATCGTCGTGACTCGCGCCCGATAGTCGGTGACCTGTTGGGCCGCGTCATCCGTCTGCCGCGCGATGTCGCGCTGCATAGAGCCGCACGCCGCGAGGACGATCGGCAGCGCGATCGCTGCCACCGTGCGTTGACTTACTTGTCGCATTCTTTCTTATCCCCGTAGTGAAGCACGCGGACCACATGGTTCGCTTCGTAGAGGCACGCGAGTGCCGGATAGTCGCTGTAACGAAGCGACGACATGAATTGAGTAACCGCGTCTTCGAACGAGCCAGCAAACGAGCCTTCCAATTGCACCGGATAGTCGTAGGCGATCTCCCACGACACCTGCCAGCCCGCGTCCTTGGCCCATCGCAGGAGCGCTTGACGAAGCGTCACATCGCTCGCGCGCACGTCCCAACGCATTGCGACCGCTTGTGGCGCGGCCGGACGCATCGCGACGCTGCTCGTGACAGGCGCCATGCCCACGCGACGCACCGACACCAGCTTTTGATTCCAGTCGATCGTTGCCTCGGTGCCGTAAGCGTTGGCGAGGGAAGCGTTCAGCACCGTGTCCCACGGCTGACCACCACTCCACGAAATCGGCTGCTGAGCGTCGGCCGCGTGCGTATCGATACGGAAGTCGCGCGGTACGATTGCGGGCAGTACGTCGCCGAGGGCAATGTTGTTTCCCATCCCGCGCGGGACGGATACGTTGGACGGACGCAAGCCAATTTGCGTGACCTTGCGGCCAGTCGCGTCGGGCAGCGCAACCGGAGCGGCGGGAGCGGCCGGCATTGCGGTCGTCGAAGGGGCTGCATTGAGCGCGTGTTGCGCAACTTCAGGCGTCGGTGCCGCGCCAGACTGGACCGGCGCTACTGCGGACGCCGGCGCGGGCGCCGGTGCCGCTTGGTTCACGAAACCGGCGCGCGCTGCGGTCGCGCACGTCAGCGTCACCCCGGCAGCGGCCAGCACCGCAGCGATTGTTTTTCTGTGCATGTCGCACCCTTTCATTCGTAGTTTCTGCGGTGATGCCACCAGGCACGCGCATGGATAATCGACCCGCGCATCTTGTGACGGATCAGTCGGATGAGAACCGGCAGCGTGTAGCCCTTTTTCTCCATAACGAAAAACGCCACGATCGCGACAATGGCAAGCGCGAACGACCACTTGGCGGGCCGATACAAAGCGATGAGCAGCGGGAAGAACGCGCGGGCATCGATGCCGAAAAAGCGCATCGTCAGGCCGAATTCGCGCCAATAAGAACGGACGGCTCTCATTCATCGGCCTCGCCTGCATAGCGACGGAACGTCTTCATGTCGATCAAGCCCTTATCGAGCAAAGCCCGAAGACCTGTCGTCATATCCTGTCCCTTAGCTGCTACGACCTGCCGCAGGTAAGCGCCCCACTGCGTGTACGGCATTTCGCTCATGGCGAGCTTGATATCGCGATCGAAATAAAGCCATTCGCGAACGGCAGCACGCTTGCCGTCAAGCGTCGGCACCAGAATCTGCACCACGATCAGACGGAGCGCACCGAGCAGCTTCGACGCGATCGCCGAATGCTGATCGCCCGGAAATACCTGAATCGCGCGCGACGTCGTCTCGGGAACGCTTTCAGTGTGCATCGTGCCGTAGGCACCATGCCCCGTCAGAGAGGCTTCGACCATCGCACCGATCGTCTCAGCGTCACGTGCTTCCCCAATTCCGATTAGGGTCGGCTTGCGGCGCATTGCGTTGCGAATGCCGCGTGCGAAACTCGGGATGTGTCGGCCGACTTGCATCTGCGAGATCTTCGGACCGACGTTCTTGACCTTCGTGAACAAAAACTCGATCGGATCCTCGTACAGCAGGATCTTTACGTCAGGATCGGTCGCCGAAACGTCCGCATAGAACGCAGACATGAGCGTCGTCTTACCCGAGCCAGTCGGTCCGCACACGAGAACGAGGCCGCGCGGCTGGTAAAGGTTGTTCTGGATGCCGGGCGGCAGTTGCAGCGCATTAAGCGGCGGCGGAACTTCCGGAATCGTCCGCATCGTGATCGATACGCCGTCGTCGGCGTCGCCCACTTGAGCACCCGAGATATTGACGCGGTAACGACGCGTGTCGCGCTCGACAACGAAGCGATACGCACGGTCAGCATCGGTGCCGGACTTGATGACTCCGATCACTTCGCTGCCGAAGGCGTTGGACAGCAGCGTTTTGATCTCGCCGTCCTTGATCGTGCGCGCCGTCAACGGCACTTGTCGGCCGCGAACTTCGCCCCATACACGATCGCCCGTCTGGAATACGACGTCCGATACGTCCTGAGCCGCGCAGTAGTTCATGAACTCGCGAAGCTGATGCTCGCCGAAGTTCGGCACCAGTTGAAACGGATCGACATGCACGAGCGCGCTCATTGCGACGCTCCTGCGGGCGCGCTTGCGCCCTGCTCGACCGTCGGTTGCCACTTCTTGGCGTCCGTGACGAATCCGCCGTGGTCCGTTACGCGGTAGAGCGTGTCGCCGACATTGATCTGATTCCGGTCACCAGAGACAACGGCAGGCGCGACAGCCACCATCGGTTCGGAAACCATGCCCTTGTTCAACAGTTCCGAATAACGCAGCATTCCCATGTAGTCGCGATCGAGACGCGCGCGATTGCTGCTCAGAATTTCGTCGGCGAGCTTCTTGCCGTACTCGTAGCCAAGCATCACCTGCTCCTTCCAATAGGCGCGCTCAGCGTCGTTCTTGGGAAGGAGAGCCGCTGCGGGCATTTCATTGCCCTGCGTGAGGCGAAGGCCAACAAAGAGATAGTCCCGCCAGGATGGCGGCGTCGTAATGAGGCGCGAGCGGGTCACGATCCGGTACATGCGATCGGCGACGCGCAGTTGGTCTGAGGTCGCTTCAACTGCATCACGAGCCTCGGTAATCACCGGAGGGAGAACACCGTTCTTGGTCACCAACGCGCCGAATCGGTACAGCTTGTCCAGTCGATCGCCGCGAGCTTCCAGTTCGGAGACGAGGACAGCGGAGCGATCGGCAGTACCTTTGCGGCTTCCGAGCGCCATCGCTGCCTCTTTGAGGATCGATGCGCGGGCAGGCGTGATTGCGGGCTTCTGAACAGAGTCAGCCGACAAGTTCGCAAGATCGTCGAGCGACATGTCGCCAGCCCATGCCGGAATCGTGCTCAGCGAGCACGCCACCGCGAGGGCCATTGAAGACAGGACGTGGTGCTTAGACGCCACGGTAGTGAATTTCCAACGCATCGTTTTTCAGGACGACGTCCGCGCGGCCACCACATTGCGTGCCGACGTTTTCCAGCACGTCCACGAAGCGAGTATCGACGGCCGACAGCGAAACCGGGATCGGAACCGCGCGACCCATCGCAGCGAAGCGGAGACCCTTGGCCTCCGCCAGCTTGCGCAGTACCTCGTGCGCATCACCCTGCCACTGAACGGTAACGAGATCGCCGCTGACCGTGACTTTTCCCGTGCGGGGCGCAACGGAAGAGATACCGCCAGCGCGCGCCACATCGACCATCATCCGGTCGATCTTCTGTGCCGATTCGCTGAATTGAGCGTCCAGCATCCGCCCCGTGGTGTCCACGGCAGGCGGCTGTTGCGTGGCGCAGCCTGCGGCTCCGCACACTAAGACAGTCATGACAACGCGTGTAAATCGCATGTTCTTGGCTCTTACCTATTCAACGGCCACCGGCCGACGTTTTCCGTATGAACTATAGCATACGTAAAAAGCGCCAACAATGACTTGTTGCGTATGAAGCAATGGATACGTACTCCCCTTCCGTCAAACGCTTTCTCGTCATCGCGAGACGTATCTATATAGTTGGTAGCCTTCGAGGCCGTACGCCGCTCCCCACTCATGAGCGGTATCGCCAAAACTGCCGCTCGGCCGGGAAGCACACGAAACGACGCTTCCGCGCGTCGTTGCCTCAACCCGGCCATCTTTTCCAAACGACGCGCGGCGGCGTCGTTCCGGCGTCGTTTGGCCTGCCGCTGGAGGCAACGACGCCTCGCGGCGTCGTTGCGGCGTCGTTGTATCCCCTCAGTCCTATTTCACGAGATCGCTCAGCGTCATTCCGGCGTCGTTGCGGCGTCGTTTTACTTCAGCAACACCATAAGCTCAACAGTTTCTATTGCGTATCCTTGCCACGATACGTAAAATGCAACGCAATGACGCCGCTCGGCGTCGTTTGTTCGGCAAACGACGCCTGCAAGCGTCGTTTTCAACTTCCGCCCTGAGACGAGGCATCAATGAGCAAAGCTAAAGCAGTTCGCGCCGTAGACGTCGGCTACGGCAA
>NZ_JACSUE010000016.1:0-137495 GCF_014384845.1 Caballeronia sp. EK
GCTACACGCTTCCTTCAGACCCCGCCTCACGACGACGCCCTTGCGTTTCGCTAGTCCTTCACCACCATCAGGTTGGACAGGGGACTCGCACCCCCAAGCTGTTGTGCATGCTCGGCGCACCAAAAAAATGCCCGCCATGAAGGCGGGCGAAGTCGCTGCGCTCGTTCTTTGCGTCGAAACGGACGTCCTCCCGCGACGTCCGCCTGGCGACGAATGCCTTATTCGACGTGCTCGCCGTGCAGCGTGACGTCGAGACCTTCGCGTTCCTGTTCTTCCGTGACGCGCAGACCCATGGTCATGTCGATGATCTTCAGCAACACGAAGCTGACGACGCCGCTGTAGACCAGCGTGACGAGCACGCCCTTCGCCTGCACCAGCACGCTGCCGTCGAAACCGCCGATGTCCTTCACCGCGAACACGCCCGTCAGCAACGCGCCGATGATCCCGCCCACGCCGTGCACGCCGAACGCGTCGAGCGAATCGTCGTAGTTGAACTTGTGCTTGAGCCACGTCGCCGACCAGAAGCAGACCACGCCCGCGACGATGCCGATCACGATCGCGCCCGTCACGCCGACGAAGCCCGAAGCCGGCGTCACCGCCACCAGACCCGCGACCGCGCCCGAGATGATGCCGAGCACCGACGGCTTGCCCTTCGTGATCCACTCCGCGAACATCCAGCCAAAAGCGGCGAAGGCCGTGGCGATCTGCGTCGTGAGCATCGCGAAGCCGGCACGGCCGTCAGCCGCGACTGCCGAACCCGCGTTGAAGCCGAACCAGCCCACCCACAGCATCGATGCGCCGATCAGCGAGAGCACGAGGTTGTGCGGGGCCATCACTTCACGGCCGTAACCGACGCGCTTGCCGAGCACCAGACAGCACATCAGGCCCGCGATACCGGCGTTGATGTGAACCACCGTGCCGCCCGCGAAGTCGAGCACGCCAGCCGTTGCGAGCCAGCCGGTCGGTTCCCAGACCATATGCGCGACCGGCGAGTAGACGATCAGCGACCACAGCGCCATGAACACGAGCATCGCCGAGAACTTCATGCGGTCAGCAAATGCGCCGGTGATGAGCGCCGGAGTGATGATCGCGAACGTCAGCTGGAACGCGAAGTAGACCGACTCCGGAATGGTCGTGGCGAGGTGGCTCACGGTAAGCGTGGTCGCCTTGTCGCCCTTGATGTAGGCCATGCCGTGCAGGAACACGCGCGAGAAGCCGCCGAGGAACGAGCCGCCCGGCGTGAACGCGATGCTGTAGCCAACGACGGTCCAGAGAATCGTCACGAGACAGCAGATCGCGAAGCTCTGCATCGCCGTGGCGAGCACGTTCTTCTTGCGCACCATGCCCGCGTAGAAGAGCGCGAGACCGGGGACCGTCATGAACAGCACGAGGGCGACCGAGGTCAGCATCCAGGCGGTGTCGCCCGAGCTGATCTTGGAGGAATCGACCATGACCGGCTCTGTCGGCGCGGCGGGCGCGGCATCGGATGCGCCCGATGCTGGCGCCGCAGCCGATGCGGCATCGGCGGACGACGCCATCGCCGTGTTGGCGGAGGCCGGTGCACTTGCGGCGGTATCGGACGACGCGGGTGCCGAGGCAGCGGCCGGAGCGGACGCATCCTGGGCGAGAGCGGTGCCGACATTCGCGCCGACCAGCGCGCCCGCCACCAACAGTGACATCAAAAAGTTACGCATTCTTCTGGTTCCTCTTATCGCCAATTTCTTGTTAGAGCGCGTCGGCGCCGGTCTCGCCGGTGCGGATGCGAATGACCTGTTCAATCGCGGTGACGAAGATCTTTCCGTCACCGATCTTTCCCGTGCGCGCGGCGCGTTCGACGGCTTCGATCGCCTGATCGACGATGTCGTCCGAAACGGCCGCCTCGATCTTCACTTTTGGCAGGAAGTCGACGACATACTCCGCGCCCCGATAGAGCTCGGTGTGCCCTTTCTGTCGGCCGAAGCCTTTCACCTCGGTCACCGTGATGCCCGAGACGCCGATGGCCGACAACGCTTCACGCGCTTCGTCCAGCTTGAACGGCTTGATGATTGCGGTAATGAGCTTCATGTGTCCCTCGCTGTGGTGTGCTGATCCTTCGATGCCTTCTAAAGCGGGATGCGCTGGGTGCTACCGCGACGTCTGCCCTGCCGGGCCGCTCAGAGAAGCGTGCAGAAAAGGTCCGCGCCAGTTATGCAACTCGTATGCCAAGCGAGTGTTCATGGGGGATTCCGGCGGTTTACGGAAACCTTCCGTTGCGGGGTATGCCGAACGGCCAACGTGCGCCGCACGTGCTGGCGCCGGGGTGTGTTCGTTGCTAGAGTGGTCTCGAGGTCCCGCAAAAAGGGGCATGGGCGGACAACGCGAGTGAGCGGCAGCGCTAAAATCGCGGCGCCTCAACGGTGCTCCGGGCATGCCGGCACACTCGGCGGCACGCACCAAGATCGAACATTCGATAATTCGGGGCACTGACCTAACAATGAATGCACTTTTTTAGTGCAAGAAGGGAGAAACGATGAAGCAGCCCAACGACGTTTTCAACGATCTGCAGCAGAAGATGAGCGATCTCTTCAAGAATTCGCCCGCGAAAGACGTCGAAAAAAACATGAAGGCGATGCTCTCGCAGGGGTTCTCGAAGCTGGATCTCGTGACGCGCGAGGAATTTGACACCCAGACGCAAGTGCTCGTGCGTACGCGCGCACGCCTGGAGGAACTCGAGAAGCGCGTCGCGCAGCTGGAGCAGCGTCTCGCGGGCGGAAGCGCCAGCACCGCGCAGGACTGAGCGCCAGCCTTATCGCATACCTCGGCTAGCGAGCCGTGAGTCTCCAGTTTTATTGCCGGCGCGGTTGAAGCGCCGTTTCAGGTGAAATCATGTCGCTTGCCGTGGTACGCAGCCGCGCGCCCGCTCCTGGGCGCGCGCCCGAAGTTGTCGTCGAAGTCCATCTCGCAAACGGGTTGCCGTCGTTTTCTATCGTCGGACTGCCCGATCTCGAAGTCCGCGAAAGCCGCGAACGCGTGCGCGCCGCGCTTCAGAACTGCGGCTTCGACTTTCCCGTCCGCAGAATCACCGTCAATCTCGCACCCGCCGATCTGCCGAAGGAAAGCGGTCGCTTCGATCTGCCGATCGCGCTCGGCATTCTCGCCGCGAGCGGCCAGATTCCGGCGCAATCGCTGGAGCATCGCGAGTTCGCCGGCGAGCTGTCGCTGACCGGCGCGCTGCGTCCGATGCGCGGCGCCTTCGCGATGGTCTGCGGAGCGGCGCGTCATTACGCATCGATGCGCGCGCCGGACACGCGCATTCCGGAAATCTACGTGCCGCTCGCGAGCGCGGCGGAGGCGGCGCTGGTGCCGGGCATCGAAGTCTTCGGCGCGGCGGATTTGCCGACGCTCTGCGCGCATCTGAACGATGTCCCCGATGCGCGGCTCAGACCGACTCACGCCGCACCGCTTTCCCCGACAAGTACGCCAGCCGCCGATCTCGCCGACGTGATCGGCCATCCCGCTGCGCGCCGCGCACTCGAAGTAGCGGCGGCGGGTGGACATCATCTGTTGATGGTCGGGCCGCCCGGCGCGGGCAAATCGATGCTCGCCGCGCGCCTGCCGGGCCTGCTTCCGCCGATGAACGATGACGAAGCGCTCACCTCTGCGGCAATCCTCTCGGCGAGTTCGATCGGCTTCACGCCCGAACAGTGGCGGCGGCGGCCATTTCGCGCGCCGCATCACTCGTCGAGCGCGGCGGCGCTCGTCGGCGGGCGCAATCCGCCGCAGCCGGGCGAGATCACGCTCGCGCATCTGGGGGTTTTATTTCTCGACGAGTTTCCCGAATTCGATCGCAAGGTGCTGGAAACCCTGCGCGAGCCGCTCGAAGTCGGGCAGATCACGATTTCGCGCGCCGCGCAGCAGGCGGACTTTCCGGCCGCCTGCCAGCTCGTCGCCGCGATGAACCCGTGCCCGTGCGGCTGGCGCGGCGATCCCAGCGGACGTTGCCGCTGCTCGCCCGATGTCGCCGCGCGCTATCTGCGCAAATTGTCGGGTCCGCTGATGGACCGCATCGATATTCAGATCGAACTGCCGGCGCTTTCGCCCGCGGAATTGTCGGCGCGTGTCGTGGAGCGCGGCGAGCCGAGCGCCAGTGTCGCGGCGCGTGTCGCGGCAGCGCGCGACATCCAGATGCAGCGTCAGGGCAAGATCAACCGCGATCTCGATGGCCGCGAAGCCGACGAAGTCTGCCGCCCCGATTCCGCGGGCGAAGCATTGCTGCGCGCAGCGGGCGAGCGTTTCGGCTGGTCGGCGCGGGCGTACTACCGCGTGCTCAAAGTCGTGCGGACGATCGCCGATCTCGCCCGCGCCGATATGCCCGATGCGTCGCATGTCGCCGAAGCGGTTCAGTATCGGCGCCTGCTGTCGGTCGCGTGATGCCAGCACGGGCGGCCCCTGGCCCACGCCCTGCTAGCGGAAAAGCGCTTGTCAAGACTTGACTTATGCACACTGAGGCGATCCGGGGCACTTTTTCATCCGATCAAACCCCTGTTTTCAGTTGATTTTGCAGACCATTGATTTTATTGAATTATTTAACTTGCCACGAACAAAGGCAAAGTAAGGTAAACCGTATGAATTGGGCTTTTGCGCGCCACCGCACACTCTTTTCCACAATGTTATCCACAGACATTGTGGATAGCGGAAAAAGTCCATACGAATCCGTGAATTAGCGCGTAAACTTACGAAGGAACTTAGCTTCTTTCCGCGGCACTAAGGCACTCTTAAATCAGTACCTGCAGAATTTCGAGGCCTTCCTCTAAAAGAGTTTGAAGGACGTGAAGAACTGATCCGCCTGCTCCCGTGGCGGCGCTTTGTCCGACACGATCGCCAGTTGATAGACATGCGCGCCGCGCGCGACGAATCTCGCCTGGATCGTCCGCGATTCGCGCCTCTCCCCGCCTTCGCCCTTCACTTCCATCTCGCTTCCCAGCACGCGCCCACCAGCGGCGAGCTCGATCTGCGTCGCGCGCGCGGCGGGCTGCGCGTTGACGTTGCGCGCGAGCCCTTGCTGAAGGAAATCGAGTGTGGCGCGCTGCAATTGCGGATCGGCGCTCGGCAGCACCACCGTGCCGACCGCGAACACGGCATCGCCGGCTTCGGCGGTTTGCATGCGCATCGTCATCGGCTGGCCGGCGATTTCGATCTTGCGCTCATCCGAACGCGGCTTTGCCGGCAACGTCACTTCGTAGCCATCGTCGTTGTTCATCACGGTGCGCCAGTCGTAAGAAGGCGTGCATGCGAGCAGCGCGCCGCATGCGACAGATGCGCACACCAGTTTGCTCGTGGAAGCAACGTTCGGAAGAAAGCGCACAGTCGCGCGATGCAAGAGGGACGGAAACACGGAGAAAACTCGTTTCATGAGGAACCGCTGCGTGAAAACCATCATTATCGCGCTGCAATGCCGGGCTTATCGGCGTGTCATGAAGCCATCTCGAAATTGGCGCTAAAATACGCAGCAGTCTCCATCGCGGCAGTGTCCGCCGTTTGCGGGAGAGCAACACGAGGTTCGACATGTCCCAATCCACGCAACACACATCCACGCGCGCCAAGAGCCCGCTGCGCTATATCGTGATGGCGCTCGTCGCGGGCGTGATCGCCTGTACCGGGTATTTCGCCTTCGGCGGCCAGCAAAAGGTGCCGGACGCGACCTTCACGCTGCTTTCGGGACAGAAGATTTCCACATCCGGCGATCTCAAGGGCAAGGTCTATCTCGTCAACTTCTGGGCGACGAGCTGCGAGACCTGCATGAAGGAAATGCCGCAGATGATCGACACGTACAACAAGTTCAAGGGCCGTGGCCTGGAATTCGTCGCGGTCGCGATGAACTACGACGCGCCGATGTACGTCAGCAACTACGCGCAGACGCGCAACCTGCCGTTCAAGGTCGCGATGGACGACGGCAGCGCCGCCAAGCAGTTCGGCAACGTGCAACTGACGCCGACGACCTTCGTCATCGACAAGAACGGCAAGATCCTGAAGCGCTATGTCGGCGAGCCGACGTTCGCGGAGCTGGATCAACTGCTCGACAAGGCGCTGGGTTCGGCTTAAACACGCTCGACACAAGACGAAAGATAAAGGCCCGCTGGCTGCAACCAGCGGGCCTTTTTTATCGCTCCGACGAATCGCCTTTCACGACGATTCCATATCGTTTGATCTTCTCGTACAGCGTCGCCTTGCCGAGCTGCAGCCGGTCCGCCGCCACCGCGACCGCGCCGCCGCAGTGCTCCAGCGCTTCCGCGATCACCGCGCGCTCGAACTGCTCGGTGCGTTCCTTGAGCGATTGCGTCGAGATATCGAGCGAGGTCGCGCCGCCGTCATCGAGAATGCCGAGCACCATGCGATCCGCCGCGTTGCGCAGCTCGCGCACGTTGCCTGGCCAGTCGCGCTGCATCAAGTCCGCGCGCTGACGATCCGTGATGAGCGGCGCGGGCCGCTCGTAGCGCACGGCTGCATCGAGCAGAAAATGTTCGAAGAGCGGGACGATGTCTTCGCGGCGTTCGTTGAGCGGCGGCAGCGTGATCGTCACCACGTTCAGCCGATACAACAGGTCGCGGCGGAACGTGCCATCGGCGACGTGTTCGTTCATGTCGCCCTTCGCGGCCGCGACGACGCGCAGATTCGCGCGCACCGGCTGATTCGAGCCGAGCCGCTCCAGCACGCCATCCTGCAACACGCGCAGCAGTTTCACTTGCAACGAGAGCGGCATGCTCTCGATTTCATCGAGAAAAAGCGTGCCGCCCGACGCGTGTTCGAGCTTGCCGACGCGCCGCTTCTGCGCGCCGGTAAACGCGCCCGCCTCGTAGCCGAACATCTCCGATTCGAACATCTGCTCCGGCAACGCGCCGCAATTCACCGCGATAAACGGCTTGTCGCGACGCGGCGACATTTCGTGCAGGCTGCGCGCGATCAGCTCCTTGCCCGCGCCCGTATCGCCGTTGATGAGCACGGATGCATCCGTCGGCGCGATATTCGCGATCAGCCGCCGCACCTGCTCGATCGCCGGGCTGCGCCCGATGATGCGGCTTTGGCCAGCCAGCTCACGCCGCAACGCCTGGTTTTCGAGCACCAGCGATCTGCGCTCCAGCGCGCGGCGCACCGCTTCGATCAAACGCTCGGACGCGAACGGCTTTTCGATGAAGTCATATGCGCCGTCGCGCATGGCCTGCACGGCCATCGAGATATCGCCGTGGCCGGTGACGAGGATCACCGGCACTTCGGGCGCGCGCTCGCGACATTGCGCGAGCAGATCGAGGCCGCTCGCGCCGGGCAAACGGATGTCGCTCACGATCACGCCGGGGAAACTCGCGTCGATCGCGCGCGCGGCGGATTCGACGCTGCCGTGGCCGGTCACGTCGAAACCCGCGAGTTGCAGGGTCTGCACGCTCGCGCGGCGCACGAGTTCGTCGTCTTCGATGAAGATCACCTGCAAACCGGTGCTCATTGTCTTGTCTCGATTCAATGTTTCGGATGCTACGCGCGGCGCAGCGTCAGTACGAATTCTGCGCCGTACGATCCGTCCGCGTCGGCCTGTGTGCCGCCTTCGGGTCCGTCCGCGACGATCGGCGCCTCGCGATTGCGCGCGAGCAGCGTGCCGCCGTAATCGCGTGCGATCGCCGATGAAATCGCGAGCCCGAGGCCAAGGCCCTGCCCCATTTCCTTCGTCGTGAAGAACGGCTCGAAAAGACGCGGCAGCGCGTCGGCGGGAATGCCGGGGCCGTTGTCGCGCACGACGAGTTCGATCGTGTCCGCGTGCACATTCAGTTCGATGACGATGCGGGGCTTGTCGCACGACGCGACCGCATCCAGCGCGTTGCCGATCAGGTTGATGAACACCTGTTCGAGCCGCAAATCCTCGCAACGCACGAACACGGGCGCGCTGCCTTCCACAAGTTCGGGCGCGATATCGACGACGACATTCTTCATGCGCGGACGCAGCATCGAGAACACTTGGCGCAATGCCCGCGCGACGTCCGCGCGCGCGTTCTTCGGCCGCGCCTTCGTGACGAAGAGCTTCAACTGATTCGTGATGTTGCCCATGCGCTCGGTCAGCGATGCGATCGCTTCGAGATTCTCGCGCGCCGCTGCCTGATCGCCACGATCGATCAGCACGCGCGTGTTATCGGAGAAACTGCGCAACGCGGCGAGCGGCTGATTGAGTTCGTGCGTGATGCCCGCCGCCATCTGCCCGAGCGCGGCGAGCTTGCTGGCCTGAATGAGCTCGTCGTGCGCGGCGCGCAAATCCTGCTCCGCGCGCGTGCGCTCGTTGACCTCTTTCGTCAGTTGCGCGTTCGCTTCGGACAGATCCGCCGTGCGCTCCGCGACGCGTTGATTCAACTCGGCGTACGCGGTCTGCAGCAACTCGCGGCTGCGGATCATTTCGCGCACGCGCGCGCGGCGCATGCGCCAATAGAACGCGAGCAGGCACAGCGACACGAACACGAGCGCCGTGACGATGACCGCGTTCTGTGCGGCGCTTTCGACGGGATCGAGCGCGGCCATCGTGATCAGTTGCCAGTCGGGCTCGCCGATCGAACGATGCGTCGCGAGATACGCCGGCGCCTTGCGCCCGCCGCCGACACGCACGATCTGCGCGCCGCCTTCGAGCGTCTTCACGACGGTCATCGGCAGCGGCGTGATGGCTTGCTGCGCGTACTGGCGCGTCGCATAGACCGAAGCCTCGATGTTCTGCGGCAGCGGCCGCACCGTGTGATATTTCCACGCCGGCACCGACGAGAGAAAGATCACACCGTGATCGTCCGTGACGATGAGCGGCTCGGACGCATCGGCGCCTTGCAGCCATTCGAGATTGAGCTTCACCACCGCGACGCCGATGATCTCGCGCGTGCCTTCGCGATAGACCGGCTGCGAGATGTAATAACCCGGTTCGATCGAGATCGTCCCGATGCCGAAAAACCGGCCAACGCCGCCTTTCATCGCATCGATGAAATACGGCCGGAAGTTATAGTCCACGCCGACAAAGCTGTCCGCCGCGTTCCAGTTGCTTGCGGCGACGCTGATGCCGTTCGAGCGGATCAGATACGTAACCGTGGCATGCGCGCGTGCGTTGAGATCTTCGAGATAGCGGTTCGCGCGCTCGACGTTGGCTTTATCGGGATGATCGAGTGCGTTCTGGACGACAGGATGCCGCGACAGCAGATACGGCAGATATTCGTAGCGGTCGAGCGTGCTCTTGAGCGTGTTCGTCGTGCGATCGACGCGCGCGGCGGCATTGAGCCTCAGTTCATCGATGCCGCTTTGCCACGCGAGATGCCACGTGAGCGCGCAGCACGCCACGAGCGCGGCGCACAGCGCGAAAAACACGAGGATGCGACGCGTCACGTGAGCAGAATCCCGCGAGTGAGGATCTGTCATTGTGGCATACGCGCCTTCTGGATAAGGCTTCGAGAACGAGCCGGCAAGCGAACGCGGCGAAGCGCTCGTGGATCGAGGCTTCGCCGCGTTCATGATGAGCTCGCGCTCAGACCGTTTCGGCTTCGTTGCGGTCGGTCACGTCGACTTCGCGTGACAGCGCCGCCTTCAGCTTGCTGCGGTCGAGTTCCTTCTCCCACGCCGACACGACGACGGTCGCCACGCCGTTACCGACGATGTTCGTCAGCGCGCGGCATTCCGACATGAAGCGGTCGATGCCGAGAATCAGCACCATGCCCGCGAGCGGAATGGTCGGCACGACGGCGAGCGTCGCCGCCAGCGTGATGAAGCCCGCGCCGGTCACGCCGCTCGCGCCCTTCGACGTGAGCATCGTAACCGCGAGCAGCGTCAACTGCTGGCCCCACGTGAGATCGGTGTTGGTTGCCTGGGCGATGAACAGCACGGCCATCGTCATGTAGATGTTGGTGCCGTCGAGGTTGAACGAATAACCGGTCGGCACGACGAGACCCACGACCGAGCGCGAGCAGCCGAGCTTTTCGAGCTTGAGCATCAGTTGCGGGAGCGCCGCTTCCGACGACGACGTGCCGAGCACGATCAGCATCTCTTCCTTGATGTACGCGACGAACTTCAGGATGCTGAAGCCGACCATGCGCGCGATCGCGCCGAGCACGAAGACGACGAAGATGATCGACGTCAGATAGAACGTGCCGACGAGCTTGAGCATCGGCAGCAGCGAGCCGATGCCGTACTTGCCGATGGTGAACGCCATCGCGCCGAACGCACCGATCGGCGCGAGCTTCGTGATGATGCCGACCATGCCGAACAGGATGCTCGACAGCCCTTCGATGAAATTCGTCACGACCTTGCCGCGCTCGCCGATGTGCGCGAGCACCGAGCCGAACAGCAGCGCGATCAGCAGGATCTGGAGGATTTCGCCCTGCGCGAACGCCGACACCAGCGTGTCCGGGATGATGTGCATGAAGAAGTCGACCGTGCTCTGGCCGTGCGCCTTCGTCGCGAAGGAGTCGACGGCCTTGTGGTCGAGCGTGGCCGGATCGACGTTGAAGCCGACGCCGGGCTTCAGGATGTGCGTCGCGGCGAGGCCGAGGATCAGCGCGAACGTCGACACGATTTCGAAGTACAGAAGCGCCTTGCCGCCGACGCGCCCGACCTTCTTCATGTCTTCCATGCCCGCGATGCCGGTGACGACGGTACAGAAGATGATCGGCCCGATCACCATCTTGATGAGCTTGATGAAGGCGTCGCCGAGCGGCTTCATGTCGGTGGCGAGAGCGGGATAGAAGTGCCCGAGCGCGATGCCGATGATGATGGCCACGATCACCTGCACGTACAGGACTTTATGGATAGGTTTTTTCACGATGGTTCCAGGCAATAACAAGCGATTGGCGGAGGGACAGCCAGCGGCGAGCTTGGACGTGGAGAAGCTTTCTGGGTGCGCGGATGAATCTGTGGGATGCGCACGCCGAATCGCGCCGCGTAAGCGAAAAGCCGCTTCGTCGACGGACTCAGGGACGTTTGGATGCGAGAGGGTTCATCTGTTTGTCTCCTTGACTTTTATGGGCGGCTCATGGGCCGTGCCGTTTATATTGCAAGGGCGATGCCAGGCTTTACTCTTTTTAAGCCGTTGATTTTCTAGGGTATTTCTTAACGCATGAGCATGCGCAATCCGGGATTCTGGAAATCCGGAATACGGGTGTCCGATGATCTGGACGGCTGCAACGTTCGTTCAATCATAAAAAAACCCACGGTGGTCCGTGGGTTTTTCTTTTCAGGCAGAGCCAAAAGCGCTCAAACCACGCCCGCGCCGTGCGCCTGCAGATCCGCGTGATAGCTCGAACGCACCATCGCGCCGACGGCCGCGTGCGTGAAGCCCATCTTGTACGCCTCTTCCTCGTACATCTTGAACGTGTCCGGATGTACATAAGCCCGGACCGGCAGATGGTGCTCCGACGGTTGCAGATATTGACCGATCGTCAGCATATCCACATCGTGCGCGCGCAGATCGCGCATCACCTGAAGGATTTCTTCTTCCGTTTCGCCCAGACCGACCATCAGGCCCGATTTCGTCGCGACTTCCGGATGCAGCGCCTTGAAGTCCTTCAGAAGCTTCAGCGAATGGTGATAGTCCGAACCCGGACGCGCTTCCTTGTAGAGACGCGGCACCGTTTCGAGATTGTGATTCATCACGTCGGGCGGCGCGGCGGTCAGAATGCCGATCGCACGATCCAGACGGCCGCGGAAGTCCGGCGTCAGGATTTCGATGCGCGTTTCCGGCGAATGCTCGCGAACCTGCCTGATGCACTCGACGAAGTGCCCCGCGCCGCCATCGCGCAGATCATCGCGATCGACGGACGTGATCACCACGTACTTCAGCTTCAGCGCGCCGATGGTGCGCGCGAGATTCAGCGGTTCGTCCGCGTCGAGCGGATCGGGGCGGCCGTGACCGACGTCGCAGAACGGGCAGCGGCGCGTGCACTTGTCGCCCATGATCATGAACGTTGCCGTGCCTTTGCCGAAGCATTCGCCGATGTTCGGGCAGCTCGCTTCCTCGCACACCGTATGCAGGTTGTGCTCGCGCAGGATGTGCTTGATTTCGTTGAAGCGCGAGTTGCCCGTTGCCGTGCGCACGCGGATCCAGTCCGGCTTCTTCAGCTTCTCGATCGGGATGACCTTGATCGGAATGCGCGACGTCTTCGCTTGTGCCTTCTGCTTCGCAGTGGCGTCGTAGGCGGTGGGCGACGAAGCAGAAGCGGCGGTATCGCCGGCCAGGTTTGCGGTTGCGTCAGTCATTCGGTCGATCCGGTTGTTGCGGCGGAAGTTGCGGGGAGGCCGCCGATTTGAAGTGCCAGCCGTTCGGCGAGCACGAGAGCTACGTCGCGCCAGTCGGCCGCGACGCCGAGCGTCGCCATGTCGACCGTTTCGAGTCCCGCGTAGCCGCACGGGTTGATTGCGAGGAACGGCTGCAAGTCCATGCTCACATTGAGGCTCACGCCGTGATAGCTGCAGCCGTTGCGAATCTTGAGTCCGAGCGCGGCGATCTTCGCGCCTTCATGGAACTCGTGCGAACGAACGTTCGCGCCTCGTTCGGCCTGCCGCGCCGATGGCCGCGCCACATAAATGCCCGGCGCGCCGGCCTTGCGGTCGGTCGCGAGATTATACGTCGCGAGTGTTTCGATCACGGCCTCTTCGATGCGCCGCACCAGCTCGCGCACCATCAGTTTTCGGCGACGCAGATCGATCAGCAGATAAGCGACGATCTGCCCCGGCCCGTGATACGTGATTTGTCCGCCGCGATCCACCTTGACGAGCGGAATGCCGCTTTGAGCGAGCAGAAGATGTGCGGGATCGCCCGCGAGACCGAGCGTGAAGACCGGCGGATGCTCGACGAGCCAGATTTCGTCCTGCGTTTCGGGCGTGCGGGCGTCGGTGAAGGCGCGCATCGCGTCGAAGCTCTGGCCGTACGGCTCGAGGCCGCGCCAGCGCAACGCGACCGGAAACTCACCGGAACTGAGCACGGTGTCGGGCGCGTCGTCGAATTCTTGTGGGACTGCGAGCGGTGTGGCGGACATGGTGCCGGTAGTTTACCGAAATAGCCCCATGCCCGCCGATGGTGAATTCGCATGCCTTCGATGGCAAATCCGAATACTTGGCTCAAACGGTGCGCCATCCGGCGCGGAACCGCTGCGCGAGGCGCTCGATGCTGGTCGAAACCCAATGCATCGCACGTTCGTCGCAGCGCGGCAGGATCGTGAAAACGACATAAGCCGGACGGTCGCCTTCGACGGAAAGCCAGAGCCGCTCGCGTTCGCGCAACTTGAGGTTGTCGCCGGGGACGAGCCAGTAATCTTCGATGTCGTTGCTGCGCGTCGCCCAGACGGCGCTGCCGTGGACTGTGAGACGCGTACCGCGCGCGATGCGCATCGGCACGGTTTCGCCGGGCTTGATTTCGAAGGTGACGCTTGTTGATATTTCTCGCATGATCGACTCCGCCAAGGGAACGTTTCGATGACTACAATCCTAGGCGTGGCAAGGCATCAGGCAAAACGATCAATTTTCACTGCTATGTGAGCTGTATTGACAACGACAACGCCGACAATCCACATGGACCTTCGACAGCTTCCCGCCCTGAACGCGCTGCGCGCCTTCGAAGCCGCCGCCCGACACGAGAGCTTTTCCCGCGCCGCCGACGAGCTTTTCGTCACGCACGGCGCGGTCAGTCATCAGATCCGCGCGCTGGAGGCCGAACTCGGCGTGTCGCTCTTCGCACGCGACGGCAAACGCGTGCGTCTCACCGACCGCGGCAGGCAATACGCGGCGGAGGTGCGCGCGGCGCTCGTCGCACTGGCTGAATCGACGCGGCGCATCCGTTCGGGGGATCGCGACCGCCGGCTGATCGTCTCGATGCTGTCGTCGTTTTCGGCGCGGTGGCTGACGACGCGCGTGGGCCGGTTCATTGAAAAGCATCCGGAAATCGATCTCGAATTGCTGTCGACGAACGCGCTCACCGATTTCAACCGCGACGACGTGGATGTCGCGATCCGCTTCGGTTTTGGCAAGTACGCGGGCCTGCACTCGGAGGAACTGCTCGACGAGGTGTTCTTCCCCGCGTGCGCGCCGAATTTTCGCGGCGGCGAGTTGCCGCGGACACCGCGCGATCTCGCGAATCTGCCGCTATTGCGCTCGGAAGATGAGCGTTGGCGTCCGTGGTTCGACGCGGCCGGGCTCAACGACATCGAGGAACCCAGGCGCGGCGTTCTGTATGAGGATTCGTCGAATCTTCTGCAGGCGGCCATCGACGGTCAGGGCATCGCGCTCGTGCGCCGCTCGCTCTCGATGCAGGAAATCGGTGCGGGACGGCTCGTGCGGCTGTTCAATATCGACGGCCCGAGCCCGTGGAAGTACTACTTCGTGTGCCCGGCGGCGCTGCTTCAGACGAAGCGTGTGCAGGCATTCAGGGAATGGGTTTTCGAGGAGGCCGAGCAGTTCAGGCTGCTCTACGAGCGCACGCCGGCGGTGTGCGACGCGCCGGCGGGCAAGATCAAAGCACTACCTTGACCATTGGATGGCCGGTGAGCGCGCGATAGATGTCGTCGAGATGCGGGCGATTCTGCGCGCGCACGGTGCAGGTGAGCCCCGTGTAATTGCCGCCGGAAGACGGACGCGCCTCGACACGCGATGCGTCGAAATCCTTGTCGAACTCCTTGAGCAGACTGACGATCGTGTCGTGAAATTCCGGATGCGTCTTGCCCATCACCTTGATCGGGAAATCGCAGGGAAAGTCGAACAGCTCGTCGGCGCTGTGCGCGGCGGAATCGGTCGGATCGGTGGATTGTTGCTTGTCGGTCATGGCTTTCTCCTTCACTTCGCGCTTCATTTGGCTCGCGCGGCCTCTTCCGCGAACTCGCGCGCCTTGGCCCGCTGGTAGGCGTCGTAGAGTGCAGCATAGATCGGACCGGGCCGGCCGTCGCCGACGCTTTTTCCGTCGAGCGTGGTGATCGGCATGACTTCCTTGGTCGCGGAGCTGATCATGACTTCGTCGGCCGAACGCAATTCGGCTTCGGTGATGTCGCGCTCCTCGAACGGGATGCCCGCCTCGCGCGCCAGTTCCTCGATCAGCCCGTAGCGGATGCCTTCGAGAATACGCGGTCCGCGCGGCGCGCCCAGCAAGGTGCCGCCCTTCACAATCCACACATTTGAGGACGAACCTTCGGTAAGCAAGCCGTCGCGCAACTGGATGGCTTCGAGCGCGTCGTTTTCGGCGGCGTGCTGCGCCATCAGCACGTTGCCGAGCAGCGATACCGATTTGATGTCGCAATGCAGCCAGCGCTTGTCTTCGGCGGTCACGGCCACCGCGCCGCGCGCACGATCCGCCACGCTCGGAAACACGAGCTGGCCGAGCATGACGAACACGGTCGGCGTGATGCCCGCCGGAAATGCGTGCCCGCGCCGCTTCGCGACGCCGCGCGTGACCTGAATGTAGACGAGCGCGTCGCCGGCACCGGCGTTTTCGCCGATGGCGCGATCGATCAACGCGCGCCAGCCGGCATCGTCGAAAGGATTGTCGATGCGAATCTTGCCGAGACTGCGATTCAGCCGCGCGAGATGCTGTTTGAGCCGGAACGGCAGGCGAGCGCCATCGGCTTGCGCGTAGAGCGGCACGACTTCATACACGCCGTCGCCGAAAATGAACCCGCGATCGAGCACGGGAATGCGCGCTTCGGAAAGCGGCCCCCACTCGCCGTTCAGATAAACCGTGGGATCGAAGACTTCGGCTTGGCTCATCGGGACCGCTCCTTTCTCAACCTGTCGTTCAACTTCGGTTACTTGGATTACTTGCGCTTTTGCCACCAGAGCAGCGCCGAATCCCACAGGCGGCCGAAGATGCCCGCTTCCGGCACGTCCTGCAACGCGACGAGCGGGAACTGCGCGACTTCCTTGCCGTCGGCCATCATCTTGACGGAGCCGATCTGCTGGCCCTTCTTGATCGGCGCGACGAGCAGGTCGTTGTGCGTGACGGTCGGCTTGACCTTCTCGCCCAGACCCTTCGGCACGGTGATGTACTGGTCCGTCATGACGCCAGCCTGCACGCTGTCGGCGGCGCCCTTGTACACGCGCGGCGAGTCGATCACCTGATTCGCCTTGTACAGGCGCAGCGCGTCGTACGCGGTGTAGCCGTAGTTCAGCATCTTCAGGCTGTCCTGCACGCGGTTGTGCTCTTTCGGCTCGCCCATCATCACGGCGACGAGACGGCGGCTCGCATCGGGCACGCCGACGAGCGAGCGCTTCGCGGTCGCGATCAGGCAGTAGCCCGCGGCCTTCGTGTGGCCGGTCTTGAGGCCATCGACGGTCGGATCGAGCCACAGCAGGCGGTTGCGGTTCGGCTGCTTGATCTTGTTGTACGTGAATTCCTTCACCGAGAAGATGCTGTAGTACTCGGGGAAGTCGCGCACGAGGCGCGTGGACAGCACGGCGAGATCGCCGGCGGTCGTGTAGTGCTGCGGATCGGGCATGCCGTTCACATCGGCGAAATTCGTGTTCTTCATGCCGATGCGCTTCGCCGCCGCGTTCATCAGCTGCACGAAGTTGCTTTCGCTGCCGCCGACGAGCTCGGCGAGCGCGATGGCCGCGTCGTTGCCCGACTGCACGATCATGCCGTAGACGAGATCGTGCACGGTGACCGGCTTGTTCGCCTCGATGAACATGCGCGACTCGTCCGTGCGCACGCGGCGCACGGCCTCGCTCGGCATGACGGTCTGATCCATGTTGATCTTCTTCGCCTTCAGCGCATCGAAAACGAGATACGCGGTCATCAGCTTCGTGAGCGATGCAGGCTCGACGCGCTCATCGGGATTGCCCGATGCGAGCACCTGATTGCTGGTGGCATCGACGAGCACCCACGAGCGCGCGGTCACCTCGGGCGGCGCTACTTGCGCGAAGGCGCTCGCGGCGGCCAGCACGGCGGGCAGCACGAGTGCGGCTTTGATGGCGCGACGATGAACGATGGAAACAGAAGGAAAAGACAGGCCGGCAGGGACAAAGCGCATAGGATCGATCGGCGGAAAAAGCAGGCTGCGACGAGGACGATCGGGGATCGGATGATCGGCGAAGCACGGGTTGAACAGGCTGACCGTCGCTGTTGATCGGGCTTATCGCCAGGACAGCGGCACGCGCGGCGCCGCGGCGAAGAGCGCTCGTTCGACAGACGGACGCGAAAACGGTTCTCGGAAGCCGGCGTTTCGATGACTGCGAGAAATTCGGCGGCATCGCACGGCCGGAAACAGCGAAAAAATTCTGCGCCATTATACGCGCGGCCCGCTTCCGTTTTCCTTCGAATCTGCGCTGTTGCTGCGGGTTTTAACGTTTTTCAGGCTGCGCCTAGACGCTTTTGCCGGTCACGAAACGATGCGCGCCCGAAGCCCTTCAGGCACCTTGCGACGCTCGTCCGATGACGAAAAGCTCAGCGCCACGCGTCGACGATCACGCGCTTGAGAATATGCAGCTTGCGGTGAAAGAAGTGCTCGCCGCCCGGAATCACGACGACGGGCAATTCCTGCGGCCGCGCCCAGTCGTAGACGGATTGAATCGGCACGGTTTCATCGACTTCGCCGTGAATCACGAGCGTGGTGTCGGGCACGGGCGCGACTTCCCAGCGGCTCGCCGCCGTGCCGACGAACACCATGCGCTCGATTTCCTTCCCCGCTTCGAGCATGCGCCTCGCGACATGCGACAGCACGAACGTGCCGAATGAAAATCCCGCGAGCACGATCGGCACGTCGGCCTGACCGGGTTGCGCGCGCATGTGGTCGATCAGCGCGAGCAGATCGTCCTGCTCGCCGATGCCGTTGTCGTGCTCGCCTGCCGTCGCGCCGACGCCGCGAAAATTCGAGCGATACGTCACGTAGCCGAGCTGGACCATGGTGCGCGCGAGCGTCTGCGCGACCTTGTTGTCCATGGTGCCGCCGAAGAGCGGATGCGGATGCGCGACGAGCGCGATGCCGCGCGCGGGCTGGCTATTGGCATCGGTGCGATCGAGCGCACATTCGATCTTGCCGACCGGCCCGTCGATCAGGAATTTTTCGGTTTGCGCGTTCATGGCTGCCGTTATGCGGGTTGATCGATGAGAAGACGTTCGACGATCTTGCCGTTGGCCAGATGCGACTCCACGATTTCGTCGATGTCGGTTTCATCGACGTACGTGTACCACGTGCCTTCCGGATAAACGACCACGACCGGCCCGAGTTCGCAGCGGTCCAGACACCCGGCCTTGTTGATGCGCACCTTGCCTTCGCCCGCGAGGCCGAGTTGCTTCACGCGCTTTTTCGCGTGCTCCTGCATGGCCTGCGCGTTGCAGTTCGCGCAGCTCGGACGCGGCGCATCGGCATCGCGCTGGTTCAGGCAAAAGAACACGTGGTACTTGTAGAAGGAATCCATGAGCGTGGGCGATGAGAGTGTCGGTCGATTATAGCGAGCGATGTCAGGGTCTGTTCGCATATAAAACGGCCATGCGAACGCCCGAAATCGGCCGCAGTGCAAGGCGTGCGTCGCGCCGTTTGGCGGCCCCAAACAAGCGACGCGCGACGCCGCAATGCGGCCGATTTCGGGCGTTCCCCTGGATTAAATTTATAGTTTGGGGTTGCCCCGTAAAGGGCCGCTCGCGGCGTCATGCTCCTCGCGAATACGCCCGGTATTAGCTTCGTCGCATTCCTTGCGATCGGCCCTTTACGGGGCAACGCATGGCCGTTTTATATGTGAACAGACCCTGATGCCCGCCGCGTCACACCGGCCGGTTCGCCTTGCGCGCGCGACGCCGCGCGAGCCACGCGCGCTCCGCCGCGGACGCGAGCCAGCCGAGCGCCGCATACGGCCATACCCACGCGAGCCAGTGCGCGAGTCCGTTGAAATGCAGATAGCGTCCCTGCCGCCAGTCGGCGAGCACGATGTCGAAATACGGATTCACCGGCAGCAGATTGACGATCGCGAGCGAAACGACGAGCGCCGCGCCCGCGAGCGCCGCTCGCAGTCCGCGCGGCAGCGATACCGACAGCACGCCCGCCGTTATCGCGATGCCGATGCCTTCGAGCGCGCCGTCCGTCGCCCAGTCGAAGGTCAGGCCCGCGCGCGATTGCAGGAACGTCGCGCCCGCTTTCGCAAAGAGCGTGATCGCGACGAGGCCGAGCATCAGCCGGATACGCGGCGCGCGATGGCGCGTGAGGAGCGTCACGAGTACGAGCGCCGCGAACAGGCTCGTCGATGTGATCAGCGCTTCCCACGCGTCGTCGGGCAGCAGCGCGCCGATCCGGTCCGGCCAGCTTTCGACGTCCCATGCGGCGGGCGTCCACGCGAGGATCGCGTCCTGCATCGCCGGGTCGAGCTCGTCCCATAGCACGCGCGGCAGGTCGCCGCCGCCGAAGAGATACGGCGCGGGGAACATCGCCGCGAACGGCCACAGCGCCGACAGTCCGATGACATACGCCGCGTCGCGCTCGAACCACGTGAAGCGGATGCGTCGCAGGAGGCCGCGGTCGAGCAGCGCGCTCGTCGCGGGCGCGATCAGCACGCCGCCGACCAGCGCGCCGAACGCGTTGGCGGCGAGATCGAGATTCGAGGCGACGCGCGTCGGCAGATACGTCTGGATGGCTTCCATCGTGCCGGACAGCAACGCGCCACCGACGAGCGCCGCGCCCACCGCGAGCGTGCCTCGCACACGCGGATAGAGCGCGAGCACGATCAGCGAACCGAGCGGCATGTAGCCGAGCACGTTCGTGACGACATCGAAGACGGTCAGATACCGCGGCAGCGGATCGGCGAGATACGCGAGCGGGCTCAGGCCCAGCGAGCGCCAGCCGGAAAAAGGATAGAGCGAACCGTAGACCACCAGCACCGCGTACGCGGCGAGCGCCTGCCGGGAAAACGCCGACGGGCGGCGCTGCCATTGCTTGATCGTCATGAGCCGCCCGGACGCCTCCGTGCTGGGCGGATGGTGGAACGACCGAAGGTCATCGCGAAGCGGAAAGGGGTTGCGCGGCGAGCCACGCGGAAAGTTGCGCGATCACATCGTCCGATGCGGCCGCGAGCGCCCGCGCGCCGCCGGATGCGTCGGCGCTCGGCGCGGGCGCGCTCGCGGCGAAACTGCGCTGGCCGATCACGCGGCCTTGCTGCGTGAGCGTCGCGCGCACGGACACGAGGCCGTGGCTTTGTTCGGGCGCGTCGAAGACCTGCTCGAAGCTCGTCAGCTCGACTTCGAGCAGCGGCACGGCGCGCACCGGATCGGCGCCCGACAGGATCGGGCCGCGCGCCGCGAGCGCATCGCGCAGCCGCTGCGTGAGAAGCTGCCCGGGCGGCATCGTCCAGTGGCTGTCCGAATAGTTGCCGGTGCGCTGCGCATCGACGTAGCTCAGCCGATACGCGAACGAGTCGGTTTCCAGACTGCGCGGCGCGCCCACAGCGAGCACCTTCACCGGCGGCATCGGCAGGCTGTTGGCCGTTGCGTCGAAGGCAGGCGGCGCGCCGAGGTCGTAATGCGCGTTGGGCATCGCGGTCGGCGTCGATCCGCAACCCGCGAGCAGCGTGACGCAAGCGAGCGCGAACGCCGCGACTGCTCCTTTCATGTCGATGTCTGCCATGTCGTTTTCTCGATCAATGCGCTGCTTTCGCGGGCCACGTGAAGCCCGGCTCGCCCGGTCCCGGCTCCTTTTGCGGCGCGCCGAAGAGCACGCTGCGCGGATTGGTGCTGAACGCGTCGGCGGCGCGATCGACCGAACGCGCCGCCGCGCTCACGTCGTCGCCGAACGAATAGAAGCGCGGCAACGCCTCGAAGCCGACGCGCGCCGTCACGAAGCGCAGCGACTCGTTCATGTCCGCGAGCGCCGCGCCCGCTTCCTCCGCAGCCTTGCCCGCCTTGTTCAGATTGGCGACGAACGGACCATCCGGACGATTCAGGTTCTGCACGAACTGGTTGGTCGAGGCGAGCGTGGTATTGAGCTGCTTGAGCGTCTGCGGCAACTGGGCCACGGCGGGCTGGACCTGACCCGCGAGCGCCGTGATGCTGTCCGCCGCGCCCTGCAGGCTTTTCGTCGTGGCCATGAGCTGATCGCGCACGTCGTCGGAAAGGAATTTGTCGGCGTCCTCGGACAGGCGCTCGAACTTCTTCAGGATCACGTCTCCGCGCTGCTGCAACTGTTCGAAGAGGCCGGCGCGCATCGGCACTTCGGCGACATGCTGCGGCGACGAATCGAGCGGCGAGGTGTCCTTGCCGGTGTCGTCGAGCTGCACGAACGCGATGCCCGTCACGCCCTGAAAACCGAGCGTCGCGAAGGTCGAGTGGGTCATCGGCGCGTTTTTGTCGACGAGAATGCGGATACGGATCTGACCGGGATGCTCCTTGTCGAAGCGGATCGATTGCACCTTGCCGACGCCCAGGCCGCGATAACGCACGGCCGCGTCCGTGAAGAGACCGGTCACGTTGGTCCGCGCGATCAGGTCGTAAGGCACGCGCACCGTGCGATCCACGTTGAAGAAGAACACGGCGAACGCGATGGCCAGCACGAGGACGATCGTGAAGAGACCGGTCCAGAACGCGTGTGATTTGTTTTCCATCGGCAGGTTCCTTTGACTTCGCGGCGGCGTCGGTGAGGCGTCGTTCGGCTATTTGTTGACGGCGATCGGCGCGTCCTCGAGCGCGGCCGGCGGCAGTTTCGCGCGGCGCTCGGGCGGCAGCGCCTGCAGCGCGCGACGCCCGCGCCGTCCGAGAAAATACTCGCGGATGAACGGATGATCCACCGCGCACGCTTCCTCCACCGGCGCCGCGACGAGCACGCGCCGTTCCGCGAGCACGGCGACGCGCGTCGAGAGCGCGACCATCGTATCGAGATCGTGCGTGACGAGAACGACGGTCAGCCCGAGCGCGCGATGCAGCGTCGCGATCAGATCGACGAACTCGTCCGACGCCTTCGGATCGAGGCCGGCGGTCGGTTCGTCGAGAAAGAGCAGTTCGGGCTCCAGCGCGATCGCCCGCGCGATGCCCACGCGCTTCACCATCCCGCCCGACAGCGCCGACGGCATCTTGCTCGCATGCTTGCACGACAGCCCGACCATCTCGAGCTTCAACATCACGAATTCGCGGATCAGGTCCTCGGGAATCTTGCCGAGCTCGCGAAACGGCTGCGCGATGTTGTCGTACACGGTCAGCGACGAGAACAGCGCGCCCTGCTGGAACATCATGCCGGAGCGCGTGCGCAGCATTTTCGCCGTTTCCTCGTCCATCTGCGCCCATTCCTCGCCGAGCACGCGGATGGTGCCCGATGTCGGCGATTCCAGCCCGAGCATCTGCCGCACGAGCGTGGTCTTGCCCGAGCCCGATCCGCCGAGCAGCGCGACGATCTCGCCGCGCCGCACATCCAGATTCAGGTGCTCGTGGATCACCGTGCGCCCGTAGCGCTTGGTGAGATCGCGCACTTCGATCACCGGTTCCGCGATGACGGGCGGCGGCTGATGGCGAACGGCTGTGGCGAGCGTGGTCGACATGGCGGTCAGAGTCCGACGTTCTGAAACAGGATCGCGAACACGGCGTCCGCGAGAATCACGATGGTGATCGATGTCACGACGGATGTCGTCGTGCCTTCGCCGAGACTCTGCGAATTCGCCTTGATGCGGAAACCGAAATGGCACGCGGCGAGCGCGATCAGCATGCCGAACACGACGCCCTTGCCGAGCCCGATCCACAGATTCGCGATCGGCACGACCGACGGCAGCGAGCGGATGAAGAAGTTCATGTCGATCGACAGCACGAGCTTCGCCGCCAGCGCGCCGCCCGTCAACGCGATGATGTTGGTCCACATGACGAGCAGCGGCATCGCGATACCGAGCGCGATCACGCGCGGCAGCACGAGCCGCAGTCCGTGCGGGATGCCCATGACCTGCATCGCGTCCAGTTCTTCCGTGACGCGCATCACGCCGATCTGCGCGGTGATCGCGGAACCCGAACGCCCGGCGACGAGAATCGCGGAGAGCACCGGTCCGAGCTCGCGGATCACCGAAAGCCCGAGAATGTTGACGATGTACTGGTTCGCGCCGAACGCCTGCAACTGCTGCGCCGACAGATAGCTCAGCACGATGCCGATCAGGAACGCGACGAGCGCGGTGATCGCGAGCGCCTGCGCGCCGGCGCTATAGATGTTGGCGGAGATTTCCGTCCACGGAATGCGCTGCGGACGCCGCACGAGTCCGACGAGATCGAGCACGAAGGCGCCGAACATCGCGAGGCCGCCGTAGAGATGATCGAAGAAATCGAAGATGAGCTGGCCGAGGCGCGTGACGGGATCGACGCGATCGACAGGCTCGGGTTCCTCGCGCTCGGCATCGAGCAGCGCGACGCGCTCGAAGATTTCGCGCTGGGTATCGGACAGCGCGATGGTCGCGGGCATCTTGCGGCCCCACACGCGCCACAGCGCCTGACCGCCGACGTGATCGAGCCGCTCGATCGACAACAGATCCCACTGGCCGATCGCCTCGCGCCCGATGGCGCGCAGCCGCCGCGTGACGCCGCTCTTCGCGCGGTCGCGGGCGAGCGCGAGCGCGGTCCACTGGCCCGAGAGCCGGACCACCTTGCCCTGCTGACCGGCTTCCACTCGTAGGCGCGGCGGCGTGTCGAAGTCCAAGGATCGATGGCGCGGTGAGACGCGGTTAAACGGGAGAGGACATTGTAGCGAAGTGTGTCGCGGGGGCGAGGGGATGATCTCGCGCCGCGAAAGTCCGAAATCGGCGCCACACCTTACAAGGCGAGGTTTCAGCAAGCGAAAAACCGGCATTGCGCCGCTACAATATCCGCCATGAACTCAACTCCCTTCGCCCCCGACGCGCCCTGGCGCATCGACCGAACCCGGCTCGCGACGCTCGCCGAGCGGCCCGCCCGCGACTGGACCATCGATATCGTCGACGAAACGGGCTCGACGAACGCCGACGTGATGGAGCAGTTGCGCGCCTCGCGTCGCGGCAGCACGCCCGCGCCGCTCGCCCGCGTCGCGTATTCGCAGACCGCGGGGCGCGGACGGCGCGGCCGCGCGTGGCTCGCCGAACCGGGCAATGCGCTGTTGATGTCGGTCGGCTGCGTGCTGAAGCGGCCGATCGAAGGGCTGTCGGGTCTGAGTCTCGCCATCGGCACCGCGGTGCTCGACGCGCTCGCGCATCTGCCGCTCTCGCCATCCGCGCGACCCGCGCTGAAATGGCCGAACGACGTCTTGCTCGACGACGGGAAGCTCGCCGGCATCCTGATCGAAACCGCGTGGAATACGCCGAACGCGACGGCGGTTGTCATCGGCATCGGTGTGAATCTGCATGGCGCGGAGCAACTGGCCGCTCAGGTCGACGATGCGAACCGCCAGGCCACGCCGTCCGCGCCCGGCACCACGCCCGCGGCGCTGGCGCGCGCATGGCCCGACGCCAATCTCACCGACACCCTCGCCGCGCTCCTCAACGCGCTCGACGCGGCGCTGCCGCGTTTCGAAACCGAAGGCTTCCGGCCGTTCCGCCAGCGCTGGCTCGACGCGCACGCGTGGGCCGGACGCGAAGTCGTGCTGATGGATCAAGGCATGGAAGTGACGCGCGGGATCGCATCGGGTGTCGACGAAAGCGGCCAGTTGCTGATCGACGCGCCCGAGGGCCCGCGCACGGTCACGACCGGCGAACTCACGCTGCGCCTTGCGCGGGAGCGTCCGTGAGCGAAGCGCCGCATCTGCTCATCGATGCGGGCAACAGCCGCATCAAGTGGTCGCTCGTCGATGAAACCGGCGCGTCGCTGTCGAACGGCGCGTTCGAGCACGCGCATCATTCGACCGCCGCCGATGACGCCGCGCTCGATGCCTGGTCCGGGTTGCCCACGCCTTCGAGCGCCTGGATTTCGAACGTCGCGGGCATGCCGGTGCAGAACCGCATCCAGCGTCTGATCGACGCGCGCTGGCCGACGCTGCCGCGCACCGTCGTGCGCGCGCGTGCCGAGCAGTGCGGCGTGATCAACACCTACGCCGACCCGACGCGCCTCGGCAGCGATCGCTGGGCCGGCATGATCGCCGCGCGGGCGGCCTATCCGGGCGAGCATCTGCTGGTCGCGACTTTCGGCACGGCGACGACGCTCGAAGCATTGCGCGCCGACGGCGTCTTCACCGGCGGCCTGATCGCGCCCGGCTGGTCGCTGATGATGGAATCGCTCGGCAGCCACACCGCGCAGTTGCCGACGCTCGACGCCGCATCGGCGCGCGAGGCGCTGAATCAGACACGCAGTCTTTTCGCCACCGACACCGCCGCCGCGCTCTCGTCCGGATGCCTGCTCGCGCAGGCGGCGCTGATCGAGCGCGCGTGGCGCGACCTGAAAGCAGACTGGCACGCCGATGTCCGGCTCGTGCTCGGCGGCGGCGCGGCAAATGAAATCGCGGGGGCACTCGACGTGCCACATACGCGACACGATTCCCTCGTGCTGTCCGGCCTCGCGCTCATCGCGCGCGACGCGACGGCGCGCCAGTCGTCTGACTGACCGATTCGATTGATGGACGGAGCAAAAGAATGCTGCGCTGGCTGATCGCCCTTCTGATTCTCGGCAACCTGCTGATGTTCGCGGTCATGCGCGGCATGTTCGGCCCGCTCCCCGCCTCGGGCGCGCGCGAGCCGCATCATCTGTTGCAGCAGGTTCATCCCGAAGCGCTCGCTACGCGACCGCTGAGCCCCGAAGAAGCGTTCGATCAGCCGCGCGTCGGCGGACCGGCGCCTGCCGCCAACGTGCAGTCCGCGCCGCTCGGGCAGTGATTCCGCGAGCGCGAATCAGGACTGCGCGCGGACCTTTTTGAGCAGCGCGGTCGTCGATCGATCGTGCTCGAACGCGATGGCGAGCGCCTTGCCGCCCCAGCCGCGCACCAGCGCCGATTCGGCCAGCTTGTCCATGTCGTAGTCGCCGCCCTTCACGAGCACGTCGGGACGCAACGCATCGATCAACTCCAGCGGCGTCGATTCCTCGAACTTCACGACCCAGTCGACGCTTTCCAGCGCCGCGAGCAGCGCCATGCGATCGTCTTCGCGATTGATCGGCCGATCGTCGCCCTTGCCGAGCGTGCGCACGGACGCATCGCTGTTCACGCCGACCATGAGCGTCGCGCCGAGCGCTTTCGCATCGGCGAGATAGGTCACGTGACCGCGGTGGAGAATGTCGAAGACGCCGTTGGTAAACACGACGGGACCGGCAAGGGCCGGACGGCGCGCGGCGAGCGCTTCGCGCGTGATGATCTTGCGTTCGAAAATGGCGGACATGTCGGCGCTCGTTGCGATGTGCTGAAAGCGCGCATTGTGCCACGGCGCTTTCGACGCGAATCGAATCGATGAGGCCAGAAATGCAAACGGCCCGCCGTTTCTACCCGGCGGGCCGTTTCGTCGTCAAGGCGTGAAGGACTGAACGCTCAGGCCGGTTGCTCGGCCGCGCCGCCCGGCGCGGCTTGCAGACGCAGCGTCACTTCCTTGCGATAGCGATTCAATTCCTGCGCGGTCACGAACGAACGCTCGAACAGAATGGACAGGTTGTGCAGAATGCGCTCGACGACCTTCTTCTCCCAGCTGTCGTCGAAGCGGATCTGGTCGTCCAGCCAGCGTTCGAGCCATTCCGGATCGGGCAGGCGGGACTGCACGGTGTCGCGCGGGAAGAGCGCCTGATTCACATGCAGGTTGGTCGGATGCAGCGGCTTTTCCGTGCGGCGCGCCGACGCCATCAGCACGCCGATCTTCGCGAACGCCGCGCGCGCGGTGTCGCCCGCATTCGCGAGCGCCTTCTTCATGTAGCGCAGATAAGCGCCGCCGTGACGGGCTTCGTCGCGCGAAATGGTTTCGTAGATGTGCTTGATGACTGGTTCGGTGTGCCACTCGGCCGCGCGTCGATACCAGTGATTCAGACGGATTTCGCCGCAGAAATGCAGCATCAGCGTTTCGAGCGGCGGCGCCGGATCGAATTCGAAGCGCACCGCGTGCAGCTCCTCTTCGCTCGGGACCATGTCCGGCTTGAAGCGCCGCAGATATTCCATCAGCACCAACGAATGCTTCTGTTCTTCGAAGAACCACACGCTCATGAAAGCGGAGAAGTCGCTGTCATGGTGGTTGTCACGCAGGAACATTTCGGTTGCGGGAAGAGCGGACCATTCGGTGATCGCGTTCATCTTGATCGTCCTGGCCTGCTCGTCGGTGAGCAGGGACGCATCGAATTTGTCCCAGGGAATGTCCTTCTCCATATCCCAGCGGACGGATTCCAGCGATTTATAAAGTTCCGGATAAAGCATGGTGTTCATTGTCCACCCCTGATGCCACGTATGCGACGTTATATCTAATGACTTCGGCCGAGACGCGCGGAAAACCTGCACGCAAGCAGCCAAGCTTTCAATTTTACGCGGGATTCGGTCGGCCTAAGACTAAAAGCGACAACGAGCGCTCAAATTCGGCGCTGCGGCGACGCGTCGCGCCGCGAAAACACTGCACTTCCTTGTGCAAATGTTGCTGTTGTGCGTCTTGTTCTACCGTGGGTGAGGAGCGAAACCTGTGCCTGAGGTATGGTCGAATGGCGCCGATCCTGCCGCCGGAACTGCGCCGGCCGTGCAGTATGACGGACTCACATGACAGCGAAGCGCATGCCACGCGAATTCCGCGCCAATGCTCGCCGCAGCGAGCGTTTTTCATCATAGCATGGCCGATTGGCGCCAATCCGCGACAGTTTCATCGATCGGGGTCAACCCTGCGACGTAATGCACGCCGTCGTTGAACTTGCGGCGCAGCGCGGGGCTGCTTCCACCGACCCAGATGCGCACGTGCGGGGGCAGCAGGTTGCGCAGATCGGTCAGGCCGTTCGCGATGGACTGCGCCGGCAGCACCGCCGTGAACGACAGCGCGACGATATCGACCTTATGCGCCGCCACGGCATCGACGATATCGTGCAGCGGCGTCTGCAGGCCGAGCTGGACGCAATCGCAGTCGGAGAGCGTGAACATCGCCTCGGCCATCAGGATGCCGAGGCCGTGACCTTCGCCCGAGAGCGTCGTGAGCAGCACGCGCGGACGGCCGCCGCGCCCACGAACGGCGTCGGAGAGCGGGCGCATCAGCGTGCGCATCGCGGACTGGATCGCCTCGCTGAACAAATGTTCGTGATAGACCTGCAACGTGCCCGCCGCCCACGCATTGCCGACCCGCGCCGACAGCGGCGCCGCCACGTCCAGCACGAAACGCTCTAGCCCGTCGCGCGTCGCGCGCTTGAGCAGCCCGAAGCGGAACTCGTCGTAGGCGCTCGCGCGCAACAACGAGATCAGATGATCGAGCTCCGCATCCGGCGCGTCCTGACCGACGCCCGAACTCTCAGCTAACTGCTGCAATAACTCGATCGATTGTCCAAGCACTTTGCTCGGCCTGTGGCCCGCGTCGAGCAACCGCTTCACGAGCCGCAGCTTTGTGACCTGCTCCTGCGGATAGAGCCGCTCGCCGCCGGGCGAACGCATCGGCTGCGGAAAGCCGTATCGGCGCTCCCAGACACGCAGTGTGTCCTTCGTCAGACCAATCTCCTGAGCGATCGCGCCAATGCCGATTCCCGTGGTGCCTGACGGCGCAGCGCGCGGCGGGACGGGTTCCGGCAGTTCGGCGCCATCGGAAGCCGAGTCAGAGTCGAAGTCCTGTTCTGATGTATTTGTCATAGACAGATCGAATTGAAGACACGCGCTTCACTCGATGCAGGTTACGTGCCCGACCCGCATGGTGGACAAATTTATACGCCGTCGATGTTTCATCATAGACAAATTCGAAACGGACGTCGGTGCTGAGATACATTTCCGCACCACTGTGGATGCGGATGACGCGAGACGCGGTCCGATGCAAATTTACGCATCGAAGGAAACGAAGGGCGTGCCCGACGGCGCGTTGCACGCCGCCGGGCATAAAAATCAGACGGGTTTCTTGCGCGGCGCGGCCTTGCGCGCGGACGCTTTCTTCGCGGCGGCCTCGGACTTGTCCGTGGCGTCGTTCGCCGCCTGCCCGGCGTCGGTTTCATCAGCGGCGGGCTGCTCGCCTTCCCCGCCCATCGCGTTGAGCGGGCCGGTCATGCCCGGCTGGAGCATGGCGAGATGCGCGAGCTGATTGAACTGCGATTGCAGCACGTTCCACCAGCCGGTCGGATCGAAGCCGGGCGGCGTTGCGGCGTCGCCTGCCGCGCCCTCGCCTTCAGCCGATGCCGCGCTTGCCGGCGCTTCACGCGCGGGCTCCTGCTTCGGCGCGTCCGCTTTGGCCGCGCCGCCCATCGGCCAGCCGGCGGCAACGGTCTTCTTGTTTTCCGCCGCCGCGCCCTGCGCGCTCTCGACCGACGACTGCGCATACGCGCCGAACGCACGCAGCGTCGCGAGCGTCGCGCGCTGCACTTCCAGCGCCTGAATCGCCGATTGCAGCATGTTGAGATTGAGCTTCAGCCAGTGCTCGACAGCGCGCATGTCCGTCACCCGCTTGTCGAGTTCTTCGATGTTGGTGAGCGGAGCGAGCATGTCGGACATCATCGAGAGAGAGGGACCCATGCCCTGCCCGCCGCCCGGCATCGCGGCGGCGAATGGATTCAGGCGCATCAGCTCCCACATCTTGCCCATCATGTCGGCCTGGCCGAATCCGGGAAAACCGGGAATCGTGTAGGGCGGCGTGCCGCCGGCGTTATCGGTCATTCGACTCTCCTTGTTTTCTTGCGTGTGAGGTCCGCGTGGCTCAGAACGGCGCGCCGCCCGGAAAGTCCGGCGCGCGCCGCTCGCGCAGCGAACGCATGCCTTCGTGCACGTCCGGCCCCGCGAAACCCATGAATTCGAGCGCGAGCGAGGTATCGAAAGTCGGCCCCGCCGAGCGCAGCCAGTTGTTCAGCGCGTACTTGGTCCAGCGGATCGCGGTTTGCGAGCCTTGCGCGAGACGATTCGCCACTTCGATCGCCTTCGGCATGAGTTCGTTCTCGTCGACGGCGAGCGACACGAGGCCGATGCGCTCCGCCTCCTCGCCGCTGACCGGCTCGCACAGCAGCAGATAGTACTTGGCCTTCGCCATGCCGCACAGCAGCGGCCACACGATCGCCGCGTGATCGCCCGCCGCGACGCCGAGCCGCGTGTGCCCGTCGATGATGCGCGCAGACTTCGTCGCGATCGAGATATCCGCGAGCAAGCCCGCGACCAGTCCCGCGCCGACCGCGGGGCCGTGCATCGCGGAGACGATCGGCTTGCCGCAGTTGATCACGTTATAGACGAGATCGCGCGCCTCGCGCCATACGCGCGCGCGCACATCGAAGTCGTTCGCCATCTCCTCGACGAGCCCGAGATCGCCGCCCGCCGAAAAGCCCTTGCCTTCGCCGCGGATCAGCGCGACGCGCGTATCGGGATCGCGGTCGATGTCGCGCCAGATATCCGCCAGTTCGCGATGCATGTTGGCGTCGGCGGTGGAGAGGTTGCTCTTGTTCGCGCCCGCGCCGGGCATCACCACTTCGAGCACGCCGTGCGGATGGCGCCGCAACTCCAGCGACTTGTAGCTCGCGTAGAGGGAGAGATCGCTCATGATCCGGTTCAATCGAGAGTTAGCGCGGCTGATAGAGCCACTTGCCGTCGCGGATCTCGACCATCACGCGCGCGCGCTGGTCGAGGCCAATGTGATCGTTGGGCGTCATGTTGACCTGCCCGTTGGTGTCGGAAAAATTCTTCGTGCCTTCGAGCGCGTCGCGCAGCGCGGCGCGAAATGCCGGCGTGCCGGGCGCGCCCGCCTTCATCGCGATCGGCACGGCGCGATTGAGCAGCATGCCCGCGTCCCACGCATACGAGCCGAACGCGGATACAGTGCCCGCGCCCTGCTTCGCTTCGTACAGTTTGATGTATTCGAGCGCGAGGCGCTTGGCCGGATGATCGTCGGGCAACTGCGCGGCGACGAGCACCGGGCTAGCAGGCAGGAACGTGCCGTTGCAGTCCGCGCCGCACACGCGCAGGAAGTCGCGGTTGCCCACGCCGTGGTTGTGATAGACCTTGCCCTTGTAGCCACGTTGCGCGAGCGTCTTCGGCGGCAACGCGGCGGGCGTGCCGGCCGCGCCGACGACCACCGCATCCGGCTTTGCCGCGAGAATCTTGAGGATCTGCCCGGTCACGCTCGGATCGGTGCGGTTGAAGCGTTCGTTCGCGACGACTTCGATCTTGTGCAGCTGCGCGAACTTCGCGACTTCGGCATAGAAGGTCTCGCCGAGCGCGTCCGCCTGACCGATGTACGCGAGCGTCTTCACGCCGTGATTGCTGGCGTGCTCGGCGATCGCGGAGGCCATCATCGCATCGGTTTGCGGTGTCTTGAAGACCCAGCGGCGCTTGTCGTCGACAGGCTCGATGATCTTCGACGACGACGCGAGCGAGATCATCGGCGTTTGCCCTTGCGCGACGACATCGATCATCGCGAGCGAGTTCGGCGTGATCGACGAGCCGATGATCGCATCGACCTGATCCTCGCTGATGAGCTTCTTCGTCGACTGAACGGCTTGCGTGGTGTCGGATGCATCGTCGAGCACGATGTAATCGACGGGCTTGCCGCCCATCTCCTTCGGCAGCAGCGCCACGGTGTCGCGCGCGGGAATGCCGAGCGACGCGGCCGGTCCCGTGAGCGACAGCACGAGCCCGATCTTCACGTGCTGCGCCGTCTGCGCGAAAGCCGCTGTCGTCGCGGCGAGCGTGAATACCGCGCCCGCCAGAAATGTCCACTTGCCTGCCGCCATCGATGTCTCCTTTTCTTTTGATCGTTTTATTGCTGCGCGAAGCAGCCCGGCAAAGTGTAAGGCGAGCCTTGCGCATGCCGCATCGGGCGAAACCCGTTCAGTGCTCCGGCTGGACAACCGCCTGATCGATCGCGCCGAAGATCGACTTGCCCTCTTCGTCGAACATCTCGATCTTCACGCTGTCGCCGAATTTCATGAACTCCGTCTGCGGCGCGCCGTGCTCGATGGTCTCCAGACACCGCTTCTCGGCGATGCAGCAGTAGCCGCGCTTCGTGTCCTTGTTCGAGATCGTGCCCGAGCCGACGATCGAACCCGCGCGCAGGTTGCGCGTCTTCGCGGCATGCGCGATCAGTTGCCCGAAGTGGAACACCATGTCCGTGCCGCAATCCGGCTGGCCGACCTTCTTGCCGTTCCAGTGCACGATCATCGGCCGATGCACGCGGCCTTCGCGCCACGCGTCGCCGAGTTCGTCGGGCGTGACGGCGACGGGCGAGAACGCGGTCGCGGGCTTGCTCTGGAAGAAGCCGAAGCCCTTCGCGAGTTCGGCGGGAATGAGATTGCGCAGCGACACGTCGTTCACGAGCATCAGCAAGCGCACGCTGCGCAGCGCTTCGTCGGGCATCGCGGCCATGTGGACATCGGACGTGATGACGGCGACTTCCGCCTCGAAGTCGATGCCGTACGATTCCGTCGCGCACACGATGTCGTCCGTCGGGCCGATGAAGTCGTCGCTGCCGCCCTGGTACATCAGCGGATCGGTCCAGAATTCGGGCGGCATTTCCGCTTTGCGCGCCTTTCGAACGAGTTCGACGTGATTCACATACGACGAGCCGTCCGCCCACTGAAACGCGCGCGGCAGCGGCGCCATGCAGGCCTTCGGATCGAACTGGAACGTGTTGCGCGCGCGGCCGAGGTTCAGCGCTTCGTAGACGTCCATGAGTTGCGGCGCGTAGAAGGTCCAGTCGTCGAGCGCGCGTTGCAGCGTCGATACGATTCCATCGGCGATGGCCGCCGTGCGCAGATCGCGCGAAACGACGATCAGCTGGCCGTCGCGCGTGCCGTCCTTCAGCGTGGCAAGTTTCATAGAGCGGTTGTGGGTGACTTGGGATGACGTTAAGGGAAATCTATTTTACGATGGTGAATCCCCTGGCTGTGCTTTCGCGCTTCATGCAATCGACCCAATCCGCTCTTCCCGACGACGAAGACAACCTCGACGCCAGCGACGCCGCCGAGGAAAAAACGCGCTCCGGCATTCAGTCGATCGAAGTCGGCTTCCGGCTGCTCGATGTGCTCACCAACGAGCCGCGCGCGATGATGCTGCGCGATCTCGCGCAGCGCGCCGGCATGAGCCCGGCGAAGGCGCATCGCTATCTCGTGAGTTTTTTGCGGCTCGGCGTCGCGTCGCAGGATCCGGTGTCGGGGCGCTACGAGCTCGGCGGATTCGCGTTGCAGATGGGGCTGGCGCGGCTCGCGCGCGTCGATGGCGTGAGGCTCGCGCGCATCGCGCTTGCGGAAATGCGCGACCGGCTCGATCAGACGGTCGGCATCGCCGTGTGGGGCAATCAGGGGCCGACGGTCGTGCACTGGATGGAATCGAGTCATCCGGCGAAGGCGTCGCTCAAGCTGGGCGACGTGATGCCGCTCCTCTCGTCCGCGACAGGGCTGCTCTTCGCCGCGTATCTCCCGCGCAGCAAGACGCAGGCGATGCTCGACCGCGAACTCGCCGCCATGAAGCAGACAATGGCCGATGTCGAGCCGCTGCTCGCCGAAGTGCGCGAGCATGGCGCGGCGCGCGTCGAAGGCATGCTGCTGCCGACGATCCACGCGTTCTGCACGCCCGTTTTCGACTCGACGGGCGAACTGGCGCTGGGGCTCATCGCGCTCGGTCACGAAGGTACGTTCGATACGCGCTGGGACGGTGAAATCGATTCGGCTCTGCGCGAATGCGCGCGCGGGTTGTCGTATGAACTGGGGTACAAGGCCGGAGAGCGTTGACGGCGCTCGTCGATACGGACGAGGAACATCGCTTCCATCGCGCGTGTCTTATGCGTTTCGCCTGACCCGCAACTCACGCCTTCACCCCCGCACGATGCCACTGTTTCAGTTCCGCCGTCCTCGCCCCGCGTCGGGTGAGCCGCCCGATGCCACTCCCGAATCCGCCCCGCCGCGACGCTGGCCGCGCTGGCTGCTGGCCGTGCTGATCGTCGCGGGCCTGCACTGGAGCGCGATGCGGTGGATCGAACACAATCGGCAGCCGACGAACGCGCCGCCGGAGGCTCCGCCCGTGCAAGTGGAATTGCTGACGCCCAAGCCGATCGCGCCGCCCGCGCCGACGCCGCCCACACCGGCCGCTCCCGTGCCGACGCCCCCGAAGCCCGCCGCGCCCGCCCCCACGACGAAAGCGACGCCCGCGCCCGCTCCGGCGTTGACCGCGGCGACGCCGCAGCCGGAAGCGCCCGCCGCCGCGTCGGGCGTGGCGGCATCCGCGCCAGCACAAACGCAACCGCAAACACAAGCGCCAGCGCCGGCGACGCAATCCGCTGCCGCATCGGGCGACAAGTTCAGTGTTCCGCCCTCGGGCGAGTTACGTTACGACACGCTCGTGAACGGCGTGATGAACCAGACCGGCACGATCCACTGGATCAACGACGGCCAGCATTACGAAATGGTCGTTTCGATCCCGTTGCCTTTCGTCGGTCCGTATGTGTATTCGAGCAAGGGTCATATCGACGGCTTCGGCATAGCGCCCGAACAGTATTCCGAACAGCGCGGCCGCCGCGCCGCCGACATCGCCATCTTCAATCGCGAGTCGAAGCAGATCGTCTACACGAAGACGCCGCAGAGTCAGCCGCTCGCGGACGGCGGCCAGGACCGCTTCAGCGTCGTCATGCAACTGGCGAGCCTCGTGCGAGGCGCGCCGGACAAGTACAAGCCGGGCGTCACGCGGCAATTCAGCGTCGCGGACAACGACAGCAACGAAGTCTGGCCGATCGAAACCGTCGGCGATGAAACCGTGCAGGCGCGCGGCGGCTTCACGACCGCGCGCCATTTCACGCGCCTGCCGCGCAAGGAAGGCGACCGCCGCAAGCTCGACATCTGGCTCGCGCCGTCGATCGGCTGGCTGCCCGTGCGGATTCTGCAAACCGAACCGAACGGCATGCAAATCGAACTGCTCTGGGCCGGCAATCTCACGCCGCCATCGCAGGCGACAGGACAAGCTGTCACGCCGGGCACGCAAGATGCGTCTGAGGATTCCGCGCCCGCTGCGCCCGAAACGCCCGAGTCGGACAGACCGTAACGCGGCCGTCACACTCCGTGACACCGGGCACGACGAAGGCGCAGTCAATCGCAAACCGCAGTCTTTCCGGAGCCGATATGCAGTTGACGATCAATCGCATCGATACACGCTATGTTCTCGACAACGAAGGCGGCGGTCCCTGGCTCGTCTTCGTCCATCAGCTTGCCGGCGATCTCTCTGTCTGGGATCAGATGGCCGGCTACTTCCGCCATGAATTCACCGTCCTGCGCTACGACTTGCGCGGCCACGGCGAAACGGCGGTGTCGACGGATTCGTTCACGATCGACGACCTCGCCGACGATCTCGCGCAGTTGCTCGACAAGCTTGGCGCGCCGTCGGCGCATGTGGTCGGGCTGTCGATCGGCGGAATGGTCGCGCAGAAGCTCGCGATCAACCATGCGGACAAAGTGGAATCGCTGACCGTTGTGGGCGCGCCGGCCTTTATTCCCGAGGACGCGCGTCCGACATTCGCGCAACGGGCAGCGTCCGTGCGCGAACACGGGACAGCGAGTATCGTGGAAGCGACGCTCGAACGCTGGCTCACGCCCGAATTCCGCAAGGCGCATCCCGAAGTGGTCGAGCAAATCGGGGATACGATCGCGCGCACACCCGCCGAGGGGTTCGCGCGCGCAGCGGAGGCGGTCAGCCGTTTCGATGCGCGAGACAAACTGGCCTCTGTGAAGAAGCGCACGCTGGTCGTCGCGGGCGAGCACGATGTTGGCACGCCGCGTGCTGCTTCTCGGGTGGTTGCAGACACGGTGCCGGGCGCGCAATTCGAATTACTCAACGCGGCGCACCTTTCACCGGTGGAGGAATCGCAACGCTTTTCCGCATTACTAGCGGCCTTTTTACGCGATTCCCCCTGATTCTCCTGTTTTTGTTGCAGAAGAAAGCCTCGATACAACCGGCATCACATCGAGGCCACCCCTTGAATTCCAACCCAGTCGCTCCAACTAAGCGTCAGGATTGCCACGGAGCAAACGAGGAATAAGGAGTGTCGCCATGCAAATGATCTACAACAGCCCCAACTATTGCGTCGTCGAATTTCCACCGCAAGACAACCATCTCGCCATGAAGGCGGGCGGTTACGAGATCGTCGACAAGAACACGCAGCGGGAGATTTTCATCGACGGCGCGCTGGCCGCGAAGTTTCGCGAGCACGTGCAGCAGCTAATCTCGGAAGAGCCGTCGCTAGAGGATGTCGATGAGTTCCTCGGACAGTTCGATATCTTGATGAATCAACCCGTCGTGCTCCACTGATGCATGCACGCGCGCGGGCGGCTCGTCGCCGTTCGCGCCCGCCGCCGCGCGGACCCGCGGCCCAGGCGACACTCGCCGTTTCCCAAAGACCCCGCCCCGCAATGGCGGGGTTCTTTTTTGCCGGCATCGAACGCCATGCGCGCCCGCCCGCCAAAGGCGAGCGCCCCGCGCTGCGGCTACAATGTCAGGCTATTTCACCTTTGGTGCAGGCCTCGTCCGTCATGACCCAGAACGTCCTTCCGAAATCCCTCGCGCGCGCCTACACGCGCGGCGCTGCGCTGCCCGCGCTGCTGCAGAAACGCATCCTGATCCTCGATGGCGCGATGGGCACGATGATCCAGCGCTACAAGCTGGACGAAGCCGCGTATCGCGGCGAGCGCTTCAAGGACTACGGCCGCGACATCAAGGGCAACAACGAGTTGCTGTCGATCACGCAGCCGCAGGTCATCCGCGAGATTCACGAGCAGTATCTGGCGGCGGGCGCCGACATTCTCGAAACGAACACGTTCGGCGCCACGCGCGTCGCGCAGGCCGATTACGGCATGGAAGACCTCGCCGCGGAGATGAACATCGAGTCGGTGAAGCTCGCGCGCGAAGCCTGCGACAAATATTCGACACCGGACAAGCCGCGCTTCGTCGCGGGCGCGATCGGACCGACGCCGAAGACCGCGAGCATTTCGCCCGACGTGAACGATCCGGGCGCGCGCAACGTCACGTTCGACGAACTGCGCGAGGCGTACTACGAACAGGCGAAGGCGCTGCTCGACGCAGGCTGCGACCTGTTTCTCGTCGAAACGATCTTCGACACGCTGAACGCGAAGGCCGCCTTGTTCGCGCTCGATCAGCTCTTCGACGATACCGGCGAGCTCCTGCCCATCATGATTTCGGGCACCGTCACCGATGCATCGGGCCGCATTCTGTCCGGGCAAACGGTGGAAGCGTTCTGGAACTCGCTGCGTCACGCGAAGCCGCTCACTTTCGGCCTGAACTGCGCGCTCGGCGCGGCGCTGATGCGGCCGTACATCGCCGAACTGTCGAAACTCTGCGACACCTACGTGTCCTGCTACCCGAACGCGGGCCTGCCAAATCCGATGAGCGACACCGGCTTCGACGAAACACCGGACGTCACGTCGGGATTGCTGAAGGAATTCGCGACGGCGGGCCTCGTGAACATCGCGGGCGGCTGCTGCGGCACGACGCCGGAGCACATCGCGGAAATCGCGAAGGCGCTCGCGCAAGTGAAGCCGCGCGCCTTCCCCTCGCAGTATCGCGAGGTCGCGTAAAACAGCGCGCCTGACATCGAATCAAAGACCAAAGACACCATGACCGATCACACGATGCGTCTCTCCGGCCTCGAGCCGTTCAACGTCAACGACGGCTCGCTTTTCATCAACGTCGGCGAGCGCACGAACGTGACCGGCTCGAAGGCGTTCGCGCGCATGATCCTGAACGGCCAGTTCGACGAAGCGCTCGCCGTCGCGCGGCAGCAGGTCGAGAACGGCGCGCAGGTCATCGACATCAACATGGACGAAGCCATGCTCGATTCGAAAGCCGCGATGGTGCGCTTTCTGAATCTGATCGCGTCGGAACCCGACATCGCGCGCGTGCCGATCATGATCGACTCGTCGAAATGGGAAGTGATCGAAGCGGGCCTGAAGTGCGTGCAAGGCAAGGCGATCGTCAACTCGATCTCGCTCAAGGAAGGCGAGGACGCGTTCAGGCATCACGCGAAGCTGATCCGCCGATACGGCGCGGCATCGGTCGTGATGGCGTTCGATGAAAAAGGCCAGGCGGACACGTTCCAGCGCAAGACCGAAATCTGCAAGCGCTCCTACGACATCCTCGTGAACGAAGTGGGCTTCGAGCCCGAGGACATCATCTTCGACCCGAACATCTTCGCGATCGCGACGGGCATCGAAGAGCACAACAACTACGCCGTCGATTTCATCAACGCGACGCGCTGGATCAAGCAGAACCTGCCGCACGCGAAGGTGAGCGGCGGCGTGTCGAACGTGTCGTTCTCGTTTCGCGGCAACGATCCCGTGCGCGAGGCCATTCACACCGTGTTCCTGTATCACGCGATCCAGGCGGGCATGGACATGGGCATCGTGAACGCGGGGCAGCTCGGCGTGTATGCCGATCTCGACGCCGAGTTGCGCGAAAAAGTCGAAGACGTCGTGCTGAATCGCCGCGATGACGGCACGGACCGTCTGCTCGAAGTCGCCGACAAGTTCAAGACCGGCGCCGCGAAGAAGGAAGAGAACCTCGAATGGCGCAATCAGCCGGTCGAGGCGCGTCTGTCGCACGCGCTCGTGCATGGCATCACGAATTTCATCGTCGAGGATACCGAGGAAGTGCGTCAGAAGATCGACGCCGCCGGCGGACGTCCGATCAACGTGATCGAAGGGCCGCTGATGGACGGCATGAACATCGTCGGCGACCTGTTCGGCGCCGGCAAGATGTTCCTGCCGCAAGTCGTGAAATCGGCGCGCGTGATGAAGCAGGCGGTCGCGCATCTGATTCCGTTCATCGAGGAAGAGAAGAAGCGGCTCGCCGATGCAGGCGCGGACGTGCGGCCGAAGGGCAAGATCGTCATCGCGACCGTGAAGGGCGATGTGCACGATATCGGCAAGAACATCGTGTCGGTCGTGCTCCAGTGCAATAACTTCGAAGTAGTCAACATGGGCGTGATGGTGCCCTGCGCGACCATCTTGCAGAAGGCGAAGGAAGAAGGCGCGGACATCATCGGGCTTTCCGGTCTCATCACGCCGAGTCTCGAAGAGATGGCTTACGTCGCATCGGAAATGCAGCGCGACGACTATTTCCGCGGCAAGCAGACGCCGTTGCTCATCGGCGGCGCGACGACTTCGCGCGTGCATACCGCCGTGAAGATCGCCCCGCATTACGAGGGGCCGGTCGTGTACGTGCCGGACGCGTCGCGTTCGGTGTCGGTTGCGTCGAGCCTGCTGTCGGACGAAGGCGCGGCAAAGTATCTCGATGACCTGAAGAGCGACTACGATCGCATCCGCACGCAGCACGCTAACCGGAAAGCGCAGCCGATGGTCACGTACGACGCGGCGCGCGCCAACAAGACGAAGATCGACTGGAGCGCATACACGCCGAAGAAGCCGACCTTCATCGGCCGGCGCATGTTCAAGAACTATGACCTCGCGGAACTGGCGAACTACATCGACTGGGGTCCGTTCTTCCAGACGTGGGATCTCGCGGGTCCGTATCCGGCGATTCTCAACGACGAGATCGTCGGCGAATCGGCGCGGCGCGTGTTCTCCGACGGCAAGTCGATGCTCTCGCGCCTGATTCAGGGCCGCTGGCTCACCGCGAACGGCGTAATCATGCTGATGCCCGCGAACACCGTGAACGACGACGACATCGAGATCTACACGGACGAATCGCGCTCGCACGTCGCGATGACCTGGCGCAATCTGCGTCAGCAAAGCGTGCGTCCGGTCGTCGATGGCGTGATGCGCCCGAACCGCTCGCTCGCCGATTTCATCGCGCCGAAGGACTCGGGCGTGAAGGACTACATCGGCCTCTTCGCGGTGACGGCGGGCCTGGGCGTCGACAAAAAGGAACAACAGTTCGAAGCCGATCACGACGACTACAGCGCGATCATGCTCAAGGCGCTGGCCGACCGTTTCGCGGAAGCGTTCGCCGAAGCGCTGCACGCGCGCGTGCGCCGCGAACTGTGGGGCTATGCGTCGAACGAGACACTCGACAACGACGCGATGATTGCGGAGAAGTACGTCGGCATTCGTCCTGCGCCGGGCTATCCGGCGTGCCCGGATCACCTCGTGAAACGCGATATGTTCGAAGTGCTTCAGGCGGAAGAAATCGGCATGAGCGTGACCGAATCGCTCGCAATGCTGCCGGCCGCGAGTGTGTCGGGCTTCTACATCGCGCATCCCGACAGCACGTACTTCTCGGTGGGCAAGATCGGCGACGATCAACTCGCGAGCTACGCCCAACGCATGGCACTGTCGATCGCGGATGCCGAACGCGCGCTCGCGCCGCAGCGCTGAAGGCGAGACAACATATGCCGCGCGTGATGGCGGAAATATGCACGGAACCGGCGGGAAAATTTTGGTTTCCGTAGACTTGTCAGCGCGAAAGGCCGTCGCCACGACGGCCCACGCAATCCTTTCGTCAACGGAGAAAGTCGCATGAAGAAGATGACGTCCGCCGTAACCGTAGCGATCGCCGCGGCTTTGCTCGCAGCATCGAGCTCCGCTGTTTTCGCGCAAGCGAGCAGCACTCAGGCGTCTTCCTACTCGCCGCCGCAGTCGGAGCACAAGAAGAAGCCGAAGAAGCCGAAAAAGCCGCATACGCCTGCGAAACCCGCCGGCGCGGAAAGCGGTCAGTCGCAGTAATTCGCAGCACCGCGACCGAAGCCGTCAGACGTTTCATCGGAAGAAAAAAACCCGCATCGGCGACGATGCGGGTTTTTTGTTTGCGAGCGCTGCGAATAGCGCGAATCAGACGCCCCAGAGAATGTCCGTGTTGTGCTTTTGCGCAAGGCGCAGCATGTCCAGGAACGGATAGGCGCGCTGTGCGAGTCCGATGGGAATCTCGTGCGGCTCGTGCCCTTCCTCGCCTTCGTGGAAATGGCCGTCGTGCTCGGCGCGCACTTTCTTGTCGGTGACGATGGCGGATTCGAGTTTCTGAATGGCCGAAGGCAGTTCTTCGTGGGTGATGACGCCGCGCTCGTTGAGCTGCTTGCCGATGATGCCGAGCAAGTACTCCGCGAGGTCTTCGAGCATCATGACATCCGGTGCGGCCGAGGTTTTGAATGTGATGAGCATGGCATGGTCCTTTTGTTTATGTTGGGTCATTGGCGGTTTGCAAACGAAACGCGCAGACGAGCCGGTCTCCCTGACAACATGACGACACCCTGATTCGACATATTAGCACCTGCTAAAATCCCCACTTTATGTGGTAGCCGATTCTGTTCGGCTGCGAACATCACATACCGGGGCCGACGCGCCGCAAAGTCGCCCGTCCGAGTCGATGCAGACGCCGGTAAGCGCCGCGTCAGCTCCCGCTCCACTGGATCACATTCAGCATGCTGCCCGCACACAAACACACTCTCGAAACGCTCCTCACCGACGCGGTCCAGCAGGTCGCGCAAGCCACTCAAGGCGCCAGCGAAGCGGCCTTCGTCACGCCTTCGATCGTCCTCGAACGACCGAAGGTCGCGGCGCACGGCGACGTGGCATCGAATGTCGCGATGCAACTCGCCAAGCCGCTGCGCGCGAATCCGCGCCAGCTCGCGCAGCAGATCGTCGATGCGGTGCTCGGCCTTCCGGCCGCGAAAGGTCTCGTCGAGAGCGCCGAAGTGGCGGGTCCCGGCTTCATCAATCTGCGTCTTGCAGCCACCGCGAAGCAAGCGGTGATCCCGGCCGTGCTGGGCGACGGCGCAAGCTTCGGCCGCTCGACGCGCGACGCGGGCAGGCACGTGCTCGTCGAGTTCGTGTCGGCGAATCCGACGGGTCCGCTGCACGTCGGCCACGGCCGTCAGGCCGCGCTCGGCGATGCGCTCTCGAACCTGCTCGGAACGCAGGGCTACGACGTCCATCGCGAGTTCTACTACAACGACGCGGGCGTGCAGATCGCCAACCTCGCGGCCTCGACTCAGTTGCGCGCGCGCGGCCTCAAGCCGGGCGATGCCGAGTGGCCGGAAGCCGCGTACAACGGCGAGTACATCGCCGACATCGCGCGCGACTACATGGCGGGCGAAACGGTCGCCGCGAAAGACGGCGAGCCGGTCAAGGGCAAAGGCGACGTCGAGGATATCGACGCCATCCGTCATTTCGCGGTCGCGTATCTGCGTCACGAACAGGACATGGATCTGACCGCGTTCGGCGTGAAGTTCGACCAGTTCTATCTGGAGTCGTCGCTGTACAAGGAAGGCCGCGTCGAGACGACGGTGGCGGCGCTCGTCGATGCAGGCAAGACCTACGAGCAGGACGGCGCGCTGTGGCTGCGCACCACCGACGACGGCGACGACAAGGACCGCGTCATGAAGAAGTCCGACGGCACGTACACGTACTTCGTGCCGGACGTCGCGTATCACGTGACCAAGTGGGAGCGCGGCTACACGAAGGTCATCAACATCCAGGGCTCGGACCATCACGGCACGATCGCGCGCGTGCGCGCCGGCCTGCAAGGACTCGGCGTCGGCATTCCGAAGGGCTATCCCGACTACGTGCTGCACAAGATGGTGACCGTCATGCGCGACGGCCAGGAAGTGAAGATTTCCAAGCGCGCGGGCAGCTACGTGACAGTGCGCGATCTGATCGAATGGTCGGGCGGCCTCACGCCGGGCCACGAGACCGCGCCCGACCAGATCGACGAAGACACGATCCGCCGCGGCCGCGACGCCGTGCGTTTCTTCCTGATCTCGCGCAAGGCGGATACCGAATTCGTGTTCGATATCGACCTCGCGCTCAAGCAGAACGACGAAAACCCGGTGTATTACGTGCAGTACGCGCACGCGCGCATCTGCACGATTCTGAACGACTGGAAGGACCGCTACGCGGGCGATGTGTCGAAGGCAGCGCAAGCCGACCTCTCGCCGCTGTCGAGCGATCGCGCGATGGCGCTGCTCAACAAGCTCGCCGAGTTCCCGGAGATGCTCGCCCACGCCGCCGAGGAACTCGCGCCGCACGCGGTCGCGTTCTATCTGCGCGACCTCGCTGGCGAATTTCACTCGTTCTACAATGCGGAGCGCGTGCTCGTGGACGACGAGAAGGAACGCACCGCGCGCATCGCGCTGCTGGCGGCGACACGCCAGGTCCTCGAAAACGGTCTCGCGACCATCGGCGTTTCCGCTCCTCAAAAGATGTAATCGCCCGCTGCCCCGTTGCACACGCCGAAATTAGGAGTTTTCGGCGTGCGCGGACGGGAGCCTGGCGCAGGCGTGTCTTGACCCACGGCTATAATCGTCGCCCAACCAGAAGACTTTCTCGCAGGTGATTCATACGATGGCAAAACCACGCCGCACATCGAAGCAGTCGAAGCAAACCGGGGGAACGTTTATCGGCATCGTGCTGGGCCTGATCGTCGGCCTCGCGATCGCCGTGATCGTCGCGCTATACATCACGCGCGCGCCCACGCCGTTCGTGGCGAAGGTCGCGCCGCCGTCGGAGGCCAACTCCGCGCCCGCCGCCGCGCAGCCGTACGATCCGAACCGTCCGCTGCAAGGCAAGACGCCGGGCCAGCCGGTGCCGCAAGCCGCGCAGCCCACGCCGCCGAACACCGCGCCGGGTCAGACCAACAATCAGACGCAGTCGTCGGGCATGCTCGACGAGCCGCAGATCGTCGAAGTGCCGCCTTCGGGCACGACGGCATCCGCGCCGAAGACCGCGAGCACGACGCCCGCGAAGAAGCCTGAAGCCGCGCCGAACGCAACGAGCAACGCCACTGCCACGCCGCCGAAGGGCGGCTCGGCGCCCACGACGGCGAAAGCCACACCGCCCGCGCCCGGCGAGCCGAACACCGGCTATTTCCTGCAGGTGGGCGCGTACAAGACGCAGGCGGACGCGGAGCAGCAGCGCGCACGCCTCGGCTTCCAGGGCTTCGAATCGAAGGTCACGCAGCGCGATGCGGGCGGCGTGACGTACTATCGTGTGCGCATCGGACCGTTCGCGAAGTTCGAGGACATGAATACCGCGCGTCAGCGCCTGTCCGACGCGGGCGTCGATACCGCCGTGATCCGTTTCTCGAAGCAATAACGCAACAAAGTGCCTGCGCGGCTGCAAGGCGGCCGCGCAAGCGCTTTGACATTTAAGCGTGGTTTAAGCGTCGTATGTCCCACTGACGAACCTGCTTTTGTTTCCGTCGCGTATCCATTGCGTACCCTCTTCAATCATGAAAAAAATCTTTAGCGCGTTGGCTCTCTCCCTTGGCATCGCAGCCGCATCGATGAGCGTCGCGAGTTCGGCGATGGCCGCGCCCGCCGCCGGCAAGGACTACACGGTGCTGCAGGCGGCTCAGCCGGTCGCGGCGCCCGCGGGCAAGGTCGAGGTCATCGAGTTCTTCTGGTACGGCTGCCCGCACTGCAACGAGTTCGAGCCGTACATCGAGGCATGGGCGAAGAAGCAAGGCCCGGACGTCGTGTTCAAGCGCGTGCCGGTGGCTTTCCGCGACGACTTCATCCCGCATTCGAAGATGTATCACGCGCTCGACGCGCTCGGCGTCGCCGAGAAGGTCACGCCGGCCGTGTTCAACGAAATCCACGTGAAGAAGAACTATCTGCTGACGCCGCAGGCACAGGCGGACTTCCTCAAGACGCAGGGCATCGATCCGAAGAAGTACATGGACGCGTATAACTCGTTCTCGACGCAAAGCGCGGTGCAGCGCGACGCCAAGCTCCTGCAGGACTACAAGATCGACGGCGTGCCGACGGTCATCGTGCAGGGCAAGTACGAAACCGGTCCGGCGATGACCAACAGTCTGCCGGGCACGACGCAGGTGATGGACTTCCTCGTCCAGCAAGTCCGCGACAAGAAGCTGTAATCCCGTTCGCGCCGGCATGACTGCAGTTCGCCTGAAGGTCTTCATCACCGGCGCATCGAGCGGCATCGGCCTCGCACTGGCCGAGGAATATGTGAAGCGCGGGGCCGTGCTCGGCCTCGTCGCCCGCCGCGCCGATTCCCTCGCGGCCTTCGCGGCCCGCCATCCTCAAAGCTCCATCTCGATCTACCCCGCCGACGTGCGCGACGCCGATGCGCTCGCCGATGCCGCGCGCCGTTTCATCGCGGAGCATGGCCCGGCGGATATCGTCATCGCGAACGCGGGCATGAGCCGCGGCGCGCTGACGGGTCACGGCGATCTCGACACCTTCCGCACCGTCATGGATGTGAACTACTTCGGCATGGTCGCGACGTTCGAGCCCTTCGTCGCGTCGATGACATCCGCGCGGCGCGGCACGCTCGTCGGCATTGCGAGCGTCGCGGGCGTGCGCGGGTTGCCGGGCGGCGGCGCGTACAGCGCGTCGAAGTCGGCGGTGGCAAAGTATCTGGAAGCCTTGCGCGTCGAAATGCGGCCGCTCGGCGTGGCCGTCGTCACGATCGCGCCGGGTTACGTCCGCTCGGAGATGACCGCGCACAATCCGTATCGGATGCCCTTTCTCATGGACGCCGACCGCTTCGCCGCGAAAACCGCCGACGCCATCGAGCGCAAGGTGCGTTATGCGACCTTTCCCTGGCAGATGCGCGTCGCGGGCATGCTGATGCACGCGCTCCCGCGCTGGCTCTACGATGCACTCGCCGAACGCGCGCCACGCAAACCGCGCGCGAGCGAGTGACAAAAAAACCGGCTGCGCAAAAACGCAGCCGGTTTTTCATTTGCGGATCGCCTGACCGGAATCGATCTCCGGTCAGGTCATCGGCACATCAGAAGGCAACGTAAGCCGGGTTGTTCGGCAACTCGTATCCGACATACACATGCCGGCCGAAGAAGAACGGCAGACCGAAGTCGAAGAAGTTCGACATGCTCAACTGGCCACCGAGGCTATTGAACGCGAACTTGTTCTTGCCCGAGGTCAGCGTGCTTGCGTTGGCGAGCAGGAACGGCACGACGGCGCTGTTGCCTTCGGTGCCGACGATGGTCGTCGACAGCGACTGCTGCGAGCTCGGACAATAGAACGCGGTCGAACCCGAGCACTGCGGGAAACTATCCTGGAAGAAATTGCCGTTCGATCCCGTGTCGAAGAACGTTTTGTATGTCTTGCCCTTGTAGGTGCCGTTCAGGTCGCCGTACGGGTCCGTGCCGTACTTCGTCACGCCGCTTACCGCGTTGTTGCTCTGCGTGCCGATGCCGAATATCAGCACGCCGGTCGCACTGACCGCGCCGTTATCCGGAACCGGCGGCAACTGCACGATCACGCCGTTGTTGTTGACCGCGAACTTCGTGACGGGATTCGTCACCTGCTGCGCGAGCGGCACGGCGACCGGCGAACAGTTCGCGCCGTTGCTGCACGCGAAGTACATCGCGTTGAGCGACGTGCTCACGCATCCGTTGCCGCAGTCGTATGTCTGCGGGCCGATGCCGAGAATGCCGTTCGCGCCGATGTCGCCGGTGGTGTTCTCGTCGTTGCCCGACGGACAGCCGTTATCGCCAGTCGGCGCCGCCGACGCGTTCAGGTCGCCGATGATCTGGATCGGCACCCTCGACGCGACTTCCGTACCCATCTTCACGTCGGCGGTGCGCACGGTGCCCCACGTGTAGCCGTCGGCGAAGCCAGCACATTCGGCGAGCTGGCCGCCGTTCGATGCTTGCGAAACGGGCAGGCTGCCGAGCACGGACTGCGCCGCCGATCCGAGAATGCGCAGACCGAACGACGCCGTATCGACCTGAATGTTGTCGATCTGCTGACACACCGACGAGCCCGGCGCGCACACCGTCACGGAGACATTCGGGATATTGACGAAGCCCGCGACGCCGGTGTTGACGTTGATCGGCACCGCGTTCGTGCCGTTGGGCGCGATCGGCTGCGCGTTCGCGCTGCTGGTGCCGGAGCTGCCGCCGCCCGAGCCGCCGCCGGAACCGCCGCCCGACGAGCCGCCGCTGCTGGAACTGGAGTTGTTGTCGCCGCCGCCGCCGCAGGCGGCGAGCATGACGGACAGACAGAGCACGCCGAGCCAGCGGGCGAAGCCGCCGCGTCGGGATGAAGAGAGGGCGGGATGGCCGAGTGTCGTTCGATGCATACTGAGTCTCCCGTCGCTTACTGGATATCGCTGGCGGATACGCCGGCGGGCAACGATTGCGGCAGATACGCGCTGCCCGCGAACGAGCCCATGTGACCGCCCGATTCCACGACGAGCCCGGAATCCTGCACGCTTACCTGCCCACGGCCGCCACGCGCGGCGCGCTGCGCCTTCAGGCCCTGCTGATACTGCGGGAAATAGCTGCCGAGCAGACTGGCGAGGTCCGGCACGCGCGGCCCGTGCCACGCGATGCCGAACACCACACCCTGCGCGGACAAATATTCGTTGATGACCGTTCCGCTCGCGAGCGTGGTCGTGAGAACGGTGTAGTTCGACGCCGATGTTGCCGGTGTCGACGATGCGCTCGACGCGCCGCTCGCGACCGCCGCCCGCGCGACTGCTGTCGTGGACGCCGTAGCGGCGCCTTGCGGCGCGCTCATCGGCTCGCCGCCGAGCACTGCGTAGGCGGGCGCCGTACACACGCTCAACGCGCCGGCGACGAACGCGAGCGCGCTTACAAGATGCCCATGACGGGATTGCTTCGGTGCCTTCACTGGGCCTCCTATCGGTTTTCGATCGGCCGCGCGCCCCTGCTCGCGACCGGCTCTTGACGATTGAGTGACAGATGCGCCACCGCATTTCGCCCCTGTTTTTTCGGGCGCGAATACCATCAGTATGCCAGCCGCGAGGAATAGTCCTAACGTTCGCAAGCGCACACAATAAAAAACGCGGAGCGCAATGGTATGCGCTCCGCGTCTCTTTGTAACGCTGAGTACATCGAAACGACGATTATTTGAAAGCGCCTCAGAAGCCGAGGCTGGCGAGCAGATCGTCCACTTGCGATTGATCCTGCACGACGTCGCTGCGCCCTTCCGGCTTGATCTGCGGCCCGTTGAGCAGGCTTTCCGGACTGCCGGTCGCCGACGACATCAGCGCCGCCGCCGATGCCGCGAATTGCTCGCGCCGCTCCGGCGCGATGTTTTCGAGCAGCACACCCAGCAATTGCTGCTCGATCAGATACACGACGTCCGTAATCTTCTTGATCACCTGCCCGGTCAGATCCTGGAAATCCTGCGCGAGCATGATTTCCAGCAACTGCGCGTTGGTCGCCTGGGTCCGCTCCGGCACGCTCTGCAGGAACGTGCGCGTTTGTGCGAGAAGCTCGCCCGCCTCGCCCTGCGCGAGCGGCGCGTCGTACCATTTGGCCCAGCGCGCGTCGAGCGACTGCGCTTCCGTCTGCATCGCTTCCTGCATCGGCTTCGCGAGCTCGATCGCGTTGAGCGCGCGCTCCGCCGCCTGCTCGGTCATCGTCGCGACATATTTCAACCGGTCGCGCGCGTCGGGCACGGCTTGCGCGGCGGCTTCGACCTGCTTGTCGAGGCCGAGCTCGCGCATCGAGTCGCGCAGCGTGCGCGTGAGCTGTCCGATGCGCGCGAGGATGCGGTCGCTCGATGGATCGGCTTCAGCTTCGGCAACCGCGGCTGCCAGTTCAGTGGTCAGATCGTTCACGATCAGCTCCCGGCTTTGGCCATCTTCTCGAGAATCTTGGTGAGCTTCTCGTCGAGCGTGGCGGCCGTGAAGGGCTTCACCACATAACCGTTCGCGCCCGCTTGCGCCGCCGCGATAATGTTTTCCTTCTTCGACTCCGCCGTCACCATCAGCACCGGCAGATGCGAGAGCGCCGCGTCCGCGCGGATCTGCTGCAGCATCGAAAGGCCGTCGAGGTTCGGCATGTTCCAGTCGGTGATCACGAAGTCGAAGCCGCCGCCGCGCAGGCGCGCGAGGCCGGCCGCGCCGTCTTCGGCTTCGTCGACGTTGCCGTAGCCCAGCTCCTTGAGCAGGTTACGCACGATACGGCGCATCGTCGGAAAATCGTCGACGACGAGGATCTTCATGTTCTTGTCCATCATTACTCCCTTGAGTTCTCATGCGGCGGCGCCGCTCAATCCAAAAAGTTCAGACGCGCTGCACGCGTTCGCCCATCGAGGCAAGCCGCGCCATGACGCGCCTGCTCATTTCAGAGAGCGGCGCGACTTCGCTTGCGCCGCCCATTGCAATTGCTTCGCGCGGCATGCCGAACACCACGCAACTCGCTTCGTCCTGCGCGAGCGTGTACGCGCCCGCCTGCTGCATGTCGAGCAGACCGGCGGCGCCGTCGCGGCCCATGCCGGTCAGGATCACGCCGATGGCGTTCTTGCCCGCGTGCTGCGCCGCCGAGCGGAACAGCACGTCCACCGATGGCCGATGCCGGTTCACCGGCGGCGCGTCCGACAGATGCGCGACATAGTTCGCGCCGCTGCGCGCGAGCACCAGATGCGCGTGGCCCGGCGCGATATACGCGTGGCCCGGCAGCACGCGCTCGCCGTGCTCCGCTTCCTTCACGGTGATGCGGCACAGCCCGTTCAGGCGCTGCGCGAACGACTTCGTGAAGCCCGGCGGCATGTGCTGCGCGATCAGCACCGCGGGCGCATCGGGCGGCAGCGGCACAAGCACTTCGCGGATGGCTTCGGTGCCGCCCGTCGATGCGCCGACGATCACGAGCTTCTCCGTCGACACGAGCGGGTTGTTGAAATGCGGCGCCGGCTTGTGCGCTGCATGCGTCTGCGTCTGCGCGACGTGGCTCACCTGCTTCACGCGCGCACGCGATGCGGCGCGCACCTTGTCGGCGAGCTTTTCGGCGTAATCGAGCATGCCGTCGCGAATGCCGACTTTCGGCTTCGTGACGAAATCGACCGCGCCGAGTTCCAGCGCGCGCAGCGTGATTTCATTGCCGCGCTCGGTCAGCGACGACACCATCACGACCGGCATCGGTCGCAGGCGCATCAGCTTCTCCAGAAAGTCGAGCCCGTCCATGCGCGGCATTTCGACGTCGAGCGTGAGCACGTCCGGGTTATGCAGCTTGATCAGTTCGCGCGCGACGAGCGGGTCGGGCGCGGTTGCGCACACATGCATGTCGGGCTGCGAGTTGATGATCTCGGTCATCAGGCTGCGCACGAGCGCCGAATCGTCGACGCACAGCACCTTGATTTTCGGCGCGTGGCTGAGTGTCATGCTTCCTCCACGGTCTTCATGCGCGAGGTGAACAGTTCCACGCGCGGGCGCTTCACGTTCGACGCATTCGTCGTGAACAATTCCGCGCGCGGCTTCGCGGCCGTCGCGTTCGACTGAAACAGCTCGACACGCGCACGCGCCTTCGCGAGCCGCTCGGCGCGCTCTTCGGGCGAGCGCTGCACGAGCGCCTGCTCGCGCTCGACCACGATCGGATCGTGCGCGGTCTTCAGCTTCTTGACCATCACCTGTCCGGAGCGCGGCATGAACGCGACCTTGCGCGGATGCATGCCCTGCAAATCCTCGGCGACGATGCGAATCTTCTCCAGCGCGAGATAGCGCCGCACGAACTCCGAATTGCGATCGCCGATGTTGATGGTCGTCATGCCCGCGAGCACCGCGCCGCCGCCGAACACCTTCGCTTCGAAACGCTCGCGCCGGCCGCCGCGCTTGATGAGTTCGTTGATGAGCACTTCCATCGCGTAGGCGCCGTAGCGCATCGAATCGGACGATGCATGCGACGCGTCGGAGCCGTCGTCGGGCAGCATGAAGTGATTCATTCCGCCGATGCCCGCCGTGCGGTCGTTGATGCACGCCGCCACGCACGAGCCGAGCACGGTGACGAGCACCATGTCTTCGCTCGTCATGTAGAACTCGTTCGGCAGAAGCTTCACGCCCGGCTTCTTGAAATGGTTGTCGAAATAGAGGTTCGACGCGATCGGCAGTCCGCTCATGCCGCCTCCCCTGCGAGCGCACGCTGCGGCTTGCCCGTCTGCTTCAGGTCGCGCGACAGCTCGTACACGGTCTGGCCGCGCAGCCTGAACGCCTGCGACACATACGTGAAGTTCTCCGAATGTCCCGCGAACAACAGCGCGCCCGGCTTCATCAGCGGCTCGAAGCGCGAGAGCACCTGCCCTTGCGTCGGCTTGTCGAAGTAGATCATCACGTTGCGGCAGAAGATCGCGTCGAACGGGCCTTTCACGTCGTAGCGCGCGTCCGTCAGATTGACGCGGCCGAAGTTCACCATCGCGCGCAGTTCCGGTCGCACTTTCACGAGACCCGCGTGCGAACCCGTGCCCTTCAGGAAGAAGCGCTTGAGACGCTCGACGGACAACGCCTTCACCTGATCGAGCGAATACACGCCCGCTTCGGCCTTCGCGAGCACCTGGCTGTCGATGTCGCTCGCGAACACCGTGCACTGGCGCGCCGCATGCTCGCCGAGCGCTTCGACGAGCGTCATCGCGATGGAATACGGCTCTTCTCCGGTGGAAGCCGCCGAGCACCACACCGAGAACGGCTGCTGCCGGCGTTTCACGAATTCCGCGAGAATCGGAAAGTGATGCGACTCGCGAAAGAACGCCGTGAGATTCGTGGTCAGCGCGTTGACGAACGCTTCCCATTCGGCGTTGTCGTCGTTCGTTTCGAGACGATCGAGATACTGCCTGAACGTATCGATGCCGCAGGCGCGCAGACGGCGCGCGAGCCGGCTGTACGCCATGTCGCGTTTGTGGTCCGACAGCGAGATGCCCGCGCGCCGATGAATCAGCTCGCGAATGCGGGCGAAGTCCGCCGCCGTGAATTCGAAATCGCGCTCGACTTCCGGACCGCGCACACTGGCGCCCAGGTCGATACGCGGGTTGCGCGTTGCCATCATGATGTTTCGTGCTTCCTTGACACCCTTAGCGGCGCCCGATGTGGCGCGTTCTTCGCGCTCGACCCTGCGGACTCGCGCATGCCGTGCGTTTCGATGAAACGCCGGCTATCGATCGTGATGCGCGATGCCCACATGGTCGTGTTCGTTTCCGGATTCGGTTAGAAGGTTTCCCAGTCGCCGTCGGCTGCGACCGTCGCCTTGGCGCGCGGCGCGGGCGCGGGCTTCACGGCGCTCGCCGGCTTGACCGCCGGATTGCTCGCGGCCTTGCCTGCTTCCTTGATAACGGCCGCTTCCGGCGCAACTTTCGCGTTCTGAGCGGACTTCGCGTGCTTTTCGGCTTTCGACGCAACCGTAGCCGAAGAAGGCTCGATGCGCGCAGCCGGCGCCGACGCCTTGATGCGCGCCGCTGCCGTCGATGCGCTCGCGCGCACCGGCGCCGCGCTTTCCAGACGCCATTGCGCGACCACGTCCTTCAGTTGGCGCGTCTGTTCTTCGAGCGATGCCGCGGCAGCCGCCGCCTGCTCGACGAGCGCCGCGTTCTGCTGCGTCACGCTGTCCATCTGCGTGACGGCGCGGTTGACCTGCTCGATGCCGTCGGATTGCTCCTCCGACGCCGCGCTGATCTCGCCCATGATGTCCGTCACGCGGCGCACCGCCTGCACGATCTCGCCCATCGTCTGCCCTGCGCGCGCGACGAGTTCCGTGCCGCTGTCGACCTTCGCGGCCGAATCGCCGATCAATGCCTTGATTTCCTTCGCCGCCGCCGCGCTGCGTTGCGCGAGCGAACGTACTTCGCCCGCGACCACCGCGAAGCCGCGTCCTTCCTCGCCTGCACGCGCCGCTTCGACGGCCGCGTTCAACGCGAGAATGTTGGTCTGGAACGCGATGCCTTCGATCACGCCGATGATGTCGACGACCTTGTTCGAGCTCGACGCGATCGCGTGCATCGTCTCGACGACCTGCTCGACGACTTCGCCGCCCCGCGACGCGATGTCCGATGCGCTCACCGCAAGCTGGCTCGCCTGGCGCGCGTTGTCGGCGTTCTGCTTCACGGTGCTCGTCAGCTCTTCCATGCTCGACGCCGTTTCCTGCAGCGACGCCGCCTGCTCTTCCGTGCGCTGCGACAGATCCGTGTTGCCGCTCGCGATTTCATGCGCGCCGACATCGATCGATTCCGCGCCGCGATGCACCGAGCCGACCATCGCCGTCAGGTTGCCGCGCATGCGTTCGATGCCCGCGAACAGGCGGCCGATTTCGTTGGTCCGGTCCGTATGCGCGGACTGCGTGAGATCGCCGCGCGAGATGCGGTCGAAGTGATCGACGGCATCGTTGATCGGCTTCACGATCAGGCTGGAGAGCGCCATGCGCGTGCCGATGAGCATCAGCACCGCGAGCACGAGCACCGCGCCGATCGTCATGTTGAGCGCCGCGATATGCGAGGCCGTGCTCGCGCGCGACGTCTCCGCGTGCTCCTGATGCGAGGCCACCGCCGCCGTCACGGCCTGATCGAAGGCGACGAACATCGGGCTGATCTTCGTGTCGGCGATCGCGTGATACGCGGCCATGTCGTTCGCGCGGATCGCGGCGAATTCCGGCTCCACGCCGGTCTTCACGAGCGCGTCGCGCTGGGCGACGAGCGCGTCGAACGTTTCCTTCGGCAGCGTCGGTTTCGGCGTGTCGAGATAGACCTTCCAGTTTTCATTGCTCTTGTCGAGCAGATACTGGCCTCGATCGATCGCCTTCTTCGCTTCTTCCGTGCTGCCCGCTTCTGCGAGCGAGCGCACGCGGTCGAGCGTGATGCGCGAGCGCAGCAGATACGACGACGTTTCCGAGAGCGCGCGCATCGCGACCAGGTCTTCCTGCGCGAGCGACGAGAGCGACGCATTGGCGGAATTGAGTCCGGCGAGCGCGAGCGCGCCGATCAGCGCCGCGCATCCGGTGAACAGCAGGCCCACGAGCGTGAGCGTCGTGCGGATCGACAACTTCTTCAGCATGGCTTCTTTCTCTTCGCTCGTTATGCGGCAACGGAGTCGATCAACTCCATCTCGCGGCTCGTCATGAGCTTTTCGATGTCCATCAGAATCAGCATGCGGCCGTCGACCGTGCCGAGACCCGTCAGATATTCCGTCGCGAGCGTGCCGCCGAATTCGGGCGCGGGCATGACCTGCTCCTGCGCGAGCGTGAGCACGTCCGACACGCCGTCGACCACCATGCCGACCACGCGATGCGCCACATTCAGGATGATCACGACGGTCTGGTTGTCGTACTCGACGCGGCCCAGATTGAACTTGATGCGCATGTCGACGATCGGCACGATGATGCCGCGCAGATTGATCACGCCCTTGATGAACGCGGGCGCATTGGCGATGCGTGTAACGTTGTCGTAGCCGCGAATTTCCTGCACCTTCAGGATGTCGATGCCGTATTCCTCGGCGCCGAGCGTGAACACGAGGAATTCCTGTCCGGCCGCTTCGGCGTGACCCGCATCACGTCGCGAAGGCGCAGCGGTATGAATCGTTTGAACGTCTGCCATGAATGGCTCCTTCGTTGTTAGTGAGAGTGCGCGCCGTGCTGTGCGCGCGATTCGCGGTTGAGCGCGGCCACGTCGACGATCAGCGCGACACGACCGTCGCCCAGGATGGTCGCGGCGGAAATGCCGTGCACCTTGCGGTAATTGGTTTCGAGGTTCTTCACGACCACCTGCTGCTGGCCGACGAGTTCGTCGATCAGCATCGCGAAGCGGCGTCCTTCCGTCTGCATGATCGTGACGATGCCCTGCGTCGGCTCGGTACGCGCGCCTTCGACATCGAACACGCGATGCAGCGCGACGAGCGGCAGATATTCACCGCGCACGCGCACGACGCGCTCGCCGTTCGCGACCGTGTAGATGTCTTCCGCGACCGGCTGCAGCGACTCCATCACGAAGTTCAGCGGCAGAATGAAGATCTCGTTGCCGACCTTCACCGACATGCCGTCGAGAATCGCGAGCGTGAGCGGCAGCACGATCTTCGTCGTCGTGCCCGCGCCCTGGCGCGACATGATTTCGACATGGCCGCCCATCGACTGGATGTTGCGCTTCACCACGTCCATGCCTACGCCACGGCCGGAAATATCGGTCACCTGTTCGGCGGTCGAGAAGCCCGGCATGAAGATCAGTTGCCAGACTTCCTCGTCGCTCATCGATTCCGAAACCTGCATGCCCTGCTTCTGCGCCTTCGCGAGAATCTTGTCGCGGCGCAGGCCGGCGCCGTCGTCGCTCACTTCGATCACGATGTTGCCGCCGTGATGCGCCGCCGACAGCACGAGCTGGCCGGTGGTCGACTTGCCCGCCGCGCGGCGCGCTTCCACTGTTTCGATGCCGTGATCGAGCGAGTTGCGCACGAGGTGCGTGAGCGGATCGATGATGCGCTCGATCAGGCTCTTGTCGAGCTCGGTCGCCTGACCGAACGTGACGAGTTCCACTTCCTTGCCGAGCTTGCCGGCGATATCGCGCACGAGGCGCGGGAAGCGGCTGAATACGTAGTCCATCGGCATCATGCGGATGGACATGACGGCCTCTTGCAGGTCGCGCGCGTTGCGCTCCAGCTGCGCCATGCCGTTGAAAAGACGGTCGTGCAGAGCGGGATCGAACGTGCTCGTGGTTTCCGCGAGCATCGCCTGCGTGATGACGAGCTCGCCCACCAGATTGATGAGCTGGTCGACCTTCTCCACGCCGACGCGAATCGAACTGCCTTCCGCCGATGCTGCGGCTTGCGGCCGCGCCTTCTTGTCGGCGTCGCTCGCCGCGGATTTCGTCGGTTGGGCAGCGGACGGGACCTGCAAGCCCGCCGCCGCCGCCGATTCTTCTTTCACTGCTTCCTTGCCAGCCGCGGATGCGGGCGCTGCATGCGCCTGCGATTGCTTCGGCTCTTCGTGTAGCGTGGGTTGCACTGCCGGTATTGCTGGCGCTGCTTCGGCGGATTGCGCCGCCGCGTCGCCACGGCCGATCGCGATCTGCTTTTCATCGATCACGAAACAGCACACGGCGACGATATCGTCGGCCGGGACGTCCGAGTCGAGCCAAACCACATACTCGGCGTCCGTCTTCTTTTCTCCGACGATGCTTCCCAGATTCCCCAGCTCCTCGATCAGAGTCGCCAGGTCCTTCTCGCCCACCCCCCGTAGCGTAATTTTCAGGTGGGGTCCTGCATCCGCCGCCAGCGCGCCGGTGTGTCCCGGCGTCGCATCGGCAGCGGTTCCCGCATGTGTCGATCCATCGGTGAGTTCGAATGCGCCGTCCCAGTTGCCGTCGTCCTCGATCACGTCCGCCGCCTGTGCGATCACGTGCGCGGGCGGCGCGTTCGGGCCTTCATAGGCGGGCGCGACGTTCAGCTTCGCCGCGTTCTTCTCCGTGCCCGGCAGCGAGGGCGGCTCGATCTGGCTCGGCTGACCGCCTTCGGCCTGCTCGTTCTTCAGGCGCTCCAGCTTCGCGCAGATCGCGGCGGCCGCGGCTGCATCCGGCTCCGTGCTCGCGCGATAGGCGGCGAGCTGATCCGAGAGCACGTCCTTGGTCGCGAGAAACGTGTCGATCATGTCGCGGCGCAGGACGAGCTCGTTGTTGCGCGCCCGGTCGAGCAGCGATTCGAGGATGTGCGTCGTCTCGGTGAGCGCGGTGAAGCCGAACGTGGCCGCGCCGCCCTTGATCGAGTGCGCCGCGCGGAAGATCGCCGCGAGGTCTTCCGGGTCCGGATTCGCGATGTCCAGAACGAGCAGCAGTTGCTCCATCTGCGCGAGCAGTTCATCCGCTTCGTCGAAGAAGGTTTGATAGAACTGGGTAATGTCGAGTGTCATGCTTGAGTCACCGTCGGCGCGTGGGTGCGCGGGTTGTCTTTTGCTTTCGCTTCAGTGCTGCGTGTCTTCCGAGAGCGCGGCGACCAGTTCGGTCAGCAGGTCCGGATCGAGCGGCTTTTCGATCCAGCCCGTCGCGCCCGCCGAGCGCGCCGCGTCCTTGAAGGGCTCGCCGCCTTCGGTCGTGAGGACCAGGATCGGCGTCGCCCGGTAGGCGTGGTTCGCGCGCAGCGCCACGATCAGATCGAGTCCGCTTCTGCCCGGCATGTGCTGGTCGGTCAGAACCAGGTCGAAGCGCTCCGCGAGCGCCCACTCCAGCCCTTCGTCGCCGTCCGACGCGACGGTCACTTCGTAACCCGCCGTCGCCAGCGTCGCCGAGAGGATTTGCCGCATCGCGGCCGAATCGTCGATTGCCAGAATGTTTTTGATCATGTTTGTCTCTTGCCGTGATGACGGTCGAAACGTGCCGAGTCTTGAGCCTGTTTTTCGAGCAATTTGCTCATTGCGCCGCGGGCCGGGCCGCGATGCCGGGAATAAGCTGGCCGAGCGCAGTCGTCGGCGCGCCTTGCGCGTCCGTGCCGTTGTCGAGCGTCGCGCCCGGCGAGCCGTCGTCGCGCAGCATCGACATTTCCGTCTTGCGATTGAGCACGATGACGCTGATGCGCCGGTTCTCCGGATCGAGCGGATCCTTCTTGTTCAGGTTCTGCGTCGACGCGAGCCCGAGCACGCGCATCACTTTCGCTTCGTCCATGCCGCCCGCGACCAGCTCGCGCCGCGACGCGTTCGCGCGGTCCGCCGACAGCTCCCAGTTGCTGTAACCCTTCTCGCCGCCCGCGTACTTCACGGCGTCGGTGTGTCCCTGCACGACGATGCGGTTCGGCACGTCGTTGAGTGTCTTGCCGATCTCGCGCAGGATGTCGCGCATGTAGGGCTGCACGGCGTTGCTGGAGAGCGCGAACATCGGGCGCTTCTGCGTATCGACGATCTCGATGCGCAAGCCCTGTTGCGTCGACTCGATGCGGATCTGCTGCTTGAACTGGCGCAGCGTCGGATTGGCCTCGATCGCGGCCATAAGCTTCACCTGCAGATCATGCAGGCGCACCTGCTCGCGCCGTTCGAGCTCGCCTTGCGCGGCCTTGAGCAATTCTTCGTCGTTGTTGGACGAGGCGCGCTGCGCGAGCTGCGTGCTGCCGTCGGACCTGCGCGCCGCGCCCGCTTCGTTGCTGGAAATATCGCGGCCGCCGCCGATGAGAATGCTGTTGTCCATGCCGACGGACTTGCCGCCGACCATCGCGGCCTTGAGCGGCATGTTGAAGTACTCGGCGATGCCGCGCCGCTGCACCGGCGACGTCGACGAAAGCAGCCACATCAGCAGGAAGAACGCCATCATCGCGGTCATGAAGTCCGCGTAGGCGAGCTTCCACGCGCCGCCGTGATGCCCCTTCTTGCCGGCGACGATGCGCTTGATGAAGATGGGCCGTTCGCTGTCGTTGCTCATCGCTGTGCTCCGGTCACTTCGACTTGACCCGGCGCACGTGTTCTTCCAGTTCGGAGAACGACGGACGTTCCGTCGAGAACAGCACCTTGCGGCCGAACTCCACCGCGATCGCGGGCGCGTAGCCGTTCAGGCTCGCGAGAATGGTCACCTTGATGCACTGGAACATCTTGGTCTGCTCCGCGACGCGCTGTTCCGCGACATTCGCGAGCGGCCCGATGAAACCGTAGGAAAGGAGAATGCCGAGGAAGGTGCCGACGAGCGCCTGCGCGATCATCTCGCCGAGAATCGCGGGCGGCTGATCGGCGGAGGCCATCGTGTGCACGACGCCCATCACGGCCGCGACGATGCCGAACGCGGGCATCGCGTCGCCGACCTTGGTCAGCGCGTGCGCGGGCGCTTCGCCCTCGACGTGATGCGTCTCGATTTCCTCGTCCATGAGGCTTTCGATTTCGAACGCGTTCATGTTGCCGCTGACCATGAGGCGCAGATAGTCCGTCAGAAATTCGACGATATGGTGATCGTCGAGAATCTTGGGGTACTGGCTGAAGACCGGGCTCTTCGCCGGATCTTCGATATCCGCCTCGAGCGCGAGCGTGCCTTCCTTGCGCGCCTTCGCGAGCAGCACGTAGAGCAGGCCCATCAGCTCCATGTACATGCTCTTGTCGTACTTCGCGCCCTTGAAGAGCGTCGGCAGAACCTGAATGGTCGCCTTGATGGTCTTGACGTTGTTGCCGAGGATGAACGCGCCGACGCCCGCGCCCGCGATCATCAGAATCTCGACCGGCTGCATGAGCGCGCCAAGGTGCCCGCCTTCGAGCGCGTAACCGCCGAAAACGGACAGCAATGTCACGAGCGATCCAACGAAAATCAGCACAGTCGAGTCCTCACGTTTTGATGCGGTAAGACCGCCGTTAAGTGGTTTACGGCACTCGACTGAAAAACTTTGGGGGCAAATCCGCAGGGGCGGCAAACGGTAAACCCCGTGTGGCAGCGGGCCGTGCCGGAAGTGCGGCGTCAGGCCGCGATGCCTGGAGCGCGTTCCGTCGCGCCGGACGATGCGATCGCCTTGCGCGTCTTGCCCGCGCGCGACGGCGGCTGGCACAGGCCGCAGACATAGCCCGCGCGCAGTTCGTACGCGTGCGCGACGAAGCGCCCGCCGCAGCGCGTGCAGGCGTTGGTCTGCAGCATGCCGGAATCGAAGTAGCGCACGAGTGTCCATGCGCGCGTGAGCGACAGCACGGGCTCGTCGCCGTGCATCTCGAGATGTTCGAGGTACAGGCGGTAGCTCTTGACGATCGTCAGAATCGTCGACTTCACGCCGCCGTGCGTATCGACGAAGCGATAAATCGCGTGAAACAGCGACGAGTGAATGTTCGGCTGCCAGGTCATGAACCAGTCGGTCGAGAACGGCAGCATGCCCTTCGGCGGCGACGCGCCCTTCAGCTCCTTGTAGAGCTTGATGAGACGGTCACGCGAGAGGCTCGTTTCCGCTTCGAGCAACTGCAGCCGCGCACCCAGTTCGATCAGTTCAATAGCCAGGGTGATTTCGCGGACTTCCGCGACCACGCTTTTTGTCGCCATCGGGGTGTCGCGCGCGGTTCAGCCGATCTGCTCGACGGGACCGTCGGCCAGCAGGATCGCCGCGTGGGCGTGCGCGAGCGCCGCGCTCTTGTCCTTGTCGGCGAGCGACGAGAGGAGCGTGTGATCGTCGAAACGAAAGCGGCACAGCAAATGGCTCGACGACGCCACTTTCACCGCCTGCGCGAGCGTCAGCGAGGTCAGCACCTGCGCGACCTGCGCGGAAAGCCCGAGGCGGTACATCGCCGAAACGCGGTCTTCCTGAAGGAGCCGCTGTGCGAGGAGCAAGTACGACAGATTCACCTCGCGGATTTCCGCGAGCGTACTCGTATTGCTGATCGTCATGTTTTTCCCCGAATCGATACTTGGCTGGTCAGGCCCGGCGGGTGAACGTTTGCTCGAATTCGCAAAGGACAGGCGAATGCGGCCCCGCGCGCGTTGTCTGGTCTCGATTCGATTGTCGCCGATGCCCGCGGCCGCGCCTGTAGGACAAACCTTCCGACGCAACGACGGAGTTTCGCGAAGATTCGTGTAGGAATATTTCTTACACGCCCACGCCCGTCGCTTGCCGATCGGCAGACATAAGTTATCGGCAATTATTCGTCTGACTTAATGCTGGCCTTCCGCTTTTCGCTGCGGGCCGCGCCAGACGATCAATAGCTGCAATGTTCGGCGCGCAGGACCGCAAATTGCTTATAAGAACCCCGCGGCGTGTTCCACGCTTCAAATCCGTCTACATCAACTTTTTTGGTGCAATTTCTGACTTCGTAACAGCACATGTTTCGCGCTGTAACAACGATAAGCGATTGAAAAATGACGTGAAATGCCGCTCTCGATCCCGATAATGGGCAGTAAGGGATAACCCGGTCGCGATGTTTTTCATCTCCGGGCCGATCTCGGGCGGCGTCTACACCACACGCGGCCCGCCCGAATGGCATGTGTTGAGCGCTCGACCGGAGCGTGACTGCAATGCCTCACCTACATGGAGAGTCACGTTATGCGAATCGCACAAATTGCACCGTTGCACGAAGCAGTTCCTCCGAAGTTTTACGGCGGCACTGAACGCGTCGTGTCTTATCTGACCGATGCGCTCGTCGAGCTCGGCCACGATGTAACCTTGTTCGCAAGCGGCGATTCGCAAACCAAGGCGACGCTCGACGCGGTGTGGCCGCGTGCGTTGCGTCTCGACCCGACCGTGCGCGATGCGCTCGCGCCGCACATGCTGCTGCTCGAAACCGTCCGCCAGCGCGCGCACGAGTTCGACGTGCTGCACTTCCACCTCGACTACATGCCGTTCCCGCTGTTCACCCAGATGGATACGCCCTTCGTGACGACGCTGCACGGCCGTCTCGATCTGCCGGAACTGCAGCCGATCTTCAACACGTTCACGAAGGCGAACGTCATTTCGATCTCGGACAATCAGCGTAGCCCGCTACCGCAGGCGAACTGGCTGAACACCGTTTATCACGGTCTGCCGAGCGAACTGCTGACGCCGCAGCCGCACAAGAAGCCGGAATATCTCGCGTTCCTGGGCCGCATTTGCCCGGAAAAGCGCGCCGATCTCGCCATCAAGATCGCGGCGCAAAGCGGTCTGCCGCTGAAGATTGCCGCGAAGGTGGATAAGGTCGACCAGGAATACTTCAAGTCGACGATCGAGCCGCTGCTGTCGCAGGCGCATGTCGAGTTCATCGGCGAGATCAACGAGGCGCAGAAGCCGGAATTCCTGTCGGGCGCGAAGGCACTGCTTTTTCCGATCGACTGGAACGAGCCGTTCGGCCTGGTGATGATCGAGGCGATGGCCTGCGGCACGCCGGTGATCGCGTTCAATCGCGGTTCGGTGCCGGAAGTGATCGATCACGGCGTGACGGGCTTCATCTGCGAGGACGTGCAAGGCGCGGTCGGCGCGCTGCAACGACTCGATGAACTCTCGCGTACGGAAATTCGCGCGCAGTTCGAACGCCGCTTCAGCGCGCACACGATGGCGCAGAACTACGTCGAGAGCTACACCGCGATGCTCCAGGCCGCGAAGCGCCCGGTGCTGCGCCAGGTTGCGGTGGGGTAATAGTCATACCGCTCGCCTGACTTTCAAGTCGCATCGAATACCGCCCGCTTGCCGGGCGGTATTTTTTTGCGCCCGCCGTTCGCGCGCTCCGCACTTTTTTGCGCACCCTATAGGGAACAATCCGAAGTTTCGTTTCGATGCCCGTGAATTGAGAGCCGATCCACCATTTTTGACAGTTCGCCGAAGACTCCGCGCTTAAACTCCGCTCCGCGAGCGCGTCACGCGTTCTTGTTTTAAATCAATGGCTTTTCAATTTTTCACTAAGGCAGGATCATGCATTTGTCGAAGCGTCTCGGCGCTGAAGTTTTCGGTACTTTCTGGCTCGTGCTGGGCGGCTGCGGAAGCGCCGTGCTCGCCGCGGCCTTTCCTCAACTCGGCATCGGCTTCGCTGGCGTTGCGCTGGCGTTCGGTCTCACGGTGCTGACGATGGCCTATGCCATCGGACACGTTTCCGGTTGCCACCTGAATCCGGCTGTGAGCATCGGTCTCGCGACGGCTGGCCGCTTCCCGGTGCGCGATCTCGTGCCGTACATCGTCGCGCAGGTTATCGGCGCGACGCTCGGCGCATGGGTCATCTACCTGATCGCGACGGGAAACCCGAGCTTCGACTTCACGTCGAGCGGATTCGCCGCGAACGGCTTCGGCGAGCACTCGCCGGGTCATTTCTCGATGGTGGCGGCGCTGGTCTGCGAAGTCGCGATGACGTTCTTCTTCCTGTTCGTGATCCTCGGGGCCACCGACGACCGCGCGCCGAAAGGCTTCGCGCCGCTCGCGATCGGCCTGTGCCTGACGCTCATCCACCTGATCTCGATTCCGGTCACCAATACGTCGGTGAATCCGGCGCGCTCGTCGAGCCAGGCGTTCTTCGTCGGCGGCTGGGCGCTCGATCAACTGTGGATGTTCTGGATCGCGCCGATCGTCGGTGCGATTCTCGCGGGCCTGCTGTATCCGGCTCTGACGCGCCAGAAGTAAGCGTCGGCGGCAAATAAAGGACGGGCGCGACATGCGCCCGTTTTTGTTTTCACGCTACGCCGCGCATTCGAATGATTAAAAGCGCGCGACAAATGTAATGCCGAATTACGCAGCATGCTTATGAATTGTTGCGAACCCAATTTCCTGCACATAGAGCAAGGCGCGGAAGGGCCGTCCGACAAGGCTTCAAACGATGTCACACGCCCAGCTTCCCTTTCTACCGCGCTTACGCCGCCCTTGCACACCGTAACAAGTCCTCGAAGCATGTAAGACGGCGGACGCTTACATTGAACTCATGCGACACACGTCGCCTTAAAGGAGAAAGACAATGAAGCGCATCGTCACCCAAATGCTCGTCGCGACCGGCCTTGCAATCGGTGCTGTCGGAGCGGCTCAGGCTCACAGCGATCTGCACATCGGCGTTTCGCTCGGCGCGCCGGCTTATGTGGCGCCGGCTCCGGTGTACGTGCGTCCTGCGGCGCCTGCGTATCGCGCGCCCTACTATCGCCATGAGGAACCGCGCTGGCACGGTGGCTACGGCCACGATTACGGCCGCTATAACCGCGCGGGCTGGAACCACGGCGGCTACGGCAACAACTGGGGCCATCGCGGATAAGCGAAAACGGGCTGCCGGCAAATCCGGCGGCCCGTCGCGACCGACGCTCAGTCGGGCGTCTGTCCGGGCGACGCCAGTTCGTCGCGAATGCCGAACAGCTTGCGCAACTGATGCGCAACACCCGCTTCGAAGTTGTTCCCGACGCGCGGCACGTCTGGCAGACGCTTGATGAGGTCCGGATTGGCGTTGTTCATCATGAACGGATGCCCGGCGGTTTCGAGCAGATCGATATCGTTCATGTTGTCGCCGAACGCGACGCACTGCGCGGTATCGACATCGAGACGCTCCAGCACGAAACGCAGCGCGCGCCCTTTCGATACGTCGGACGTCATCACTTCCAGACAATCCGGCAGCGAATACGTGACGTAAAGCGAGTCGCCGAATTCGCGCTCGAGATTCGCGGCGGTTTCCTTCAGATCCGCCGGATCGCCGATATACAGCACTTTCGCGATGTTCACGCCGTCATGCTCGCGCAGATCCATCACCTCGTACTTGAAGCCGGAATCCTGGTGAAAGACCAGCAGCTCGGGCGCGTGGCGGTCGATTAGCCACGCGTCGTCGGCGAAGAGATTGACGATCACGCGGCCGTGCGCGCCCGCGAGTTCCGGCTGCACGAGACGGCGAACGGCGGCGGGATCGAGGTCGCGCGAATAGATGCGCTCGTCGCCGGGCGCATGCACGCGCGCGCCGTTCGACGTGATCAGATATGCGTCGACGCCGAGCAGATCGCGAATTCCGGCGACGTCACGGTAATGCCGGCCCGTCGCGATGACGATGGGCACGCCGCGCGCCGCCAGCGTGCGCACGGTTTCGGCGGTGAAAGGGTCCAGCTGGTGGTCGCTGTTCAGAAGCGTACCGTCGAGATCAGTAGCGATGACCGAGTACATGACTGCCTTTGTGGTGCCGCAAAGCTCGTTATTTTATCGCGCCGGGCTGCCGGCAGCCCCGAATGCGGACGCCGCGCGCCGCGCCAGTTCGAGTGCGCCCGCTGCCGAATCCGCACGCGGCGCCCGCACCCGTTCCCGCAACACGTCCGGCACGAACGGCTCGTAAGGCTCGGCAAGTCCGCCGCACAGCGCGACGGGCAGCGCGCCCGCCGCATCGAGCGCCGCGACCAGACGCTCGATTTCGAGCGCCGCGCGCTTGAGCAGCCGCGCCGCGACCGGATGATCGTGGAACTCGAACACGGTCGGCGCGAGCGTCGCGTAACCGGTCTGGTTCGCGGCGCAAAGCCACACGACGAGGCTGTCGCGATCCGTCGCGCCGGTGCGCGCGAGCAGCGCGCGCGACCATGCGTCCTCGGTCGCGCGGCCGTCGAGCACGCGTTGAAGATGAACGACCGCGCGCAGGCCGAGCCATGCGCCGCTGGCTTCGTCGCCGCTCGGGAAGCCGTAGCCGCCCGCGATGCGGCAAACGCCTGCCTCGTCCAGCGACGCCGCGATGCTGCCCGTGCCGAGCGCGACGATCACGCCGGATTCGCCGCCATGCGCGCCGAGCACGGTCGTGTAGGCGTCGCTTTCCAAGCGCAACGCGCGCACGTCCGGCGCGCAGGCGTGGAAGGCCGCGAGCCAGTCCGCGTTGTTCACGCCCGCGAGACCGCAGCCGAGCACGCAGTTGCGCCAGTCGAAGGGCCGCGCGGCTGCGTCGAACGCTTGCCGGCACGCATCGCCGATGGACTGCCACGCACGTTCGACGCCGAGCCCGAGTCCCGACGGTCCGCCATTCGCGCGTGCGAGCTCGGTGCCGTGCGCGTCCGCGAGGACGACGCGGGTGCCGCTTCCGCCGCCGTCGATGCCGAGCAGGAAGCCGTTGAATTCCGATGTCGAGAATGTAGTCATGGGCGCAAGCTTACCGGTGGCCACGGCGCGCGCCAATTGGCCGAATGGCAGAGGTGGCGCGTCGCGGACGTTCGGCTATGCTGACGCGATCCAAAAAAACGACGAGGACTCGCAATGGCAGACACCGACCACACCCGCTGCGCCTGGGCCACGACCGACGCGATGATCCAGTACCACGACGACGAATGGGGCGTGCCTTCGCGCGACGACCAGCATCTGTTCGAAATGCTGATTCTGGAAGGCGCGCAAGCCGGCCTCTCCTGGTCGACGATCCTCACCAAGCGCGAGGGTTATCGGACGCTTTTCGCGGGCTTCGACATCGACAAGGTGGCGCGCTTCACCGAGAAGGACATCGAGCGCATCGTGCTGGACGCGCGCGTCGTGCGTAACCGGGCGAAGATCGAGTCGGCCGTGCTCAATGCGCGTGCCGTGCAGCAGATCCAGCAGGAACACGGCTCGTTCGCGGACTTCGTCTGGTCTTTCGTCGATGGCAAGACCATCGACACGCCGCGCGATGCCGCGAACCCCACGCCGGCATCCACGCCCGAATCCGACGCCTTGAGCAAGGCGCTCAAGAAGTACGGCTGCAAGTTCATCGGCACGACCATTTGCTACGCCTTCATGCAGGCCACCGGTTTGGTCAACGATCACGCCGTCGGTTGCATATCGCGAGAAAAACCTAAGACAAAAAGGAAGACCGCCGCCAAATCCACACGCTGAAGATATTCGTATGCGGGAAATTTTTGCTTTTTGGCAACACGTCTGAGTACAAAATACGTCTCTTGGCGTAAACACCTATAGAAGCCGATTTTTTTGCAGTGAAGCACGCGCAATGCCCCGAATTGCAAGGCTTTTTGCCGGGTTTTCCGCACTGCACGAACGTACGAGCCGTGTAAAAATGGCGTCCTCGCGTGCGCTGGCGCACCTTTTTACCGGACCGAACCGTTATAACTGACGGTGTACGGATCGTTCACTGAGTGTAGAAATCCGACGCGAGCCAGTCCGGGAAACCGCCGTGCTCGATGCAGTGTCCGAGCGGCGAAGCGTTCATTCAGGTTGCCACATTCGCAACGACGCCGCCGCTCCGGTAAGCAGGTGCAGCTTCTCGAAAACTCAAACGCACGGCCGCTGCGCAGGGGCGCAGGGGAGATGATCATGAAAAGCTTGAACTTCCTGACCCATCAGGAGATTTTCAACGGCGCGGTACAGCATCTTTTTGTGCAAGGGCAAGCGGCTTTGCTGCCGCAGGGCGGCGGCGCGTATCGCGGATACTGCGGCGGCTGTCCTGTCGGCAGCTTCATCAAGCCGCGCGACTACATCACCGCGATGGAAGGCGTGCCCATTCGCTTTATCGCGAAGCCGCCAGAGCAAGTGCCGGCGTACATGGATGTCGGCGTCGCGGCGCTCAGGCGCGCGCTGCTTCGTGCGCGCATCAACGTGTTCGATCCCAATACCGTCGAATTGCTCTCCTGTCTGCAGAACGTGCATGACGTCTTCGGCAAGTGGGAGTGGCGCGAGCGTCTGACGTCGATCGCGCGTCAGTTCGGGCTGTCCGCCGAACTTCTCAAAACGGCTGCGTGATATTGCAGGTGCTGTGATGTTGAGCCCCATTACGATGTTGAGCCCGAAGGAGATTTACGAGCGCGTCAGCGAGCACTTGCTGACGCAGCGCGCGGTGTCCGAGGACGACAACGGTTCGTGCCGGCTCCGCAGTCCGGAAGGCCGCAAGTGCGCGATCGGCTCGCTCGTGCGCGACGAGTTGTACGAGCCCGAGCTGGAAGGCGTTGGCATTTCGTACTATCGGCATGCGCGGGACGGCGGGCTGTTGCGCGCGCTCTACGCATCGAACGTGAATGCCTACGATCCGAACATCATCGATCTGCTGATCGAGCTCGAGGAAGTGCACGATTACGCCGATATCGACGAGTGGCCGGAACTGCTCGCCGCGCTCGGAAAGCGTCACGCGTTCGTGTGACACGCGCAATATCGTAGTTCGAAGCACAAACAAAACGGCGGTGCGCCCATACGGGTCGCACCGCCGTTTTGCCATGCGGACGAGAATCCGAAAATTCTCGCCGGCCAGAGACGCTTAGTGCATCTTCTTCGGCAGCATCTGGCTGCGCAGGCGCTTGCGCAGACGCGCGACAGCGGCGGCCTTCTTGCGCTTGCGCTCGGTGGTCGGCTTTTCGTACGACTGGCGCTCGCGCAGTTCGGCGATGAGGCCATTGCGCTCGATGGTGCGGCGGAAACGCCGAATCGCGACATCGAACGGCTCGTTTTCTTTGAGGACGATAGTGGTCATGTAAATCCTGAGTTTGCTAAACGTATTTTCAAGCGCGCGACGATAGAGCTGCCGCGCCCCGGCACTCCGATCGTCCGCCGGACATGAAATGGCGCGGCGGACACGAGCAAAGCGGCCACGGAGGCCGGAAAAGAGATCGTTGGGATTCAGCCGCCAAAGCGGCATGCGCTTTCGAAGGAACCACACGAACGCGCGTTTCGGAGCCGTTCGCCGCTGCTTGTTGACGTTGTCATTCTCAGCGGCGAAGGCAGGAAATCGGGCACATTTCTCGATTCGGGCGCGATGTTACCAGAACACCGCACCACTGCCAACTCCCCCGATCCGTCCAACCCATTGATGCAACAGATTTATTTCTGCCACGCGCTGGCTTCGTCGAGGAGCTGGATGTCGTCGGTGGCGAGTTGCAGGCGCGTCGCGGCAGCGAGGTTTTCGAGCTGCCCGACCGACGTGGCGCTGGCGATCGGTGCCGTCACGCTCGGGCGCGCGATCATCCATGCGAGCGCGACGGTCGCGGGCGTCGTGTCGTTGCGCTTCGCGACTTCGTCGAGCGCATCGAGAATCCTGAAGCCGCGCGCGTTCAGATATTTTTCGACGCGCGAGCCGCGCGCCTTGTGCCGCGTGTCTTCCTTCGACCGGTACTTGCCCGACAGGAAACCGCTCGCGAGCCCGTAGTACGGCACGACCGCGATCTTGTGCTGTTGCGCCACCGGCTCCAGACCGGTTTCGTAGCCTTCGCGATCGTAGAGGTTGTATTCCGGCTGAAGGATCTGATACGCCGGCAGTCCCGACTCCTTCGCGATCGCAAGCGCCGTGTCGAGCCGCTCGCCCGTGTAGTTCGACGCGCCGATCACCCTCACCTTCCCCGCCTTGATGAGCTTCTGATACGCGTCGAGCGTCTGATCGAGCGGCGTGTTCTCGTCGTCGTAATGCGAGAAGTAGACGTCGATGTAATCGGTCTTGAGACGCCGCAGCGAATCGTCGACGGCCGCCGCGATGTTCGCCGCCGCAAGCCCGGCGCGCGTGCCGAGCTTGCCGACTTTTGTCGCGAGCACGACCCGATGGCGCTTGCCGCTTTCCTTGAACCACTTGCCGATGATCGTCTCCGATTCGCCGCCCTGATGCCCCTCGACCCAGGCGGAATAGACGTCCGCGGTGTCGATGAAATTCAGGCCGTGGTCGACGAACGCGTCGAGGATCGAGAACGACGTGCGCTCGTCGGCAGTCCAGCCGAATACGTTGCCGCCGAAGACGAGCGGCGCGATCTTCAGTTCCGATGTGCCGATGCTGCGTGTCTGCATGTGTGCTCCGAATGCGCAAAAAGAACGGACCGAAAAGCATACGCGCGAAACCGGCGCCTTGCTGGGCGAGCGTTCGCAGGCTTACGGCTGCATTCATTACACAAATCGTTTGCGAAGGGCTTAAGTTTTTTTCGTGGGGCCCGATAACCACAAGTAGGCGGCCGGCTATCACCGAGCGCAGGACCGCCAGGCAACACTCGGTGCCAAAGCCAAAGCCAGACAAAGTCTCCCAGGAGAGCAAAAATGATCGGTATCAATAGCAATATCAATTCGCTGGTTGCCCAGCAGAACCTGAACAGCACGCAAAGCGCACTGTCCTCGGCCATCACCCGTCTGTCGTCGGGCAAGCGCATCAACAGCGGCGCGGACGACGCAGCAGGCCTCGCGATCGCCACCCGCATGACCGCGCAGATCAACGGTCTGAACCAGGGCGTGTCGAACGCCAACGACGGCGTGTCGCTCGTCCAGACGGCTAACAGCGGTCTGTCGCAAATCGCCGACAACCTGCAACGTATTCGTCAGCTGGCCGTGCAAGCGTCGAGCGGCTCGCTCTCGACGTCTGACCAAGCCGCGCTGCAACAGGAAGTGACGCAGCGTATCAGCGAAATCAACCGTGTTTCGTCGCAAACGACGTTCAACGGCAAGAGCCTGCTCGACGGCACCGCCGGCAGCCTGTCGTTCCAGGTCGGCGCGAACGTCGGCCAGAGCATTGCCGTGGATCTGTCGGGCGCGAACGTTTCGGCGACCGCGATCGGCACCCCGGCCAAGGGCGCTGTCCTCGGCAAGATCGATGGCCTGTCGCTCGATTCGAGCGGCGCGTACACGTCCACCGGCGCGACGGTCACGTCGGTGACGGTGTCGGCTGACGGCAGCGGCGGCTTCACCTACACGGACAACACCGGCGCGGCGTTCACCGGCTCCAACCTGTTCAGCTCGACGAGCGGCGGCACTTTCACGTTCGCCACCGGCGCGTTCAGCGGCGGCACGGTCCCGACGACGGGCACGCAAGCCACCGAACTGACGTCCCTGACGACGGCTGCGAAGGTTCCGGCGGTCAACGACATCGACGTGTCGGCGAGCGGCGGTGCGGCAGCGGCGATCTACTCGGTCGACAACGCGCTCGCAACCATCAACACGCTGCAGGCAAGCCTCGGCGCCACCCAGAATCGCTTCGCGTCGGTGTCGTCGGCGCAGGCTTCGCAGGCGACCAACCTGTCGTCGGCCCAGTCGCAGATCATGGACGCGAACTTCGCGCAGGAAACGGCGAATCTGAGCAAGGCGCAAGTGCTGCAACAAGCTGGTATTTCGGTTCTGGCGCAAGCGAACTCGATGCCGCAGCAAGTGCTGAAGCTCCTCGGCTAAGCCACATTGCCGATGCGGTAGCCGGCGCGCGCATGCAGTCGAACGCGCGCCGGGCAAGACGAAACATCGCGGCAAACAAGCAAGTCAGCGTACCGGGAGCTCGTCTCCCGGTACGCGTTTGCGCAAAACCCGGCGTTTGCGCACAAATCCAGACGAACGCCACACGCAACGAACGGAGTACACATGACCACAGTAGCCACGACCTCCACATCGGGCACCACTGTCGATCCGACGAGCGCCGTACAGCAGGCAGCACAGTCGATCATCAGTGGTACGACGAATTCGACGATGGATGTGAACTCGCTCGTTTCGGCGCTCGTCAATGCGAAGGTCGCCGGTCAGACCGACACGCTCAACAACAAGAAGACCGCCGACACCACGCAGCTCACCGCGGTAGGCTCGCTCAAGTCCGTGCTGTCCCTGCTGCAAAGCTCGCTCTCGAAGCTAGCCGACGGCACGACCCTGTCGTCCTTCACGGCGACGGCGAGCGGCAAAGGCCTCACCGCCACGGCCGGCAAGGGCGCGGTAGCGGGCAGCTACGGCGTCAACGTGACGAACATCGCGTCGGCGCAATCGCTGACTTCCGGCGTCTTCTCGACGACCGACAAGCTCGGCAGCGGCACGATGACGATCAAGGTCGGCGACAAGTCGAGCACGATCACGCTCGACGACAGCAACAACACGCTCTCGGGCATCGCGTCCGCGATCAATTCCGCGTCCGACAATCCGGGCGTCACGGCGACCATCGTCACCGGCACGGATGGCGCGCACCTCGTGCTGCGCTCCGCGTCGACGGGACTCGCCAATGCAATCAATGTCGATGTCGCGCCCGACGCGAGTTCGACCGGTTCGCCGATCACGAAGCTCGCGGTGAAGTCGTCGACCACGACGACGGATGTCGATCCGAACGACCCCAACAGCACCATCGAAGTCCCCGAACATACGATCATCGACGGCGCGAACGGCTGGAAGCAGTCGACCTCCGGCGTGGACGCGCATCTGACGGTGGCGGGCACGGCGTTGTCGAGCGCGTCGAACACGATCAAGGGTTCGATTACCGGCATCGACATGACGCTGACCTCGGATTCGGTCGGCACGACGCAGACGCTGACGATCGGCCAGGACGTGAGCGGTCAGAAGACCGCCATCGACGCTTTCGTCACCGCGTACAACAACTTCATCAGTACGGCGGCATCGCTCACGTCGTTCGACTCGACGGCCAGCTCGCAAGGCGCGCTGCTCGGCGACTCGATGATGAACGCGATCAAGAACACGATCTCCAGCACGATCAGCAAGGCGATCGGCAGCGGCACGAGCAAGGTGAATCTCGCGTCCATCGGCATTGCGTTGCAGCCTGACGGCACGCTGCAGACCGACGAAGACGCGCTCACCGATGCGCTCACCAACAACACCGGCACCGTGGCGTCGCTCTTCAACACGACCGACGGCGTCGCCGCGCAACTGAACACGAGCCTCACGGGTTATCTCGCGACGGGCGGTCTCATCGACACGCGCACGACGGCGCTGAATGCCGACCTGAAGAGCATCGCCGATCAGCAGACGCAGCTCACTTCGTACACGCAGCAGCTCACCACGCAGTACAACACGCAATTCACCGCGCTGAACACGCTGATGTCGCAAATGGCCACGCAGTCGAACTACCTGACGCAACTGTTCGGCGGCACCAACAGCGCGGGCGCGATGGCCACGAACGCGAAGTAAGGATCATTCATGGAACAGCAGGAAGTCATCCAGCGCGCCTGGGCGCTGACCGAAGCGATCGAAGCGGCCGTGGCCGAGCAGGACTGGACGCGAGCGGCGGAACTCACGCAGGCGCGCACGCCGCTCGTCATGCAGATCGGTCCGGAGCAATCCGCCGAAGCGCTCATGGTCATCCGCAAGATTCAGGCGAGCATCGATTCGACGATGGGCCACGCGCAGGCCGCCAATGCGATGCTCGCCAGCGGTTATCGCCGCTCGATGGAGCGTGCGCAAGCGGCCGGGCGATATCAGCAAGCCGCGCGATTCTGACGTTCTCTCGACCGGGCCGGGGCCACTCCCGGCTCGCTCGCATTCCCTCTCGTCCCCGAAGCAGCACGCATCCCCCGTCGACCTCATCGAACCCCGCCCCCGGCGCATGCCCGGAATTGACGGGTGTTTGGCCGCCACATCGCCGCATTGGACACGGGCCACGCGTCTCATAATTCTGTTTAATCACAGAAGCGTGAGCCATCCATCATGACCGCCAGTCTTCCCTTTGCATCCGTCGCCGAACTCGTCGATGAGCGTCTTTACGTCACCCAGCCGCATCTGCCGCCGCTGAACGAGTTTCTTCCGTATCTGGAGGAAATCTGGTCGAGCAAGGTGCTGACCAATGGCGGGCCGTTTCATCAGCAGCTGGAGAAGGCGCTGTGCGACTATCTCGGCGTGAAATATCTGTCGCTGTTCGCGAACGGCACGCTCGCGCTGGTCACGGCGTTGCAGGCGCACCGGATCACCGGCGAGGTCATCACCACGCCGTATTCGTTCGTCGCGACCGCGCATTCGCTGCTCTGGAACGGCATCAAGCCCGTTTTCGTCGATATCGATCCGAAGACGCTGAATCTCGATCCGAAGCGGATCGAAGAAGCGATCACGCCGCAGACCACCGCCATCATGCCGGTGCATTGCTACGGCCACCCGTGCGATGTCGAGGCGATTCAGAAGATCGCCGACAACTACAACCTGAAGGTGATTTACGACGCGGCGCACGCCTTCGGCGTGCAGACGGCTGCCGGCAGCGTGCTGCAGCACGGCGACCTGTCCGTGCTCAGCTTCCATGCGACCAAGGTGTTCAACACGTTCGAAGGCGGGGCGATCGTCTGTCCCGATGCGAAGACGAAGCAGCGGATCGACCATCTCAAGAACTTCGGCTTCGTGGATGAAGTCACGGTCGTCGCGCCGGGCATCAACGGCAAGATGAGCGAAGTGAACGCCGCGTTCGGCCTGCTGCAACTGCAATATATCGATGGCGCTCTGGCGGCGCGCAAGAGAATCGACGCGATCTATCGCGACATGCTCGACGGCGTGCCGGGAATCCGGTGCGTCGAAGACGCCGGCGAAACCGCCGCCAACTTTTCGTATTTCCCGATTCTGGTCGACTCCGCATTTCCGCTGACGCGCGACGAGCTTTATCAGAAGTTCCGCGACCACGAAATCATGGTGCGCCGCTATTTCTATCCGCTGATCTCGGACTTCCCGATGTATCGCGGCCTGCCGTCCGCGCATCGCGGCAACTTGCCGGTCGCTTCGCAGGCGTCGTCAAGCGTGCTGTGTCTGCCGATCTATCCCGGTCTGTCCGACGCGAATATTGGCAGGATCGTCGACATCATCAAGGGTTGCTGATCATGAGGCTGGCAATCATGCAGCCTTATTTCTTTCCGTACATCGGCTATTTTCAACTGGTGGCCGCGGTCGACCGCTTCGTTTTCTACGACGACGTCAACTACATCAAGAACGGCTGGATCAATCGCAATCGCGTGCTGGCCGGCGCGGGCGATCGTTACATCACCGTGCCGCTGTCCGGCGCGAGCCCTTCCGCGAAGATCCGGGACGTGCCCATGCAGCCGCGCGAAGTCTGGCTGCGCAAGATGCTCGAATCGCTTCGGCACGCGTATGCAAAGGCACCTCATTACGCGCGGGTGAGCGCGTTGGTCGAGCGTTCGCTATCGGCGCCGACGGACCATATCTCCACGCTGGCCTCGCAAACGGTAGTCGATGTTTGCCAGTACCTCGACATCGATACGGAGTTCGTCGCCACCTCGACGCAATACGGCAATGCGGAACTGAAAAGCACGGACCGCGTGCTCGACATTTGCGCGAAGGAACGAGCACGGGTGTACGTCAACCTGCCGGGCGGCCGCGCGCTTTACGATGAAGCGACCTTCCACTCGAACGATATCGAGCTGGCCTTCATCCAGCCGAATCTGAGCGCGTACGCTCAGTTCGAGCACGCCTTCCGTCCCGGTTTATCGATTCTCGATGTGCTGATGTTCAACAGTCCGGATCGCGTCAGGGCCATGCTTTCGACGGAGCCGAGCCGATGAGCGCGGTCCTGTCGTCACGCGCGATGGGCGGATACTTCGAGCTGGAACTTTCGCCCGCCCGACCGTCGCTCCATGAAGACGTGTTGCATTTTCAGTCGGCGCGCGCGGCGTTTCTTGCGCTGCTGCGCGCCGTGCGTCCCACGGCAGTGTGGCTGCCCTGGTACATCTGCGACGCAATGACGGAGCCGCTCGCCAAGTCGGGCATTCCGATCAGGCGGTATGCGATCGATCGAAACATGCGGGTACCGTCCGTCGATCTTCGACAGGGCGAAGTGCTTCTCTATGTGAATTACTTCGGCCTTTGCGACGATCAGGTCGATGATGTGCTTCGTCGCTTTCCTCGCGAGAGCGTCGTCATCGACAACGCCCAGGCGTTGTTTGCTCCACACCGCGACTGCCTGGCGACGATCTACTCGCCGCGCAAGTTCGTCGGCGTGCCGGACGGCGGCTATCTGGTGACGCACGCGCGCGTGGAACCGCCCGAAACCATCGACGAGAGCTCGATTCGACGCTGCGACCATCTGCTGCGCCGCATCGCGGAAGATGCGGAAGCAGGCTATGCCGCGTATGCGGCCGCCGAGGAAAGTCTCCGGCATCAGGAGCCTGCGCGAATGTCGGCGTTGACCCAGCGCATGCTCGCGAGTGTCGATTACGATTCCGTGCGGACGCGGCGAATCGCCAATTTCACGTACTTGCACGAACGGCTGCGGCCGCACAATCGCTTCGCGTTCCACTTCGACCCCGACAGAGCGGTTCCGCTCTGCTACCCGCTTTTCGGCGAGCACGCCGAACTGCGCGACGAACTACGACGACAGCGCATCTATACGCCCACGTACTGGCCCGATGTCGCGCAATCGCAGGATGCGCCGGATTTCGAGCGCAGCATTCCCGCGTCCGCGCTGTTCCTTCCCTGCGATCAGCGACTCACGCCCAGGGACCTCGAACCGGTCGTGACGCACGTGCTCGATCGACTCGCATGACATGCGCTCGGACGGCGCGAAGCCAGCCGCGACTCGACAACTCATTCACGAAACGCAGTCAGCATGACTAAAAAGATCAAGGTTCTGGTGTTTCCCTGCGGCGCGGAGAACGCCATCGAGATTCATCAAGCGTTGCGACATTCCGTGCACGTCGAGCTGTACGGCGCATCGAGCGTCGACGACCACGGACGCTTTGCTTTCGAACGCTACTTCGGCGATCTCCCAAATATTCGCGACCCGCGCTTCGATGACGTATTCGCGACGCTGATCGACCAATTGGGCATCGACGTCGTATTCGCGACGCACGATACCGTGATCGAATATCTGGCCGCGCGCACGGACCGCTGGAACGCCTATATCGTGAATGGCGACGCCCACAGCACCGCCCTCACGCGCCGCAAGAGTCTCACCTACGCGCATTTCGCCGATACGACGTGGGCGCCGAAAGTTTTCGCCACGCCCGACGAAGTGACCGAGTGGCCGGCCATCGTCAAGCCGGATCTCGGCCAGGGCGCGCAAGGCGTGACGCTCGTACGCTCGCGCGAAGAGGCGCAACTCGCGCTCGATGCGGTGAGCGAGCCTGTGCTCGTCGAATATCTGCCCGGCGAAGAGCTGACCGTGGACTGCTTCACCGATCGCCGCGGCCGTCTGCTCTGGACCGGCCCTCGCACGCGCGAGCGCACGCGCGGCGGCATTGCGATGCGCTCGCGGCATATCGAGCCATCGCCGGAGATTGCCGGAATCGCGGGCGAGATCAATGCGCGCGTTCGCATGCGCGGTCCGTGGTTTTTTCAGATCAAGGCCGATGCGCGCGGTCAATGGAAACTTCTGGAAGTGTCCTGCCGCGTCGCCGGAACGATGGTCGCGCAGCGAGCGAAAGGCATCAATCTGCCGCTCATGGCCGTGCAGGACTACATGGAGCGCGATCTTCTGACGCTGCCGAATCCTCACGTCGCGCTGGTGGAACGCTGCATCGTCACCCGCGCGCGACTGGACTGCGAATACGACACCGTGTACGTCGATCTCGACGAAACCTTGATCATCGACGGATTCGCCGTTGCGCAAACGATGGCGTTTCTCTATCAGTCGATTGCCGCGGGCAAGAAGATCGTCCTGCTTACGCGCCATCGCTACGATGTCGGGCAGACGCTTGCCAGCGCGCGCATCGACATCGCGATATTCGATCGCATCGTCGTGCTTCGCGACGACGAATCGAAGGCAAGCTATGTGACGCCTGGCTCGATCTTCATCGATAACCATTTTCCCGAGCGGCTGGCGGTGGCGAAAGCGTGCGCGGTCCCGGTGCTCGATGTGGATGCCGTCGACTTCCTGATGAGATGAAATCCTGCGCAGCCGCCGTAAGGCGAGCCGGTTTCAGCGTCTGAAAAAAAGACTCGGCCGGGATTCCCGGCCGAGTCTTTTTGCATTCGGAGTCGAGCGAAAAAAAACGCGCCACAACGGCGCGTTTTCTATGAGCCCCGCTTCAGGCATCGACGACGATATCGTCGATATGCGCGGCAGGTTGCCCCTGGCACCACCGCGTCCACATGATCCTGAATGCGCGCGAAACGCCCTCGGCGACGACCTCCGGTCTGAATGCAGCCGACTTGCCGCAGCGATCCCGCAAGTTCAGACGGGTCTCGTTGAGCGCGGGAAGATCGGCTGCGACAGACACCGCCAGGCGGACGAAATCATCCTGGTCGCGCGCGACGAAATCGTCCAGACCCACCTGACAAAGCCAACCCATCGCGGCCCGGCTAACGGGAGACCGTCCGGCCATCGTCAAAGTCGGGACGCCCATCCAGAGGGCATTGAGCGTGGTGGTCGAAGCCGAGTACGGAAACGCATCCAAACACAGATCGACTTGATGATGCTGCTGCAAATACACCGCCATCGTCGACCGTTGCCGGAACGTCAACCGATCCTTCGAAATGCCAGCGTCGCCGAACCACTCGGTCAACTGCGCTTCGTCGTCCTGGTCGCCGCCTCTGCGCATGGCGCCGATGAGCATCTTCGAGCCAGGCACGGCATGCATCACTTTCGCCCACAGCGCGATGACCTCGGGGCGCAGCTTGTTGACGCGATTGAAGCTGCCGAACGTGACAAAGCCGTTATGCATCGCCGGCAGAATGTTGATGGGCGGGCTATTCTCCGCGGGCGTGAACGGCGCCGTAGCCGGCAAATGCACGATCTTCTCGGTGAATTGCGCGGAGGCCATCTCGACAGGCGCGGCGAAGCGGTCGCCGAGCCAATAATCCATTGCCACGAGGCCGGTCGTCGCCGGATAGCCGATCCAGGTCGCCTGCACGGGCGCGGGCTTGCGCACGAAGGTCAGCAGGCGGTGGCGGCCGGTATGACCCGACAGATCGACGAGTATGTCGATACCGTCGGCCCGAATGGTCTGCGCGAGCTGATCATCGGACAATCTGGCGACGCGGCGCCACTGCGTCGCATAGCTTCGCAGGCGCTCCGTGTGTCCATCCTCCATGGTGTGATTCTGGTAGATCCAGATCTCCAGGCTCGGGGTCTCGGCCAGGCTCTTCAACACGGGAAGCACGTAAGACGTGACTGCGTGATTGAAGAGGTCGCCCGACACGAAACCGATGCGTAGCTTCTTGTCCGGCGATCGATCGATATGCTCGCTCAGTTGCATTCTGGCGATCGATCCCTCATGGCGCTCCGCGAACTTGCGATGTTCCATGAAGAGCGTCGCCTGATCGATATCGACGCGGTGAACCAGGCTGAACAGAAGATTGCTGTGAGACGCGACGTCGTCGGGATTGAGTTCGACTGCATGACGCAGAGACTCGGCCGCTTCGGTCATCTTGCCTGCTTCGAGCATCAGCATGCCGAGCGTGCCGTGCGTCGCGGGCGCAGTGGGCGCGAGTTCGATCGCACGGCGGCACGACACGGCGGCATCGTCGAAGCGGCCGGTGCCCGCCAGCGCGATGCCCAGAAGACGGTGTGCTTCCGCCAGATCCGGCCGCGCTTCGATGATCGACCGGCATTCGATTTCCGCCTCGGCGTGCCGATGCAGCACGACGAGCGTATCGGCGAGCAGCACGCGAGTCTGCATATCTTCGGGAATCAGTTTGATCGCCTTTTTCAGAGGCGCGACCGACTCGCCATGTTGACCGTCGCGATTGAGTGCAACGCCGAAGCAACGCCAGCTCGCGCCGTCCAGCGCATAACGCTGCGTCAGCATGCGCGCGATTCTGGCCGCGTCCTTGAAATCGCCCTTGTTGAAAGCCGCCGTGAAGCGCGCGATATCCTGCGACGAAGGACGGCGCACGCCCTTCATCGCGGACTTCTTCGGTTTCGATTCCGGGACGATGGCCGGTTGCACGGCCGGCACGGGTGGGGAAATGGCCGATCCCGTCATCCGTTGAATCAGCAGTTCGGCCATGGGTCCGCTCAAGCCGTGTTTCTGACCGATTTCGAACGCGATCCATGCCGCCTTGTCCTGCTTGTCCTGAATCAGCGCGTTGATGTAGGCGAACCAGTAATGCACGTTCTGCGGCATCGAGCCGATGCAGGCTTCCAGAGGCGGCAGTGCCTTCGACGGCCGTCCCGTCTCGATGTAAAGCGTCCCGAGTTGAAAGCTCGTGTCGGGCTGTCCGGGCGCGGCTTCCAGGATCATCTGATAGAGCTTTTCCGCGTCGTCGAATTCGCCGTTCTTCTGATGCTGTCGCGCGGCTTCCAGAATGACGGCGATATCCTGCTGGAATTGCTGGTCGGGAGTCGCGGCTTCCGCGCTCGGCAGATCGATGCTGTTCATGGTTTGCCTGGGTTACCTCACTGTATCGGGCGATTATCCGATCGGCGGCCCACATTCAAAGCATGGAGATGAGGCGGAAAATTGCCCCAGTTTCGGCAATGACGCGCTCCTGGGCGTGACGGAAGAGATAATGCAGCGCGTGTCTAAAGTTCTTCGCGCTCGCGCCGATAACACTTCCAAGAACAACAAGAACAACGCGCCGATGTCCGGCGCGCTGCTTCGCTCTTGATGCCCGCTTCGGCGGGCATTTCTTATTTCTCAGCGCCCGAGCGTCAACGCGAGATACGCCGCGTACAGCACGCCGTTCCCGAGCAGCGCCCACAGCACGACGCCATTGTCTTTCGCGTTGAACCGCAACCACGCCGCCGCCGCGAGCGTGATCAGCACGCCGGTCAGCACTTCGACCCGCGGCTCCCACGGCGTCAACATGATGCCGATTCCCGGCAGCAACGTCCCTTGAAACACCATCGCTCCGGTGATGTTGCCGAACGCGAGCGTGTCCTTCCCTCTGCGCGCCCACATGATGCTGTTCACTTTCTCGGGCAATTCCGTGGCGATCGGAATGATGATGAGCGACAGCAACAGCGCCGAAATCCCCAGCGCGTGAGACACGCCCTCGACGCCGTGAATGAATCCCTTCGCGCCGCCGACGAGCAACACGATACCGACGAGAAACTGCAGCATGATCGTGCCGAGCGACGTCTTCAAACCGAGACGCGACACGAACAACGCCTCTGGCGCTTCCGTTCCATGCCCGCCCTCGACGAGCTTCGCCGAAGCCCTGAACGTCGAAATCACATAGACGACATAGACTCCGACCAGCCCGGCCGCAAACAGCGCACGCACCTCCCACGCATGATGCGGCACGAACATCGCGGCGCACGCGATCAGGAACGCGCACAGGAAGAAGTTGAGATCGCGCGTGAAGCCGCTGCGCTCCGGCGTGATCCGTCCACGCAAGCCGCGCGACTTGAGAATCGCGACCGTCATCAGGCAAGTGGAAAGCGTCGCGAGCATGAGCGGCGCGCCGAGAATCGCGCCGACGCCGATCTCTTCATTGACCGCACGGCTCGATGTACCGCCGAGCAATGCAATGATAGGCACCGTCGTCTCAGGCAACGCCGTGCCGACCGCCGCGAATAGCGATCCGGTCACGCCTTCGGAAATGCCGAGCCGTTCGCCGAGATGTTCGAGCGCATTCGTGAAAAGCTCCGAGGCGACCAGAATGATCGCGAGCATCAACGCGAGTTCGAGGAAAAGCATCGTCATGCGGCACCTCGCATCGAAACATGCGATAGGCGCGCAAGCGTGCGCGAGAGACAGGGATGTTGTAGTTGTGGGGACACGATGATTCCACGGCCGGACGTCAAGCGAACCACGATGCGCCACGCGCCGTCCGACCAAGAACGACATAGCGCATCGATGGTCTCGCCAAACCGTTCCGGTCGAACGCGCCACGGCAGCAGAGCCGAGGATGTTGACGCGTTCTCCTTCGCTCACGAAGGAAGGCTACTCCCCAAAGACGGCGCAAGTTTAGCCTGCTGCGCCCGGTTTGGGCAAGCCGCGCATGCGCGCCAGAGAAATGTCATGAATATGCGTATGCCGATCGAATCGTTGTCGGCACACGATGCATTCGCTAATCTAGCCGCGCCGGGCGCGTCGCTTGCTGCGTGCGCGCCATGCTCATCCACGAACAAAAATGAAGATCGGGAGATCTCATGCGCCTGAAATTATTTGCCGCAGCCGCCGCGGTGGCATGCTTCGCCACGCCGATGCTTGCGCTGTCCAAGCCGCTCACCGTCTGCACCGAATCGAGCCCGGATGGCTTCGACGTCGTGCAATTCAATTCGCTCGTGACGACCAATGCGTCGGCGGATGTCATCTTCAATACGCTCGTCTCCTACGACGAAGCCGCGAAGAAGGTCGCGCCCTCGCTCGCGGAAAAGTGGGACGTGAGCAGCGACGGCCTGACCTACACCTTCCATCTGCGTCCGAACGTTCAGTTTCAGACGACCGACTACTTCAAGCCCACGCGAGCGCTCACCGCCGACGACGTCGTCTTCACATTCGAGCGCATGCTGTCGGACAGCAATCCCTGGCACAAGGTCGCGGGCGCGAGCGGCTTTCCGCACGCGCAGTCGATGGGCCTCGTGAAGCTCATCAAGGCCGTATCGAAAGTCGATGACCACACCGTGAAATTCGAGCTCAACGAGCCGAACGCGACCTTCGTGCCGATCCTCACGATGGGATTCGCCTCGATCTACTCGTCCGAGTACGCCGACAAACTGCTGAAGGCGAACCAGCAAAACGATCTGAATAGCAAGCCCATCGGCACCGGGCCGTTCGTGCTGAAAAGCTATACGAAGGATTCCGTGATCCGCTACGACGTCAATCCGGCGTACTGGGGTTCGAAACCGAAGATCGATCGCCTGATCTACGCGATCACGCCGGATGCGTCCGTGCGCGCGCAGAAGATCAAGGCGGGCGAATGCCAGATCGCGCTGTCGCCGAAGCCGCAGGATGTGCTCGACGCGAAGAAGGACAAGTCGCTGAAAGTAAGCGAGGCGCCCGCGTTCATGACGGCGTTCGTCGCGCTCAATACGCAGAAGAAGCCGCTCGATAATCCGAAGGTGCGTCAGGCGATCAACATGGCTTTCGATCGCACGACGTACATGAAGACCGTGTTCGACAACACGGCCACGCCCGCGGTGAATCCGTATCCGCCGAATACGTGGAGCTACGACAAGAACGTCACGGCGTACAAGTATTCATCCGCCGATGCGAAGAAGCTGCTCGCCGACGCGGGCTTCCCGAACGGTTTCGATACGACGATCTGGGTGCGCCCGAACGGCAGCGTGCTGAATCCGAATCCGAAAGCCGGCGCCGAACTGCTGCAAGCCGACCTCGCGAAGATCGGCGTGAAGGCGCAGGTGAAAGTGATCGAGTGGGGCGAACTGATCAAGGAAGCGAAACAAGGTCAGCACGACATGCTGTTCATGGGCTGGGCCGGCGATAACGGCGACCCGGACAACTACATGTCGCCGCTCTTCAGTTGCAACGCGGTGAAGTCGGGCATCAACTTCGCGCGCTATTGCGACAGCCAGCTCGACAAACTCATCGCCGACGGCAAATCGACAGCCGATGTCGCGCAGCGCACGAAGGCGTATGTCGATGCGCAGAAGATCATCCACGATCAGGCGCTGTGGATTCCGCTCGTCTATCCGACCGCCGCCGCGCTCACGCGTGCGAATGTCAGCGGCTATAACGTGAGCCCGTTCGGGCGCGTGAACTTCGGCGGCGTTTCGGTGCAATAAATAATGTCAGGCCGGCGTGAACCGGATCACGCCATCATCGCCGGTCTGACGCTTCAACGTTCCATCGAGCCAGAGCAGGTTCAGATGCGCGAGCGCTTCGCCGAGCGCGAATGTCATCTGATGAATGTCGAGCTTGCGCTTGAACATGATCGGCACGATATCGGCGGCGCTGCACGGTTTCGCAGCGCACGCCTCGCGCACTTCCGCCAGCCGCGCACGATGATGCTCGCGCAATTGCCCGATGCGCGTCTGCACGCCGCGAAACGGCTTGCCGTGCGACGGCAGCGCGAACGTATCGGCGGGCATCGTTTCATAGCGGCCGAGCGATTCCAGATACAGCGCGAGCGGATTGCCTTCCGGCTCGACCGCGAACACGGATACGTTCGTCGAGATGCGCGGCAACACCATGTCGCCGGAAATGAGCAGCTTGTCGGCCGCGCAGAAGAGCGCGCTGTGCTCCGGCGAATGGCCGTAGCCCGACGCCACTTCCCAGTTGCGCGTGCCGATACGAACGACATCGCCGTTGCGGATGCGCCGGTATTCGGCGGGAATCGACGGCACGAGCGTCGGGTAATAGCTGTCGCGCTTGCGCAAGGCATCGAGCGAGGCTTCGTCGGTCAGACCGTGCGCCGCGAAATGCGCCGCAGCGCGCTCGCCGCCTGCGTTGGAACCGTCGCCCGCGGCCATCACGCGGCCCATCGCGTATTCGCCCAGCGAGATCCACAGGCGCACGTTCCAGCGTTTTTTGTCGCCACCGTTGCAGATCCAGTCGGCGAGCCCCAGATGGTCCGGATGGCAATGCGTGACGATCACCCGCAGCACCGGCAGGCCATCCAGCACGGAATCGAACACACGCTCCCAGCTGGCGCGGATCGTGTCGCTCGAAATGCCGCAATCGACGACGGTCCAGCCCTTCACGCCGTCGATTTCGTCGCGCAGCAGCCAGAGATTGATGTGATCGAGCGCGAACGGCAACGGCATGCGCAACCAGAACACGCCCGGCGCCACTTCCTTGACGCCGCCCGATTCGGGCAGTGCGTCGGCGAAAACATAATCGAGCTGGTGTTCGAGGGCGTTCATTGGGTGCGTGCCTCCGGGTTTGCGCCGCGTTGCAATTTGGCGAAGTTGACGATAACGTAAACATCCATTCTAACGTTGCGCGCGCATTTGCGCTGCCGGCCCGCGATGACTCAGCCGACGCACTACACCATCACCGAACTGGCGCGTGAATTCGACATCACGCCGCGCGCGATCCGCTTCTACGAAGATCAAGGCCTGCTCGCGCCGAGGCGCGAAGGCTCGAACGGCCTGCGGCGCGTGTATTCGCCGCGCGACCGCACGCGCCTCAAGCTCACGCTGCGCGGCAAGCGGCTCGGCTTCACGCTCTCGGAAATCCGCACGCTGCTCGATCTCTACGACTCGCCCACCGGCTCGAACACGCAACTGCAAGCTTTCGTCGATACGATCGCGGCGCATCGCGAGGTGCTCGAACGTCAGCTCGAAGACCTGAACACGACGCTCACCGAACTCGCCGCATACGAGGAACAAGGCCGCGCGCTGATCGCAGCGGGAACGGAAAAGCGCGCACGCAAGCCCAAAGCGGCATGACGTGACCGCCACACGCGAAGCGAAGGGTCGACATGAATCATTTCCCCAAGCTGCTCTCGTCGCAAATCGGCTTCGATGTCGCGCAGACGATACTCGAAGGCTTCGAGCATCATTACCGCGTGTTCCGCGAAGCCGCGATCGACGCGAAGGGTCTCTTCGAGCGCGGCGAATGGCTCGCGTTGCAGCAACTGGCGCGAAACCGCATCGCGTCGTATGACGATCGCGTCGCGGAGTGCGTGACGTCGCTCGAAGACGAATACGACGCCGAGAACATCGACGACGACGTGTGGCAGCAGATCAAGCTGCATTACATCGGCTTGCTGACGACGCACCGCCAGCCCGAATGCGCGGAGACGTTCTTCAATTCCGTGTGCTGCAAGATTCTGCATCGCTCGTACTTCAACAACGATTTCATCTTCGTGCGGCCGGCGATCTCGACCGAATATATCGAGAACGACGAACCCGCCGCGAAGCCCACCTATCGCGCGTATTACCCGCAGAAGGACGGCCTCGCCGCGACGCTCGAACGCATCGTCACGAATTTTCAGCTCGAGCCGCCGTTCGAGGACTTGCCGCGCGACGTGCAGTGCGTGATGGACGCGATGCGCGATGCCTTCGGCGATCTCACGCCCGCGCCGAATTTTCAGATTCACGTGCTGTCGTCGCTGTTCTTCCGGAACAAGGCGGCGTATATCGTCGGGCGCGTCATCAACGGCGATGCGCTGCTGCCCTTCGCCATCGCGATCCGGCACACGTCGCCCGGCCTGCTCGCGCTCGATACCGTGTTGCTCTCGCGCGAGCAGGTGCTCATCATCTTCAGCTTCTCGCACTCGTATTTTCTCGTCGACATGGAAGTGCCCTCGGCGTTCGTGCAGTTCCTGAGCACGATCATGCCGCGCAAACCGAAGGCCGAAATCTATACGTCGGTCGGCTTGCAGAAGCAGGGCAAGAACGATTTCTATCGCGACTTGCTGCATCACCTGTCGCATTCGAGCGACAAGTTCATTGTCGCGCCCGGCATCAAGGGGCTCGTGATGATCGTCTTCACGCTGCCGTCTTTTCCTTACGTGTTCAAGCTCATCAAGGACGCGTTTCCGCCGCCGAAGGAAACCACGCGCCAGAAGATTCAGGACAAGTATCAGCTCGTGAAGCGTCACGATCGCCTGGGCCGCATGGCCGATACGCTCGAATATTCGAGCGTCGCGCTGCCCGTCGCGCGCCTCGACGATGCGCTCATCCGCGAACTGGAGAAGGAAGCGCCGTCGATGATCGAGTACGAAGGCGACAATCTCGTCATCAGACACGTGTATATCGAACGCCGCATGGTGCCGCTGAATCTCTTCCTGAAAGACGGAAGCGATGACGAAATCGATCACGGCATCAAGGAATACGGCGATGCGATCAAGCAGCTGATCCAGGCCAACATCTTCCCCGGCGACATGCTGTACAAGAATTTCGGCGTGACGCGGCACGGTCGCGTGGTGTTCTACGATTACGATGAAATCGAGTATCTGACCGATTGCAACGTGCGCCGCGTGCCGCCGCCGCGCAACGAGGAAGACGAGTTGTCGGGCGAGCCGTGGTATACCGTCGGGCCGCACGATATCTTTCCCGAAACGTACGGCACATTTCTGCTCGGCGATCCGCGCGTGCGCGAGGCCTTCATGCGCCATCACGCGGATTTTTTCGATCCCGCGCTCTGGCAGCGCTACAAGGAACAACTGCAGCGCGGCGAGCTCGCCGATTTCTTTCCCTATGACCGGGACGTCCGATTCAGCATCCGGTATCCGGAGCGCTTCGAGAAGTCCGGTAGACAGGACGCGCGCGCCGCCTGACGCGCCGTCCCGCTTTGACTATCGAATATGAACCACACTCCCGACAACAACGAATCCTCGACTCCGCTGGCCCACCTGTTCGCGAACAATCAGGAATGGGTTCAGCGCAAGCTCGCCGAGGACGCCGATTTCTTCAAGCGTCTCGCGCATCAGCAGACGCCCGAGTATCTGTGGATCGGCTGCGCGGACTCGCGCGTGCCCGCCAACGAAATCATCGGCCTGCCGCCGGGCGAAGTGTTCGTGCACAGAAACATCGCGAACGTGGTCGTGCACTCGGATCTCAACTGTCTGTCGGTCATCCAGTTCGCCGTCGATCTGCTGAAGGTGAAGCACATCATGGTTGTCGGCCATTACGGCTGCTCGGGTGTGGGCGCGGCGCTCGTCGGGCGGCGCGTCGGTCTCGCGGACAACTGGCTGCGCCATGTCGAAGACGTGCGCGAGAAGCACGCCGCGCTGCTCGACGAATGGCCGATGGGCGATGCGCGGCATCGTCGTCTCGTCGAGCTGAACACGATCGAGCAGACCATCAACGTGTGCCGCACGACCGTCGTCAACGATGCGTGGGCGCGCGGGCAGGAACTCACCGTGCATGGCTGGACCTACGGCGTGCACGATGGCCGTTTGCGCAACATGGGCATGATGATCAGCGCATCGGACGAAATCGATCCGGTGTATCGCGCCGGCATTGCAGAAATGAGCCGCGGCGGCGCGCATTCCACGGAGAACGATGTACTCGCGTCCGATGCGGCGCGTCTGGGCGATATTCCCGCCGTTATTCAAGGCGTCATCAAGGAGTTGAAACATGAGTGAGACACAAACCGATCCCGTCGTCATCGTCTCGGCGGCGCGCACGCCGATGGCCGCGTTTCAGGGCGACTTCGCTTCGCTGACCGCGCCGCAACTCGGCGCCGCGGCAGTCCGGGCAGCGGTCGAGCGCGCGGGCGTGAAACCCGAGCAGATCGACGAAGCGATCATGGGTTGCGTGCTGCCTGCCGGACAAGGCCAGGCGCCCGCGCGTCAGGCTGCGCTCGGCGGCGGGCTGCCGTTGTCGACCGGCTGCACGACGATCAACAAGATGTGCGGCTCCGGCATGCGCGCCGCGATGTTCGCGCATGACATGCTGCTGGCCGGATCGGTCGACGTGATCGTCGCGGGCGGCATGGAAAGCATGACGAACGCGCCGTATCTCTTGCCGAAGGCACGCGGCGGCATGCGCATGGGCCACGGTCAGGTGCTGGATCACATGTTCCTCGACGGCCTCGAAGACGCTTACGAAAAGGGCCGCCTGATGGGCACGTTCGCGGAGCAATGCGCATCGTCGTATGCGTTCTCGCGCGAGTCGCAGGATGCGTTCGCGGTCGAATCGTTGCGGCGCGCGAAACGGGCGAACGAAGACGGCTCGTTCAAGTGGGAGATCGCGGCGGTCACCGTGCAGGGCAGGAAGGGCGATACCGTGATCGACCGCGATGAGCAGCCGTTCAAGGCCAACATCGAGAAGATTCCATCGCTCAAGCCCGCGTTCGCCAAGGACGGCACGGTGACGGCCGCCAATTCGTCATCGATTTCGGACGGCGCGGCGGCGCTCATGATGATGCGCGAGTCGACGGCCAAGCGGCTCGGCGTGAAGCCGATTGCGCGCGTCGTCGGGCACAGCACGTTCGCGCAGGAACCTGCGTTGTTCACGACTGCGCCGGTCGGTGCGATCAGGAAGCTCTTCGAGAAGAACGGCTGGCGCGCCAGCGATGTCGATCTGTATGAGATCAACGAAGCATTCGCCGTCGTGACGATGGCCGCGATGCGCGAGCACGATCTGCCTCACGACAAGGTCAATGTGAATGGCGGTGCATGTGCGCTCGGGCATCCGATCGGCGCTTCGGGTGCGCGCATTCTGGTGACCTTGCTCGGCGCGTTGAAGACGCGCGGGTTGAAGCGCGGCGTCGCGAGTTTGTGTATCGGCGGCGGCGAAGCGACGGCGATGGGGGTGGAACTGGTTTGAGTCGTGCGGGCCGGTCCGGGTGCTGCGCGCCGGGGCCGGCGTGGTTGCTAGTCGAAGGGATTCAGCATTTTCACTCCCACGCGCTCGAAGTCCCTGACATTGCGCGTGACTACCGTCAAACCGTGAGCCAGCGCCGTTGCTGCAATGAGCCTGTCTACGGCAGGCTCGGGATGCCGAGCGCGGAGACGTCCCCACACCTCCGCGATCGCCCTGTTGACCGGCACGATCTTCTTGTCATATGCGTGAAGAACGCCTTTCAGCCACGCTTCCACATTTTCAGCCTGCCGCATGTCGCCCTTGTAGCGAAGCGAATCGACGCCACGTCGAAGCTCGCCGACGGTGACGACAGAAAGAAGGACTCTCTGATTTCTCCGTTCAGCGCCTTCAAAAAACGCGCGAACACCTTCGTTCGCGCGTTCTTCTCTTCTGGTTTCGCTGATGACGTTGGTATCAGCCAGAAACATCGGAATCTCCGTTGCTGGCGTGACGATCGAAAATGGAGTCGTCGCAGTCGATCTTCGGAAAACTCAGGAGGGCTCTGATGAAGCCTGCGTTATCGTCATCGTCCGGCTCGCCCATCTGCCTTCGCACCTCCGCCTCGATCTTCATGCGTCGGGCGGCATCCGCCTGTATCTCCCGAAGCTCTTCCTCGTCGATATTCGACGGTAAAGTTCCCTGAATGATTTTGAACATAGTCTGCTCCTCGTCTGAGCGTTGCGAGTAGCGAGACTTTACTCCTGTTTAATAAGCATCCCTAGTCATCCAAACGATATAGGAATTTACTGCAACGACCCCTTCACCGCTCCGCCAGAGACATCGCCACTGCGCGCTTGAACGGCGTCAATCTTTCGCCGATGCGCAACATCGCATCGCGCGCGATCCGCGCGGGCAACGAGTCGCGCGTATAGACCTCGGCGATCAATCGCGTGAGCAGATAAAGCGGCCGCGTCTCCCGCCGGTGCTCTTGCTCGTATCGCGCAAGCAGCGCATCGCCGGCGATATCGCGCCCCGCCGCACGCGCATCGCAAATGGCCCGCGAAAGCAACTCGATCCCGGCCAGCCCGAAATTGAACCCGTGCGCCGTGACCGGATGCATGCCGACCGCCGCATCGCCGACCGTCGCGAAACGCTTCGCCACGAATCGCTTCGGATACACCGACACCAGCGGATAAACATGCCGCGTCGTGCGCAAGGTCATCGACCCGAGCCTGCGCTCGAAACGGCGTTCGATCTCGCGATTGAACGCATCGGGATCCAGCGCGCTCAATCGCTCAGTGTCGCGCGCGTCGAGCGTCACCACGACCGACGACCGATGCGCGCTCGTCTGCGGATCGGGATTCATCGGCAGCAGCGCGAGCGTCTGCCGATGACCGAACCATTCCCACGCCGCATGATTGTGCGGCGCGTCGTGCGTCATGCCGCAGACCAGCATCGACTTGCCGAAGTCGTGCATGTCGGCGGCGATGCCCGCCATGCGCCGCGTGGCCGAGAAGCGGCTGTCCGCCGCGACGACGAGTTGCGCCGCGATCGTCTCGCCGCTTTCGAGCCGCACGCGCGCACCGCAGGCATCCGCATCGATATCGATCACGCGCCCGGACGCGAAGATGCGGATGTCCGCGCCCGACGCCCGGCGATGCTCGAACGCGTCGAACGCCGCGCGCCGGATCAGATGATTCGACACGAGCCAGCCCAGCTCGGCATGCCCCGAGAGCGCATGGCCGATCTTCAGCGAGAACGGCGACGACCCGTTGAAGATGCGCGCATCCGCGAGCTGCGATTTCGCGTGCGCATCGATGCGCCCCCACACGCCGAGCGTCGTCAGAAACGCGACGGACTGCTGCGTCAGCGCGATCTCGCGTCCGTCGAACGCGGGCTCGCGCAGCGCGTCGTGGCTCTGCTGCTCGACGAGCACGATCGACAACCCCGCCCCGCTCAACGCATTCGCCAGACACAAACCCGCCGGCCCCGCGCCGACGATCACGATATCGGTATGCACCATCTTTCCGGTCTTGGTTTTCTTAAAGCGCACAACGATAGCCGAACGGCTGACGAACGAGCAGCGACAGCGGGTCGCGCGCTATAGTCGCAAGGTCGTCCACACAAGGAACATGTCGGTCATGAAAACGGTATTGATCGTCGGTGCGTCGCGCGGCCTCGGCCACGAATTCGCGCGCGAATATTGTCGCGATGGCTGGCGCGTGCTCGCCACGGCCCGCGACAAATCCTCGCTCTCCGCGCTCGACGCGATGGGCGCGCAAACCTTCCCGCTCGACGTCACGCAACCCGAGCAGATCGCCGCGCTCGAGTGGCAACTGGACGAGGAAAAGCTGGATGTGGCGATCGTCGTGTCGGGCGTGTACGGTCCGCGCACGGAAGGCGTCGAAACCATCGGCGCAGACGATTTCGATCAGGTCATGCACACGAACGTGCGCGGCCCGATGCAGCTGATTCCCGTGCTGCTGCCGCTCACCGATGCCGCGAACGGCGTGTTCGCGGTCGTGTCGAGCAAGATGGGGAGCATCGGCGAGACGAGCGGCACGACCGGCTGGCTGTATCGCGCAAGCAAGGCCGCGCTGAATTCCGCGTTGAAGGTGGCGTCGCTGGAATCGCGTCATTCGGCGTGCATCGCGCTGCATCCGGGCTGGGTGCGCACGGAGATGGGCGGACCGTCGGCGGCGATCGACGTCGCGCACAGCGTGTCGGGCATGCGCGCGGTGATCGCGGAAGCAGGCGCGATGCGCGACGCGTTCAACGGAACCTTCGTGCAGTACGACGGCACGAAGCTCGAATGGTGAAACTGGAGGGAATGTGACTTATCAGGTACACGGCGTTTCCGCATCGGGCAACTGCTACAAGGTTCGCCTCATCCTCGAACAACTCGGCCTGCCTTACGTGTGGCATGAAGTCGACATGATGCACGGCGCGACCCGCACCGACGAGTTCAAGCGCCTCAATCCGAACGGCAAGGTGCCGGTGCTCGTCATCGACGAAAACACGACGCTCTCCGAATCCGGCGCGATCCTCTGCTATCTCGCCGATGGCACGCCGCTCATGCCGACCGATCGCCTCGAACGCGCGCAGGCGCTGCAATGGATGTTCTTCGAGCAGTACAGCCATGAGCCGTTCGTCGCCGTGGCGCGCTTCATCCTGCAGTTTCAGAAGAATCCCGGCGATGCCCGCCTGCCCGAGAAAATCGCCGGTTCCTATCGCGCGCTCGACGTGATGGAGCAGCATCTCGCCACGCGCGCGTATTTCGCTGGCGAGCGCTACAGCGTCGCAGATATCGCGCTTTATGCCTACACGCACGTCGCCGATGAAGCGAATGTCGACCTGTCGCGCTATCCGGCGATCCGCGCGTGGCTCGAACGCGTGCGCAGCCAGCCGCGGCACGTCGAAATGCCGGGCGTCGATCAATGAAGCCGGTGGATTGTCCCTGCGGCGGCGCCGCGCCCGACCAGCGTCCGAATGCACGCGCGCCGCGCTACGAAGCGTGTTGCGGGCGATTCATCGACGGCGGCGAAAAGCCCGCCAACGCGATGGAACTGATGCGTTCGCGCTACACCGCGTACGTGCGCGGCGACACGGCCTATCTTCGTGCGACATGGGCCGAATCCACCTGCCCGCCCGATCTCGACGCATCCGACAGCGGCACGCGCTGGCTCGGCCTGCAGATCAAACGTCACACGCCGATCGACGCCGATCACGAAGAAGTGGAGTTCGTCGCGCGCTACAAGGTGGACGGGCGCGCGCATCGGCTGCACGAGGCCAGCCGCTTCACGCGCAACAGCGACGGAAACTGGATTTACGTCGATGGTCAGATAAAAGAAAAGTAAATATGTCTTTAAGAAATATGAGGTGGCGCACGGTATTAATTTCCTAAGAATTTCCTTTCAGATTAAACAGTTACGGGGTAGCACTTATTGTGCAGTGCAATTTTGAACGGTTAATCTCTGTTCACGTCAGGGCGCAGTCATCTCCGTGCCCGGGCACTCGCAGCGAAGCCCCGTTTTGAAGCCAATTGTCATGCCTGTTCCTGGCATGACTCCCGGAACCCGCAGTCGATACTGCTCATCACGAGCAGCGCGGTAGGTTTGTGACTTCAAAAAGCGTTGGGCACGCCGTATCAACGTTTATCGGAAGCGCAGTCGGAGTTCACGGATGGCGATCAGAACCTGGTTGGTCGGATGCAGCATGGTGTGCGCGCTCGCGACGTCACTCGTCACGTCCGCCGTGCGCGCCGAACCGATCGGCGGCGTCCGTCAATCCGAAGGTCTCCAGGCGCCCGCATTCGGCCAGCCGCTTTCCCGCATTCCCGATTCGCTCGACGCCGGCCTGCCCGCCGTATCGAATGGTCTGAACGAAGCCGTCATCGAAATTCCCGAAGCCGACATCGCGCTCGAAACCACGGTGTTCAAGCCGGACGGCGCCGGCCCGTTCCCGATGATCGTCTTCAATCACGGCAAGCTGCCCGGCGACTCGCACGCGCAGCCGCGCAATCGTCCGGTCGCGCTCGCGCGTGAATTCGTGCGCCACGGCTATGTCGTCGTCGTGCCGAACCGCCGCGGTTTCGCGGGCTCGGGCGGCGAGTACGCCGGCCACGGCTGCGACGTCGAGGCGAACGGTTTCGCACAGGCGCAGGACGTCGCGGCGACCGTCGCGTACATGAGCGAGCAGTCGTATATCGACAAGACGCGTATCGTCGTCGCGGGCACGTCGCATGGCGGCCTGACGACCATCGCCTACGGCGCGCGCGATGCGGTCGCGGCGCCCGGCGTGCGCGGCCTCATCAACTTCTCGGGCGGCCTGCGCCAGGACGAATGCACGGGCTGGCAGAAGAATCTGGTCAGCGCGTTCGGCGATTACGGCCAGAACGTGCGCCTGCCGTCGCTGTGGCTCTACGGCGACAACGATTCGGTCTGGCAAGGCGACCTTTCCGTGCAGATGTACACCGCCTTCACGTCGCACGGCGCGCGCGCGAACATGGTCGATTTCGGCACCTACAAGAACGACGCGCATCGTCTCGTCGGCGATCGCGACGGCGTGCAGATCTGGTGGCCGCGCGTGAAGGCCTTCCTCGCGCAGATCGGCATGCCGACCGCCGTGCAGTATCAGGTGTCCGAGCCGGACATGCCGAAGGCGACCAACTTCGCGGATCTCGATTCGGTTCAGGCCGTGCCGTACGTCGATGAAACCGGTCGCGCCGGATATCGCAACTTCCTCTCGCAGTATTCGAGCCGCGCGTTCGCCGTGTCGGATTCCGGCGCGTGGTCGTGGGCCGAAGGCGGCGACGATCCGATGGCCGTCGCCATCGCGAGCTGCCAGAAGCAGAGCGCCGATCCGTGCAGGCTCTATGCGGTGAACAATCGCGTCGTCTGGAACGATCAGGCGGCTGAAACGCAGACCGCATCGCGCTGAACACGCCTTTCCCGCTTTCTTCGAACGCCGGCCTTCGCGCCGGCGTTCGCTTTTGTCGAACCCGCATCTTCCGCGCCAAAACGTCGACAACGCTTCGAAATGAACGAAGTTGCGCGCGATAGCGCGTTTTCGCATTTCCGTTGGGCGCGCGCGCATGGCCAAAAAACCTTCCGATTACGGAAGGTTGGCTATCTTTTAGCGATAATTGAATCGCGCAGTTTCCCCAGCAACGCAAGCGTCCAGGCGCTTGCCCGACGTATCCGGTCCGCACCGCGCGCGCGGGCCTGGGAGCCGTTTTTGAACACAGAAGCCAATCAGGACTGGGTTGCCCGCTCGCTTTCCGCCGTGTGGCATCCGTGCACCCAGATGAAACATCACGAGCGCGTGCCGCTCGTGCCGATCGCGCGCGGCAAGGGCGCGTGGCTCTACGATCCGCAGGGCAACCGCTATCTCGATGCAATCAGCTCGTGGTGGGTGAACCTCTTCGGACACGCGAACGACGACATCAACCAGGCGCTGAAGGATCAGCTCGACACGCTCGAACACGCGATGCTCGCGGGCTGCACGCACGCGCCCGCCGTGGAACTGGCCGAGCGTCTTTCCGCGCTCACCGGCCGCACGCTCGGACATGCGTTCTTCGCGTCCGACGGCGCGTCGGCGGTCGAGATCGCGCTGAAGATGAGTTTTCACTTCTGGCGCAATCGGGACAAAAGCGAGAAGCGCGAATTCGCGTGCCTCGCGAACAGCTATCACGGCGAAACGATCGGCGCGCTCGGCGTCACCGACGTCGCCATTTTCAAGGACGCATACGATCCGCTGATTCGTCACGCGCATGTGATCGCGTCGCCGGCGGCGGTCGGCGTCGACGAAGCCATCGCTGCGATGCGCGCGCTTTTCGCGCAACGCGCGTCGACGCTCGCGGCGGTCATCGTCGAGCCGCTCGTGCAATGCGCGGCCGGCATGGCGATGTACGACGCGTCGTATCTCACGCAATTGCGCGCGTTGTGCGACGAATTCGGCGTGCATCTGATCGCCGATGAAATCGCGGTCGGCTGCGGGCGCACCGGCACCTTTTTCGCGTGCGAGCAGGCGGGCATCTGGCCGGATTTCATCTGCCTGTCGAAGGGCATCAGCGGCGGCTATCTGCCGCTTTCGATCGTCCTCACGCGCGACGACATCTACGCCGCCTTCTACGACGACGACATCACCCGCGCCTTTCTGCATTCGCATTCGTACACGGGCAACCCGCTCGCGTGCCGCGCCGCGCTGGCGACGCTCGATCTGTTCGAGCGCGCGAACGTGCTGGCGGAAAACCGACGCAAGTCCGCGTTGCTGCACGAAGCGTTGCAGCCGCTTCTCGAACATGAGCGCGTGCGCAATCTGCGCCAGCGCGGCACGATCTTCGCGTTCGATGTCGATATCGACTACAAGACGTTCTCGCGCCGCTTCTTCGCCAACGCGTTGAAACGCGAACTGCTGATGCGCCCCATCGGCACGACGGTCTACATGATGCCGCCGTACATCCTCTCCGACGACGAACTCCTGCTCCTCGCGCAACGCACACGCGACACGCTCGACGCCACGCTTCGCGGAGACGCCGCATGACGAACACATCGCAAGCGCTGTATGAAACGCTGAAGCAAGGTCTCGCCGATATCGACGCGCGCGGCCTGCGACGCCGCCGCAAGACGATCGACAGCGCGTGCTCCGCGCACATGACGGTCGATGGCCGCGAGATCGTCGGGTTCGCGAGCAACGATTATCTCGGCCTCGCCGCGCACGAAGCGATCCGCGCGGCGCTCGCGGAAGGCGCGTCGCTGTACGGCGCGGGCAGCGGCGGCTCGCATCTGCTCGGCGGCCATTCGCGCGCGCACGCGCAACTCGAAGACGATCTCGCCGCGTTCTCGGGCGGTTTTGTCGACAACCCGCGCGCGCTGTACTTCAGCACCGGCTACATGGCGAACCTCGCGGTGGTGACCGCGCTGGCCGGGCGCGGCACGATCGTGTTCTCCGATGCGCTGAACCATGCATCGCTGATCGACGGCGTGAGGCTGTCGCGCGCAGAGACGCAGATCTATCCGCACGCCGACATGGAAGCGCTCGACGCGATGCTCGACGCCTCGCGCGACGATGCCGCGACGAAGCTCATCGTCACCGACACCGTGTTCAGCATGGACGGCGATATCGCGCCGCTCGCGCGTCTCGTGGAACTCGCGGAAAAGTACGGCGCGTGGCTCGTCGTCGACGATGCGCACGGCTTCGGCGTGCTCGGTCCGCAAGGGCGCGGCGCACTCGCCGCTTACGCGCTGCGCTCGCCGCATCTCGTCTATGTCGGCACGCTCGGCAAGGCGGCGGGCGTAGCGGGCGCGTTCGTCGCGGCGGATGAAACCGTCGTCGAATGGCTCGTGCAGCGCGCGCGTCCGTATATCTTCACGACAGCGTCGCCGCCGGCCGTCGCGCATGCGGTGTCGGCGAGCGTGAAGATCATCGGCGGCAACGAAGGCGATCAAAGACGCGCGCATCTCGCATCGCTCATCGAGACCACGCGCGCGATGTTGAAACGCACGCGCTGGATGCCCGTCGATTCGCACACCGCCGTGCAGCCGCTCGTGATCGGCGGCAATGACGAAACGCTGGAAATCGCCGCCGCGCTCGACGAGCACGGCCTCTGGGTGCCCGCGATTCGTCCGCCGACCGTTCCGCAAGGCACGTCGCGCCTGCGCATTTCGCTTTCCGCCGCGCACAGCGAGGACGATCTCGCGCGCCTCGATCACGCTTTGAACACGCTATGACTGCTTTATCGTTATTCGTCGCCGGAACCGATACGGAAATCGGCAAAACCTTCGTCTCCGCTGCGCTGTTGCACGGCTTCGCGCGCGCGGGCCTGCGCGCCGCCGCGATGAAGCCGATCGCGTCGGGCGCCATCGAGCGTGACGGCGTGCTGCACAACGAAGACGCCGACCAGCTCGACGCCGCCGCGAACGTCGCGCTGCCGAACGACATCCGCACGCCGTTCATGATGCGCGAGCCGATCGCGCCGCATATCGCCGCCGCGCGTGAAGGCATCGCGCTGGATATCGGACGCATCGTCGACGCGCATCGCCATGCGATGACGAAAGCGGATATCGTCGTGGTGGAAGGCGTCGGCGGCTTTCGCGTGCCCCTGGACGACACGCACGACACCGCCGATCTCGCGCTCGCGCTGAATCTGCCGGTAGTGCTCGTCGTCGGCATGCGGCTCGGCTGCATCAGTCACGCGCTTTTGACCGTGGAAGCCATCGCGTCGCGCGGACTGAAGCTCGCGGGCTGGGTCGCGAATCGCGTCGACCCGAACATGCTGTATCCGGACGAAAATATCGCAACTCTCAGGCAACGCATCGACGCGCCGCTCGTCGGCGTGATTCCGCATCTCGCGCCGAACGACGCACGGCGCGCCGCCGATTCGCTCGACATCGGCCTTCTGACAGACCAGCTTCATCGAAAGGATTGACCTCATGACACAGCAAACCGCCGCAGAGACCACTTCCACGACCGCCACGACCACGCCGCAACCGATGCAGCGCTGGCGCGTCGCCGATGTCGTCGCGCTGTACGACCTGCCGTTCAACGATCTGCTCTACCGCGCGCAGACCGTGCATCGCGAAAATTTCGATCCGAACGCGGTGCAGCTTTCCACGCTGCTCTCGATCAAGACGGGCGGCTGCGAGGAAGATTGCGCGTACTGTCCGCAGTCGGTGCATCACGACACCGGCCTCAAGGCCGAAAAGCTGATGGACGTCGACGAAGTCCTGAAGGCCGCCGAAACCGCCAAGTCCAACGGCGCGACGCGCTTCTGCATGGGCGCGGCGTGGCGCAATCCGAAGGATCGTCATCTTGAGCCGATCAAGGACATGATCCGCGGCGTCAAGGCGATGGGCCTCGAAACCTGCGTAACGCTCGGCATGCTGGAAGCGCATCAGGCGCAAGGACTGCGCGACGCCGGTCTCGATTACTACAACCACAATCTCGATACGTCGCCCGAGTTCTACGGCCAGATCATCTCGACGCGCACGTATCAGGATCGTCTCGACACGCTCGAACACGTGCGCGATGCGGGCATCAACGTGTGCTGCGGCGGGATCGTCGGCATGGGCGAATCGCGGCGCGAGCGCGCGGGGCTGATCTCGCAGCTCGCGAACATGGAGCCGTATCCGGAATCGGTGCCGATCAACAATCTCGTGCAGGTCGCGGGCACGCCGCTCACCGGCGTCGAGGCGCTCGATCCGTTCGAGTTCGTGCGCACGATCGCGGTCGCGCGCATCACGATGCCCAAAGCGATGGTGCGTCTGTCCGCCGGACGCGAGCAGATGGACGAAGCGCTGCAGGCGCTGTGCTTCGCCGCTGGCGCGAATTCGATCTTCTACGGCGACCAGCTTCTGACGACGAGCAACCCGCAAGCCGAAGCGGACCGCAAGCTGATCGAGCGTCTCGGCATGCGCGCGGAGTCGGCGCAGAACGTCGGCGTCGAAAGCGCGGAGCGCTCGTGCGGACACGGCCACGCATGAAAATCATCTTCTACGAAAAGGGCGCCGATCTCGATGCCTGGCTCGGCGGCCTGAGACGCGAGTTGCCGGATGCCGACCTGCGCGTGTGGGAGCCGGGCGACACCGCGCCCGCCGATTACGCGATCGTCTGGCGCGCGCCGCGCGAGCTCTTCGCGAACCGTCCCGATCTGCAGGCCGTGTTCAATCTCGGCGCGGGCGTCGACGCGATTCTCGAAGTCGAACGCAACGAACCCGGCACACTGCCGCCGAACGCGAAGCTCGTGCGTCTGGAAGATACCGGCATGGCGCAGCAGATGGTCGAATACGCGACCTACTGCGTGCTGCGCTATCTGCGCCGTTTCGATGAATACGACGCCCTGCAACGCGCAGGCCGCTGGGAAAAGCTGCCGCAACATGCGCGCGAATCGTTCACGGTCGGCGTGCTCGGGCTCGGCGTGCTGGGCGGTGAAGTCGCGAAGGGACTGCTGCAACTCGGCGTGCCGGTGCGCGGCTACAGCCGGTCGCCGAAGACGATCGAAGGCGTGCAGGTCCATGCGGGCCCGGAACGCTTCGACACTTTCCTCGACGGCGTGAAGGTGCTCATCAACCTGTTGCCGCATACGCCGGACACCGAAGGCATTCTGAACGCGCGCACGTTCGGCAGGCTCGCGCGCGGCGCGTATCTCGTGAACGTCGCGCGCGGGCCGCATCTCGTCGATGCCGATCTGCTCGCCGCGCTCGACAGCGGCCAGATCGCCGCCGCGACGCTCGATGTCTTCCACACGGAACCGCTGCCGCAGGATCATCCGTTCTGGACGCATCCGCGCGTGTCGGTCACGCCGCACATTTCGGCGGAAACGCTGCGCGACGAAAGCATCGTGCAGATCGCCGGCAAGATCAAAGCGCTCGCGCGCGGCGAGCCGATCAGCGGCATCGTCGATTTCAAGCGCGGATACTGAACGCATCGCACATAAAGGGAGACAGCCATGATTCCGTCCAAAGTGAAAATCGTCGAAGTCGGGCCGCGCGACGGCCTGCAGAACGAGAAGGAGTTCGTGCCGACCGAAACCAAGATCGAGCTCGTGAACCGGCTCGCGAGGGCGGGCATCGTGAATGTGGAATCGACGTCGTTCGTGTCGCCCAAATGGGTGCCGCAGATGGCCGACGCCGCCGCCGTGATGGCCGGCATCGAGCGCCGTCCGGGCACGATCTACTCGGTGCTGACGCCGAACATGCGCGGCTTCGAAGGCGCGCTCGAATCGAAGGCCGACGAGATCGTGATCTTCGGCGCAGCGAGCGAGGCGTTCTCGCAGAAGAACATCAACTGCAGCATCGCGGAGAGCATCGCGCGTTTCGAGCCGGTCGCGAAAGCCGCGAAGGACGCGGGCATGCGCCTGCGCGGCAGCATCTCGTGCACGCTCGGCTGCCCGTATCAGGGCGAAGTGAGCATCGAGTCGGTCGTGGATGTCGTCGAGCGCATGAAGGCGCTCGGCTGCGATGAAATCGACATCGCGGATACCATCGGCGTCGGCACGCCGAAACGCACGCGCGAAGTGCTCGCGGCGGCGCAGAAGGTGTTTCCGCGCGAGCGCCTTTCCGGGCACTTTCACGACACGTACGGCCAGGCCATCGGCAATATCTATGCGGCGCTGCTCGAAGGCATCGAAATCTTCCACGCATCGGTCGCGGGGCTCGGCGGCTGTCCGTATGCGAAGGGCGCGACGGGCAATGTCGCGACGGAAGACGTCGTCTATCTGATGAACGGGCTCGGTATCGAGACGGGCGTCGATCTCGATCAGCTCGTCGATATCGGCGATTTCATTTCACGCGCGATCGGCAAGCCGAGTTCGTCGCGCGCGGGCAAGGCAATCTTCACGAAGAAACGCGATGGCGCGGCTGCCTGCGTCTAAAAAGGGAACACGATGACCGACCAATTACCCGATTCCGCGCGCCGCGTCGCGCTTTTGTTGAAAGAACGCGGCCATCCGCACGACGTCGTGATGCTGCCCGAAACCGGAAAGACCTCGGCCGAAGCCGCGGCGGGTCTCGGCTGCGCGGTCGCGCAGATCGCCAAGTCGATCCTCTTTCGCCGCCGCGAAGACGATGCGCCCGTGCTCGTGATCGCGAGCGGCGCGAATCGCGTCGACGAAGCGAAGGTCGCGGCGCGCGTCGGCGCACTGGCGCGCGCGGACGCGAAGTTCGTGCGCGAAAAGACCGGCTATGCGATCGGCGGCGTGTGCCCGATCGGCCATGCGGTCGAGCCGGTCACGCTGATCGACGAAGACCTGCTCGCGCTCGACAGTCTCTGGGCCGCGGCCGGACATCCGCACGCGGTGTTCAATTTGTCGCCGCAGGAGCTGATCGAACTGACGGGCGCGCCGGCCGTCGATGTCGCCTTGCGTGAGACGGCCGAGTCATGACCGGCATGGCGTCGCCGTGCGTCGATGTCTGCCGCATGAATCCGGAGACCGGCTTCTGCGATGGTTGCCTGCGCACCATCGAAGAGATAGCCGCGTGGGCATCCTGCGACGATGACGAAAAGCGCGCCGTGCTGGCGCGGGTCGAAAGCCGCCGCCAGGGCGCGCGCGTCGTGACGATCGGCGAATCGTTCGAAGCGACGCTCGCGTTGCCGCCCGATTCGATCAAACACTTCGCGACGCTCGTCAACGATCTCAATCCGCTGCATCACGACGACGCCTACGCGCGCGCGAGCCGCTTCGGTTCGCTGATCGCATCCGGCACGCAACCGAGCGCGCATCTGATGGCGATGCTCGCCGCGCATTTCTCGCGCGACGCGCAGCCGCTCGGCCTCGAGTTCGGCATCAAGCTGACGCGCGCGGTGAAGGCGAACGACGTGCTCACGATGTTCTGGCGCGTCACCGAAGCGAAGTGGAAAGCGAGCCTCGGCGGCGATCTCGTGAAGCTCGAAGGCGGCGCGCACAATCAGCACGGCGAGACGGTGATGAAGGCGACGGCGACCATCGTCGTGATGCCGAAGGAGCCGCGCGCGTGAAGGCGCTTCCGGAATTCATGACGGTGTTCGAGCGCGGCTGGCTCTCGTCGAACAATGTGCTGTTCACGAGCGACGAAGGCACGGCGATCGTCGATACGGGCTATGCATCGCATGCGCCGCAGACGCTCGCGCTCGTGAAGCAGAAGCTCGGCGCGCGCACGCTCGATCTGATCGTCAATACGCATCTGCATTCGGATCATTGCGGCGGCAACGCGCTGCTTCAGGAAACCTACGCGTGCCGCACGCTGATTCCCGCGAGCGAGGCGCACGCCGTGCGCGCGTGGGACGAAGAAGCGCTGACGTTCCGCGCAACCGGCCAGCGCTGCGAGCGTTTCGGCTTCACGGGCACGATCGAAGACGGCGCGACGCTCGCGCTCGGCGGCCTCGACTGGAACGTGCTCGGCGCGCCGGGCCACGATCCGCATTCGCTCATGCTGCATTGCCCGGAGAAGCGCGTGCTCATCAGCGCCGACGCGTTGTGGGAAAACGGCTTCGGCGTGATCTTTCCCGAGCTCGAAGGCGACAGCGGTTTCGCGGAAGAGCGCGCGGTGCTCGAACTGATCTCGACGCTCGACGTAGATATCGTGATTCCCGGCCACGGCGCGCCGTTCACCGATGTCACGCGCGCGCTCGATACCGCTTCGTCGCGGCTCGATTACCTGCAAGCCGATCCCGCGCGCAATCCGAAGAACGCGCTCAAGGTGCTGATCGTCTTCAAGCTGATGGAAGTGCGCGCGATGTCCATCGATTCCGTGCTCGCGATGACGGAGCAAGCCCGCGCGATGCGCGCCGCCGCAGATGCGCTTGCGCCGCCGAACGAGCGTCGGAGGCTCATCGAGACGATCATCGGGGAACTGGCACGCGGCGGCTCGGTGAATGTGAACGGCGCGATGGTGTCGGCGGCCTGATCAAAGCGGACGCGCAAAAGAAAGCCGCTTGTCAGCTACGGCAAGCGGCAGAATCATATGGACGTGATCAACGTCCAACGTATCGTAACGCGCCACTATTTCACGTGCATCGGTGCTTTCCCTACAAAACTTTAACGATCACCTGAATCGGCGTAAGACCCAATACCGGCACGGGTTTCAGGGTGCATCCGCCTGGAAGAAGGCGAGCATTTCCGCGAGCAGCATGTCGGGCTGTTCCTCGGGAATGTAGTGCCCGCACGGCAGCGCGCGGCCGCTCACGTCGCGCGCGACGCGCCGCCATTCGTCGAGCGCATCGAAGCATCGCTCGATCACGCCTTCTTGTCCCCACAACACGCGCAGCGGACACGCGAGCTTCAATCCACGTTCGAGATCGGCGCGATCGTGATCCAGATCGATGCTCGCCGATGCGCGATAGTCCTCGCACATCGCGAAGATCGCGCCGGGCGATGCGAGCGCGTCGCGGTACGCCTGCAAAGCGTGCGGCGCGAACGGCGCAAGTCCCGCATGGCGATTTCCCATCACGCGATCGATATACGCGTTCGGATTGCCGCCGATGAGCAACTCGGGCAACGGCGACGGCTGAATCAGGAAGAACCAGTGGAAGTACGCGGTCGCGAAAGCGAGGTCGGTCGCTTCGTACATCGCGAGCGTCGGCGCGATATCGAGCAGCATCAGACGATCGACGGCATCGGGAAAGTCCATCGCCATGCGATGCGCGACACGCGCACCCCGATCGTGCGCGCAGACGAGAAAGCGCTCGAAGCCGAAGTGACGCATCACCGCGACCTGATCGGCGGCCATCGCGCGTTTCGAGTAGGGCGTGTGACGCGCGTCGCTCTTCGGCTTCCCCGACGCGCCGTAGCCGCGCAAATCCGTCGCGATCAGGGTGAAGTGCTTCGCGAGATCGCCGGCGCACTTGTGCCAGATCTCGTGCGTTTGCGGATGACCGTGCATGAGGAGCAGCGGCGGCCCGTCACCGCCTTTCATCCCAACGATTTCGACGCCCCCCGCATCGACGCGAAACGGTTCGTAGTCTTTGAAAGACATGATGTTTTCTTGTTCGTGGCGTTGCGGATCATTGTAGGCGCGGGGGCACGGTTGCTGAGGCGCCGGAGGGCCCGCAAACGCGGAAACCGAAGACTTCCTCGGGAAATGGCGAATATGTCGCGAACGATGTCACGCGTATAATCGAACGATCGTTCGCTTGTCCGGTGCGCATGCTTCCCCGAAAACGAGCGCCAGTTCGTAGAATGCTTTCAATGCTGCCCGGACACACTCAGGAGATTCGCGCCATGGCCCTGCCCGCCGTCTTGCAGCACCTCACATTGCCCGTCGTCGGTTCACCGATGTTCATCGTCAGTTATCCGGAACTCGTGCTTGCGCAATGCAAGGCCGGGATCGTCGGCTCGTTTCCGGCGCTGAACGCCCGCCCCGCCGAATTGCTCGACGAATGGCTCACGCAGATTCAGGCCTCGCTCGCGGAGCACAAGGCGGCGAATCCCGAAGCGGTCATCGGACCGATCGCGGTCAATCAGATCGTTCATCAGTCGAATGCGCGGCTGGAGCAGGACGTGCGCGTGTGCGTCGAGCACAAGGTGCCGATTTTCATCACGAGCCTGCGCGCGCCGGTCAAAGAAATGATCGATGCGGTGCACTCGTATGGCGGCATCGTGCTGCACGACGTCATCAATCTGCGACACGCGCAGAAAGCGCTCGAAGCCGGCGTGGACGGCCTCATTCTCGTCGCCGCGGGCGCGGGCGGCCACGCGGGCACGACTTCGCCGTTCGCGCTTGTCGGCGAAGTGCGGCGCATGTTCGACGGTCCGATCGTGCTCTCGGGCGCGATCGCGAACGGCGGCTCGATTCTCGCCGCGCAGGCAATGGGCGCGGACCTCGCCTACATGGGCACGCGCTTCATCGCGACGAAGGAGGCGCACGCGCTGGAGGGGTACAAGCGCGCGATCGTCGATGCGAAAGCCGCCGACATCATCTACACGAATCTCTTCACCGGCGTGCACGGCAACTATATCCGCGAGAGCATCGTCAATGCGGGGCTCGACCCGGACGCGCTGCCCGAGTCCAACAAGGACGCGATGAATTTCGCCGAAGGCACGAGCAAGGCGAAGGCATGGAAGGAGATCTGGGGCGCGGGGCAAGGCGTCGGGCTGATGGAGGACGTGCCGAGCGTCGCCGAGCTGGTGCAGCGCCTGAAGCGCGAGTACGACGACGCGAAGACGCGCCTCGCGATCGGCTGATCGTTTTCCGCTAGCCGCAAAAAAACACCGCGCATGAAGCGCGGTGTTTTCGTTTTGGCGTGTGCGCTGCTTAAAACTTCGCGCGGATGCCGACGCCGAACGTATCGCCCGACGACAGGCTCGTGTACTTGTCGTTCAGGTACGCCGCGTAGACGTCGGTGCGCTTCGACAGCGGGTAGTCGTAGCCGAGCGCCCAGCTCTTGTGCGTCTGGTCGAGGCCGCCGTTGCTGCGCGAGTACGCGTAGGACGCCATCACCGTGCCCGGGCCGAGAGGAACGGTCACGCCGCCCTGACCGGTGTTGACGTGGAACGTGCCGGGGCCTTCGAAGTCGTTCTTCGTGTACATGTACTGCGCGAAGAACTTGACCCACTTCATGTCGAACGATGCACCCAGCTGGCCGACGCTCTGGCTCTTGTAGCCGGGCGTCGCGAAGCCGTCGATCGAAGTCAGGTCGCCGGGCGTGTTGTTGAAGTTCACGTACTGATAGACGCCGGTGGCCGCGAACGGGCCGTGGAAGTACAGGAACTGCGCGCTGTACTTCTTCGAGCGGCCGTCGCCGGCGGTGTTGCCGAAGCTGTACATCACGCTGCCCGACAGACCGTTGAAGTCAGGCGACGTGTATTGCACCGAGTTGTTCCAGCCCGAATCGCCGACCACGCCCTGATCCGTCCGATACGTCGGGAACGTGCCTGCGCCGAGGAACACGTGGTAGACCATCGGCGAGAAGACGTACGAATCGACGAACGGGTTGAACAGAATCGTCGAGACGAAGAGTTGCGTCGTCAGGCGGCCAGCGGTGAACGTGCCGATCGGACCTTGAATGCCGACATACGAGTTGCGCGCGAAGAAAGTGTCGCCCTGGAAGCGTCCGTACTGGCCGTTCTGGGCGCGGAAGAAGCTTTCCAACGTGAAGATGGCCTTGTAGCCGCCGCCGAGATCTTCAGAACCCTTCATGCCCCAGTACGACGTCGACATGCCGCCGCCGCTGACGTTCCAAGCGCGATCGCCGCCCGGGAACTTTTGAGCGCCGACCCATTCGTCGACCTGCCCGTACAGCGAAACGCTCGATTGCGCGTGCGCCGCCCCCGCGGCGAATAGACCGAGCATCGCTGCGGCGACTGCGGTGGCCTTGACCGTTGCTTTCACCGTAGTCTTCGGCGCACGGTTGACGGTTGACTTCATGAACTCTCCTGTCTTTTGTCGAAAATTGAAAGCTTGGCGGGCGAGGAGCGTTGCACTCGCCTCGTCTGACCGGCTTGACGGTTTTGTGGGCGAGAGTGGCATCGCGTGTGGAGCGGCACCATCTTTACGGACCATTTTTCCGGTCAAAAATATTTCTGGTTATTGCGGGTATAGCGGTTCGGATAATGCCGACCGCCTGGGCATGCGGCGGAGCGCGTCGTATCGCACGCGCGCGCTGATTTTTCTTAAAACCCGACGCTTTGCAGAGCGAGCACCGGCGCGCCTGTCGGAGCGTCGAAAGCCATTCGAAATATCGGGAATACGACATTTCCCCGCGCACGGCGCATTGTCCGTGCACGGAAAAAAGATCGGAATGTCTTGGAGAAAATCGCTGCCTGAGTGTGGCGTGATTACGTCATCTTGGTCGCGAAACTAGACGCGCCAATAGTTTTGCGTTCATTGACGAACGACAGCTATTGGCGACGGGACCGAAGATTCAATTGCGATAGTTCGCGTTGGCCGGCGTGCGGCCGTCATCCGCCGGACGCCCGGGCGGGCGTGGCAGGCTGCGCTCTTCGTTGTAGCGCGTGATGTCGGCGCGAATGGAACCTGTGCCGCGCATGGGCACTGCCTGATCGGCGCGCGGACCGGGCCGCACTTCGGCGCTCACGGGCGTGAGACCGTCTTTGGCGGAAACCGGCGTGTAGTGCAATGACTGACGGCTTGCGGCGGAATCGCTGAATACCGCCGACGACAGCCACTCGACACGCGGCCCCGCGAGCGCGAGCGAACCCGCCACCGCCAGCGCGCCGAGCGCAGCGGATGCGAAAAGCCGGGTAGTCTTGCGAAAGCCAGTGAGCGTCATGTCGAAACTGCCTGCTCCGACCGATATTCCCGTCCGTGCGTCGAAAGCGGTGCTTCCGATTCAGGCGGACAACCGGCCGTAGTCGGAACATCCGGGTTGCTGCATCGAGGCAATGCAAAAACCCGCCAACCGGTGTACCCAACAATTTATTTCGCACCGTGGCGGCAGTCGAGCCAAAAAGTGTTAGGCCTGCTCGATGGTTGTAACACCATGTTACGTCAGAGTTTTTTCGTGTTGGCCGACTGTTTCGGATCGCCAATCATGTGACGAAATTTTTGCTGGACAGACGGTTGCGGAAGCCGTGAAATCGACGCGTGCGCGGCCCGGATGTTGCTCGCTCTGAACCCCGGTCCGCACAGAGGTTTTGTTGCTTTCATGCGCATTGGGAATCAATCGATCTGGTAAATGAATTTGCCAATTTAATCGGGCACGAGCGAAAATCATGGTTTTTACTGACTTGACGACGAATACGCCGGGCAGCGCGTCCGGGGTGTCCCGGCACGAGAACCTTTGATGGCACGGCCCAAACTCCTTCCCGACAACTTCACGCTGGCGCTCATCGGCACGGTCATCGTCGCCAGCTTCCTGCCCTGCCGCGGCAGCGCGGCGGTGGCGTTCAACTGGATCACCGATATCGCCATCGGTTTGTTGTTCTTCCTGCACGGTGCGAAGCTTTCCCGCGAGGCGATCATCGCCGGCGCGACGCACTGGCGGCTGCATCTCGTCGTGCTGCTCAGCACGTTCGCACTCTTCCCGCTGCTTGGCCTCGTGCTCAAGCCGGTGCTCATGCCGCTCGTCACGCCCGCGCTCTACACGGGCATCCTTTTTCTTTGCACGCTGCCGTCCACGGTGCAATCGTCGATTGCCTTCACGTCGATGGCGAAAGGCAACGTGCCGGCTGCCGTGTGCAGCGCGTCCGCGTCGAGCCTGCTCGGCATTTTCATCACGCCGGCGCTGGTCGGGCTCGTCGTGAGTAATCACGGCGCGACGACCGGCTCGCCGTGGCACACCGTCGGCAACATCACGCTGCAACTGCTCGTGCCGTTCATCGCCGGGCAATTGTTGCGGCCAGCCATCGGAAAATGGATCGACAGGCACCGCGCGATGCTCAAGTTCGTCGACCAGGGCTCTATCCTGCTCGTCGTGTACGTGGCGTTCAGCGAGGCCGTGAACGAAGGCATCTGGCATTCGATCTCGCTTTCGACGCTCGCGGGCCTGCTTGCCGTCAATATCCTGCTGCTGGCGGCCGCGCTTTTCATCACGGCCTTCACCGCGAAGCGTCTCGGCTTTTCCCGCGCTGACCAGATCACGATCATCTTCTGCGGCTCGAAGAAGAGCCTCGCCTCCGGCATTCCGATGGCGAAGGTGATCTTCGCGTCGCACGCGGTGGGCGCGGTGGTGCTGCCGCTCATGCTCTTCCATCAGATCCAGCTCATGGTGTGCGCAGTGCTCGCGCAGCGCTGGGGTGCGCGCAAGACGGCGCCCGAACCGGTGCGCAAGGACAAGAACGTCGCTGCGCCCGCGCGCCGTTGACTCGAGCCTGACCGCAGGCGGCGTTGTCTGCCTCGCCATCGTTACCCTCCTTTCCGAAGGCCGCCCTGCGCGGCCTTTGCGTCATTTGAGCCCGTCCGCACGTTGATGTCGATTCGGCCGGACGGCATAGGCCGAAACGCCTGACTTCTCGCATCGATCTTCGAAACTGCGTTGCCCGGCGTCCGACGCTTTGGCCTACACCTTTCGGCCGAATGGCGTCCGGGCATGTGCCTTGCCACACTCTTGTTCAACAACGTGCAGAAACGGGCATAGGACAAGCATGCGCACACCACGCGTCACTCATCAAAGGCGGAAGGAAAGATGAATCACGTCGAACAACTCACGACGGCATCCGCCTTGCGCGCCTTCCTCGACGAAATGCCGTTCCAGCGCGGCAGCGCGAAAGACGCCGGTCACGCGCTGCATGCGCTGATTAGCGAGGGCCTGGATCGACTGCCCTTGCCGGGTCACGGGAACACGTCCGAACGCTGGCGCTCGCTCGGCGCGGTAGCCGCGTTCGACCTGTCGCTGGTCAAGCTGTACGAAGGTCACACAGACGCGCTCGCGATCCTCGCCGAGCTCGGTGCCGAGCAACCGGATCACGGCAGCGCGTGGGCCGTGTGGGCGGCCGAGCCACCGAACGCGCGGCTATCGGCGCTGGGCGACATCGATTCGCAGACCGTGCTCTTGCAGGGCACGAAATCATGGTGCTCCGGCGCGGCGTCGGTCACGCATGCGCTCGTGACGGCATGGAACGAACGCGACGAACCGGTGCTTGCCGCCGTCGATCTGAGACACGACCGCGTGCGGATCACAGACTCTGGCTGGCAAGCGGTCGGCATGCAGGCGAGCGCGAGCGTCGATGTGTCCTTCGAACGCGTGCCCGCGCTTCGTATCGGCTCTCCGCGAGCGTACGTCGAGCGCCCGGGCTTCTGGCACGGCGGCGCGGGTATCGCCGCGTGCTGGTTTGGCGCCGCGGCCGGCATCGCCGCATTCGTCGCGCGCGACGCGAGGCATCGCGCCGGTCCGCACAAGCTCGCGCACCTTGGCGTCATCGATACGACCTTGTGCGCCACGGCCGCGTTGCTGCGCGAGACGTCCGAGTACATCGACCAGTCGCCGCACGCCGACGCGATGGCGGCCACAATGCGCGCACGGCTCGCGGCGGAAACCGCGGCGGCGCTCGTCGTGACACGCGCAGGCCGTGCCCTGGGCGCAGCTCCGCTATGCCGCGACGCGCACTTCGCGCAACTCATGGCCGATCTGCCGGTTTTCATTCGACAAAGCCACGCCGAGCGCGACGAAGCATCGCTCGCCGAGCGCGTCATAGAGGAGGGACTAACTTCATGGCAAGTGTGACCACGCAAGCGCCGACAGACGAACAGGCCGCCGACCGCACGATATCCGGCGAAGGCACGCCCGAGGCCGCGTGGCAAGGATGGGCGCGTCTCAACGCGCTGCCCGAGGTCGATCCCGCCGAACTGGTGCCGCTCGGCGCACGGGCTGTCGTAGTTGCGCCACACCCCGACGACGAAGTGCTCGGCACCGGCGGGCTGCTCGCCCGTCTCTCGGAAATCAGCCGCCGCATACTCATCGTGGCAGCCACCGATGGCACCGCGAGTCACCCGGATTCGACCGAATGGCCGCCGGAACGCCTCGCGCGCGTGCGTCCGCAGGAAACGAGAACGGCGCTTCAGCGGCTGCATCTGCGGCAAGTGGAGGTGGTCAGGCTCGGACTTCCGGACGGCGCGCCGGGTCGCATCGAAGAAATTTTGTCAGGATCACTATCCGAATTTCTTCAACCCGGCGATATCGTTTTCACGACTTGGCGCTATGATGGTCACCCCGACCACGAAGCGGCCGGGCGCGCCGTTCATTCCGCGGCACAAGCGCTCGATCTGCCCTGCGTGGAAGTGCCGCTCTGGACCTGGCACTGGGCGTCGCCGGACGATACGCGCGTGCCATGGAGCCGTGCTCGCCGCATCGTCCTCGACACCGCAACGCATGCCCGGAAGCTTCGGGCCGTGCAGGCTTTTCGGAGCCAACTCGATCCCGATACCACGACCGGTCAGGCGCCAGTGCTACCCGAGCATGTGCTGGCCCGGCTGACTCGGCCATTCGAAGTCGTACTCATATGAACAACAACACCAGCGACAATACTAAGCAGTACTTCGATAACCTGTATCGACACGACGACGATCCCTGGAAAATCAGAAATCGATGGTATGAACGGCGCAAGCGCGCGCTCATGCTCGCGTCGCTTCCCCATGAGCGGTACGCGCGCGCATTCGAGCCCGGCTGCGGCAATGGCGAGCTGACCGCCCTACTGGCGCAGCGCTGCGACGAACTGGTCGCCACGGATATCGCCGAGGACGCCGTCGCGCTCACGCGGCAACGCGTCGCGGAATGTTCCAACGTAACCGTCCAGCAAATGCTCTTGCCCGATGTCTGGCCAAGCGGCAAGTTCGATCTCGTCGTGATCAGCGAGATCGGCTATTACCTTGACGAACCGCAGCTTTGGCATATCGTCGAGCACATACATCAGACGCTGTCGCGGGATGGCGCTGTCGTCGCCTGTCATTGGCGTCGGCCGATCGAAGGATGGGAGCAGCACGGCGACGACGTGCACGCAAAGTTGCGCGGCCGCATGAGTCTGCCGCTGCTCTGCCACTACTGGGACGACGATCTGGTCCTCGACGTGTGGACGCCCGACAAGCGCTCGATCCACGATCGGGAAGCATCGATATAGCGTTTTCTGATTTTTACTAAACAAACATATTGCAAGGAATCTCATATACAACAAGGCTCTACTGGTTTTCTCCAATCCGATCTGCGCGTTTTTTCCAGCCTTTTTACTATACAATCGCCCAAAGCATGCGAACCGGTCAGGCGCAATAAACATCGCGTGGGCCGAAGGAATAGCCGAAAACAGGCGGAGACAGAGAACACCACGATGGCCACAACCATTCGCGATGTCGCGCGTGCGGCAAGCGTCTCGATCGGGACGGTGTCGCGCGCGCTCAAGAATCAACCGGGCCTGTCCGAAGCGACGCGCGTGCGCGTCGTCGAAGTCGCGCAGCAACTCGGCTATGACTCGGGACAGTTGCGCACGCGCATTCGTCGCGTGACCTTTCTGCTGCATCGGCAGCACAACAATTTCGCCGTCAGCCCTTTTTTCTCGCACGTGCTGAACGGCTTCGAGGAAGCGTGTCGCGAGCGGCGGCTCGTGCCGTCGGTGCTCACGGCTGGCCCGACGCAGGATCTCGCGCAGCAGATGCGCCTGCACGCGCCCGACGCCATCGCGGTCGCGGGCTTCGTCGAGCCGGAACTGCTCGCGCATCTGCATTCGCTCGCGCGGCCTACCGTGCTCATCGATTTGCGCGCGCCGGGCTTTCGCTCGGTCAATATCGACAACGTGAAAGGCGCGTCGCTCGCCATGCAGCATCTTTTCGCGCAAGGACGGCGGCGTATCGCGTTCATCGGAGGATCGCTCGCGCATTACAGCATCGCGCAGCGCGCGCTCGGCTATCGCAAGGCATATTTCGATGCCGGGCAGCTTTTCGATCCGACACTCGAAATCGTCACTCAGCCGGGCCTGCCCGCCGATCTCGCCGCCGCCGACGCGATGGAGCGCCTGATCGCCGACGCCCGCGCGCAATCCAGTCCCCTGCCCGACGCGGTTTTCGCCTATAACGATGCAGCGGCCCTCGCCGCGATGCGTGTCTGTCTTGCGCACGGGCTGCGCGTGCCGGATGACGTCGCGTTCGTCGGTTTCGACGACATTCCGGCCGCCGCGCAAAGCACACCGCCGCTTTCGACCGTGACCGTCGACAAGGAAGCGCTCGGGCGCCGCGGCGTCGAGTTGCTGTTGGAAGATCAATCGAGCCCGCCGAGCCAGGCCGACACGCTCGTCGCCGTCAATTTCGTTCCTCGCGCGAGCTCGGGCACGAAACAGGACATCAGCACGCCATGAACATGACCGCCTCACCTGCCGTCGCGCAAGCAGTGTCAGCAGAACGCGCGATCGACTTCCGCAGCCGCGACTTCCTGCTCTCGCACGTGCGCGACACGCTCGCGTTTTACGCGACCAACGCACGCGACCCGTCCGGCGGCTTCTTTCATTTCTTCAAGGACGACGGCAGCGTCTACGATCGCACGACGCGCCACCTCGTCAGCAGCACGCGCTTCGTCTTCAACTACGCGATGGCATACCGCCATTTCGGCGACGCGAGCTATCAAGACGACGCGCGCCACGCTTTCGAATTCCTGCGCGACGCGCACTGGGACGCCGCCAACGAAGGCTACGACTGGGAAGTCGAGTGGCGCGACGGGCAGAAGCGCACGATCGACGGCACGCGCCATTGCTACGGCACGGCCTTCGTGCTGCTCGCATGCGCGCACGCAGCGATGGCGGGCATCGACGAAGCAAAGCCGATGATCGACGAAACGTTCGCGCTCATGGAGCGGCGTTTCTGGGACGCCGACGCCGGCCTCTACGCCGACGAGGCCACGCCCGACTGGCAGCTTTCGGACTATCGCGGCCAGAACGCGAACATGCACGCGACCGAAGCGCTGCTCGCCGCGTACGAGGCGACCGGCCACGTCATCTATCTGGATCGCGCGGAAAAGATCGCGGGCAATATCACGCTGCGCCAGGCAAGGCTGTCGAATGGGCTCGTCTGGGAGCACTTCCACCGCGACTGGTCCGTGGACTGGCACTACAACGAATCGGACAGCTCGAACATCTTCCGTCCGTGGGGCTTCCAGCCGGGTCATCAAATCGAATGGGCGAAGCTTCTGCTGATTCTCGAGCGGCATCGCGCGCTGCCGTGGCTCGCGCCGCGCGCCGTGGAACTGTTCGATGCCGGCTTCAATCGCGCGTGGGACAGCCGACACGGCGGCCTCTATTACGGCTTCGGCCCGGACGACACCATCTGCGACCACGACAAATATTTCTGGGTGCAGGCGGAAAGCTTCGCGGCGGCGGCGCTGCTCGGCGCGCGCACGGGCCGCGAGCGTTTCTGGGATTGCTACGACGAACTGTGGCGCTATAGCTGGGCGCATTTCGTCGATCACGAATACGGCGCGTGGTATCGCATTCTCACGTGCGACAACCGCAAGTATGGCGACGAGAAAAGTCCCGCCGGCAAGACCGACTATCACACGATGGGCGCGTGCTACGAAGTGCTGAACGCGCTCGGCCCGAACTCGACTCAACGGTGACCCGAATGGCTAGCGAGCAAACCACCTTCCCGCAATTCGTCTCGGCAGGCGACATCCTCACCGACATGATCCGCACCGACGTGTCGAGCTGGCTTTCGCGTCCGGGTGGCGCGGGCTGGAACGTCGCGCGCGCGGTCGCACGGCTCGGGCTGCCGACGGCCTGCGCCGGCTCGCTCGGCACGGACAATTTCTCCGACGACCTGTGGGAAGCGAGCGCCTCGGCGGGGCTCGACATGCGCTTCATGCAGCGCGTCGAACGTCCGCCGCTGCTCGCGATCGTCCACAAGACGCAACCGCCGACGTACTACTTCATGGGCGAGAACGGCGCGGATCTGGCGTTCGATCCGTCGCGGCTGCCGCAAGGATGGATGGAGCGCGTGAAGTGGGCGCATTTCGGCTGCATCAGCCTCGTGCGCCAGCCGCTCGGCGCGACGCTCGCCGCGCTCGCCCGCCAGTTGCGCGAGCACGGCGTGAAAATCAGCTTCGATCCGAACTATCGCAATCTGATGGAGCACGGCTACGAGCCGATCCTGCGCAACATGGCGAGCCTCGCCGATCTCATCAAGGTATCGGACGAGGATCTGCACATGCTCTTCAAGGGCATGCCCGAAGCGGACGCGCTCTCGAAAATCCGCTCGATGAATCCGCAAGCCACGGTGCTCGTCACGCGCGGGTCGGGCCAGGCGACGCTCTACGCCGGCGACCAGCAATATAGCGCGCGCCCGCCGAGCGTCGAAGTGGCGGACACGGTCGGCGCGGGCGATGCGTCCATCGGCGGATTGCTCTATAGCCTGATGGCGCGCCACGGCGACTGGCCCGATCACCTGAAGTTCGCGCTCGCGGCGGGCGCGGCGGCGTGCCGTCATTCGGGCGCGCATTCGCCTTCGCTGGAAGAGGTCGAAGATCTGTTGACGTGATCTGAAAAGCGCGTCGTACGCGTTACATATCAGCGTGCTAGCATGGGTTCGTCCTTGCCTGGAGGCGAATCCACATGGAAGACACCACCTACACGAAAGGCATCTATACCGCGACGATTGGCGTGCGCACCGTCGACGGCGGCAAGTTCCAGGGCCTCGTCTCGCTCGCCCGCGACGACGGCGAGGATACCGATGCGACGCTCTACGAAGTGGAAGCCGAATCGGGCAACGAAGAAGAAGCGCTCAACGAAGCGCGCGCGCTCGCGCACCGCATTCTCGGGGAAATCGAACTGTAGCCAGGCGGCCAAGGCGGCGCGTGGCGCTGGAGCTTCGCGGCGCCTCCCGGCTGCATCGGAGGACATATGCCGGAACAGATCTTCCTATACGGCGTCTACGCCATCCACGTGAGGGCGGTCGAGCTGCAAGGCTCGCGCTGGGACGCGGAATACGAGATCCGTCATCACGACAAGGCCGTTCAGCCGTGGACGACCGTCGGCGGCGATGACGGTCTCGCCGACAAAGCCGAAGCCGTCGAGCTAGCGCATCAGCGCGCTGTCTCGGATATCGAAGCCGGCGCGGGCATTCCGAAACCACGCGCGTTTCCCTAATTTTCGTTCGACGGATGCGCGAGACCCACGTGCGTATTCAACGCGAGCCGCTCGGCCTCGCGATGATCGATCGCTGACGCGCGTTCGTAGCCTTCGCGCGCGAGCGAGCGCTCGACGTAATCGAAGAGCACACCCTCCGGTTCGAGCAGTTTCGCGATGAACGCGATCCGCAGCGTGCTCGCCGCGAGAATATCGGCGGCGGTGAACTGTTCGCCGAGCAGCCACGGCCCTTCTTCCAGCGCGTTCTCGATCGCCTGCTCGACGCGCTCCAGATCGCCCCAGCCGAAACTCACCGTGTTGCCCGGCGCGCCGGTCATGCGCTCGGCCATCGCGGGTTCGAGACACGAGCCGGTGAAAAACATCCACTGAAGAAAGCGGCCGCGCGAAGGGTCGTGCAACGGCACGCCGAGCGCGGTTTCCGGATAGCGATCCGCGAGATAGAGGAGCACCGCACCCGATTCGGCCACGCGCACGCTGCCGTCTTCCAGCGCGGGCAACTTCGACATCGGATTGACGCGGCAGAAATTCGGATCGTTCTGCGCCCCCGCCCGAATGTTCACGAACTCGAGCTGATACGGCACGCGCATTTCTTCGAGCATCCACAGTGCGCGGAAGGCGCGCGTCTTCGGCCAGTAGAAGAGCTTCATCGGCGTCGTTTCCGTCGTCTTTCGATGCGTTCAGGTTAGCCCCAAAACCCCGCGAATCGCGCGGCGCACGGCATCGGGTTTACGCGTAAGCAAAAGGGATCGAGAAAAATTCCTCCCGCTAATCTCGAAAATGAGGCCATTGCTGCTCGATGTACGCGGAATCGCGACGAGTGCGCAAAAACATTCTGCATTTGTCGGCAAAGAATGTCGCATTGCCCCGCATCTCAAAAAAAGACTCTGGAGATTTCATGAACGCGCGCGTCCCCGCCGATGCATTTTTTCCTCCCGCGCTGTCGGACTATCAGCTCAGCGACAACCTGAGCGCCACCAAAGGCCGAATTTTCCTCACCGGCACGCAGGCGCTGGTGCGCCTCGTCCTGATGCAGCGCGAACGCGATCGCGCCGCCAATCTGAACACCGCCGGTTTCGTCAGCGGTTATCGCGGCTCGCCGCTCGGCATGGTCGATCAGCAGTTGTGGAAGGCGAAGAAACTGCTCGCGTCGCACGATGTGCGCTTTCTGCCCGCGATCAACGAGGAACTCGGCGGCACCGCCGTGCTCGGCACGCAGCGCGTGGAATCGGATGAAGAACGCACCGTCGATGGCGTGTTCGCGATGTGGTACGGCAAGGGCCCGGGCGTCGATCGCGCGGGCGATGCGCTCAAGCACGGCAACGCGTACGGCTCGTCGCCGCACGGTGGCGTGCTGGTGGTAGCGGGCGACGACCACGGCTGCGTGTCGTCGTCGATGCCGCATCAGAGCGACCAGACGATGATCTCGTGGCACATGCCGGTGGTGAATCCGTCGAACGTCGCGGACATGCTGGAGTTCGGCCTCTACGGCTGGGCGCTGTCGCGCTTCTCGGGCGCGTGGATCGGCTTCAAGGCGATTTCGGAGACAGTCGAATCCGGCTCGACCGTCGATCTCGACGCGATCCGCACCGACTGGCAGGAGCCCGCCGATTTCACGCCGCCGCCGGGCGGCCTGCACAACCGCTGGCCCGACCTGCCGAGCCTGACGATCGAAGCACGCCTCGCCGCGAAGATCGACGCCGTGCGTCACTTCGCCCGCGCGAACAGCATCGACAAGTGGATCGCGCCGAGCCCGCGCGCGAACGTCGGCATCGTGACGTGCGGCAAGGCGCATCTCGATCTGATGGAAGCGCTGCGCCGTCTCGAACTCACCATCGACGATCTCGACGCCGCCGGCGTGCGCATCTACAAGGTCGGGCTGTCGTATCCGCTCGAAACGACGCGGCTGGAAACGTTCGTCGAAGGTTTGAGCGAAGTGCTCGTGATCGAAGAGAAAGGACCGGTCATCGAACAGCAGATCAAGGATCACCTGTACAACCGCGTCGAAGGCGCGCGGCCGATCGTGATCGGCAAGAACGCGCGCGACGGCGCGCAGCTTCTTTCCGCGCTCGGCGAACTGCGTCCGTCGCGCGTGCTGCCGGTTTTCGCGGAATGGCTCGCGCGTCACAAGCCCGCGCTCGATCGCCGCGACAAGGTCGTCGATCTCGTCGCGCCGAACATCCTCTCGAATGTCGCCGATTCTGTTAAGCGCACGCCCTACTTCTGCTCGGGCTGCCCGCACAACACATCGACGAAAGTGCCGGAAGGTTCGGTCGCGCAGGCGGGCATCGGCTGTCACTTCATGGCGTCGTGGATGGAACGCGACACCACCGGCCTGATCCAGATGGGCGGCGAAGGCGTCGACTGGGCGTCGCATTCGATGTTCACGAAAACACCGCACGTCTTCCAGAATCTCGGCGACGGCACCTATTTCCATTCGGGCATTCTCGCGATTCGTCAGGCCGTGGCCGCGAAGGCGAACATCACGTACAAGATTCTCTATAACGACGCCGTCGCGATGACGGGCGGCCAGCCGGTCGACGGCAGCATTTCGGTGCCGCAGATCGCGCGGCAGGTGGAAGCGGAAGGCATCGCGCTGTTGGTCGTCGTGAGCGACGAGCCCGAGAAATATCAAGGCCACGAAGATCAGTTTCCGCGCGGCACGACGTTTCATCACCGCGGCGAACTGGACGATGTGCAACGCCGCCTGCGCGACACGCCGGGCGTCACTGTGCTCATCTACGATCAGACCTGCGCCGCCGAAAAGCGCCGTCGCCGGAAAAAAGGCGAGTTTCCCGATCCGGACAAGCGCCTCTTCATCAACGAAGCCGTGTGCGAAGGCTGCGGCGATTGCGGCGTGCAGTCGAATTGCCTCTCGGTCGAGCCGGTCGAAACGGAGCTCGGCCGCAAGCGGCGCATCGATCAGTCGTCGTGCAACAAGGACTACTCGTGCGTGAACGGCTTCTGCCCGAGCTTCGTCACGGTCGAAGGCGCGAAGCTGAAAAAGGCCGAAGGTCACGCGTTCGACCCGGCCGAACTCGCGCGCCGCGTCGATTCGCTGCCGCAACCGGCCGGCCTTCTCGACCAGGCGCCGTACGACATTCTCGTGACGGGCGTCGGCGGCACGGGCGTCGTGACGGTCGGCGCGCTCATCAGCATGGCGGCTCATCTGGAAGGCAAGAGCGCGTCGGTGCTCGATTTCATGGGCTTCGCGCAAAAAGGCGGCTCGGTGCTGTCGTTCGTGCGCTTTGCCGCGACGGACGCGCTGCTGAACCAGGTGCGCATCGACACGCAACAGGCGGACTTGCTGCTCGCGTGCGACATGGTCGTCGGCGCGAGTCCGGAAGCGTTGCAGACGGTGCGGCACAATCGCACGAAGATCGTCGTGAACACGCACGCGATCCCGAACGCGAGCTTCGTGCAGAACCCCGAAGCGAATCTGCATGCGGATGCGCTGCTCGACAAGATGCGTCACGCCGCCGGCCCCGGCGCGCACGACGCGATGCGCAGTTGCGATGCGCAAGCGCTCGCGCAGCGTTTTCTCGGCGATACGATCGGCGCGAACATTCTGATGCTCGGCTTCGCGTGGCAGCTCGGCCTCGTGCCGCTGTCGCTCGCGGCGCTGATGCGCGCGATCGAGCTGAACAATGTCGCGGTCGCGGCGAACAAGCTGGCGTTCTCGATCGGCCGTCTCGCGGCGGCGGACATGGGCGCGCTCGAAGCGCTGACCGCGCAAGTGCTGGCGAAGCGCGTCGTGATGGACCGGATGTCGTTGCCCGAGCTGATCCGCGATCGCGAGGAACGTCTGCTGGCTTATGGCGGTTCGAAGTATGTCGCACGTTATCGCAAGCTGGTGAACAAGGCGGCCGGCAACGAGGCCGTCGCGCGCGCCGTCGCGATCTCGTTCTACAAGCTGCTCGCGGTGAAGGATGAATACGAAGTCGCGCGCCTCTATGCGGACCCGGCGTTCCGCGCCGCGCTCGGCGCGCAGTTCGACGGCACGGCGGGCGAAAGCTATACCGTGAAGTTCAATCTCGCGCCGCCGGCTCTATCGCATGGCGCGCCGAAGAAGAAGGTGTTCGGCCAGTGGATGTGGCCGGTGCTCGGCGGACTCGCGAAAATTCGCGCGTTGCGCGGCACGGCGCTCGATGTCTTCGGCAAGACGCTCGAACGCCGCATGGAGCGCCAGCTCGCCGATGACTTCGAGATCACGATGACGCGCGCCCTCGGCAAGCTCGACGCCGCCAGCGCGGGCGATATCAAAGCGCTCGCCGCCCTTTTCGAGCGTGTGCGCGGCTACGGCCACGTGAAGCTCGCGAACGTCGCGATGGTCAAGCGCAGCGAACGCGACATCGCGGCGCGCATCGGCATCGAAGCGGCGACGGGCGATGCCGTGCGCGCCTCCATCGACACGATGAAGGGGGCGTCGTCGCTCAAGGGCATTCCGGTCGTCGTGGCGAAGTAATTATTCGATTTCGTCGTCGGGCAACCAGTCGACGTCGCCGCACAACACGCAGCGCTTGCCTTGCGAGCGCGTCTCCACCGAGAGCGTGATGCACGGCATCGCCTCGTTGATCGACAGATACGGCTTCGTCACATGCACGCGCTCGGGATCGCCGAGCGCCGCCCGGAAGTACGGACGGCGCAGCCAGTTCGCGCCCTGCGCGTCGATGAGCGGCAGAAAGCGCGCCTCGTGCGCGGCGCGATCCGCGCGCAGCACGACGTTGCGGCCCGCCTGCTTGCCGTTCTGATCGAGCAGGAAGCAGCGCGCGGCGTTGTCGAGCGCGAGAAAATTCCAGCACACTTCCTCGAGCGGCTCGCCCGCCGCGAGCCGCTCGGCGGCGCGCTCGAACGCGCGGATATACGGCTGGAGGCGCGTCGCGACACGCCGCTCGCGCGCTTCGGTCTGCAAGCGGTAACGCTCGGTCAGCTCACCGATCACGGTCTGCGCGTGCGCGCTGTCCGCGAGCCCCGGATGCGGCCGCGCGAAGAAAAATCCCTGCACGAAGTCCGCGCCGCTCGCGAGCGCGAGTTGCGCTTCGTGCTCGGTCTCGACGCCCTCGATCAACACGAGCTTGCCCGCCTCGTGCAGCAGCGACACGATGCCCGACAACACCGCCTCCATGTTCCGCCGCTGCTTGAGCGAGCGCGCCGATAGCGGCGCATGCACGTTGTGGCCGGCGTGCGAGAGCATCACGCGATCGAGTTTGACGATGTCCGGATCGAGCTGCCAGATACGCTCGATGTTCGTGTGCCCGGCGCCGAAATCGTCGAGCGCGATGAGAAAGCCGTGATCGCGGAACTGCTGCACCGCGAGCGCGAGCCGCTCGACATCTTCCGCGCTCTGTTCGAGCACTTCGAGCACGACGCGACGCGGCTCGATATTGAGGCGCTTGAGATTCGCGAGCAGCGCCGCCGCGTGGTACGGCTCAATCAGCGCGCCGGGATGCACGTTGAGAAAGAGCCATTCGGTCTGCGCGCCGAGCATCTTGAAGTTCTCGAGATGCAGCGCCTGTGCGAGCCGGTCGATCAGCAATGCTTCGCCGACGCGCGATGCCTGCCCGAACACATCGAGCGGCGACACCGGCCGGTCGAGCGCATCGTGCGCGCGCAACAGGCCCTCGTAGCCGACCGCGCGCATGTGCGACAGACTGAACACCGGCTGGAAGACGCTCGATAGCGTCAACTCGCCATGCTCGACCGAATAGCGGTCGAAGCCCGATGTCACGCCGAGCTCGAAACTGCGCGCGGAAACCGTCGCTTTCTCGGGGTTTGCGATCACCATGCCGATCCTCTCGCCTCCATGTCCCGGCGATGCGCGGTCGACCTGCGCCTGCCTTGCGTCATCCGTGCCACCGGGCCCGCGCCGGGCCCGTCCCATACCGTTGTCATAAGAACAGCCCTCGATGTCTCGTCGGGAGTCTCAGAGTCCCGTGGCTTTCGTTAAAGCAAGCTCCATGCGCAGTGCGCGGGTCGATTCGTCGATGGTTTGCCCGCTCCATGCACCGCCAACAGGCGATTTCCTGTGCACGCGCACCGTCGCGGTGCGAAAACCGAAGGCCACTGTCGCTGCCCATATCGCCTGCAGAGGCTAAACTTTCGGCTCATCGAATCAATGCTAGACGCCGCGTGCGCCGGCCGCTCGCGCGCGTCGTGCAGTAGCGCACACATGGAAATCGTCTTTACCGTCCTCATTCTTCTGCTGGTCGTGGCGCTGTCGGGATTCGGCCTGAGCCTGCTTCCGATCAAGCTGCCGCTGCCGCTCATCCAGATCGCGCTCGGCGCGTGCCTCGCGTGGCCGGGCTTCGCGCTGCACGTGACGTTCGATCCCGAGCTTTTCATGCTGCTCTTCATTCCGCCGCTGCTGTTCGCGGACGGCTGGCGCATTCCGAAGCGCGAGCTCTACATGCAACGGCGCGCGATCCTGATGCTCGCGCTCGGCCTCGTGTTCATCACGGTCGGCCTGCTCGGCTACTTCCTGCACGCGATGATTCCGACGATGCCGCTGCCCATCGCGTTCGCGCTCGCCGCCGTGCTCTCGCCGACCGATGCCGTCGCGCTGACCGGCATCGCCGGGCGCAACCGGATTCCGGCGAACCTGATGCATATCCTCGAAGGCGAGGCGCTGATGAACGACGCGTCGGGCCTCGTCGCGCTGAAGTTCGCGATCGCGGCCGCGCTGACGGGCGTGTTCTCGCTGCGCGACGCGACGATCAGTTTTTTCATCATCGCGGCGGGCGGGATCGCGATCGGCGCGGCGATCAGTTGGGCGCTGACCGAAATTCCGTCGCGTCTTTTGAAGTTTTCCGAGGACGACGACCCGGCCGCGGGCGTGATTCTCACGCTCCTGATCCCCTTCGCGGCGTATGTCATGGCCGAGCATGTGGGCTGCTCGGGGATTCTGGCGGCGGTGTCGGCCGGCATGATGATGAACATCCAGAGCCTGCGCGAAGGCATTCCGAGCGCGGTGCGCGTGCGCATGACGAGCACCTGGACGATGATCGAGTTCGTCTTCAACGGCATGGTGTTCATCCTGCTCGGGCTGCAGTTTCCGCACATCCTCGGGCAGGCGCTGATCGAGGCGCATCACGACAGCGACGCGCAAGTCGGCCTCCTGATCGGCTATGTGGTCGCGACGCTGGTCGCGCTTTATTCCCTGCGATTCGTCTGGGTGTATTCGCTGCGCTGGGTCGCCGCGCGCAAGACGGCGAAACGGGGCATCGACAGCGCCGCGCCCGGTTTCCGCACGCTCGCGCTCACGACGATCGGCGGCGTGCGCGGCGCCGTGACGCTCGCGGGCGTGTTGTCGCTGCCCGTGACGCTCGAGGGGCGCGATCTGGCCATTTTCATCGCATCGGCGGTGATTCTGGTGTCGCTGCTCATCGCTGTCGTGGGCTTGCCGCTGATGCTGCGCGGCATCGAGCGCGAGAAGAATCCGCACGCGGCGGAGGAACGCATGGCGCGCCGCCGCGCGGCGCAGGCGGCGATCCGCGCGATCGACGACACGCACGACGAGCTCATCGAGCAGATGGATGAAGCCGGGTCCGCGCGCTGCGCCGATTCGACCGCGCGCGTGATGGGCATGTATCGCAGACGGCTGGAATCGCTCGGCGACGAAGAAGCGCCGCGCGTAGCGGCGAAGAAGAGCGAACTGGTGGAAACGCGGCTCAAGATGGCGGCGCTGAGGGCCGAGCGCGCGGAATTGTTGCGGCTGCGTTCCCTGCAGGAAATCAACGACGAGACGCTGAACAAGCTGATGCGGGAAGTCGATCTGTCGGAGACGGCGATCGTGAATCGCAAGCGAGGGACAGGCGCGTGACGCGCGTGCAAATGCCGGACGCATCGGTTGACGATGCGTCCGGCTCTCAGGCGCTGACTACGTTCAGTTGAACGTATGCGTCATCCCGACGACCGCGCCGAAATCCGGCGACGACAACGTAGGCGCCAGCGTCAAGCCGCCATTCACGCGCCAACGGCCATCCTCCGAGGTTCCACCCACGCCCATCGCGAGGCCCATCTGGTTGTGGTAGTAGCCCGTTGCCACCGCGGCAGAGATTTTCCCGGGCCGATCGTCGTAGTGCAGACCCGAAATCGCGATGGCGGCGGCCGTGCCGCCGTATGACTTCTTCAGATTCTGCGACACCTGATTCTGCAGATTGCCGAGGCCCGCGTTCATCTGATTCAGGTTGACGGCATCGGTCCCGTTCACGGCTGGCGCAACATTGGTCACACGGCGTTCGCTGCCCGCCGCGCCGACGGAAACCGTGTTGGCCTCGCTGGCGACCGAGTTCGCGCCCAGTGCAACCGAGTTATCCGCGTTCGCCACCGCGCCGTTGCCGATCGCCGTGCTGGACTGGCCGGATGCAACCGCGCCGCTGCCGATCGCCGTGGCGTTGGCACCGGTGGCGACCGGAACGGCATACGTGTCCGGATTGCCCGTCACCCATACCGCGCCAGCGGGACTGACGTTGATGATCGCCGCGCTGATCGCGCCGTTGAGTTGCTCGACGTTGACCGCGTCGGTGAGATCGACGCCGGCCGCGACGTTGTGCAGCGTGACGGCGCCGGCCATCGGTCCGACCAGCGTGACGTCGTTCGACACCGGCTGGCCGTTGGCGCCAAGGCCGACGGTGGGCGAGGCCGCGCTCGAGAACTGCAGCGGCGCGTTGTTCTGCAAGGCGGCGATGGAATTATCCACGCCGGCATACGATTGGCCGTACACGCTGTAGTTGGGCGACGCTACTGCGCCTGTGTTCGGATCGTAGCCGGAGCCTCCACCCAGCGATGCAACCACGCTGCCGCCCAACGTATCGAGCTTGGTGTCCAAGGCTTTCAGTTGCGACACGTTGACCGCGTCGGTCAGATCGACGCCGGCCGCGACATTGTGCAGCGTGACGGCGCCGGCCGTCGGTCCGACCAGCGTGACGTCGTTCGACACCGGCAAGCCATTGGCGCCAAGGCCGACGGTAGGCGACGCCGCCGTAGAGAATTGCAAGGGCGCGAGATTCTGCAACGCGGCGAACGCGTCGCCGACGTTCGACTGCGGCTGCCCGTAGACGTTGTAGGTCGGCCCGGTGAACGTGCCGTCCGCCGGGTTGAATTGCGCCCCGCCGCCCAACGCCTGCGCCACGCCGCTGCCGAACGAGTTCACTTTGCCGTCTTCGAGCTCCAATGCCAGATTGGTCGCGTTCAGTTGCGAGCCGTTCACTGCATCGGTGCTGTCGTAGGTGAGCCGGCCAGCGGCGACGTTGGTCAAGGTGCGTTCCGCGCCGACACTCCCGATGCTGACGGTGCTGGTCGGAGCCGCGCCCGCGAAGTCGAAGCGCAAGCGGTTGAGGGTCACCGCCGAGGTGCCCACGGCAGCGGCCGTCACGCTTCCGGAACCGAGCGCGACGTCGTTGGCGTTGAGCGCCTGCGAATTCATCCCCAACGCTATCGAAGCCGGGCCGGATGCATTGGACTTTGCGCCGAACGCCAGCGCGTAATCACCTGAGGCGTTGGCGCCCGAACTGTTGTCCTGGTCTCCGCCGAACGCCATCGCGCCTCGGCCGGTCGCCTGAGACGACGCGCCGATCGCCACCGAATAGTCGCCGTTCGCCGTTGTGACTTCGGAATAAGGATGGCCGCCGATCGCGATCGCGTTCTCGCCGCGGGCTGCCGCGCCATCGCCGATTGCTACTTGCGAGCCCGCGCCAGTGGCGTTGGCGCCGGCCCCGATCGCGACCGGCGACGCACCGGGGAGAGCAGTCGTGTCGGCGTGCGTGTCCACGCCCAATGCAACGCCGTTATCGGCGCCACCCATCAAGTTTGTGGCGCTCGCACCGCTTCCGATGACCACCGCTTGGGCGAAACCGTCGCCGGCAAAGACAAGACCTGTCACGGAGAGAAGCATCGCCAGGATGCGCGGAACGCCCGGCGTGCGCTGCCGTCTCGATGAAGCCTTGCCTCGCCCTGGTGCAGCATTCGGCATATCAGCCGAATCAGACTTCTGGATACGTTTCAACCTGTTTATCATTATTCGCATTCCGAACTAATCACCACGGCTCTCTCAAGGAAACGGCATTCTGTGCCATGGATGATGCGGATGTTAGCGAGCAGCTTATAGACGCAACAGCCGAAAATTCCGAAGATGTCTGATTAATACTACGAAGCAAATATGCCTGCCTAAAAGCATCACGCGCGCCACGGGGCGCGCGTGAGTTCAGGCATCAGATGACGCCGCCGCCGCGCCGTCGCAACAGCGCATAAAAAATGATCGCCCCGAACGTAGCCGTCCCGATGCCGCCGAGCGCGAACCCGCCGAGCTTCAGCGTGAAATCGCCGGTGCCGAGTACGAGCGTGACGGCCGCGACAATCAGATTGCGGTTATCCGAGAAATTCACCTTGTTGACGACCCAGATGCGCGCGCCGGTCACCGCGATCAGGCCGAACACGACGATGGAAACGCCGCCCAGAACCGGGCCCGGAATCGTCTGGATCACCGCGCCGAACTTCGGCGAGAACCCGAGCACGATCGCGAACAGCGCCGCGATCACGAACACGAGCGTCGAATAGATCTTCGTGACGGCCATCACGCCGATATTCTCCGCGTACGTCGTCACGCCGGTGCCGCCGGCGAAACCGGAGACGATCGTCGCCAGCCCGTCGCCGACGAACGCGCGGCCGATGTACTTGTCGAGGCTCTTGCCCGTCATCGCGCCGACGGCCTTGATGTGCCCGAGATTCTCCGCCACCAGAATGATCGCGACCGGCGCGATCAGCGTCATCGCCGGGGCTTCGAACACGGGCGCGGTGAAGTGCGGCATGCCGAACCACGCGGCGTTCGCGACGATCGAAAAATCGATCGGCTTGCCCATGCCCATGCCGTTGGTCAGCACGGCATAGATGACGTACGCGATCGCGAGGCCGATCAGAATCAGGAGGCGCTGCGCCATGCCGCGCGCGAACACCGCGACGCCGCCCACGCACAGCACGGTGACGAGCGCCATCCACGATTCGAAGCTGCTGCCCATCACGGCTTTCACCGCGATCGGCGCGAGATTCAGCCCGATCACGCAGACGATCGCGCCGGTGACGACCGGCGGCATCAGCGCTTCGATCCACTTCGTGCCGACCGCCGCGACGATTAGGCCGATGATTGTGTAAGCCACGCCGCACGCGATGATCCCGCCCAGCGCGACCGGAATGTTCATGTTCGGGCCATGACCGCCGTAGCCCGTCACGGCGATCACGAGGCCGATGAACGCGAAGCTCGAACCGAGATAGCTCGGCACGCGGCCGCCGACCAGCACGAAGAACAGCAGCGTGCCGATGCCCGACATGAAGATGCACAGATTGGGATCGAAGCCCATCAGGAGCGGCGCGAGTACGGTCGAGCCGAACATCGCGACGACGTGCTGAATGCCCATCGCGATCATCTGCGGCCAGGCGAGGCGCTCGTCGGGCGCGACGATGCGCCCCTCCTGAGCATCCGTCTGGACTGGCCAGCGCGGGAAATAGGAATCGGACATCGGCGGGGCTCCTTCTCGGCGGTGAGGCGCCGTCCGTGCGGCGCGCTTGATCTGAAAAATCAGGCGCGAGTGTACGGAGCGTGCTCTCGGGTGGCAAGCGAGCCGATATTACGACCGTTTGGCCGTCGCATGCCCGCGACGTGTCACGCCCGCCCTCCGCCTCAGACGCCGCGTCCCAGTTCGAAAACCGCGACCGCGCTCTTCAGTTGCTCCGCCTGATCGGCCATCGCGCCCGCGGCGGCGGCGGCCTGCTCGACGAGCGCCGCGTTCTGCTGCGTCACCTCGTCCATCTGCGCGACGGCCCGGTTCACCTGCTCGATGCCCGCGCTCTGCTCGTGCGACGCCGATGAAATCTGCGCCATGATGTCCGTCACGCGCTGGACCGCGTGCGTGACTTCGGCCATCGTCGCGCCGGCGCGCTCGGCCAGCGCCGCGCCGCTGTCCACGCGCGCCGTCGATGCCTCGATCAGTTCCTTGATTTCCTTCGCCGACATCGCGCTGCGCTGCGCGAGCGAGCGCACTTCGCCCGCGACCACCGCGAAGCCGCGCCCTTCCTCGCCGGCGCGCGCCGCTTCCACGGCGGCGTTCAGCGCGAGGATATTGGTCTGGAAGGCGATGCCCTCGATCACGGCGATGATGTCCGTCATACGCTTGGAGCCGGACGCCAGTTCGCGCATGTTATCCACGACTTCACCCACGAGTTCGCTGCCACGCGCCGACACGTCCGACGCGCCGCGCGCGAGGCCGCTCGCCTCGTCCGCATTGCTCGCGTTCTGTTTCACGGTCTGCGTGAGCTGCTCCATGCTCGACGCGGTTTCCTCCAGCGACGCCGCCTGTTCTTCGGTGCGCTGCGACAGATCGGTGTTGCCCTGGGCGATTTCACGCGATGCGAACAGAATCGACTCGCTCGAATGACGAATCCCGCCGACGATATCCGCGAGCTTCGTGCTCATGTTGCCGAGGCTCGCGAGCATGCTGCGCTCGTCGCCGGGGCGCGTGTCGACGCGCGTCGACAGGTCGCCGCGCGCGATGCGGTCGGCGATGTCCGCCGCGTACGCCGGCTCGCCGCCGAGCTGCGCGGAGAGACGCCGTCCGATCAAAACCGCGAGCAGCGCGCCCGCGACCATCGCGCCGAACACGAGCGCGAGCATGACGATGCGCATCGTTTCGTATTCCGATGCCGCGTCGCGGCGTGCGTCGGTTGCACGCTTCCTCTTGAAGTCGGCGAGGCGCTCCAGCGAATCGCGCGCCTTTTCGCTCGCGGCGATCGCGCGCGCGATGAGGCCCATCTGATCGACGTCTATCGGCATCGGCTTCTTGCCCATCTGCATCAGCACGATGTCTTCCCAAGCGGCGACGGACTTGCTCGCCGTGTCGTAGAGCGCGATGCCTTCGGCGGAGTGCATCGTCGGGCGCATGAGCTCGAACGCGCGGTGCATGCTGTCAAGCGACGCCGACATGCCTTCTTTCAGCTTTGCCTTGCCGGTGTCGTCGGCGAACGTGAGGTTGGCGGCGGCGAGATCCGTGTTGAGCTTGTGCTTGTTGACTTCCTCGACCCAATAGAGGCCGTCCATATGACGTTGGCCGATTTCCTCGATCAGGCCGTTCATCTTCGCGAGCGAAATCACGCCGGTGACGCCCACGCACGCGCAGAACAGGATCACGACCGCGAAAGACAGCAACAGCTTGCTGAGCACGGACAGGCGGTCAAACCATTTCATCGATGTCTCCTCTGTCACGCCCCGCGGACGACGCCCGCGGACGGCGCGGCGCAAACTCCGGTTTGCGCACAGAGTGGCTTTACGGCGCTCGTTTCGTTTTTCTTGAGCGCGTATGAAGGAGATAACGGCGTGAGGATGAGCGTCGAAATATCGACGAAAGACCCGCGAAAGCGGCGTCGAAAGAAATCTGCCAATTGTTGCCCATCGGCAGAGAAACTAAGCAGACGCTTAATTGGGAGTTTTCTGATTCGGGCGTACACCCGTGCAACGTATGCTTTCTACATGCGTGTTCCATGTACGCGCATATTGTTGCAACTCTCCGATTACCGCCCTTGGCACCCGGCTTGGGCGGTTCTTTTTTTGGGCGCTCGTTTTTTATCGTCGATGTATTCCGAGCGCGTCGACCAAAACAATTCCCCGTCAATATCGAATTGCCGCCCGACCGAGTGTCGCCCGGGCGTCGTCTCGCTTTACTGCCGCACCGGCTTTTTCGCCAGCTTGCGCTGCAACGTGCGCCGATGCATGTTGAGCGCGCGCGCCGTCGCCGAAATATTGCCGTTGTTCTCGGCGAGCGCGCGCTGAATGTGCTCCCATTCGAGCCGCGCGACTGAGAGCAGCGTCGGGTTCTCGATCGCTTCCTCCGCCGTCTGCTCGCTCGCCTGCTCGTGGAGCGCGGAGAGAATCGACTCGACGTTCGCCGGCTTCGCGAGGTAGTTGTCCGCGCCGTCCTTCACCGCCTGCACGGCCGTCGCGATGCTCGCGTAGCCGGTCAGCACCAGAATGCGCGCATCCGGTTGCAGGTCACGCAGCGGCGCGACGAGCCGCAGCCCGGAATCGTTGCCCAGATGAAGATCGACCGTGATTTGCCCGAACTTGTGCTGGTTGGCGAGCTTCAGCGCTTCGTCGGCGTCGTGGGCCTGATGTGGCGTGAAGCCGCGTCGCGTGAGGCCGCGGGCGAGAATGCCGGAAAAGACTTCGTCGTCGTCGATGATCAGGAAGTTGGTATCGCTCATGGTTTTTCTCCGTAATGCCGATCGGGCGCGCCTGGGTTCGAGTTCAGGCCGCGCCGCTTCGTTCAGTTCTTGCCGCCAGCGCCGCGACCGCGCCGCGGTTCGGCAGGCGCAACACCGCGCAGGTGCCGCGCGGCTTGCCGTCGATCAGTTCGATCGATCCGGACAACCGCGCCGCCGCCGCGAACGCCAGATATAGCCCGACGCCGTGCCCGCCCTGGGTGCTGTCGACCGGGCCCGCGCCCAGCGTTGCGCGCAGCGCGGGCGGAATGCCCGGGCCGCGATCGCACACGTCGAAGCGCACGTAGTCCATTTCGTCGATGGTCTCGGCCGACGCCTGCAGCGTCACCGATTCGCTGCTCGCACGCGCGGCGTTGTCGAGCAGGATCGTGAGGATCTGGCCGACGGCCACCGCATCGTCGATCGACGCATCTTCGGGTGTCCCGTCGATCTGCGCGAATTTCACCTGCGGATGCCGCAAACGCCATTGCTCGATGAAGCTCGACAGCCATTCGTCGATTCCCTGTCGGCTCGACGGACCCGTCGCGCGGCTGCGCAGGCGTGCGAGCGCGGACGTGCAGAGCGCCATCTGCTGCTCGAGCAGTTCGAAGTCCGCGGCGTAGGGCGCGAGGTTCTTGTCGTGCGCGGCGGAGTCGCGCAATTCCTCGGAGAGCATCGCGATGGTCGAAAGCGGCGTGCCCATTTCGTGCGCGACGGTCGCCGCCTGCACGCCGAGCGCGACCGCGCGCTCATCGCGAAGATGACGTTGCTGGGCTTCCGCGAGCGCGGCGTCACGCGCGCGCAGCGCTCGCGACATGCGCGCGACGAACCAGCCGATCAGCCCCACGCTCACCATGAAGTTGACCCACAGACCCGTGCGGAAATAATCGAAGAGATTGGCCGGATTTTCGATATTGAGCGGCACGTAGTTGTAGCTGAGGAGCGCATAGCAGGCGACCGCGAAGAGCGCGAGGCAGGCCATCATCGTCCAGGGCAGCACGGCGGCGGCGATCGCGAGCGACGGCAGATAAAGCGTGACGAACGGATTGGTCGCGCCGCCGGAGAGGAACAGGAGCGCCGAGAGCGCGCCGAGATCGACCCACATCTGGCCGAACAGTTCGAGATTCGTCTCCGGCCGCGCCCGCGCGACGCGCAGCCACGTGAGGCCGTTGAACATCATCTCCAGCGCGATGACGAGCAGCATCGCGGGCAGCGGGAGCTTCGCGCCGAAGAAAATCTGCACGACGGCGATGGTCGTCAACTGGCCGATGATCGCGAGCGAGCGAAGCCAGAAGAGGTGACCGAGATTGACCCGACCGGTATTGGTTATGCGATGCATCTCGTTGAGTGCTTGACGGCGTGGTTACGCTTCCCGCGACATTATCCCGCTTGCATCGGGCTTCGAGCCGCATCTGGCACGATTTGTCGCACCCCGGGTCGCGTGGTCTGCTAATCGAGCGCGGCCCCGCGCCCGATTTCCGCCGCGAGACACGCCGGACACAGGCAACTCACGTCGGGCCGCAGACGGTCGAGCGGCAACGCGGGAAGCGCCGCGCACCAGCAGGCCGCATCGCCCGCGAGCATGCCGCAGCGAAACGATGCGCCGCAGCGCACGCAAACCAGCGAGCCCGGCGCTTCCCTTTCGTTCGTTTCAGAGGATGCGTTCATCATCTTGTCATCAATCCGTCCGAACGATGATCGCATGTCGGCCCGCTCGCCGGAAAACGTCGCGCCGCCGCGGCAATTCGTCCTGCCGCGATGCGTCGGTCCTGTACAATTCGGCGTGTTTAAACGCTCCTCGCCCCATTTGCCGCCATGTCCGAGCAACCCGACCTCACGCAAATCGCGCCTACCCTGAAGGCTGAAATTCTGGCCGAGGCGCTGCCTTATATCCGTCAATATCACGGCAAGACGGTCGTGATCAAATACGGCGGCAATGCCATGACCGAAGAGCGCCTGAAGCAAGGCTTCGCGCGCGACGTCATCTTGCTGAAGCTCGTCGGCATCAATCCGGTGATCGTGCACGGCGGCGGCCCGCAGATCGATCAGGCGCTGAAAAAGATCGGCAAGCAAGGCACCTTCATCCAGGGCATGCGCGTCACCGACGAAGAAACCATGGAAGTCGTCGAATGGGTGCTCGGCGGCGAGGTGCAGCAGGACATCGTCACGCTGATCAATCACTTCGGCGGCCAGGCGGTCGGTCTGACGGGCAAGGACGGCGGCCTGATTCACGCGCGCAAGCTGCTGATGCCGGACCGCGACAATCCGGGCCAGTTCATCGACATCGGACAGGTCGGCGAAGTCGAGTCGATCAACCCGGCCGTCGTGAAGGCGCTGCAGGACGACGCGTTCATTCCGGTCATTTCGCCCATCGGTTTCGGCGAGGACGGCCTCTCGTACAACATCAACGCGGATCTCGTCGCGGGCAAGCTCGCCGTCGTGCTGAATGCGGAAAAGCTCGTCATGATGACGAACATCCCCGGCGTGATGGACAAGGAAGGCAATCTGCTGACCGATCTTTCCGCGCGCGAGATCGACGCCCTCTTCGCGGACGGCACCATCTCAGGCGGCATGCTGCCGAAGATTTCCTCCGCGCTCGATGCAGCGAAGAGCGGCGTGCGCTCGGTGCACATCATCGATGGCCGCATCGAGCATTCGGTGCTGCTTGAAATCCTGACCGAGCAGCCGTTCGGCACGATGATCCGCTCGCATTGAACGTCATTTTTTCGCTTCTCACGCCCGCCGATGCGCGGGCGTTTCTTTTGGTGCAACGCTGATATGAGTCCGCATCGCCCGTCCCGCCGACGCCGCGTGAAAACGCGCGGCCCCGTCTGGCTCTTCGATCTCGACAACACGCTGCATCACGCGTCGCACGCGGTTTTCCCGGCGATCAATCGCGGGATGACGCAATACATCATGGATCGCCTGAACGTCGATATCGACGAAGCGAACCGGCTGCGCGTCGGCTACACGGTGCGTTACGGCGCGACGCTGCTCGGGCTCGTCCGGCATCACGGCGTCGATCCAGCCGACTTCCTGCGCGAGGTTCACACCTTCGCCGATCTGCCGTCGATGCTGCGCGCCGAACGCGGTCTCACGCGGATATTGCGCGCGCTGCCCGGCCGCAAGATCGTGCTCACCAACGCGCCGACGCTCTACGCGCGCACGGTGCTCGCCGAACTTGGCATCGCGAAGCTGTTCGAACGCGTGATCGCGATCGAGGACATGCGCGAGGGCGCTCACTGGCGCGCGAAACCCGACGCGCCGATGCTTCGCCGTGCGATGCGTCGCGCGCACGTTCGTCTCGAAGACGCGATTCTCGTCGAGGACACGCGCGGTCATCTGAAAAGCTATCGGCGGCTGGGGATTCGCACGGTGTGGATCGTCGGGCATCTGCCGGTTGCGAAGACGTCGAGCGGCGGAATGTCGGTGCGCATGCCGGGCATCGGCAGGCCGCATTACGTGGATCGCACGGTGCGGTCGCTCCGCGCGCTGACGTCATCGCATGGGCGGCGCCTACATTCGAAATAGCCGCCGCGCGAGAATGTCTTCGAGGTCCGAGCGCGCATCGACGACGAGATGCACGTAGATGGTGTCGCCATCGACCTTATAGATGATGCGGTTCGTGCCGCTCGCGACTTCGTAGTAGCCCGACATGCGGAAGTCGATGAGTTCCGGCGGCGTCGAGCCATTGCGCGGCGCGGCTTCGATCTCGGCGATCGTATCGGCGAACTTGTTGCGCGTCGCGGCCCACGCGGTGCCGCCGAACTTGTTGATGACGTAGCGCCGGAAGTCGTGCAAATCCTGGCGCACGGGATCGAGAAAGACGATCTTCATTCGACGCCTTCTTCGTGGTCCAGGCGCTCGATCTCGGCGAACAGATCGGCCGCGCTCATGCACTGGCCGGCCTCGATGATCTTCTGTCTCATCGCCAGAATCTTCAGCAAGGCGAGCGTCTGATGCAGATCTTCGTACGACTGCGCGTCCTGCACGACCACCCTGCCCTCGCCGTTCTGCGTGATGAGCATCGGCTCGCGGCTCTCGACGATATTGCGGATCATCTCGGCCGCACGGCTCTTCAGATGACTCAGCGGTCTGACCCGGCTCGGTTTCATTTCCGTTCCCTGGCAAGACGAGACGATTTGACAATATAGACGTAAAAGCGGGCCGCATCCAAGACCGTGCAAATGGCGGCTTAATTACGTTTTCCGCTATACTTCATCGCTAACGAGATTTTCTCGAACATCAACGACGCGCCGATTTGCTGACTCGATTGCGGGCGCGCGAACCTCAGTGATGATTCACGGGCGTTCACTATAAATGCGGCTAAAGAGGTCGTCAGCCGCGCCATCAATGTCTTTCCGCGCATCGCCGACACCCGTTTAGCCGCTTGGTCAAAGGCGGAATGGATGGAATCGATCGGCATCGTCACTCCCCAAACACTGCGCTTCACCGAGCCGCTCAAGATGCAGAACGGCTCGCTGCTCGGCGACTACGAGCTCGTCGTCGAAACGTACGGCGAGCTCAACGCCGCGCGCTCGAATGCCGTGCTCGTGTGCCACGCGCTGAACGCGTCGCATCATGTCGCGGGCATTCACGCGGATAACCCGAAGGACGTCGGCTGGTGGGACAACATGGTCGGTCCCGGCAAGCCGCTCGACACCAACCGCTTCTTCGTGATCGGCGTGAACAATCTCGGCTCGTGCTTCGGCTCGACCGGACCGATGAGCATCGACGGCGCGACGTCCAGGCCGTACGGCGCGAGCTTTCCGGTCGTCACGGTCGAAGACTGGGTGAACGCGCAGGCGCGTCTCGCGGACCGCTTCGGCATCGAGCGCTTCGCGGCCGTGATGGGCGGCAGCCTCGGCGGCATGCAGGCGCTCGCGTGGAGCATGATGTATCCGGAGCGGCTCGCGCATTGCATCGTCGTGGCATCGACGCCGAAGCTTTCCGCGCAGAACATCGCGTTCAACGAAACCGCGCGCTCCGCGATTCTCTCCGATCCGGATTTCCACGGCGGCGATTACTACGCGCACGGCGTGAAGCCGCGCCGCGGTTTGCGCGTCGCGCGGATGATCGGCCACATCACGTATCTGTCGGACGACGACATGGCCGTGAAATTCGGCCGCGCGCTACGCCGTGCCGAGGGCGCGCTCGATGCGTACAACTTCAACTTCGATGTCGAGTTCGAAGTGGAGTCGTATCTGCGCTATCAGGCCGACAAGTTCGCCGAATACTTCGATGCGAACACGTATCTGCTCATCACGCGCGCGCTCGATTATTTCGATCCCGCCAAAGCATTCGACGGCGATCTCACCAAAGCGCTCGCCAATACCAGCGCGAAATATCTGATCACCAGCTTCACGACGGACTGGCGTTTCGCGCCCGCGCGCTCGCGCGAAATCGTGAAGGCGCTGCTCGACAACAAGCGCACGGTGAGCTACGCGGAAATCGATGCGCCGCACGGCCACGACGCCTTCCTGCTCGACGACGCGCGCTATCACAATCTCATGCGCGCCTATTACGAACGCATTGCCACGGAGATCGGCGCATGAACCAGCACACTCTCGATTCGCTCGCGCTGCGCTCGGACTTTCGGGCGATCGCCCGCTGGGTCGAACCGCGCTCGACGGTGCTCGATCTCGGCTGCGGCGACGGCTCGCTGCTTTCGCTGCTCGGCGAAGAACTCGAAGTGAAGGGCTACGGCATCGAAATCAACGATGCCGGCGTGCTCGCGTGCGCGCAAAAAGGCGTGAACGTGATCCAGCAAAATCTCGAAGACGGCTTGCGCCTCTTCGAAGACGACAGCTTCGATTTCGCGGTGCTGTCGCAAACGCTGCAGACGATTCATCAAACGGCCGCGATCCTGCGCGAGACGGTGCGCGTCGGGCGCCAATGCATCGTGTCGTTTCCGAATTTCGGATACTGGCAACATCGGCTGTCTGTGATTCAGGGGCGCATGCCCGTGTCGAAATCGCTGCCTTATCAATGGCACAACACGCCGAACGTGCGCGTGCTCACGATCAAGGATTTCGAGGCGCTCGCACCGGAGGTGGGCCTCGAGATTCTGGACCGCGTGGTGTTGCACGACGGCCAGCCGGTCCGTTGGGGCGCAAACTGGCGTGGTAGTCTTGCGGTCTATCGCGTGAAGCGCCGGTAACGATGACCGGCGCGCTCGCGCATCGACAACTGCCCGTTATACGACATGCCCGATACGCCACACGAGGCGCCCGCTCTAACTGCTCACGAAGAACATCCCGGATGGCGCGCGTTTCTCAACAAGCGCATCCTCATTTGCGTCTTTCTCGGCTTCACGTCCGGATTGCCGCTCTTCACGCTCTACAGCCTGCTGCAGGCGTGGCTGACGACCGCGCACATCAACGTCAAGGAAATTGGCCTCTTCGCGCTGATCGGGTTGCCGTACACGTGGAAGTTCGTCTGGTCGCCGCTGATGGACCGTTACATTCCGCGCTTTCCGGGCTGGAGTCCCGGCCGACGGCGCGGCTGGATGTTCGTCACGCAAGTGCTCGTGATGGTGGCGATCGGCTCGTTCGGGTTCTTCTCGCCTGAACGGAATCTGTGGGCCGTCGCGGCGGTGGCCGCGCTCGTCGCGTTCTTCAGCGCGAGTCAGGATATCGTCATCGATGCGTATCGCCGCGAACTGCTCGCCGATACGGAGCAAGGACTCGGCAATGCGGTTCACGTCAATGCGTACAAGGTCGCGGGCCTCGTGCCCGGCTCGCTGTCCCTGATTCTCGCGACCGTCCTGCCGTGGAAGACCGTGTTTCTGATCACCGCTGCGTTCATGCTGCCGGGTCTCATCATGACGCTCGTCGTCAAGGAGCCGGAGATTCACGGCGCGCCGCCGAAGAATCTGCGCGAGGCGATCGTCGAGCCGTTTCACGAGTTCGTCACACGCGATGGCTGGCGCGCGGCGCTGCTCGTGCTCAGCTTCATCTTCCTCTACAAGCTCGGCGACACGATGGCGACCGCGCTCGCCACGAAGTTCTTTATCGACGTCGGTTTCTCGCTCGCGCAGATCGGCGTGATTGCGAAGGCGGTCGCGTTCTGGGCGAGCATCGCGGGCGGGTTGCTCGGCGGGATCGCGCTGGTGAAGATCGGCATCGCGCGCGGGCTATGGATCTTCGGCGTGCTGCAGATCATCGCGACGCTGGGCTTTGCGTGGCTCGCGAAGATCGGGCCATCGCCGGCGGCGCTCGCCGTGCTGTACGGCTTCGAAACCTTCGCGACGGGTCTCACGCTCGCCACCTTCACCGCGTACATCGCGAGCACGACGGACCCGCGCTACACCGCGACGCAGTTCGCGCTCTTCACGAGCCTCGCGGCGGTGCCGCGCACGTTCGCCGCGGCGGGCAGCGGCTATATCGTGAACGAAACGGGATGGTTTCCGTACTTCATGATCTGCGTCGTGCTGTCCATTCCGGGCATGTTACTGTTGCCCAAGATCGCGCCCTGGAGAACTCAACGATGACGGTTTCTTTCAAGTTTCGCGCCTTGGTTTGCGCGTTGACATGGGCGTCGCTCGCGCCCTTGTCCGTGCATGCTCAGGACGAACAGAAGACGCCGCCGCCGTACTCCGCACCGAACAACCAGATCCGCTTCGGCAATACGGCGCTGTTTCGCAATCTGATTCCGCCGGCGACGCTCGAAGCGCAGTCCGCCGAGGAATACGCGCAGGTCATTCTCGATGCTGAGCGCGCGAAGACATTGCTTCCGGATAGCAACCCGCTCGTGAAGCGCGTGCGTGATATCGCGAATCACGAGATTCCGTTCGCGCTCAAGTGGAACGATCGCGCGAAGAACTGGAAGTGGGAGATCAATGTCATCAAGTCGCCCGAGGAGCGCATGGTGTGTCTGCCGGGCGGGAAGATCGTCGTGTATAGCGGTCTCATCGAGAAGCTGCATCTGAACGATAACGAGATCGGCATGATGATCGGCCACGAGATCGCACACGCGTTGCGCGAGCATGCGCGCGAGCGGCTCGGCCGGCAGCAGGCGGCGCAGCTCTCGGCGGGCGCGCCGCCGCAGTTGTTCGGCTTTTCGAACTATGCGTCGCAACAGTCCGATATCGGCGATGAGTTGCTGACCATGCGCTATTCCCCCGCCGATGAAACCGAAGCCGATGTAATCGGCAGCGAGATCGCCTCGCGCGCGGGCTACGATCCGCGCGCGGCCGTCACGTTGTGGAACAAGATCGATTCGGGAACGCGGCGCGCGGATGTCGGATTCATCTGGCTGCATCCGTATGGGCCGGATCGCAGGCAGGATCTGCTCAAACGCATGTCGGATATGATGCCGCTTTATGCTAAGGCGGTCGGCAAGACCATTGATCAGTTGCCGAATTATGCGGGCATGGGGCGGTTTAAGAAGACTGGGCGTTAGGGGTTTTTCGTTTGCTTGGGCTTCTAGGGATGGCCTGTGTTCGTGTCGGTTTATTGGCACTGCCCCTGTGCGGGGCGGCAGTCACTTTCTTTGCTGCTGCAAAGAAAGTAACCAAAGAAACAGCTTTCCCCAGCCTAAGCACTTCACGCCGGCCGCGGCACAGGCGATTGGCCTAATGGCCCGGCAGTAGCGAGTGCCCTCACAAGCAGATAAGGGCTTGGACCGCGCACGGTCTGAAACATCGCACCACAGAACAGACTGGTTCAGCACCAAACGGCTCCGGCCCGCTTCGCGGCCGACGGGTCAATCGGGTGTGCGCGTGCTTTCTTGCTGACGCCGCCATCTCAATGCACTGCATACGTAAACCGACGGTTTCCCTCGCATCCCCGACGGCAGCGCGTAGCGCTGTGCCGAAGCTATCTGGTGCTGAACCAGCGCGCTTAAACATCTGGAGCTGCAGTCCGTGCGCGAGCCAAGCCCGGTTGGGCCTTTGGGGGCGACACTTAGGCGAGGGCCACCGCGGGCTGGCAAGCATGGCCAACGTGCGTGTGACCGCGGGCTTCAGCGAGCTGCTTTCTTTGGTTACTTGTATATTGATTCCAGGTGGGCGGAAACTGATCTCCTCCGCTCACCCGAAGCGGTAGCCCGTTTGTGTTACATGGGCTCGCAGCCCGAAAGAAAGCTGGTGGCGCCGCTTCTTCTTACCGCTTTGAACCCGGACAGTTGACTGAGCCTCGAGCTCGTAT